>DARY01000032.1:16855-71190 GCA_002503545.1 Candidatus Methanomethylophilus sp. UBA78
CTTGTACATCATGGCGAGGGCGTCCGCGCCGATCTCGTGCCTGATCGCCGGGGGTACGTAGAGCTCGGTCCCGTCCGGCACGTCCAGTCCGACGTCCACGGCGGAGAACACGCCGGCGTCCCTCTTCTGCTCCTTGATCCCCTTGACCCTCTTGGCGTTCTCCCCCGCGAAGGCGAGGTCGTCGACGGGTATACCCTGGAAGAGCGAGAGCTGGATGGGGTTCCCGCATATGCTGATCTTCTCGATCTTGTGCTTGTCGATGCCGAGAGCGTTTATGACCTTGTTCTCGGTGTCCATGAGGATCCCGTGTGCCACATCGTTCCCGACGTTTATGCAGAACGTCAGATGGTCCATGACGTTGGCCCCCGGCAGGGGGTGGCACTCCGTGGTCACGGTGGATATTATTTTCCCGTCCGACAGGTCGACAGCATGGGCCCTCGACCCGCTGGTGCCGATGTCTATTGCGACTCCGTAAGTCATTCTTCTTCCTCCAAATTAAAGAGTTACAAGAGGTTTGGAAAAACGGGACGGAGACCGCCCCTGTTTCGGACGTATGTGCCGAAGGCCTCAATCCTTTTTCTTTCCTTTTCCTAACAGCCTGGAGAAGAAGCCCTTCTTCTCCCCGGAATCGGCCTTCTTCTCGGCATCGCCGTGACAGTGGCGTTCGCCGTCCTCGTCGTGGTGGTGCCCGCCGCCGCATCCGCAGTCGTCGTCCCCGTCGTCGTGGTCGTGGTGATGGTGGTCGTGATGGTGGCACTGGCACTCTCCGTCCTCGTCGTAATCGTGGCTGCGGCGGCCGTGGTGGTGTTCATGATCGTGGCAGTGGCATTCCCCGCCCTCGCCGTGGTGGTGGCCGTGCTCGTGGCAGTGGCACTCGCCGTCCCCGTCATGGTCGTGGTGATGGTGGTGGTGCCCCTCCCCGTCCACATCGCATCCGTCGTGGTCGTGGTGGTGCAAGGACTCCGGGTCGATCTTGTAATCCAGACCGGAATCGTCGATGGCGTGCATCATCTCGTGGGTGAGCTCGTGCTCGTCTACGTCGAGGACGGCGCACATGAAGTTGAACTTCACACGGTCGGCGCGCGGCATCGTGCCGTGGTGCTCGACTCCGTTGTCCATGTCGATGAGGTTCAGGGTTATGCCCTTGCCGTCCTCGGTGTAGACGGCCGCCTTTATGTGGCCCAGAAGGCTGCCGGACTCGCCCTGCACGTACCTCCCGACCGCCATGAGCGCATCGGCCAGCTTCATCTCGGCGTCCGTGTTGAAGTTCTCGATGGTCCCGGTGAAACCGGCGGCGCATCCTCCGGCCTCCTCGATGGAGGTGCGCTCGTGCTCCCCGTGGTCGTGGTCGTGGCAATGGCACTCTTCGCCCTCGCCGTGGTGATGGCCGTGCTCGTGGCAGCGGCACTCCTTTTCCTCGCTCATTGCATCATCCCGTAGACCTTCTCCAGGTTCGTCCCTTCCTTGACGGAGACCGGCACGACCTCCTTGCCGGGGAAGCGGTCGTTCAGCCAGGCGGTGGCGCTCTCGATCTCCCCCGGCTTCGCCAGGTCGCTCTTGTTTATCAGAATGAAATCGGAGCCCTGCATCTGCCTGGTGAAGAACTCCTCCTTCTTCTTTATGAGGTCGTTGAACCTCTGTATGTCGGCGATGCCGATGATGACGTCCTTCTCCTCGTCTATGCAGGCGTTGTGGACGAGGTCCCTCACCTTATGGGGCAGGGCGAGACCGGTGGGCTCTATCACGATGATGTCGGGATCTATGTCGTTCTTTATGTTCACCAGGGCGCCCTGCAGCGTCCCGGAAAGGGAGCAGCATATGCATCCGGAAGGAAGTTCGATGGCGTCGTACCCCTGCGCCTTGAGGGTCGCCCCGTCGACTCCGATCTCGCCGGACTCGTTGACAAGGATGGCGACTTTCTGCTTCCTCTCGCTGAACATGGTGGCGAGCCTCATGAGCAGGCTGGTTTTGCCGCTCCCGAGGAATCCACCTATGATGTAGACTATCATATCTCCGTATTATGTGTAATATCTATTAAGCATTTTTTCTGGATGCCCTAAATCTTTGTTCCGGTTTGCGCAGAATCGGGCGTCCGCCGCCGGAGACACGGGATCCGCCGGGAAGCGGATATGAACACTAAATAAGGGTTAAGTTGATAGGTTGGATTGGTATTCCACTAAATTAGTATTTAAAAGCTAGGTCGAATCCTATATCATTGGTCGATATGTTCGTCCAATAGATTAAATACCATGTAATCGTACAATCATCTGTCGGGAGTGAAATCCCGAATTGGAGGAAGAAGAAAATGATAAGCATTCAGGGAGTGGATTTTTCTAAAGTCCTAACTCGCTACGACGTAAAGCTCCAGAACGCTGAGACCCCCGAGGAGGCTGCAAAGAAGCTCCTTCCGGCGGACCCCGTCTTCAAAGACGTGGCCGAGAAGGTCCTGTTCATGAAGTTCAAGGACGTCGGACCCGCCGTGCAGAAAGCCCTTGCGTCCAAGAACCCCCTTGACGTCATCAACGAGGGACTTGTCGCCGGAATGGAAATCGTTGCAAAGCTCTACGCTGAGCACGTCTACTACCTGCCCGAGATCATGATGGCCGCCAAGACCATGGAGATCGGAATCGCTNNATGCACGCTGCCGAGGGAGACCCCCACGACATCGGAAAGAACATCGCCGCCGTCATGACGAGGGCTGCCGGATACACCGTTATCGACCTCGGCCGTGACGTCCCCGTCAAGGAAGCCGTCGCCAAGTGCATCGAGATCAAGCCCCTGTTCATGAGCGGAACCGCCCTCATGACCACCACCATGTCCGCCTTCCCCGCTGAGGCCAAACTCATGCAGGAAGCCGGCCTGAACATCCCGCTCATGGGATGCGGAGGAGCAGTCAACAGGGAGTACGCCAACTCCTATGACCTCGGTATCTACTCCAGGAAGGCTCCCCAGACCCCCATAATCGCCCAGAAGATCCTCGACGGATACGACTGGAAGAGAATAAGGGCAGAATGGGACGAGATTGTAGGAGGCAACTGAGATGACATCTGTAAAATACACTGGAATGGCGTACAAGAGCGCCGACGACATGGTAATGGGAACCGCACTTCACCCTGTGTCCGAGGGATTCGGACTCAAGATCGGAGCCGGATACGTCATCCCCGAGATCAACTACGCCCCCAGGCCCGGAACCGAGAAGGACCCCGCCAAGCTGAGGAAGGAGTACGTCGACTACATCACCACCGACGTCCTCAACAGGGCCGTCACCGCCGGATTCCCCGCCGTCCACCTCGAGACCGAGTGGGTCTCCCAGATGAACCAGGAGAGCCTGTGCGCCCCCGTCGTCGCCGGCCAGAAAGAGGTCTGCGAGAAGTTCCACGAGGAGTACGGCATCGCTTGCGGTGTCAGGCAGACCATCCCCGACCAGAGGGAGCACGACATGGGTCTCCGCCCCGGAATGGACTCCGCCCACGCCTACCCCGAGAAGTTCTTCGAGTGCTGCGACTTCGCCTGCGAGAACGGTGCAGACAACCTTTCCGTCGAGTCCGTCGGTGGAAAAGAGTTCGCTGACTACGCCGTCACCCACGGAGACATCGTCGCCTTCCTGTTCGGAGTCGGATACCTCGGATCCATCGACATGGACTACATCTGGAACCAGATGGTCGACATCGCCAAGAGGAACAGGACCGTCCCCGGAGGAGACACGAACTGCTCCGGAGCGAACGTCTCCATGTTCATGGCCGGCGGAATGATGGACAACGACGTCCAGAAGACCTTCAGCGCCATCACCCGCGCCATCGCTGCAGCGAGGACCCTCGTTGCATGGGAGGCCGGTGCACAGGGACCCGACAAGGACTGCGGATACGAGGGAATTATCTGCAAGGCCATCGCCGGAAAGCCCACCACCCAGGAAGGAAAGAACTGCCAGTGCGCTCACTGCGACCTCATGGGTAACCTGACCGCTCAGGTCTGCGACTGCTGGTCCAACGAGTCTGTCGAGTACCACCCCGAGTTCGGTGGAACCTCCGTACAGTGCTGGCTCGGATCCCTCGGATACGAGGTCGCCCTCATGAACACCGCGATCCAGACCCACCAGGAGAAGACCCTGAGGGACCTGTACTGCGCCACTGACATGACCAGGAGCCCCGAGTCCTACATCCTCGCCTACGAGAACGCCTACGAGATCGGAAAGGCCATCGCCGCCAACGGTGACAACTACTACCTCAGGTCCAAGGCTGCCGCGGAGAAGGCCATCGAGATCGTCGAGAAGGGCTACAACTCCAAGGTCCTCCAGCTGACCAAGAAGCAGTACGAGGTCCTCGCGGACTGCAAGAAGAAGATTGCAGCCCTGCCCACCGAGGAGTCCAAGTTCGTCGAGAAGTGCGTCAAGGACTTCACCGGTGTCGTCCCGAACTTCAACATGAAGAACTACGGACTCTGAAGCAATAAACCTCACCAAAAACCCTTTAGCCGGAGCCGGAAGGCTCCGGACCTCTCTCCTCAAATCGGCCCGGGGGGTGGTGCTGCTATCATCCTCCGGCCAACCATTCTGCGCATTCTGGCACATGCTTCCGAAATCGGACGGGGTTCTCCGTTCCTTCCGCCTGTCGATCGTTCTGCGGTATCTGGCACATATGTGCAGGAATCCCGATTTGGCGGGAGATATTTATATGACCTGAACGGAATGCCCCCTTCATTCTGGATGGGGATACCTATGGCGGAGAAACAGCTGACGACGGATGCCAGGAACATGCTGGGCGATCCCAAGGTCGCCCTCCGCATGATGGCGGTCCCCATGTTCGTCTCGCTGATGGTGGCGCAGGTCAACATATTCGTCGACACGTTCTGGTGCTCCGGGCTGGGAACGGTGGCCCTGGCCGCCGTCGGCATCATAACCTCGTTCTATCTCATACTGAGCGGGATAGGATCCGGCATAGGCATCGGCATCTCCGCCTCCATAGCGGCTAAGGTGGCCACCAAACGCAAGGACGAGGCGGACAACGTCGCCTCGGTCTCCATCAAGTTCATGTTCCTCCTGGGACTCCTGATGGTCCCTGTCATGCTCCTGATATCGAACCCGGTCCTCATGGCGGTCGGCGGCGCGGACATATACGAAGACGGGAAGGCATACGGTCTTCCGTACTACCTAGGGGCGTTCATCATAATCCTGCAGGGCGTGTTCGCAGGCGTTCTGAGGGGGGAGGGGGCCTCCAGGAGATCCATGATGATGATGGTCACCGCGGCCGTGCTGAACATAATCCTCGACCCCTTGTTCACCTTCGTGTTCGACTGGGGCATAGCCGGGCTTTCCTGGGCGACGGTCGTATCCACGGCCGCCTCGCTGCTCCTCTTCCTCTACTGGTACTATGTGAAACCGGAGACCACCTACATCGACCTCCATATCAGAAGCGCGAAGATGGAGAAGCACGTCCTCAAGGATTTCCTGGCCGTCGGGGTCCCGAAGGCCGTGGAGAGCGACATCATGGCCGCCGTGAACTTCGTGCTCAACTACTTCGTGGTGTTCTGCTGGGGATCCTACGGTTACGCCGTCTACGCCACCTCTTGGAAGTTCGTCGACCTCATGCTGGTCCCCTCCGTGGCCCTGGCCGGTGCCCTGGTGCCCATCGCGGCGGCATCCTTCAGCAGGCACGATTTCCCGAAGATGCGCTTCTCCTACGGCTATGCGATGGGCTGGACCCTGATCATGACCTCCGCCGTGGCGGTCGTCCTGTATCTGTTCATGGACTATGCGGCGATCATATTCACGTACAGCGAGGGGTCCATCGCCATGAGGGCGGACGTGATCCATGTCACCCGCATCTTCCTGCTGATAGGCGTACTGTTCTCGGCGATCAACATAGCCTCCTCGCTGCTGCAGGCCATGCGCATGGCCAACAACTCCATGTGGAGCACGTTCCTCAGGAACATGCTGCTCATAGTGGTATTCGGACTCACCTGCACCATATCCCCGGATGCCATGTGGTGGGGCTTCGTGTTCTGCGAGGTCGTCGGCCTCATCCTCATGTGCGGATGGGCGGAGATCGGCTACAGGATGAAGCTGAAGGAATACCATCGCCATGTATGACGCGGGAAACGGATTGGCCCGGCCCGTCCGCGCCGCCATGCTAGGGTTTATTAATGCCTGACACTTAGGATGTTCTATAGGGAGGTGTACTTTGGCAGAGATAACCGAGGGAACATGGTTCGCATACCAGCTCACCGTGCTGCGCGGAGGAAGGAATCACAGAGATCCGTCCATCGAGAAGTACACCATCATCAAGATAGACGGCGACGACGTCACGGTGCAGATGGAGGTCAACGGCGCCGGCGCCGAGACCGTCATGACGAAGAAGACCTTCGGGTCCTTCATATTCGACATGTCGGGACTCGAGAAGAAGGGGTCCGAGAACATGAAGACCCCGTTCGGACACATGTACGTCAACATCTTCGAGTCCAGCCGCGACGGGGGGTCGGAGAGGATCTTCATCGGCAAGGACAACATCGTCTTCAAGGATGTCAGGACCAGGCTCCAGTCGGAGGACGTCCTCTACACGGAGACCCGCGAGCTCTGCTGGACCAACATGAAGCTCTGATCCGAATCGGTCGCGAATTTTATAAAAACGGAAGTTAAATGGTTTGGAGGTCGGCGGCGTTCCCGCCGCCTTCCCCTTTCAATATTTGTCCACCTTTTTCCCGGCTACGAGCTCCGCCCTCTTGTCGATGAAGTAGTACATGACGAAGATGAGGGCGAATCCTATCAGCAGGGGGATGAACATCATGTTGTTGTCCCCCTTGTGGAAGAAGTACCCGGTGAAGATGCCGACGATTACGACGGCAATCCCCAGCACCTTGATGGCCTTGCTGCACTGATCTACGGTTACCATTCGAATCACTCCCACTCGGTGACCCCGGTCGCATCCGACAGGGCGCTCTTATGGAACTCGGGTTCCTCGATGCCTGCCTTCTTCTGCTTCCTGTAGTCGGCGTAGGCTTCGAAGACCTTCCTGCTGAGAAGGGCCACGATTATCATGTTGACCGCAGCCATGGCCGCCATGAAGGTGTCGCTGAATGCATCCATGATGGTGACATCGGTGACGCATGCGGCGCAGAAGGCGACGATGACGACCAGTATGCGGATAGCCAGGACATTCTTCTTGCTGTCCTTGACGAACCTGGCGTTGGCCTCGCTCATGGTGTAGTATCCGATGAGGCTGGTGAAGGCGAACACGAACATGAACAGGGCGATGATGTAGTTGGCAATGTCTCCCATGGAAGCGGAGGTGATCGCCTGCACCAGGTTGGCTCCCTTGAGTCCGAGTGCGTAGATTTCGGAGTAGTTGCCGTAAGAGAGGACGACGAGAGCGGTGGTGGTGCACACGAGGAGGGTGTCGACGAGGACACCGAACGACTGGATCATTCCCTGCTTCACGGGGTGTTTCACGTTGGCGGTGGCGGCGATGTTCGCAACGGAACCGAGACCGGCCTCGTTGGAGAACACTCCTCTCTTGAGTCCGGTGACGATTATGGTTCCTACGGCTCCTCCGAGGGCACTGGGCACCGTGAAGGCGTAGCTGAATATCATGGAGACTGCGTTGACGACACCGTCTATGTTGAAGCACATCGCGATGATGGCGAAAACAACCCACAGGACGGCCATGGCGGGGACGACCTTTGCGGAGAACTTGGCAACGGCCTTGAGACCCTTGAACAGGATTATTCCTGCGAGACCGGCGATGATCAAGGCGAAGACGAGATTGTTGTTCTCGAACTCGAAGGCACCGCAGAGAGCGTTGGAGGCATTGCAGGACTGGACTCCGATGAATCCGACTCCGAACGTAAGGACGAGAAGTACCGCGGCGATTATGCCGAGTCTCCTGCTTCCGAAACCTTTCATAGCATAGTATGCAGGACCGCCGTAGAAATGTCCATCCTCCTTCTTCTCCTTGTATATCTGAGCCAGAGTGGACTCCATGAAGCTGCTGGCGGATCCGATGATGGCGAATATCCACATCCAGAAGACCGCGCCGGGACCTCCCATCATTATGGCGGTGGCGACTCCCGCGATGTTTCCGACGCCGATACGGGCACCCATTCCTATACAGAACGCTTCGAATGAAGAGATCTTGGAAGTCTTCCTACCATCGGCAACCCCGGAAAGGGCCAATGAAGATGTTTCTTTGATCTTGAGAATCTGAAGCCCTTTCAGCTTCACGGTAAATATGATCCCCAGACCGATCAGGAAAACGAACGAGATACCCCAGAAATAATCATCGACAAACCAAAACATGTCGGATATCTCTCCGTTCAACGTATCCATTATAGACATTGGTAATCACACCTGTGTCAATGCACAGTCAAGCAGCAATTCGAAGCTTCGAAACGCCGACTCGATGGAGGCCAGAAGGGGAGATTGTAAATAAAGGTTATTGGAATTCCGGCGATAACCATTCGAAAAGTATAGAAAAACTACGATTATCGCAATAACGACGGCGTTATTCTGCTCTACGTGCCAGCGACATGGGCGATGCGTGACAAATAGGATGCATCCATCCGAAGATGTGCTTCGGACATCTGAAAACAATGTAAAAACGAACGGGAGGAGGGGTCCGAGGACCCCTCCCGGCCCCGGAGGATCAGCTGCCTTCGCTGGCCTTGTCGATGGCGGCGTCTATGTCCTTCTGCAGGTTGGCGGGGAGACCCTTGATCCCTCCGACCAGGAATCCCCTGACGATCATGGAGACCGCCTCGTCCTCGGTCAGACCCCTGGACATCAGATACTCGATCTGGTCCCTGGCGATCTTGCCAACGGCCGCCTCGTGGGTCATCTCCACGTCGGCGCAGCTGGCCTCCAGCTCCGGGATGGCCTGCGTGACCCCGCCGTCCTTCAGGATGATGCTCTTGCACTCGAGGTGGGCCTTCACGCCGGGGGCGTTGCCTATGAGGCGTCCCCTGGCGATCATCTTCCCGCCGTACGTTATGTTCCTGCTGAGGATCTCCGCACCGGTGTTGGGCGCATTCAGCATGGCGCAGCCGCCCGTGTCGATGTTGGAGTTCTCGTGGGCTATGCACATGGTGTTGAAGCTGCAGGAGGCGCCTTCCCCGTCCAGGTAGGCCGTCGGGAAGGACTGGATGGTCCCCACGGGGTCGAGCAGGACGTAGTTGTTCACGTACCTCGAGTTCTTCTTCATCATGATGTTGGTCCTGGGCCTCACGGCGGTCTCCCTGTTCCAGCTGTGGATCATGGTGAAGGACAGGGAGGAGTTCTCCCCGATGTACATCTCGGACACCCCGACGTGCAGGGCGTCGTTGGCGCCGTGGATGGTGGTGCACCCGGTTATCATGTCGCAGGATGCGTCGTCGTCGACCACGATGATGTTGTGCAGGTTCTGCACGGACTTGTTCTGCTCGAGCATCATGCAGGTCTGCACGGGGAACTTCAGGTGGTATCCCGGCTTCACGTAGATGAAGTAGCCGTCGGACCTCTCCTCGTAGGTCTTGGCCGTGTACTTGTCCTTGACGGGGTCCACCGCCTTCCAGTAGTAGTCCCTGGCCCAGCTGTACTTCTCCAGGGCCTTCTGGGTGCTCATGATTATGAGCCCCTCCTGCGCCCTGTTGGAGCAGTGGCTCATGGCGTTGTTGATGAAGAGGATGGTCCCGTCCTTGTCGGAATCGTCCGTGTTGACGCCGACGTTTATCATCTTCTTCTGGATGTCGTCGGGGGTGTCGCTGAGGTCCTCGATCTGCTCGACGTCCTTCTCGCCCTCGTCGTAGCGCCCCATGTCGATGTCGGCGCCGTAGGCGGCCTTCTTGTCCAGGGCCTTCCTGACCTCCTCGTCGTTGATCCTGCTCATTCGTCATCAACCCCGTATCCGTTCTGTTTTATGTCATCGAGGATGGCCGCGGGGTCACCCTCCCTGGCTATCCTGCCGTGTATCAGCACGAAGGCCTTGTCCGCACCGATGTAGTCCATAATCTGGCCGGTGTGGGTTATGACGAAGGCGGAGACGTTCTTCCTGCCGTCGTCGGTACCGCGTATCAGCTCGTGGACCTTCTTGCCGATGAGGCCTATGTTCTCGATGTCCACCCCGGACTCCGGTTCGTCGAGCATGACGAAATCGGGGGACTGGGCGGAGAGCTGCAGGAGCTCGGACCTCTTTATCTCCCCGCCGGAGAACCCGACGTTGACGTCCCTCTCCATGAAGTCCTGCATCTTGAACTCCTTCTCGTGACCGGTCGTGCCCTTTCCGTTGGCCGCGGTGACCTTCACGAGCTCCCCGAGCTTGACCCCTATGACGTTCGGAGGCCTCTGCATCATCATGCCTATGCCGAGCTTGGCGCGGCGGTCGACGGACATGTTCGTTATGTCCGTGCCCTTGAAGATGATCTTTCCGGAGGTGACGGAGGTCTGCCCGTACCCCATGATGGTGGACAGCAGGGTGGATTTCCCCGATCCGTTGGGGCCGAAGAGGACGCAGGTCTCGCCTTCCTCCAAACTCAGGGTTACGCCCTTGAGAATCTCTCTGCCGCCGGCCTCGACGTGCAAGTCTTTAATCTCGAGAAGTGACATCGGAATCGAATATTAGGGGATACCTAAAAACCCTTGCTTTGTGTAACCATCGTTAAACAACGCCGTACGCGGTAACTGACTGTTTTATCTCCTGCCAAGGCGATTCCAGCACTCCATGGTGAACGGTACGTCATGCATCCGCGGTTACGCCTCCGCGAACGTCGACAGCCTCCTCTCGGAGGACGGTGCGGGGAAGATGCTGCTCGGGGAGAGGCGCGTCCCCAAGGAGGAGCTCCTGGACGCCGTCGCCGCCCTGCTGGAGGAGAGGTTCCCCGGGAGACCGCTGCTCAGGGTGGGCGACGGGTTCCTGCCCAGCATAGCGGAGGCCGTGCGCTCGTCCGGAGGGGAGGGGATAATACTGGTCTACGGACCCCTCTTCTACGGTCCCGAGGAGAGCTACGTCGGCTCCCTCCCCGACGGCATCGTTGTCCTCTGCACACAGGAACTGTGTCATCAGGTGCCGGCCGTCTTCCGCATGCACCGAATCCTTTTATCCGCATGAGACGGATTCCTCCGCCATGAAGGAGATCTGGTTCGCCGGAGGGTGCTTCTGGGGCACGGAGAAGCTCATGTCGTCCATACCGGGCGTCGTTTCGACCGAGGTCGGATACGCCAACGGCGACCCGGACATGAATCCGAGCTACGAGGAGGTCTGCCGCCGTACCACCGGGTACCGCGAGACGGTGCACGTGACGTACGACCCAGAGATGGTGAGCACGGACTACCTGGTCTATGCTTTCTACGCATCCATCGACCCGACCCTCAGGAACGGGCAGGGGAACGACCGCGGACCGCAGTACCAGGCGTGCATATTCTGGAACGACCCGGAGACCGAGGGGACGGTGAGGAGGATCTCCGGCACGGAGGCGCTCAGGTACGACCCCTTCGAGGTGGTCCTCGAGGAGCTGAGGGTGTTCCGCCGGGCGGAGGAGTACCACCAGAAGTACCTCGACAGGAACGAGCACGGCTACTGCCACGTGGACCCGTACCTCATAAAGCAGGTCTCGGAGAGGGTGTTCGACCCCGCCTCCTACAGAAGACCCAGCAGGGAGGATATCGAGGACAGGCTGTCGGGGGAGGAGGTCCGCATCACGCAGGACGGGGGCACGGAACCGCCGTTCGACAACGAGTACGACGCCGAGTTCAGGAGGGGTATATTCGTGGACAGGGTCACCGGGGAGCCCCTCTTCCTCTCGCAGGACAAGTACAACAGCCACTGCGGATGGCCCGCCTTCAGCCGTCCCCTGGACCCCAATGCGATGGTGTACCTGGAGGACCGCAGCCTCCCCATAACCCGCATAGAGGTGCGCAGCCGCGTGGGGAACACGCACCTGGGTCATGTGTTCTACGGGGAGTCCGGGTCGCCGACCCGCGTGAGGTACTGCATGAACAGCGCATCCCTCCGCTTCATACCCGTCGAGGATATGGAGAAGGAGGGGTACGGCGGCCTGGTCCCCCTGGTGGGCGAGAAGAAGGAGATGTGGTAATCACTTCTTGGCGAGGACGGAGGCGGCGTAGGAGCACGACGCCCTCGTCTCGAACCCCTCCTCCGAGGCGAATTCGCAGGCCCTGTCGACCAGGATCCTGCCTATGCCCTTCCCCCTCATCTCCGGAAGGATGACCGTGTGCGTTATGTTCATGGCCCCGTCCGAGACGGAGTAGGTCACGTAACCGACCTCCCTGCCCTCCTCCATGGCCGATATGCGTGCAGCATCCCTGTCGTGGCGAATCTCGATGGTCATGCATGGCGTATCTCGTACGGCAGATATAAAACAGACCCAGATGCGATACGGCAAACGACGGACACGGGGGAAGGGACGGATACCCGCAACATGTGCGGCGGCGATGAGCCAGACCCGGGGAGAACGATACCGGCGTCCCGCAGAAGGCGGGACCTCTCCCCGCGCACGGCCGCACTGGCACATGCCGCGGGGATTCAGACCGCGGAAAAAGGTTCACTCGATCTTGAGGGAGACGTCCCTCTTGAGTCCCAGATCGGATGCGACCTCCATGGCCTTGATGAAGGCGCAGGGGACGGGACAGGCCGCGTGGGGGCAGAACTCGCTCGCCGCGACGTATATGGGGTTGTCGCGCATCTTCAGGCCCATGACCTCGTAGGCGTTGACCTCGCCGACCGAATCCGCCAGCTTCCTGATATGGGGGCATGCGGTCTCCACCTCGAAGACGACGCTCATCATGTCCTCGCTGGGTTTGGCGACGATGGTTGTTCCGAGTCTGCATACTCCGGGGTCGACGGTAACTTTGCATTCGCTCATTTTCACACCTTTGGTTGGAACGGAAAACGCTGGCACATCTTAAAGCATATACGGCGGATGCGTCCCTTTGTTGTAACGCCACGGCAATATTCACTGTTTCCTCTTGCCCTGGTCGCCGACCGCCTTCTGCTTGGCCGCCACGGCCTCGGCGTCCCCCAGATACCTCTTCGAGACGACCTTCATCGAATCGTCGAACGTGTAGACCAGCGGTACGCCCGTGGGGATGTTCACCCCGGTGATCTCCTCGTCCGACATGCCGTCCAGGTATTTCACCAGGGCGCGGATGGAGTTGCCGTGCGCGAAGACGACGACCTTCCTGCCCCCCTCGACGTCCTTCCTTATCGTGCCCTCGTAGTAGGGCACGACGCGCGCGACCGTGTCCTTGAGGCTCTCGGTCATGGGGCGTCCCTCGGCCGGGGCGTCCCTGTACCTGATCTCCCTCGCGGGACTGCGGGGGTCGTCCTCGGCCAGCGCCGGGGGGCGTATGTCGTAAGAGCGCCTCCAGAGCAGGACCTGCTCCTCCCCGTACTTCTCCGCCGTCTCGGATTTGTTGAGACCCTGCAGGGCGCCGTAGTGCCTCTCGTTGAGCCTCCAGTCCTTGACCTCCTCGATCCACTCCAGGTCCATCTCCCCCAGGGCCGCGTGGGCGGTGTGTATGGCCCTCCTCAGATAGGAGGTGTAGCACCTGTCGAAGGTGAAACCCTCCTCCTTCATGAGGACGCCGGCGGACCTCGCCTCCTCCCATCCCTTCTCGGAAAGGTCCACATCGGTCCATCCGGTGAAGAGGTTCTTCTTGTTCCACTCGCTCTCTCCGTGCCTTACAAGGACAAGCTGCTTCATGAACGACATCTCCGGCCCAAATCCGGCCAACGTCCGCCCTAATGTAAGGCGATTTTAAATAACTGTCATAAGAAAAGGGGCACCGCCCACCCAATTCTAAATACCTAGAAACGTATTATGCAGTGAATATAAATGAACGAGATACTAGTTGTATTGGCGATTCTCATCGTCTTCGTGGTAATCACCTTCGTCTTCAGCGGCGTGAAGATCGTTCAGCCGTACGAGCAGGCGATATACATGAGACTGGGGAAGTTCGTGCGCGTGCTCAACCAGGGTCTGAACTTCGTGTTCCCCCTCATAAACCAGGTCGTGAAGCTCGACCTCCGTACGGAGGTCATGGACGTCCCCAAGCAGGAGGTCATAACCAAGGACAACTCCCCCGTATCCGTCGACGCCATCATCTACATCAAGGTCACCGACCCCCAGAAGGCCTTCTTCGAGGTCACCGACTACCGTCTGGCCACCGTGAACCTGGCCCAGACCACCCTCCGTTCCGTCATCGGACAGATGGAGCTCGACGAGATCCTCTCCAACAGGGAGAACATCAACGTGCAGCTCAGGGACACCCTCGACGATGCCACCGACAAGTGGGGCGTCAGGGTGGAGAACGTGGAGATCAAGGAGGTGGACCCCGCCTCCAAGGTCAAGGACTCCATGGAGGAGCAGACCTCCGCGGAGAGGAAGAGACGCGCGGCCATCCTGGAGGCCGACGGTCTGAAGAGGGCCGCCATCCTGGAGGCCGAGGGTAAGAAGAAGTCCAAGATCCTCGAGGCCGAGGGAACGAGGCAGTCTATGATACTGGAGGCCGAGGGAACCAGGACGGCCACCATACTCCAGGCGCAGGGAGAGGCCCAGCGCCTCCGCATCATGTCCGTGGGAGCGGCCGCGATGGACTCCAAGGCCCTGTCCGTCCTCTCGATGGACACCCTCAAGTCGGTCGGGCAGGGACAGTCCTCCAAGATATTCTTCCCCATGGAGCTCACCAGGCTGGTGGACGGGATATCCGACTACGTCGGCTCGACCAGGAACGTACCGGACAGGGAGGTCTCGGACACCGGTGCCATAAGGGAGGCCGTGGGGGACCCGGACGACATCCTCGGACCCATCCCCTCCATAGAGGAGGTGCAGAAGGAGACCGAGTCCTTCAAGAAGAACGTGCAGGCCGACCTCGACGAGTCCAACGCCCTGGCCGACACCAGCTCCGAACCGAGGGCCTGAGCATGGAAGCGGCTGCGGTGGCCCTGATGGTGATGGTCCTGGGCCTCGCGCTCCTGGCGGCGGAGAGCTTCTTCCCGGGAGGGTACCTGCTCATCCCGGGGGCCATAATGGTGATAGTCGGAGCCTACGGCTACGCCGCCCCGGGGAACTTCTACTCCTGGTGGACGCCCGTGGTGGCCATCGTATCCTCGGTCCCCGTGACAGCCGCCACCATCTACCTCTACAAGAGGCTGGGTTCGCCCGAACCCCCGACCACCACCGTCTCCGCGTCCCTCGTCGGCAAGGAGGGACTCGTCGTCGTGGGCATCAACCCCGGCAACATGAAGGGGAAGGTGAGGATCGGGTCCGACACCTGGAGCGCCAGGGCCGACGAGGAGATCCCCGAGGGGACCCGCGTCGTCGTCGACCACAGCGAGGGCGTCCACGTCCACGTCGTGAGGAAGTAAACCGGTTCACAGACCCGCATCCCGGAGCATGGACACTAGTTCCTCCGGGTTGCGGGCGATTTTTCCGTCCAGCGCACCGACGATCATCATGTTGTCGATGCCGTACTCGGCCGTGCGGACGTCCGTCTTGAGGCCGAAGCGGGGTTTCCCTTTGGCGGCGGCGTAACCGAGTTCCACGCAGGCGCCCTCGTCCGGGACCCTGCCGTCGAGGTTCATGACCAGGGCGTCGCAGGAATCGAGAAGTGCCAGATCGCTCCTGTACACTTCCGCGGCCTTCGCGGCGGCGTATTCGGGGGAGCGCATGCGCCCGGGATCTATGTCCGTCTCGCAGTCCTGGGGGAGGACGAGGTCGAAGCCGTCCTCCGCCAGACGGCGCCTGAGCTTCGCATTGTACTCCGTCTCGGATGCGCAGAAAAGGGGGCCGGCGAGGTAGAGTCTGCTCATCCGGACCCCTCCGCGGCCCCGATCTCGATGCCTGAGGGGATATGGGTTGCGCCAGTCATGGGGATCGTAACCTTCGAACGAACAGTAGGTTTATATGCTTTGGTCCGATAAGTGGGAAATGCCGGGATTTTCAATGGGCAAGTAGATCAGCCCGGTAGATCGCTGCCTTCGCAAGGCAGAGGCCGCGCGTTCGAATCGCGCCTTGTCCACCATAACTCACCAACCTCCGACCGTGCGGAAATCCTCTATATGACCCAGATCCCGAACTGAGAAGAACCGCAGACGGCCGTCCGCCGGAGAATGATCGGAAGGCTGCGGCATCTGGCACATTCCAAGCCCCTTTTCGGTCGATGAACCTATATATGGAATCAATAATCCCGTAGCATACCGTGCCAATTGTTGGCACATAACATACCGGTGATGCAATGACTTTCTGGAACGAGGAGATCGAGACCGTACCTGCCGAGGATCTTAAGGAGATGCAGTTCAGACTGCTTCAGAAGGAGATCCGCACCATGTACGAGAGGTCGGAGTTCTTCCGCGGCCGCATGCAGTCCGTGGGACTGACCCCCGACGACATAACGGACATGTCCCAGTTCAGGAAGATCCCCTTCATGGTCAAGGCGGACCTCAGGGACCACTACCCCGACGGCCTCTTCGTCAGACCCTACGACGAGCTGGTCAGGATCCACGTCTCCTCCGGCACCACCGGCCGCCCCACGGTGGTCGGGTACACGCAGACCGACATAGACAACTGGTCGGAATCCCTGGCCAGGGGACTGACCTCCTTCGGCGTCGGCAGGAAGGACGTGTTCCAGAACATGCACGGGTACGGGCTGTTCACCGGCGGCCTCGGCGTGCACTACGCGGGAGAAAAAGTAGGAGCGACGGTCATACCCACGGGGGTCGGCAACACCGAGAGGCAGATCCAGCTCATGCAGGACCTGCCGGTCACCTGCCTCGCCGGGACCCCGTCCTACATGTTCCACATCGCCGACGTGTGCGACCAGAAGGGCATCGACATACGCAAGCAGACGCACGTCACCAAGGCCCTGGCGGGCGGGGAGCCCTGGTCCGAATCCATGAGGAGGAAGCTCTACGAGAGGACCGGCATAAGGGCCTACGGGTGCTACGGCGCGAGCGAGTTCTACGGCCCCATGTTCCTCGAGTGCGAGGAGCAGTGCGGCATGCACGTATGGGCCGATCTGGCACTGGTGGAGATCCTCGACAAGGACGGGAACCCGGTACCCGAGGGCGAACCTGGGGAGGTCGTCGTCACCATGCTCCAGAAGGAGGCGTTCCCCCTCATAAGGTACAAGATAGGCGACATATCCACCCTGACCTGGGAGAAATGCAGGTGCGGGAGGACCCACCCCCGGCTCGGGAGGATAACCGGCAGGGCGGACGACATGATAGTCGTGAGGGGCATCAACGTGTTCCCGTCACAGATCGAGAGCGTCATCGGGGAGATGCCGTTCCTGTCCCCCTTCTACCACATCACCCTCACCAACGAGAACTACATGGACAAGATGGTGGTGGACGTAGAGGTCCTCCCCGACCACCTGCCGGACGACGTGAACGCCATAAACGAGATGTCCGCGAGGATCCAGGCGAGACTCAAGGACGTCCTCAACCTGAAGGCGGTCGTCAAGATGAACCTGCCCGGCACCCTCGAGAGGTTCGAGGGGAAGGCCAAACACGTCACCGACAACAGGTCCTGGGACTGATCGGACCGACGTCCCGGGCAGGGATGTGAAACTACGGGTCCCGTCAGCGGGATCCCTTCAAAAAATATGTGGAGTACCGGCCCCCGGAAGGGGGCCGGCGTGTGTTCTAAAGAATCGTTCGCGGTTGCTTCAGATGTCCCTGAAGGAGACGGAGTACTCCATCTTCTTCGCTCCGAAGTATTTCTGCACGTATTTGGCGGTCTTCTCGGGCGGGAACTCCCTGCAGGAGAACACGTCGATGAAGCACCTGTCGGTGTCCTCGGCGAAGTGCCCGGAGATCATGGAGGTCTCGATGAGCTGGCAGAGGGAGTATCCCTGCACCTTGGGCTCGGCTCCGAAGAATACGACGTAGGGCTCGCCGTACCTCTTCATGTTGATCTCCTTGGCGAGGTCGATGGCGAACTGGGTTATGTGTTCTTTCGAGGAGATCAGGTCGTGATCGCACTCGCCGAGATCGATGCTGACGAGCAGTCCCCACTGCTTCTCGTTGTTGTATTTCGCAATAGCCTCCTCATCGGAGAGGAGGGGTCCGGCTTTAGGTCCCATTGAGTACATTTTTAACGCCTCTTTACGACACACATTTCTGGTGCTTGAAATCAACATAATATTCACGTATTAAAACCGAATCCCGTTACCGACGTTTATTCCGACAAGTGTCGAAAAGATGTGTCGTAAGGATTACAAAACACCGGTATTGCGTTTTCTCCGTGCGGGCCGCCCTCCCTCCCGCAGGCATGCGGGGGACCGATCCGCACGGGGCCCGCGACGGCAAACAAATTTATCCGTTCCGCCGATTAGTTCCCTGAAATGGCAGGAGAAGACAGATACGGAGGAATGAACCCATGGACCCTCGCCCGTTCCCTCAGGAGCAACGACTGCCCCTGTCCCGTATGCGGCGGACGGTCCGTCCTCGAGACCGGTGTCGAGGAGAACGCCCTCGTACTGAAAGTGGTATGCGGCAGGTGCGGGGAAACGCATCTCGGGGCGGAGGTGCTGCCCGGCGGCGACGTGCGCCTGACCGTCGCCGGGACGGGCGATGTGTACGAACCGTCCTTCAGGGTCCTGGCCGCATCCGGGGAGATGAGGTCCTCCGAGGGCGCCGCGAAACTGCTGGCACAATCCAGGCTCGCCGCCGCCCTGGCCGGCAGCATGAGGGAGAACCAGTCCACATCCGAGGGCATGAAGGTCGTGCGCGAGGCCTCCAAGGCGGCCGAGGAATCACCGGAGATGCTCGATCTGGCACTGCGTCAGGCCTCGCAGACCGCGGCCGTCTGGATGGACAGGGGGAACCCCGATGCGGCCATGGAGATCTACGAAGAGGTCCTGACGCTCGCGGAGAACGGGGGGACGGCCTCCGCCTACGCCCTGCTGCTCAACCGCGCCTTCGCCCAGTACTCGTCGGGGGAGGCCAAGGAGCCCCTGGGCACCGTCAGGGACATAGCCGAGAAGCTCGACAGGCTCAAGGCCGAGGGCAGGATGCCCGAGGGCGACCCGTTCATAAGGGCCCGGGCCTACGAGGCGCTCGGGGTGCTTCTGTCTTCCAAGAACGACAGGAAGGGGGCCATGAACGCCCTCAGGAAGGCCGTGTCCGAGACGGAGGCCGTGCTGGAGGGGCAGGTCTCCGACGAGGCCATCCGCTGGTACAACAGATGCTCCCGCGAATACGCCTTCGCCTGCTCCGAAGCCGGCATGGGCAAGAGGAGCATGGAGGCCCTGAAGAACGCCGTCAAGACGGCCAGGAGGCACAGGGACCGCTTCCCGAACGCCTACGCCGAATCCCTCCTGGAACGTGCCATGTTCGTCATGAACTCGGATGCGGCGATCCCGCCGTACCTCAGGGAGGACATGGACGAGGCCATAGGGATCCTCGGGAAGCCCGATGCGGAGGGGCGCTGCGAACCGATCCTGCCGCTCGCCTACTTCTACCGCTCGGCGACCGGGTCCCACAGCAGGGAGGACCTCGACGGGGAGGACCTCTCCCGGGCCTACTCGGTGCTGAGGGACGGGACCCTGGCCGGAAGGGTGCCGGACGGCGTGTTCTCCGCCGTCTCCAACGCCTACCTCGTGTACCTGGAGGGCACCGACAGGGTCCGGGCCGACACCGTCAGGGAGGAGCTCCGCGGCATGGGCCTGTTCGTGAGCATCGGGCAGACGGCAAGAAGGGGACCGTGACCTCCCTCACGGTCCGTTTTTGTCCTCTTACGGAACAACGGGTCCGAAATACGACAGTTATCCCACTAACATCAAATAGATTCATACCGTTACCATGTCAAGGTGGTGCGGGTTGCTTTCCAAGATAGTCGTCTACAAGCTTTTCAACGAATACGATTACGAGATAAATCTGGAGGGACGGAGGCTGACCTTCGTCCATTCCCGCAACGGTCTCGGCAAATCGACCGTGATGAAGCTCGTCTACAACATCCTCTGCGGGAATCTGGAGGAGGTCAGGACCTGCTCCTTCGAGAGGATGGACCTCATGTTCGACAACGGCACCAACGTGATCGTCGAGAACAAGAACCAGGAACTCAACATACTGGGACAGAAGGCCGAGCTGGAGGAGGAGATGGGGGTCGAGGAGCTCCGCGGCATGATGAAGTGCCTCTACATCGACCCGGAGAGGATGTACATCCCCCACGGGGACGGGCACATCGTACCCTCCCTGATGATCTACATGACGGAACTGTCCCAGAGGATCGGACAGGCCATGAAGGACTCCGAGCTCAGGAAGGTCGAGGACGACGGCAGGGAGATGAGCGACGCGGACCTCGACAGGATGCTCAGGGACATTGAGGCGAAGATCGACTTCATAAAGCAGGCCGGTTTCGGCCCCTCCATCCCGGCGGGGTACAGGTTCCCCCCGAACAGGTACGAGATCAACGAGTACCGCAGCGACTACCGGGCCCTGGCACTGTCCCTGGAGGACTACGTCGAGAGGTACTACAACTTCGCCGAGAGCATAATCGTGTTCAAGGACATCATGAACACCATCTACGTCAACAAGACCGTGGTCATCAACGAGATGGGCTACTTCGAGGCGCGCACGGACAGGAGCGGCACCGTCATCCCGCTGTCCAAGTTCTCCTCGGGGGAGAAGGAGATCCTGATAATCTTCTACCTGATGCTCTTCAAGGCCAAACCCGGGTCCCTGGTCATAGTCGACGAGCCGGAGGTCTCGCTCCACGTCTCCTGGCAGCAGCAGATGGGCAAGATCTTCGACGAGGTGGCCAGGGTTAGGAACCTGCAGATGATCGTGGCGACGCACTCGCCTTCGATAATACACGACGACTGGGACCTCACCGTCGAACTGAAGGCTGCGTGAAATGATCGACAGCTTATCGGCCAGCGACATCGCGAACGAGATATCCATGATGAGGTCCGTCTTCAAGGGGACGGTCCTGGTCGTGGAGGGGGTCACCGACAGCAGGCTCTACTCCAAGTTCGCCAGGAAGGAGACGGTGAAGGTGATGATAGCCCATTCCAAGGACAACGTCCGCCGCTCCGTCACGGAATGCCTCACCAGGAGGGGCGACGGGAAGGTGGTGGGCATCATCGACAAGGACATCGACGCCCTGATCGGCAGGAAGAAGTCCCCGCCGCTGTTCGGCACCGACCGCAACGACATCGAATCGATGATGATGTGCTCCAAGGCGTTCGACGACGTCATGTCCGAATACGCCGACCCCGAGAAACTGAAAGCCTTCGAGGGGAGGTACGGGAGGCTCTCGGACGCCGTCGCCAGGGCCGCCTGCCCGGTCTGCCTGCTCATGTACATCTCCTACAAACGCGGCATGAACCTGAGCTTCAAGGACCTCGACCACTCCCGCTTCGTCAACCCCCACACGCTGGAGACCGACATACCCCGGATGGTGGCGGAGGTCTACGCCCAATCGATGGCGCAGATGTATCCCAAGCAGACCATAGTCGATCAGATAAGGAACATAATCAGGAGCATAGAGGACCCGTGGGACGCCGTGAGGGGACACGACGCCGTGAGCATACTGGCACTGGCACTGAGGAGCGGCCTCGGGTCGTACAACGCGAAGTACATGCGCGAGGGCGAGCTGAGCGGGGCGCTCCGCCTCGCCTACGGCATGGAGTACTTCAAGAAGACCGAACTGTACGCATCGTCCGACAGCTGGTGCGGTTCCCGGGGGATCGACCTCTGGGTCACTCGTCGACCCGGAAGTCCTTCCTGACCGTCCCGGAAGCCGTCTCCATGATGGTCTGCACCCTGCGGTCGCTCTCGTCCAGGATCTTCCTGCAGCGGTCGCGCAGAGCCACGGCCCTCTCGTAGACCTCCAGGCTCCTGTCGAGGTCCAGCTCCCCGCTCTCCAGCTGTCTGACCAACTCCTCGAGCGTCTTCATGCTCTCCTCGAAACCCATTCCTTCCTTGTCTTCGCT
Organism: Candidatus Methanomethylophilus sp. UBA78; assembly: GCA_002503545.1. Classification (GTDB taxonomy): domain Archaea; phylum Thermoplasmatota; class Thermoplasmata; order Methanomassiliicoccales; family Methanomethylophilaceae; genus Methanomethylophilus. The sequence continues at coordinate 38,775 of DARY01000032.1, forward strand.
CATCTGAATTCCTCCGTATCCTTTATCTCCGCATCGGCACGGCCGTCGCGCATCCTAAGCGTGACGACCGCCCCCCTGCTCAGGCCCCTGACCGAGGTGACCGCCCTGCCGTCGGGACCGGCCACGAAACTGTAGCCGCGCTCGAGGACCGCGTAGGGGCTCAGCGCGTCGAGGCCCGCGGACACCTTCTCCAGGCGGGCCCTCTTCGTGTCGAGCACGGCCCTCATCGCCGGATCTAGACGCATGAAGGTCCCCTCGGAGGACTTCGTCCTCCTGGACACCGCGTCCATCAGGGCCGGGACCAGCCTCGCATCGGCGGACGACAGCCTCCTGTGCATCGCCGTGTTCTTCTTGGAGAGGGCGGCGGCCATCTTGGAGGACATGTCGTCCAGTTTCATCAGCAGGTAGTCGATCCTGTCCTTGGCCCTCTTGGGCGACAGTTTCGAATCCAGCACTTCGAAGCGCGCCCTCATCCGTACGAGGGAGGCGGAAAGGGCCTTGTTCATCCTCACCGCCATATCCTCGATCTGCCGGCGGATCTCCCCCTTGTCGCGCACCGCGAGCTGCGCGGCCGCCGTCGGGGTGGCGGCGCGCACATCCGCCACGAAATCGGCGATGGTGAAATCGGTCTCGTGCCCGACGGAAGATATCACCGGCACCCGGGACGCCGCGATGGCCCTCGCGACCGGTTCCTCGTTGAAGGGCCAGAGGTCCTCGATCGAACCTCCTCCGCGGCCTACGATGATGACGTCCACCCCGACCCTGTTCAGGAGCTCTATGCCGGCCACGATGGACCTCCAGGCGCCCTCCCCCTGCACCTGCGCAGGCGCCAGCAGGATGTCGGCCGGATAAAGGCGGCCGGTGGTCGTGATGATGTCGTGGATGACCGCCCCCGTGGGGGAGGTGACGACCCCTATCGTCTTGGGGTAGACCGGGAGCTTCCTCTTACGGTCCTGGCTGAACAGACCCTCCGCCTCGAGCTTCTTCCTGAGGGCCTCGTACCTGAGGTAGAGCTCCCCCACGCCGGAGCGCTTCATGCTGTCGACCACGAACTGGTAGGTGCCCCTTTCGACGTACATGTCCACGTGGCCGTAGGCCTCGACCTTCATGGCATCGTCCGGTTCGAAATCGATCCTCGCCCGGGAGCTGCGGAACATCACCGCGCGGATCTCGCTGCCTGGGTCTTTTATCGTGAAGTAGTAGTGGCCGGACGAGTACTTCTTGAGGTTCGATATCTCCCCGAGCAGCCATATGTCGTTGAGGTCCCTGTTGCTGCTCAGGACCTCCCTGACGCGCGTGTTGAGCTCGGTGACGGTTACTCTCTCCGACATACGGGACGGGGGATGGGCTCGGAGGATAAGACGGTTTCTTATACGGTTCCCCTGCGTGTCCGGGAACGGCTGTAAGTTTTAATAAAGAGGTGCCGCAATCCTACCATTCGCAATGCGCAGGTCCCCGGACGGGGGCGGGGCGCACGGGGGTTGGATAATGACGAGGCACTGTCCCGAATGCGGCGCCGTGGTACCCAAGGGCTCGCTTACATGTCCCAGATGCTACACGGAGGTCCCCAGGGACGACCTGGAGGCCGACGCGGCCTACGGCGGCGGATACTACGAGCGGCCGAGGGACGAGTACAGGAACCAGCTGAGGAAGAGGAGGAAGAGCCACACCTTGGCTATGATCCTCGCCGTCGTACCGGCCTTCTTCGGACTGCTGGGACTCGGTCAGATATACGAGGACTACCGGGACGGGAAGGGATGGAAGTTCCTGATCGGGGGGCTGGCCCTGTTCGCGGTGCTCGTCGCCATAATATCGCTGGTCAGCGTCTCCGGGATACTGGGGGCCATAATGCTGGCCGTCCCGGTGCTGCTCTTCGGGGGGCTCTACATATGCCTCGCGATAGTATCCGTGGTTGATGCGTACCTAGGCTCGATCGAGGTCTTCGGACTGCGGTTATGATCAGTACTTGCCGCGGGCGCGCAGGTCGATCGCTATCTGGGACGCCATCTGGGCAAGTGCCAGCGCGCTGCGGTCCCTTCCGACGTTGGCCGGGTCGTCCCTGAACATCCTGCGGTAGGCCTTGCGTATGACCTCCGGCTCCTCCTCGGGGTACTTGCATTTGAGGCTGATCGGCTGGCGGGAGCTTATCGAGGGCATAATCTGCGACTCGAAGGTGATGTCCCAGGGGTCGTTGGTGAGGTACTTGGTGAACTCCTGGCGTATGTCGTAGCTGGTCACGTACTGGCCCTTCACCAGGGCCTTGAACTCGCGTGCCACCGTTTCCAGGGGGGTCCCGAAGTAGAGGCTTGCGACCTCCAGCCCCTGCTTCTCCGCGTAGTCCAGCTTCTGCTTGCCCAGGTACCTGGGTTCGGCCAGGATGACGGCGTCGTAGACGGATTCGAAATCGCCGGCGTCCAGGTCCACGGCGCACACGCCTATCGACAGGATCTCGTCGTAGGGATGCCCCTCGGAACCGTCGCTTATGGTCTCCACAACATAGATCTTGTCGCCCATGTCCATCGGCAAACCGGTCTTACTTTTTAATCCTTGCAGGGTCCAGCTTCAGCCTGTGGTACCTTTGGGTCTCCGAATCCCCAGCCGCGAGCGCCACCAGCTCCGTCAGGTGCAGGACCGGCTTCCCGTTCGGTACCGCGTCGTAGAACACCATGCAGTTGGGGCATCCGACCACTATGACGTCGGCATCCGCGCACTCGGCCTGCCTCTCCTTCATGAGGGCTTCGCTGACCCCCTCGATGTTCTTGCCGCAGCATCCGCGGCTGTTGCCTATCGGTTCGGCACCCGTAGAACGGACCACCGCCTCGAAGTCCGCGGCGAAGCGTTCGGCGCTGCAGCCGGGCTCCAGGGCGACCTTCAGTCCCCCGACCCCGGGCAGCTCCGCGATCCTCCCCGTGTAACGTGCCAGCACGGTGGATACGTGCGGGGTGTAGACCCCTCCGCGGGCCATCTCGTTGCAACATCCCGAGCACAGGGTGACCGTCTCCCTGCCGTGCATGCCGTTGCGCATCCTGTACTTGACGGAGTTCCTCTCGACGTCGGTCATGCCGCGCAGGGGGAGCGGGTACATGCAGCACTTGTTGCCGGGGAGCTCCCTGATACCCACCCCCACGGCCCGGAAGGCCCTGGCGGCGGCGTACTTCAAATGGGGGATCTTGCCGTTCACGATACAGCCGGGCATCAGGTACATGTCGTCCCCCTCCGGCACCTCCAGCAGCCCCTCCCTCCACGAAGCGTCCTTGGGAGGAATCACGTAACCGTGCTTCACGAAGGAGTCCGGGATGGAAAGACCCAGAGCCTCCGCTTTCATGTGCATCATGACGGTCTTGGGGTCGGTCGCCGGGCATGACTCGCTGCATTTCCCGCATCCGATGCACGCCTTGACGTTCCCGTCCCAGCCGTGCATGACGTAGTAGGGGTCGCATCCCCCGTGGGCGTACGAGGGGCAGACCTTCTCGCATCTTTTGCATCCTATGCATGAGACCATGAGGGCCTCGACCATCTTGGAATTGACTTCGTTCATCTCGATCATCCTCCTCCGACATGTCCCAGACGAGCACCCCGATCAGGGGGTCCGAGACGTCGGTCACGAAACCGTCCTCCGCCATGCCGTCGAGGCGGTCCCTGATGGCGTCCTCCGCGGTCCGATCCAGTTCGGTGTAGCCGCGGGCTCCGCCTATGTACGTGTCGTACGCCTCCTCCAGCGGTATCCTCCGGGAACGGTGTGCCCGGATATATTCTATGCGCGGCCTGAGACCCATCCTCCACAGGGTGTCCTGGGCGAAGAGGAGCTTATCGGATTCCGTGTCGGAACCGTCCTCCCCCGTTATGCCGTATATCATGTCCCAGATCGGATTCCCGCGGCTTATGTACCCTGCGAGGAAGCACATGCCGCGCGACACGGACAGCATCTTCGCGAAGGTCTCCGCGGAGCATATGGCCGGGGTCATGTGCGCCACGGTGAGACCGTACTCCCCCAGCCCCCGCACGTCCGCCGAGGTCCAGTCCATCGTCAGGAACCGGGCGTTCCCGACCCCTTCGGAGACGGCCCTCGCCTCCGCCGCGGCGACCATGGCGGGGGATATGTCCACCCCCGTGGCGGAACGCACCCTGCCCGCCAGGGCCAGGGTGTACCTCCCCGCACCGCACCCTATGTCCAGCATGTCGGTGCCCCGCAGGTCCGGCGGGGTCCCGCGCAGGACCATGGACACGAACGGGTCCTCCTCCCCGGGGACGGGTCCGTCGAAGGACCGGACCCTGCGGTCCCAGTCGCTCCCGTCGGCCGGACGGAATCCGCCCGGCCTCCACCGCCTCCCTATCTCCCCGGGGTCCATGCAGGGGTATATGCGTACCGCCGATTTAACTGGTGGGCCCCGGCGGATGGTATGTATATCTGTTCCCTCCATACTGTCGGCCATGGCAGACGCGGAGATGACGGCGGCGGAGATCGAGGAGCGCATAGAAGCCTGCAGGAAGAGGATCATGAGCGCGGAGGCGGCCATCGCGGAGAGGCCCGACTCCAGCCGCGCCCAGACGCTCGCCATATCCGTGCGCCCCCTGCGTGCCGAACTGGCGAACCTCGAACGCCTCCTGGACGAGGCCCGCGCCAGGGAGGATCCCCGCGAGCGGGAGATAAGGAAGGAGCTGGACAAGAACCAGGCGGAGATCGAGGAGCTGGAGGAGAGGCTCCGCACGGCCTCCGACCCCGTGGAGGTCAACAACCTCTCCGTCTCCCGGCGCTTCCTCCAGATGGAGCGCAACCAGCTGCTGATAAGGCTGGCCGGGGGGAGGGGAGCGGAGGAGGAGGACGAGACCGCCGAGCTGCGCAGGGCCAACGATGCCAAGAGCCGCATCATCGAGGACCAGAACGCGAAGATCGAATCCCTCAGGAAGGAGCTCTCGGTGGCGAAGGCGGCCCTCGGGAACCCGGAGGATTCGGCGTCCTGCGACGAGACCCGCGTCACCGTGACCGCCGGCAGGCTCAACTCCATACGCAACGAGGCCCGCAGGCTCGGAGCGGAGAACTACGACCTCAGGACGGAGATCTCCGACCTGAAGAAGCAGGCCGACCTGCTGCACCGCAACATAGGCGAGCTGACCGCCCACTGCCGCGAGAGCGACGGCCACATACGCGAGCTCGAGGAACGCTGCCGGGCGCTGTCCGGACAGCTCGAGGCCTCCGTCCGCAAGCTCCGCGAGGCGGAGAAGGAGATCGCCGGACTCCGCGAGTACATAGCCGGATCCAAATGACCCAGCATGGGGGGATCCCGCCGCGGTCCGCGGCTCCGTTATAACATCCTACCCCTTTTATCCGAATAAACCCTTCCCGCATCATCAATCAACCCGGGCACCCGCCGCCCGGCACAAGGGGTCATTCGATGAGGGTCGCCAAGACTATAGAGGAGATTTACGGGGAGGCCAAGAAGTACGACGCCGTCATCACGACGGATGCGGCCCTCGCCACCGCGCTGAACGCCAGGATAGACGAGCCTCGCATGAACGGTTTCGCATACACGGCCAGGCAGATCGCGGCCATGAGGGAGGGCTTCACCCTCGGGCGCCCCGTCATGTCGGACCTGGAGATAGTGCGCGAGATCAGGAAGGACACCGACCTCGATTTCAAGTTCATCTACAGCGAGGTCCTGAACATACGCGACATCAGGAAGCACACCGCCGACGTGGGGAAGCATCTCTACTCGTCCCGCGCCAGGAAGGTGTGGGAATCCTACCGCCTCCTCCCGACCAAGGAACGCAGCATGTCCGAGTACGACTACGGCAACGACTCCTTCTTCAGGGACAAGAAGGTGGCGGCCATCGGCCTCGACCTCTTCGACGAGCTCGACAAATGCATGAACATCAACGGCATCGACGAGATAGACCTGTTCAAGGACGGGGACTACGGGATCGACACCATCTACGCGATAGGGAACGACAGGCAGATCGCCGACGGCATAGTGGACCTCCTGAAGGACGTCGACCCGACCGACGCGGCGGTCGTCCTCGACTCCGACAGCCCCCTGGCCGATGCCGTGAGGGCCGCCCTCTACAGGAACAGGATCCCTTTCAAGAACACCCTCGACGTGAAGGACCTGTCCCAGATCAGGGATTTCCTGCAGTTCCTGACGCTGGCCAACGAGTACAGGACCCTCCGCGTCTCCGACGTGCGCGAACTGTTCCTCAGCTACGGGGCGGGCGACTCGAAGGAGGGCGCGGGACTGAAGTCCCAGTACGACAAATACCTGCTCTCCAAGGTCCCGCTGGACGAGAGGAACAACGAGACGGTCCGGAAACTGATAGGCATCATGAAGGGCATAAGGGGGAAGACCTACGGCGAGGTCCTCGACGAGGTGATGCCCGAGAGGTTCGCCTACAGGAAGACGTCGGTGAAGATCCTCCTCACGGACCTCGGCTTCCTGGACGAGAGGGTCGCCCCCGAGAAGACGGCCGAGATCGTGTACGCCGTCAACAACATCGAGGACCTCCGCCACAACGAGCAGATACCGGAGGAGGAGAAGAGGGGGGTGCTCCTCGCGGACTGCGGGAACTCCGTATACGTCGACAGGTCCCTGGTGATCTTCGCCGGCATGGACAGCGGCTGGGATAAGGACACCTCGGGCAAGGACTACGTCGACCCGCAGGCGGAGGCGGAGAGGAACGCGATACGCATGAACGTCCTCCTCCAGCAGGGCGACTGCAGGGTCTACGCCGTCAAACCGATGACCGACGGCAAACCGACCCAGCCCTGCCGGCACATAATCAACCTGTTCAGAGACGGAAAGGGGAACCCCACCGGGAAGATAGGGGGTTTCCGCGACATATGCCGCGAATACAGGAAGGGGACCTGGTGCGCGGAGACCGAGAACGTGTTCGCCGGGAAGCCGGAGATCGCCGTCGAGACGGCCGACCGTTACGACGGGAAATTCTCCAAGACGAGCTACAACCGGTACTGCGAGTGCCCGCTGAGGTACCTGTACGGCGAGGTGCTCAGGACGGAGGACAACGAGCACACGGTCTTCGGGAGCTGCCTCCATGACTTCGCGGAGATGTACTTCTGCTACCCGGAGACCGTGAGGCTCAGGGGCACGGAGTACTACCTGGACAGACTGAACTCCATGTACTCCGGACTGTCCAGCGGATGCGCGGAGGAGCTGGACCGCAGCAAGTTCAGGATATACCTGTCTAACCTGATGAAGTTCATCGACAGGATAAGACCGGACGAGGTGCCGCTGGACATAAATCTGGAGGACAGGGACGAGAGGTTCCGCAACGTTTTCATGACGGAGGAGGGGCTGGATAAGTGCTCCTCCCTGACCGAGGCCGGCATGGAGGCGTCCGAGCACATGTATGCGAAGTTCGATGCGTACGTCGGCAGCGACATATACGACTACAAGACGGGCCAGTCCAAGACCGGAACGGAAATCGTGAAAGCTTTCGACCGCGGGTCCGACAAATACCTCGACTTCCAACCCCTGATCTACCTCTACGTGCTCAGCCGCCATCTGGGGTCCGACAGCGCCTCCTTCAACCTGTTCTACATAGGGGACAACGACATAGAGTCCGCGGGGGAGAACTTCGACGTCGGCCTCAACGTGCGCAGGGTGGAACTCGTAGGGGAGGACCACGACTCGTTCGTCCTCGGCGAGGACTCCCCCATCAGAAGGGACTACCAAGCCGGAAGCAAACACAAGGTGGCGGACAGATGGGACGAGGTGACGGCCGCCGTCAGGGAGGCGATGGGGTACGAGGGCTGGCAGAACTCCAGGGAGTGCATATCCCGCCTCTGCGCGATACTGAGTTACCAGGAATCCACGGCGGCGCAGATCCTGAAAAAACTGGCCAGTCCCACACCGGTCGACGACGAGGGCACCGTTTACGTACCGTCCGATGCCATGGAGGAGTTCGCGGAACGGCTCGGCCGGGATTACGGGGATGCGTGCGACATCAGGGCCATGCCCGTGAAGGACGTCACACCGGGACCGTTCGAGTGCAACAAGTGCGAGATGCGGAGCATCTGCATGGCCGAAGAGAACAAGGCGGATGCGGCGGAGGAGGCGGAGGAATGACCTCGGACGAATCGCAGGACGCGATAGTCAGGAACACCGAGGGCATGGTGGTGGTGGATGCTGGACCCGGGACCGGCAAGACCCACACCGTCATAAGGAGGTGCCTGAACCTCATACGCAGGAAGGACATCGGCAAGGACGACGTCGTGATGCTGACCTTCACCAGGAACGCCGCCGAGGAGATGAGGAGCCGTCTGATGCAGGGCGTATCGGACCTCTACTTCGGCAAGGACGGGGACAGCATAGACGAGGAGACGTACAGGCGCATGACCCTCACCGCCGAGGGCATGAAGGTCCAGACGTTCGACTCCTACTGTCTGGGTATAGTGAAATCCTCCCCCGGGTACATAAGCAGGTTCTTCCGCTTCGAGAAGGAGGCTCTGACCCATAGCACCAGCATCGTGGAGAGCCAGTCCGTCAACGAGACGTACTTCAGAAGGTTCCTCGACCATTTCCTGGATGAGCACGGCGGGGAATACGGGGACCTCGCCGCCATCGCACAGGAGAACCCGTCCTCGCTGTACAAGCTGATAGAGCGCCTGATGGCGCGCGGCATCCTGCCCCTGAAGAAGAACGAGGGGAAGGACGACGGGATAGGGAGGTGGTTCGGCGGGAACGACGGAAGGGACCTCCTGGGAGATGTGGAGGGCCTGCGCAGGATGATGGACGGATGGAAACCCTCAAGCGATGACGCGAAGAAGATCTCCGACGTGCTGGGTCTGGAGGGGTACACCCTCAAACCCATCGACCCGAGGATGTTCGACGAGGCCGCCGGCGACGACAGGAGCGCCCTCCTGAGGATGGTCCACGACATCTACTACGAGTTCATACGCAGGAGCGTGGGCGACGACCGTCTGACCTTCGGGCTCGCGGCCTCGTTCGCGTTCATAATCCTCTACGAGGACAGGGAGACGAGGGAGAGGGTCCAATGCAGGTACCTCATCGTGGACGAGTTCCAGGACACCAACAGCAACCAGCTGATGATCTCCCTGATGGCCCTGAAGGAGCCCAACCTCTGTGTGGTCGGGGACTGGAAGCAGGGGATATACGGGTTCAGGTTCGTCAGCATAGAGAACATAACCGACTTCGGGAACAGGGTGGAGAGGTTCCGCAGATACCTGAACGACGACGTGAAACGCATAGATTACGAGATAGGCGAGGTCAGGAACCTGCCGCTGAAGACCAGCTACCGCAGCTCCCAGCTGATCGTCGACATGGCGTTCAGCGCCCTCCGTGCGAAAGGCAGGAAGGAAGAGATAATCGACACCAGCAACATAACCGAGATAAAGGCCAAGTGGGACGCCCCGGAGGGGATGACGGCCTTCGAGACCGTCGGATGCGATTCCAAGGACGAGGAGTACAGGGAGGTCGTGCGCCGGATAGAGAACTACGTCAGCAACGGCAGATACGCCATCCGCGACTATGACCCAGACACGAAAAAGGAGTTCGCGAGACCGGCCCGCTACTCGGACATAGCCGTCCTGTGCAGAACCTCCAGGGTATGCAAGAACGTGTTCCTCGAATGCAGGAAGCGCGGGATACCCGCATTCCTGCAGGGGGACATGGAGGTCATGTCCACCAGGGAGGGCAAGCTGCTGCTGGCCTGGCTCAGGTACGTGAACGACTTCAGGGACCGCTGGGGCATAGTCCCGATCCTGGCCGACATGGGGTACTCCCTGGACCAGATCGAGGAGATGCTGAGATACGACGAGGAGACCGGAAGGGACGGGATACCCGACGAGGTGCGGCGGATGAGGCGGACCCTCTCCGACAAGAAGAGGAGGATCACCGACCTCATCGCCACCGTGTTCGGCTTCTACGGTCTGGACAACGATAAGACCCAGACGATAATGTCCGTGATCTCCAAGGCCCACCGCTCCTCCCTCATGACGATATCCGAAGTCATCGGCATGATCGAGACGGACATGGACAACAACACCTCCTATAAGATGGACGGGATACCCGACGAGAATGCGATCACGATACAGACCATGCACAAATCGAAGGGGCTCGAATACCCGATAGTCATCGTGCCAGGCATAGATAATATGGCCATGCCGAATACCAAGCACGACCCGGAACCCTTCCTGTTCAACGACACCATCGGGATCAGGTGCAGGAGCACCGTGGTGGAGGTCGGCGGTAACAAACTTCTGAAACCGTCGTGGAGGACCCTGATCGCCGTGAAGTCCCAGGAGATCGACTACGGGGAGGAGAGGAGGCTCCTGTTCGTGGCCATATCGAGGGCGTCGCAGTACGTGACCCTCATCGCCGGGAACAATCCGTCCGGCTTCTTCACCCACTACAGCGGGATGGAGGGGCAGAGGCTGGAGAGCCCCCTGAGGACGGAGATGCCCGTGCGTCCGGAGGAATCCAAGACGCTGGTCGAAAGACCCAGACTGCCGGAGATCAGGGCACGCAGGAAGAACATCGGCGTGCACGGCATAATGAACACGGCGAACGGCGGCGCCTCCCTGGACGATTCCGACGAGATGATAGGCCCCAAGGGCAGGAACTACGGCACCGCGGTGCACAAGTACGCCGAACTCATAGTCAGGGGCATAGAGGTGGACCGGAAGGTATCGGAGGAGTACCCTGAGGTGGAGAAGGCCCGCAGGATAATAGAGGATCTCCGCGGGGACCACGAGCTGGATGCGGAGGTGGAGTGCTCCCTCCCCATAAACAGGCTGAACGTGACGCTGAGGGGCGTCATCGACCTCGTCGCCATAGGGAAGGACACGGTGGAGATACACGACTGGAAGAACGACGTGACGAAGGACAACAGGGAGGAGTACATGGTGCAGCTGAGCGTCTACGCCCACGTGGCGGAGATGTTCTACAAACGCAAGGCGAAGTGCTTCATCCAGTGGCTGGTGCTGGACGACACGGACGGATTCGACCCGCTCCCGATGGAGGTCATAGAGGAGAGGACGGAGAGGGTCCTGACGGCCGGGAGGGACTGAGGAGTGCTCCCGACGTACCGGATGCGTCCCGTCTGGGACTGCTCTCCCCCTTTCCGGAATCCGCCGGGAGATGCGTCCCGACCGTCCATAGTACATCGATTCGAAGAACAAAATTAAAAGTACGGGCTTGAATACAGGGACATGAAACCGCAGGGACTGACCTCCGAAGAGGTGAAAGAAAGGAGGCTCTCGGGGAAGTCGAACGATGTCGATGACCAATCCGGCAGGAGTTACCTCGACATCCTCGTCAAGAACCTTGCGACCCCGTTCAACCTCGTGCTTTTCATCCTCGGGGCCCTGCTCATAATCCTTCCGGAGCAGCCGGATTACATAAACGCCGTCGCCGCCACCGGCGTCATCCTCTTCAACGTGCTCATCTCGACCGTCCAGGAGATGAAGGCCAAGAGGCGTCTGGACAAGATCGCCCTCCTCATGAGGCCCAAGGTCAGGGCCATGAGGGACGGCAGGGTCGTGGAGATAGACCGCTCCGAGATCGTGCTGGACGACGTCATGTTCCTGGGACCCGGCGACCAGGCCCAGGTGGACGGGGTCATCGTGGACGAGAGGATGCTGGAGATGGACGAATCCCTCCTGACCGGGGAGTCCAGGACCTGCAGGAAGCACGAGGGGGACACGGTGTACTCCGGATCCTACTGCGTCACCGGCGAATGCTGGTTCACGGCCACCAAGGTGGGCGAGGACACGTTCTCCTCCAAGATGCTGAGGAGCGCCAGGAAGTTCGAGAAGAAGAAGACCCCCCTGCAGGTGGAGACCAACGCCGTGACCGAGATGCTCATGGGTCTCGCGTTCTTCTTCCTGCTCCTGCTCGTCGTCCTCAACGTGTTCAGGGACATCAAGGTCGTGGATTCCCTCAGGCAGGCCGTGATCGTGCTGGACATAGTGCCGATCGCCCTGTTCCTCCTCATCACCCTGACGTACATGATAGCGGCCGTGCGCATGGCGGACTCCGGGGCCCTGCTGCAGAACTCCAGCTCCGTGGAGTCGATGAGCCATGTGGACACCGTCTGCATGGACAAGACCGGCACCATAACCACCAACAACCTCGTCTTCGACGGCGTGGAGTACCTCACCCCGGACCGCGAGGGCACGGACCGGCTGGTGAGGGAGTTCGTGTCCACCACCGGGAGCAGGAACCGCACCGTCGTGGCCATCGAGAGCAGATTCGGCACGGGCAGCTACGAACTGGACGACGAGGTCCAGTTCTCCTCCGACAGGAAGTTCAGTGCGGTGCGCGTGAGGAACGGGGACTCCTACGACACCGTCGTGCTGGGTGCCTGGTCCTTCCTGAAGGACCGTACGGGGAACGGGGAGGGGGTGGAGGAGAAGCTGTCCGCCATCTCCTCCAGGGGACTGCGTTCGGTGGTCGTCTTCTCCGGCGGCTCGGCCCCGCTGCACCGGGGGGAGGAGATATCCCTCCCGGACCTGGAGGCGGTCGCCATCATATCCATCTCGGACGAGGTCAGGCCCGACTGCAAGGAGATCCTGCAGGAGTTCTCGGAGAACGGGATAGACATAAAGATCATCTCCGGGGACGACCCGGAGACGGTCGACGCGATATTCAAGATCGCGGAGATACCGGGCGAGAGGAAGATCGTCTCCGGGGATGCGCTCTCCTCCATGTCCGCCGAGGAGTACGAGAAGACCGTCATCGAGACCAACATCTTCGGACGCATGCGCCCGGAACAGAAGGAACGCGTCATAGAGACCCTCCGGAAGAAGGACAGGTACGTCGCCATGGTGGGGGACGGCATCAACGACGTGCGCTCCATAAAGAAGGCGCAGGTCGGGGTGGCCGTGCAGAGCGGAAGCGGCGCCGCACGCAACGTCGCCGACATCGTCCTGATGAACGACAACTTCATGGCCCTCCCCAAGGCCATAGTCGAGGGGAAACGCACCGTGAGCGGTATGAGGGACATACTGAAACTGTACCTCATGAGGAACTTCACCCTCGCCTTCCTGGTTCTCATCCTCCTGCTGATCTTCAACAAGACCCCGCTCCTGCCCGTGCAGAACGCAGCCTACGCGTTCCTGACCGTCTCCGCATCGGCGTTCCTGCTGACGATATGGGCCAAACCCTCCGACAACAAGGACCTGGTCCTGCCGAGCGTGATGCGTTACGTGGTACCGACGGCCATAACGACCACCGTCTTCGCGCTCATCATCTACTGGATGTTCCACACCTCCAGTTTCGACCTCACGGCGGCCATAGACGGGATGAGGGAGAGCACGGGATGGACGGAGGCCGAGCTGCTGGACAAGCTGGGGGCGAACGACAGGGACTGGAGGGAGATCGCCAGCAGGAACGCCATGATGGCGTTCCTCATGCTGGTCGGGATCTCGCAGCTGTTCATCCTCTTCCCGATATCCAGGAGGATGTCCATCGACGGGAAGAGGACCTCTGACTGGAAGCCCCTCTTCCTGGGGCTGCTCCTCTTCGGTGCGATGTACGCGCTCTACAGCTATCCGAAGATATGCGTGGGCATAACGTCGTTCTTCATATTCTCGCCGGACCTGTGGGAGATCATCATCGCGGCCACGGTGGTCTGGTTCGTCATGAACACGGTCATACTGAAGAGCCCGCAGCTTAACAGGCTGTCCGACTGGATAGACAGGCGCATCAGGAACAATCTCAAGAAGAGCTTCGAGAAGGAATCGGAAGAGGCGTCCAAGGGTTTCCTGGAAGATCAGGAATGACGGCCGCGCAGGTCCATGGGGTCGTAGAGACCGTCCCTGTACATCCTCAGCATCAGATGGGACGCCACCTTGGCATCCGAGAGGGCGCGGTGGTCCTGCGTACCCTCTATCCCCGCCGGGTCCTCGCCGCCGAGGATCTTCTTGTAGGCGTAGTCGAGCTTGGGATAGCGGTACTTCTCGAACTCCGTCTCGAGACGCGGGTCGGGAAGAGGGAGCTTGCACACATCGGCGGCCGAGAACATTATGTCCCTGCACTCCGTGAAGAGCCCTTTGAAGAACCACGGTTCGCGGTAGAGGAACTTGTCAAGGTCGTAGCGGACGTTGTAGGTGGTCAGCCACCTTCCCCTGACGACCCTCTCCACCTGCCTCCTGACCTCGTCGAAGGGCATCGCACATGCGACCTTCTCCAGCGTCAGATCGGTGTTCTCGAATATCCAGGAGTGCTGCATCTCCTCCGTCCAGGCGTCCACGTCGTAACCGACCACGCTGGAGTAGACGTCCTTCACGGTTCCCGCGGAGAAGCAGACCTCGCATATCCCGATGTCCACTACCAGGTCGTGTTTGGTGTCGCCCGGGTACTCCGGACCGCCGACCAGCCCCGTCGTCTCCGTGTCCAGGACGAGAATCCTGTCGGGACCGTCGTCCAGGAAATCGTCTAGGTTTATCCTGCTCACGGGATTCACAATACGGTACGGGTATATCTATGAGACGCAGCCTCGGACGGTCGGCAAGAATGATATACGGATAGTGGTTCGGGGGCCGTATGGCATGCAGCATAACCGTCTCCGGCAGAACGACGGAGGTCCCGGCGGGAACCAGGATAATGGACGCCGCCAGGAAGGCGGGGGTGGTGCCCGACGCGTACCTCTTCCTCGTGGACGGGAGACCGACCCCGATGGACGCACCCATCGAGGACGGCCAGACCGTCAAGGCGGTCAAGGTCGCCTCAGGCGGATAAGAACCCGTCGAGGGCGTCGAAGTCGATGCCCGCCTCCTCGACCGCATCCAGGAGTTCGTCCAGGTTCTTCACGAACTCCTCGTGTATGCTCCCGTCCCCCAGCCTTCCCCCGGAATCGGACAGGGAGTCCTCCTCCGGGAACCTGAGATGGACGTAGGGGATTATACCCAGACACTTCATCCCGGTCAGTTCCTCGACCTTCCTTATCCCCGGCTCCAGTATGGAGGCGTCGCCGCGGAAGCGGTTGATGACGAAGCCCTTCACCAGGGGCCTGAGGTCCTCCGGCAGGAGGAGCCATGTCCCGTATATGGCCGCGAACACCCCGCCCCTCTCGATGTCGCCGACGAGCACGGACCGTATGCCGCGGGCCCGCATCATGCCGATGTTGGCCATGTCGTTGTCCATGAGGTTCAGCTCCACGGGGGACCCCGAACCCTCGCAGACGACGACGTCGTAGTCATGTGCCAGACGGTCGTAGGATTCGCAGACCTTCTCCATCACCTCATCCCGCGGGAAGGGGACCCCGCGCCCCACGTCCATGAACGGCGCGCCCCGCAGGACCACCTGCATCCTCCCGTTGCCCGAGGGTTTCAGGAGGACGGGGTTCATATCGCCCGTGGGTTCGATCCCGCAGGCCCAGGCCTGGAAGGCCTGACCCATCCCGATCTCCTTGCCGTCCTCCGTGACGTAGGAGTTGAGCGAGAGGTTCGAGGCCTTGAAGGGGGCCACCCTCAGGCCCTTCCTGGCCAGATGGCGGCAGTACAGCGCATCGACCGTGGTCTTCCCGGCCCCCGAGGACGTTCCGAGGAAGAGGATGGACCTCATTCCCCCACCCCCGCGATCCTCTTGAGGGCGGCCATGTCCAGACCCTTCTCGAAACCGTCGGCGAGCAGGTCCAGGTTGCGGTCGACCACGTCGTCGTAGTCCTCCGGTTCGCCGGTGCTGACGGTCTTCCCCTCGTGCTTTATCATCGATATGAACTTCTTCCTGAAGGCGGGTTTGTCCAGCACCCCGTGTATGTAGGTGCCGTAGAGCATCTCGTCCTCGCGGACGGACCCCTCCACCTCGTCCTTGCGACCGAAGGAGGTCATCCTGAACAGGGGTTTCTCCACCACGTCGGTCATGCCCATGTGGATCTCGTAACCCTCCACCTCCCCTCCGCCGTCGATCATCTCGCAGCGGTCGCGGACGGTCCTCTTGCTGTACTCCTTCCAGTAGGACTCGTTGTCGAAGAACCCGAGACCGGCCGTATCGCCGGGGACCGTGCCCTCGATCCCGTCCGGGTCGTGCAGCACCCTGCCCATCATCTGGTATCCGCCGCATATACCCAGTATGGGCACCTTGCCCCTCATGCTCCGGATCGCGTCGAACATGCCGTTCCCCTTGAGCCAGACGAGGTCGTCTATGGTGTTCTTGGTCCCGGGTATGACTATGGCGTCCGCCGAGAGGATCCCCTCCGCGGTATCCACGAACTCGACGGTGGTGTCCTCCATGCAGAGGGGGTCGATGTCGGTGAAGTTCGCTATCCTCGGGAGCTTCACCACGGCTATGTGCAGCGACCCGGTGCCTTTAGACATCTGCCCCCTGAAGGCCTCGGAATCCTCGGACGGCAGGTCGACGCTCATGTGGGGGATGATGCCTATGACCGGTATGCCCAGTATCTCCTCCAGCTTCTCCGCCCCGGACCTCATCCTGTCCGGGTCCCCGCGGACGTTGTTGATGATTATGCCCTTTATGCGGCTCCTGTCCTTCTCCGGCATGAGCCTGACCGTACCGACGGCGTAGGCGAAGGAACCGCCCCACTCGACGTTCACCACCAGCACGCAGTCGGCGTCCGCCACCTCGGCCGCCCTCATGTTGGCGATGTCCGCATCGTAGATGTTTATCTCGGCCGGACTGCCGGCACCTTCCATGATCACGTAGTCGTACCTGTCCTTCAGGAAGTCCATGTTCCTGCGGACGGCCTCTATGCCGGGACCGGGCACGAACTTGCCGTAGTAGTCTGGCACATTGTAGTCCCCGAACGGTTTGCCCTCGACGATGACCTGGGACACCGTGTTGCCCTTGGGTTTCAGGAGTATGGGGTTCATGTGGGCGTCCGCGTTGCGGAGGCCGCCGGCGCGGGCCTGGAGCACCTGGACCATGGCGATCTCGCTGCCCTTGGCCGTCACCCTGGAGTTGAGACTCATGTTCTGGCTCTTGAACGGGGCGACCAGGTAGCCCATCCGGTGGAATATGCGGCAGAGGGCGGCGACCGTGATCGACTTACCGGCGTCGGAGGTGGCGCCGAGCACCATGAGGGCCTTCCCCCTGTGCCAGAACCTCCTCTTCGCCTCAGGGAACACCTCGGTGAGGAATCTGGGGTCGCCGGCCTTCAGACCCATCTCCCTCACCTTGCCGAAGGTGAAGTCCACGACCTCGTTGCGGTGGCAGAAGAGGCAGTCCTCGCAGGACCATACCGGCTTGCCGCTGCGGGAAGTGACGAAATAGCCCATCACCGGATCCTCGCATGGATAGAACGGACAGTAACAGAAGGAACAGTTCTGACCCTCGAAATGGCACGGATAATAATCGCATCCGACGTTACAGCCTATATCGCCCTTCTCCAACTCCGATTCGACCTGCTTCCTGATGAGATCCGTGGTCCGTCCCCCTCTTTTACTGACTGGCAGATGCATTATGGGTATTAATTGGATGCGTTATCCAATGGACGCGCCGGCAAAGAGGGAACGGACCCGGAACCCATACTCCCGGCAGACCGGTACCGTCCGCCTCACATTCCGATCCGTATGTCTGGGTCATTTGCCGGGGAACGGATGGAGGGGACCTTGTAACATTTTCAGGTTATGAAAAATCGTTAGTAATAAGAACCGTCCGCACCTTTTTACGGCAATGACTGCCGATTTCGCATTCGTACACTGTGCGGACCTGCATCTGGGGAGCAGGTTCTACGCGATAACCGAAGATAACCCAGACCTCGGCAGGGACCTGTACGACTCCGTTTTCGACTCCTTCTCCAGGATAGTGGACCTGGCCAAGGAGAGGGCCGACTTCATGGTCATCTCCGGCGACGTCTACGACGACGCCAACCAGACCCCCAGGACCAGGCTCTACTTCTGCGACAGGATGAGGGAACTCGGGAAACCCTGCTTCATCGTGCGCGGTAACCACGACTTCAAGACCTCCTGGGACATCAGCATACCGTACCCGGACAACGTCCGCGTGCTGGAGGGTGGGGACAGCCGTGCGGTCCTGAACATAAGGGGCAGGGAGGTGGAGGTCGTCGGATCCAGCTACACGACCATGCACACCTCCGAGAACCTGGTGGCCGGCATGAGGGGCACCCCCGGCATGTTCACCGTGGGGGTGGTCCACTGCTCCGTGGACAACATGTCCGAGGCGGAGAACTACGCCCCCTGCAGACTGTCCGACATGTTCGGGAAGGACATACAGTACTGGGCGCTGGGACATATACACAAAAGAACCGTGCTCAACGAATCCGGCCCCTGCGTGGTATACCCTGGCAACATACAGGGGAGGAACCCGAACGAGACCGGGAAGAAGGGCTGCTACCTGGTATCGGTATCCGGGGATTCGGTGGAGAAGGAGTTCGTACCGACCCAGGGGATCCTCTGGAAGGCGGTCGAGGCCGACATAACGTGGAAGAAGGACCTCTCCCAGCTGGTCGATTCCGTCGCACCGGAATGTCCCAGAGGTTCGATCGCATGCATCACCTTCACCGGCAGCGGTCCGCTGAACCGCATCGTAAGGTCCGATCCCAAAGGGGTGGCGGAAGCGATAGCCAGGAGATGCGGTTGCAGCGTGGACGTCAGAGGGATCCGCACCAAACCGGATGCGGACATGGAGGCCCTGTCCAAGGGGGAGACCCTGGTATCGGAGGTCATCAGGACGGCGGACAGGTACTCGGGGATGTCGGACGGGGAGCTGCTGGACCTCCTCTGCTCCGGAGGTCCCGCCGCCGACCTGCGCGGCTACCTCCGGTACTTCGCGGACAAGGGGGAGCTCCGCAGGGTCGTGGAGGATGCGAAACTGGCGCTCATCGACAGGATCTGGGAGGGATGACGGTGCGGATACTGCGCATGCGCATAGGCTCCTTCGGCACACTGAAGGATAAGGATTATGCACTGGACCCGGGACTGAACGTCGTATACGGACCCAACGAGGCGGGAAAATCCACCCTGCGCTCCTTCGTGACCAACACCCTGTTCTCCAAGACCGACGTCAGATACCCCGAGACGAGGAGATCCGACAACGGGAGGATGGAGATCGAGATGTCCGACGGGACCGTGAGGACCGTCGAAAGGGACGGCAAGAAATCCATCGGATACGTCGATGCGGAATGCGGCATAAGCGGCAAGGAGTACACATCGATATACTCCATGCAGCCGGAGGACCTGCGCGACACCGGGAACCTCGAGAAGGGGGAGATAAGGAACCGCTTCCTCACCATACCGGGAGGGAAGGACCTCCCCAAGGTGTACAGGGACCTCCTGGAGGAGAGGACGGCCTACGTACCGGACGGACGCAGGAGCGAGAAGGCCAGGATGTCCGTGCTGACCAGGGAGCTCGAGGAGGCCGGGAGAAGGGTGGCGGAACTCCAGAACGGCAGCGACGACGGATACAACGGCCTCGTGATGAGGAGGGAAGAACTGAGGAACAGGAAGGCCGAGGTTGAGACCAGAGGGAAGGAACTGACGGAAACCGTCCGGAAAGCCGCTCTTGCGGATGCCAGAAAACAGACCAGGGATAAAATCGGGGAACTCAGGCAGAGGGAATCCTCCCTGAAGCACGCCGAAAGGTACAGTCCGGAGAGCAGGGAGGTCCGGGCCGGTCTCGAGAAGACGTACACGACGGCCTCGGAGGAGCTAGAGACCGCGGAAGAGAGATACAGGACCTGCGAGGCCGAGATGGGGGGTGCCGATGCGGATGCGGTGATCAGGAACAGGGAAGCCATCGAGAGACTGCACTCGGCCCCCGCGCACCGCAGGGATGCGGTCGAGTCCCGTCCCGCACCGAAGAACGGGATCGCCGCGGCGGTCGGAGCCGCCATCATGGTCGCGGGCATAGCCATGTTCGTCATGGACATCGCGATGGGTGCGGCCGCCGCGGCAGCGGGTGCCGTGATCATGACCGTCTTCCTCCTGCGGAAGGGACCCTCCGCGGCCGCCGCACGCCCCGCGGCGGATGCGGACATGGCGAAACTCCTCGACCGGATCGCCGCCGAGACGCACATCGTGCGCTCGGGAACGGAAACGGACGTGAAGGTCCTCTACGGACTGATCGGCAAGGCGACCAGATTGAGGGACTGCGGGGACGCCCTGAGGATGGCCACCGGGAAAAAGAATGATGCGTACGATAAACTGCAGTACTTCTACTCCGGTTTCGGCGGGAAGGAAGGGTTCGAAACGGCGATGAGGGAGCGCGAGGAACTGGACATGGTCAGGGCCAAGCTCTCCGCATTGGACGACGGGGCCCAGGCTCCGGAGGAACCGGACGGCCCCAGCCCGGAGAAGGCGGCCGCCGACCAGAACGAGGCCGTGAACGACCTGGGGGAGATATCCCGGGAACTCGGC
Organism: Candidatus Methanomethylophilus sp. UBA78; assembly: GCA_002503545.1. Lineage (GTDB taxonomy): Archaea > Thermoplasmatota > Thermoplasmata > Methanomassiliicoccales > Methanomethylophilaceae > Methanomethylophilus. The sequence continues at coordinate 59,083 of DARY01000032.1, forward strand.
GAGGTCGAACAGGCGATCAGGGACATAGAGAAAGGACGCTCGGTGGAGGATGCCATAACGGAGAGGTCCGAGGCGGAGAACAGGGCGTATTCGGGTGCTTTGGAATGGGCGTCGCTCATGATGCAGCAGATCATCCTCGACGAGGCCTCGAGGAGGATGTACACCGAGAACCGCTCCGACGTGCTGGTCAACGCGGACCGCTACCTCTCCCTCATGACGGACGGACGCTACGGGATGTGCTCCGACCCGTCGTCCGACGACCTCGCGGTGAGGGACCTCGCCACGGGGGAGGTCAAGAACTCCAAGCAGTGGTCCACGGGTCTGGAGGACCAGGTCAAGCTCTCCCTCAAGATGGCCGTCTCGCTGAGCCTCTGCGAGGAGAAGCCGCCGATGATCCTGGACGACGTCCTGCTGACCTCGGACAGCGGCAGGAAGGCCGGCGCATGCAGGGCGATAGCCGACCTCTCCCGCGACATACAGGTCATCTACTTCACCTGCGACAGGGAGACCAGGGACCTCCTGGAGGATGCCGGAGGGCGCATAGTGGACATCTGAAATGCTGCGCGGACGCACCGCTCAAACGGTTTTTAAAAACCTTTTATATTATCATATAGATACCCTAACCTTAGCAAGGGACACAAGTTTCCCTGTTCACAATATCACAATCATCCGCACGGATGTATGACTCCGTGCAATCACCGCCGCAGCTCCCGATGAAGGACACCTGGGCAATCAAAACGATGGGAGATCGAAGGTCCGGCAGCCGAAAGAAGGCTCCGCCGGAACCGCACACCGATACGTATCGGTAGAACAGGGTATAGTGTTTTCTTGCTGCGATAACCCGGAGTGGTTTCATTGAACAGCATTGACCCTAACGCAACAAAGTACATGGTGAAAGCCAAGATCAACGCCGACGGAATCGTCGACAAACCCGATGTCGTCGGAGCGATCTTCGGCCAGACGGAAGGACTTCTGGGGGACGACCTCGACCTGAGGGACCTGCAGAAATCCGGAAGGATCGGGAGGATAGAGGTCGACGTCGTCTCCAAGGCAGGCAAGTCCGAGGGAGTCATCCACATGTCGAGCAGCCTCGACCAGGTGGAGACCGTCATACTCGCGGCGGCCCTGGAGACCATCGACCGCGTCGGACCCTGCAAGGCATCGATAAAGGTGCTGGGGATCGAGGATGTCCGCATAGTGAAGAGGGAGAAGATCGTCGAGCGCGCCAAGGAGCTCCTCAGCTCCCTCGTCGAACAGGCCAAGGGGACCAGCGCCGACCTTGCGCAGAACATAAGGCAGAGCGTGCAGGTGGAGGAGATCACCACCTACGGCAAGGACCGCTGCCCCGCCGGACCCAACGTGAAGAACTCGGAATCGATCATCATCGTCGAGGGCAGGTCCGATGTCCTCAACCTCCTGAAGGCCGGTATAAAGACGGCGATCGCCGTCGAGGGCACGAACGTGCCGAAGACGGTGCAGGACCTCTCCAGGGAGAGGGTCACCACCGCCTTCGTGGACGGGGACAGGGGAGGGGAGCTCATCCTCAGGGAGCTCTTCCAGACCTCCGAGATCGACTACGTCGCCCGCGCCCCCCGCGCCCACGAGGTCGAGGAGCTCTCCGCCAAACAGCTCGTCAAGTGCCTGCGCAACAAGGTCCCCGGCGACCAGTACATGGAGATGAACGGCCTCTCCTTCGAGGAGAAGGACCTGTCCGCCGAATCCAAGGAGGACCTCGAGGAGGAGCAGGACGAGGAACCCTCCGAGGAGGAGTACAGGCCCAGGAACCACCGCGGCAGATACGACGACCGCGAGGACGACAGGGGCTCCAGGAGGCGCGACGGCAACGGAAGGCGCCCCAGAAGGGAATCCGACGAGGACGACGAGGAGTACGGCAGATACGGTAAGCGCCGCGGAAGGAAGTTCGACACCGACTCCGCCGACAGGTACAGGAAGAAGCCCAGGGAGAACCAGTTCGAGGACGAGGAACCCGTCGAGGACCAGACGGTCGACACGATACCCGCCAAGAAGAAGCTCGCCGAGGAGGCCCCCGAGTACGAACCGGCCGGGGAGGAGCCCGCGGCCGAAGCCGAGCCTGTCAGGGAGGAGCCCGTCCCCGAGGAAGAACGCGCCCCCAAGGAGACCGAGAGATACGAGGAACCCGTTGCGGAGGAGCCCGAGACCGAGGTCCCCGCAGAGGAACCCGCCCCCGCCGAATCCGAGGAGGAGGAAGAGGAGAAGCCCAGGAGGACCAGGACCCTGCGCGGGAAGAGGGATGCCAAAGCCGACAAGACCCTGACCCCCGAACAGGAGAAGCTGAGGGACATCCTCTCCGACATCACCGGAACGAAGAACTCGGTGCTCATGTCCGAGGACGGGGCCGTCATCGACAAGGTCGAGGTCAAGAACCTCGCCAACTACCTCAAGGAGAGCGAGAACGGGGACATCCGCACCATCGTGTTCGACGGTGTGATCTCCCAGAACATCCTCGACATCTCCTCCGGGAAGGGCATCAGGACGCTCGTCTGCAAGCGCAAGGGCAAGATCTCCAAACTGCCCGCCGACATCGTCGTCTGGACCAGGGACGACCTGGTCTGAGGTCATCTCATGACTACCGCGAAGAAGAGACCGGTCGAGACGTGGGACGACCTCGAGGGGATGAAGAGCACCGCCGAAGTGCTCATCCCCGCCGACCCCCTGGACAGGGTGCTGGGGCAGGAGGAGGCCATAGAGCTCGCCAAGATAGCCGCCGTCCAGCGCAGACACCTGCTGCTGGTCGGCCCTCCGGGCACCGGGAAGTCGATGATCGCCCGCGCCATCTCGATGAACCTGCCCAAACCCACCCAGGAGATCCGCGTGGCCCACAACCCGGAGAATCCCGAGAGGCCCTTCCTCGAGATACTGGACGACAAGACCGTCGAGACCGAAGAGAAGGCCCAGCAGGAGAGCGTGGGGAAACTAGCGGACCCCGACAAGGTGCCCGTCAAGGTGGCGCAGCGCCTCGGATACTACTGCTCCTCCTGCGGCAGCTACTCCTCCCCCGAGGAGATCAACTGCCCCAACTGCGGCAAGAGCAAGATCGACAGGGGGATAGCGGGCAACAACCCGTTCGGGGACATCCTCGGCATGCTCGAATCGGCCATGCCCCAGATGTCGGTCGGCAAGGAGAGGGTCAACACGACCCGCCAGCTCGGAGACGGTACCGAGGAGACCGTGGTCTTCGAGAGGGCCGGCGACAAGATACGCATACTCGACACGAAGGCCCTGCAGAAGAGGAACGACCTCCAGAAGAAATCCAACACCAAGACCATCGTGAAGCTGGACAGGGACCCGTTCGTCATGGCCACCGGGGCCTCGGAGACGGAACTCCTCGGGGACGTGAGGCACGACCCCTACGGCGGACACGACAAGATCGGCGTACCCGCCTACCAGAGGGTCATCCCCGGATCCATACACGAGGCCCACGAAGGCGTCCTGTTCGTCGACGAGATATCCCACCTGGGGAACCTGCAGAGGTTCATACTCACCGCCATGCAGGACAAGAAGTTCCCCATCACCGGCCGCAACCCGCAGTCGAGCGGGGCGAGCGTCAAGGTCGACAACGTGCCCTGCGACTTCATACTCGTCGCGGCCTGCAACATGCAGGACCTCCAGAACATCCTGTCCCCTCTGAGGTCCAGGATAATCGGGAACGGGTACGAGGTGCTCGTGGACACCGCCATGCCGGACACCAGCCACAACCGCGCCAAGTACGCCCAGTTCGTGGCCCAGGAGATCGCCATGGACGGCCACATACCCCACGCCTCCATAGATGCGGTGGAGGAGATAATCCTCGAGGGCAGGAAGCGCGCCAAGGCCGACGGCCAGAAGAACTCCCTGACCCTCAGGCTCAGGGAGCTCGGCGGACTGATCAGGGCGGCGGGGGACATCGCCGTCATGGAGAAGTCCAAGCTGATAACCGCGGATCACGTGAGGAAGGCCAAGATCAGGGCGCGCCCGGTCGAGGACCAGATCAAGGAAAGGTACGGTTCGTACCAGAAGGGCATCAGCAAAGATGTGTCCGACGCACAGAACCAGAACTCCGAGTACTACCTCCAGAACGAGCACATCGAAGGCTCGGACAGCATGTTCAACTGAGCCGTCAAAAAATCTTTTACCCGGCCCGCGGGGGCCGGGTCTTTTTACCACTTCAGTTTATGGTGGAGATGACGTTGAACCTCTTCCTGAGGGTGTCGACCATGTTCTGGGACTTCTTGTGCCCCATATCGGCGGCCTTCTTGAACCACCTCATGGCCTCGAACTCGTCGATGGGGACACCCCTGCCGGTGTGATAGGCGAGACCGACGTTGAACACCGCCTTGAGCATGCCGCGGCCGGCCGCCTTCTTGAACCACTTCAGCGCCTCGGCGTCGTCCTTGGGGACGCCTTTGCCCGAACGGTACATCATCCCGATGTTGTACTCCGCCTTCTCGCTCCCCATCTCGGAAGCCTTCAGATAGTACTGCATCGCCTTCTGCGGGTCAGCCTCGACGCCGATGCCGCCGTCGTACATGACCCCCAGATTGTAGACCGCCTTGGCGTTCCCCAGTCCGGCCGCGTCCGAGAAGGCCTTCAGCGCCCTGTCGTAGGACTGTTCCAGATAGTGGCCGTAGTAGTACAGCACGCCTATGGAGAACACCGCATCGGAGTTCCCGGCATCGGCGGCCCTGACGTAATGGCCATAGGCCCTCTCGTAGTCCTGGTCCACGCCGTATCCTTTGTCGAGCATCTGGCCCATGTAGTAGTCGGCCGCCGCACAGCCGGCCTCGGACGCCTTCGCGAAGATGCCGAACGCCTTCGCATCCTCGGCCGCATCCTCGCCCTCGGTGTAAATCTCCTTGGCCTGTGCGAACAGGTCCTCGGCAATCTGGGAAACCGTGTCCTGTCGTATACCGCGGGACGTTAAATACTCAATTGCTGAACCAGAGGATGTTGGCGACCATCCTTATCCCGGTACCGCCGTCCTCGTAGAATCCTTCCAGCCTCTCCGTCGGCATGAACCCCCTGCGGCGGTAGAACGCTATGGCGCCGGCGTTGGTCTCCCTGACCTCCAGCTGTATCGACCTCGCACCGTCCATCATGGCGGACTGGCGGAAGCGGTCGAGCATCCTCGAGCCTATCCCCTGGCTGCGCAGCTCCCTCTTCACGCAGAACAGTGCGATGGAGGCGCGCCCGTCGGACAGGCGCGAACCGGCCATGTAACCGACTATCTCCCCGAGCGGGTTCACGGCCACGATCTGCCCTCCCGGCCACTGCATCATGAAATAGTCCACCACGCTGGGGACGAAATAGGAATCGAGCGAGGAGCACATGAGGGCGTAGGCCCCCTGCGCATCGCCCGGCCTCATCTTCCTGATCTCCATTGCCTGTCACCGCGGTTCCGGCGCGGTCCGTCGCGGTAGAAGGCGACGGCCGCACCTATCAGCAGTATGACCGTCGCCGAGAGATAAATAATGTATCCGCCGCCGTTCTCCGACGGCACCTCGAACGACACCTCCCCGTAAGCGTCGGTCCCCTCTATGCGGACGGTGGACTTATGGGGCCCGGAGGAGACGCGGAACACCGTCGCCGGCGTATCGGTGGTCCTCTCCTGCCCGTCCATGGTCCAGACGAACGTGGACCCGTAGGGGCCGCTGGCACGCAGTACCGCCGCATACCCTCCCTTCCCCCTGACCAGCTCCGCCGTCAGAGAGGGGCCGTCCTCCTCCAGATCGTCCGCGCTGACCCCGAAGTCGGAGAGGAACAGTTCCGAGAAGAACGACGCCACCCCGTCGGACGTCACGATGACCGCCGTCTCCCTGTTGCTGTTGAACGATGTGCCGGTCCAGTTCACCGAACCGATCCACACCGACCCGTCCACCACCAGCCCCTTGTTGTGTATGAGGGAGAAACCGTCGCCTCCGTCCACGGCGATGGCGCTGACCCCCGTGGTCTCGTTTATCATGTTGACGGCGGAGACCGCGTCGTCGCCGGAACGCGATGCGTCCAGGATGAAGCGGACGTCCAATCCGCGGTCCGCCGCGGCCGCCATCCAGGACACGGGGGTGTCGCCGGACACGGTCCGCATCGAACCGCCCAGGTCCATCTCCTCCGCGTACACCCTGTACTCGGCCGACCCGATGAACGAACGGAGCGTCCGGAAGGAGTTGTCCGGGGATAGGACCGGCGATACGAAGGCCTCGTAACTCCGCATATCTGGCACATCGGGCGGCGAGTACGTCAGCGTACCGGGATGGCCCTTGAGGCCGGGATAGGCGTCCCCGAGGTCCAGCGTGTCCCCCCATACGGTGTCGAAATCGTTCTCGAACACCCTCCCCATGTAGCCGGCGTACTCCTCCCCCTCCACCACGGCACCCCAGCCCCTGTTCCCTTCGCCGTATCCCATGTTCCCCGAGGTCCAGTTCTCGGACGTTATCACGACCTTCTCGCCGTCCACTACGGCGTACTTGTTGTGGACGTAGACGAACCTCTGCGGCAGGTCCCCGAAATTGATCAGTCTCACCTCGGCACCGCGGTCCTCGACGTATTTCAACAGTGCCAGCTCCTTGCTTATGTCTATTCCGAGGGGCTCCGCCTCGACGAGGATCCTCACGCGGACGCCTCTCTCGCACAGGAGGGCGAGCAGGGCCGCGACGTTCGGACAGGACATCTGGTACATCGAGATGTCCGCCGACAAGGAGGCGGATTCCAGGGCGGCGTATACCGGGGCGCCTCCGCTCTCCGGGAAGGAGAACGGGGTCACGGTAGCCTCGAAGGCGGATGTGCCAGGGAACCGGAGGTTGGTCCATCCGGCCCTCGTCGTCGTCCAATCGTCCGAGGAATCCGTATCGGTTTCCGACGTCCTCGCTATGTAGGAAGCGGAAGATATGCGCACCGGACCGCCCGTCCACCCCTCGGCGCCGGACGAACTGCCCCAGCAGACCTGGTCCGCCACGGAAGCACCCGACCGAAGGACGAGGTCGTCGCCGGAATCGGCCAGTATGAACCTCCCCGAACGGGAGAGCGACCGGTCGTCCGTCTGGATGGTCCCGGATCTGGAACAGAACCAGTTCTTCCCCTTCTCGGCCACCACGGTCAGCCGTTCCCCCGGCGCAAGGACCGTGCCCTTTCCGAAGAACAGGGAACCCTCGCCGTCCGAGAGGGACCAGCCTCCGAGGTCCACGGGACTGGCACATACATTCCGTACCGTCACCCCCTCGTCGGAGGGACTGACCTCGGTTATCAGGAGAACAGGGGAACCGGTCTGGGAGGCCCCTGCGACCTGACCTGCGGGCAGCATCGCGGCAAGAACGATGAGAAAACACAACAGCGTCCCGGACCGCTTCCCCATGAGATGGTTTCGCCTTCCCGGGGTTTAAACCCCGGGGACTGCATGCAGCAGTCAGCGGCGTTTGCCCTTCGAGGAACCCTTGCTCCGGGACGCCCCTCCCTTCTTGGAGGACCGGCTTCCGGAACCGGATCCCCTGCCGGAGGAGGTCATCGAACGCACGGCCTTCCTGGAGTTTCTCCTGACGAAGGCCGCGATGAGAGCCAGTATAGCCGCCAGTGCGCCTCCGATGTAGTACTTGTTCTCCTCCAGGTCGAGGCCCGCCTTGGAGTAATCCGCATTGTAGGCGTTATCGAAATCCGTCTCGAAGTAACCTGCATAGTAGGAGGCGACTTCGCCGGAGTCTATTATGACGGCCGCCTCGCGGTTCCTCAGGAACGAACCCTCGGTCCAGTTGACGGAACCGACCCATGTCTTGTCGTCCGCTATGACCCCCTTGTTGTGGATCTGCGGGAACGCCTTCGTCTTCTCGTATATGGCGGCCTTGACCTTGGTGTTCCCGTTCAGGCTCTGCACGAGAGCATGGTGCTCCGCCTCATCCGCATCCTCGGAGGTCTCGTAGGTCCCGTTCAGGATGTACTTCACATCCGCTCCGCCCTCGGCCTTGTCCGCCATGAGTCTGACGAGGCTGTCCTCGGTGAGCGACGCGTTCTTCTTGTCTATGTCCAGCTGTTCGACGTACAGGCGGGTGGTGGCCGAGTCCATGAAGTACCTCAGGGCGCTCTTGGAGTTGTCGGGGGACGTCACCGGGGCCACCTTGGCCGAGTAGGTGGGGGTCGGATAGGCGTCCGTTATGATTCCGAACTCCAGTTCGCCGGAGACCGGTATATCCGGGAATGCGTCGTCCAGGGTCCTGACGTCCGCGTTGGTGGCGCTGTAGTCCCCCTCGAAGATCCCCTCCATGTGGGCGGCGTATCCCGCGCTCTCTATGACGGCGCCCCATCCCCTGTTCCCTCCTTTCCCGAGGTTGCTCTTGGTCCAGTTCTCCGAGGTTATCACCACGGTATCGCCGTCGATGATGGCGTACTTGTTGTGCACGTACGTGTACCTCTTGTCCTTGGAGTCGCACCCCGGGTAATTGATCACGTTGACCTCCCCGCCGACCGATTCCAGCCTCTTCAGCATGGATATTTCGCTGTCGGTGTTGATGCCCAGCGGGTTCCCCAGCACCAGGACCCTGACGTCCACCCCTTCGCTCTCCTCGAGGCTGCAGAGCAATGCTATGACGTCCTCGCTCCCCATGTAGTAGATGGATATGTCCACCGTCGACTCCGCCTTGGAGATGGCGGTCATTATCGGGGTCCCCATGCTCTCGGGGAAGGTGAACGGCGTCACCTTGGCGTCGTAATACGTCGGCGTGAAGGAAGAGTCCGCGGAAGACACGGACGCTCCGTCGTCGCAGACGAATGCGGCCGACAGCATGACCGTTGCGGCCAGAACTGCGAAAAGTACCTTAGGTGTATTGTTTCCTTTCAAATGCATCCCGGACCCCGATTGCCGTCATCATATAGTGAACTTTCTGTCGGAGGCACCGGCATAGGACAGGATGGGTCCTTATGGAGGCTGGTATCCGCGACGACGATCAAGAACAGTTCGATCGGCAGTCCGATGGGAAAATACGCCGCAGACGGAGGTAACCGTCTGCGTATGAAGTTTGAACGGATATGTCCCAGACGGGATTCAGAGCGAGCTCACGAGGTCCGTGAGCACCGCGTACTGGTCCTTCGCCTTCACGACTCCGGAGGCGAGGAGCACCCCGTCCGCACCGAGGGCGATGGCGGCCGCCACGTCCTTGCCGGTCTTGACGCCCGCCCCGCAGAGCACGCGCACGGACCTGCTGACCTCCCTGACGGATTCCACGGTGCTCTCCACGATGCGGGGGTTGGCGGTGGTGACGCTGACGTCCCCTCCGATCAGCTCGGGAGGCTCCACGGCTATGAAGTCGGGAGTGCAATGTGCCAGGGAGACGGCGGTCTCGACGTTGTCCGCGCAGACGACCGCGGTGAGTCCGCAGTCGAGGGACATCCTCACGCATTCCGCGACGGTCTCGGCACCGACCTTGTGCTCGGAATGGTTGATGAGGGTGCCTACGGCCCCGCATGCCTTCACCATGGAGGGGGTCACCCATCCGGTGGCGGAACCTGGTGCGTAGGGATCGACGTTCTGTGCCAGCACCGGTATGTCCACCGATGCGGCGACCAGTGCCAGGGAGACCGCGGGAGGGCAGACGGCGATGCAGGCGCCGGTCTCCTCGGAGACCTGCTGGCACTTCTTCGCCAGCTCCACGGCCGCAGCACCGTCTACCTCGCGGTAGGCCTTGAAGTTCACCATCACTACGTGCTTTCCCAGCTTAGTCAAGGGGCTCGAACCTCTTCTTGAGATCCTCGAGCACCTCGGGCCTGGAGGTGTACTCCATCTCCTCGGCACCGAGTATGGAGGGCTGGAACGGACCCTGGGCCCTCATGAGCCTGCTGGCCTTGATGGCGTCGGAGCGGACGTTGTCCCAGGTGTCGTTTCCGAACAGGTCCACCGGTATGTGGTCCCCGCCCTTGACTCCCTTGGGCTCGAGTCCCTGGAGGTGTCCCTCGCAGAGCTGGAATCCGAGGGCGCATATTCTCGGGGGTCCGTCGTAGTAGACGGGGTTGGAGTCCTCGGGGGAGCAGGGGTAGAACGCACCGATGTGCGAGCCCCTCATCCATCCGGCGACGAGCCAGGTGTTCTGGAACACCTGGGTGTACTCCCCGACGGAGGGGAATCCGCTCTGGGCCCTGCAGATGCAGACGGGGTCGTCCTTGCCGACGTACCTGCCGGCGGTCATGTTGAGCTTGTCGGTGGATACGACGCAGGCGGGTCCGAGTCCGGCCCTGCTGCTGATCCTCTTTATCGCGTACCTGGAGGTGTCTCCCAGGAGGCTGAGTATGCTGAGAGTCTCCTCGGGGGAGGACATGACTACCTTCTTGCTGTCCATGACGTCGTGGATCTCGACGTCGAATCCCATCTTGGCCCTCTTGTCGATGACGAGGCCGGTGGTGGTGAAGGGGTCGAGGAAGATCCTGGAGAGGATGGGGGAGTAGGCGGAGGGCTCGGTCTTGTCGGCCATGAAGAAGATGAGGGGCTCGGAGGGCCTCTCCTCGAAGGTCATCTCGGCGGAGCCGGGTCCGGCTCCCTTGACGTTGCCGGAGAAGGCGTCGGTCAGTATGTCCTGCCCGGCGGCGTAGAGGTGCATGGATTTGGAGATCTTGGTGGCCTCCTGGAAGCATTCCCAGGCGGCGGAGTGGACCTCCTTGTCCTCCTCGCCCCTGTAGTGGGTCATGTAGAGGTTGATGTCGTCTCCGACGCGGGTGACATAGAAATCCTCGATGATTCCCTGTTTCTGTTTGTCGGTCAGGATTTCCTTCGCTTTGGCCATCATGGAGGGGTGGGGGGTCATATGCCCGCAGATCGATCCAATGTCAGCCTTGATGATTGATACAGTGACTTTTTCAGCCATGGGTTCACCGTTACTGTGCGCTCCGACGCTCTTTGTATTATTATAAGTTACTCTCGGAAAAATACCCGGGGGAGCGGTCGGTATCCGGGGGGACGGGGACGTGTCAGAGGCGGGAATCCTTGCCCGCGGTCCCCTTCTGGCCCTTGGCCATGAACCTCGAGACCATCCCGACGATGTCGCCCTCGCTCATGTTCTGTATGACGATCCTCCCGGGTCCCTTGAAGTCGGTGACGTACTCGTCGTCGTCCCGGGCGTCGTCCGCCTTGCCCCTTATCGAATGTATGCTGTATTTCACGGAGCTCTCCCACGCGAGGGCGTGCGAGGTGGCCACGGTGTAACGGTCGTCGGGACGCAGGTCCATGGTGGTGAAATCGCCGCAGGAGGCGATGAAGGCCGTGCCGTCCCCCGACACCCTGAGCAGGACCAGCCCCTCCTGGTCGAACTGCGGGTCGCCGAGATGCCTCTGCAGCTCGCGCGAGATGGACGTACCGCGGGAGCAGGCGAGCATGCCGTGCTTCTGCATGATCCAGGCGCCCTTCCTGAGGTCCACGTCCATTATCATCCCCGGCACGGACGGCCCGACGGTCACCAGCCCCTTGCCCCTCTCCGAGGAGTACTCCACCATGTCGATGAAGGAGTCCGAGAACATCCTCTTCAGACCGGACACGAACGCGCTGTCGTTGATCTTGACGTCCACGCTGAACGATTTGCCGATCAGCCTCCCCGGCGCCGTCTTCAGAACGTCGCCCGGATCCAACTGGACGTTGAGGACCTGCGACATTATGCCGGTGATCGTGAACTTCATAACGGGATGCATCGTTTTCACCATTTTAAATCTGATGAACGGATGCCGGCCGCGCGGACGGGGGGAGCCTTTAATTAAAAGACCAACATACTCGCGGACGTTAACATGGCAGCAGTCAGAGACTCAGGCAGCATATCCGTGGCGGACGGCAAGGCCACCGTCAAAGGATGGGTCCAGGACATCAGGAACATGGGCGGGATCTCGTTCCTCGTACTGAGGGACAGGTACGGAACCCTGCAGATAACCCTCCCCAAGAAGAAGATCGAACCCTCGCTCTTCGAACTCATGACGAAACTCCCCCGGGAGTCCGTCATCGCGGTGACGGGCGAGGTCAAGGCCAGCAACCAGACCGCTCTGGGACTCGAGGTCATCCCCGAGGCCTGCGAGGTCTACAGCAGGGCCGCCGTCCCCCTCCCCCTCGGCGTGATCGACAAGGTCAACGTCGAGATG
>DARY01000001.1:0-12820 GCA_002503545.1 Candidatus Methanomethylophilus sp. UBA78
TACGAGAGGCAGAAGATGCTGAAGCATCCGCCTCATATCCTGATTACAACGCCGGAGTCGCTGGCACTTATTTTGGAGGCCCCGAAGTTCAGGGAGAAGCTGACCCAGGTCGAGTGGTTGATCCTGGATGAGATACACGATATATGCGACTCCAAGAGGGGCGCCTTCCTGTCCCTCACCCTCGAGATGCTCAGGAACTACTGCGAAAGGGACTTCGTCCGCATCGGTCTGTCCGCCACGATGGCGCCCATAGAGGAGATCGCCAAGTACCTGGTCGGTTTCGACGCGGAAGGGGAACCCCGTCCGGTGGCGCTCATAGAGTCAAGTTCCAAGAAGGTCCTCGACCTCGAGGTCATATGCCCGACCGACGACATGACGGCGCTCCCCACCGACGTCGTCAGCTCCATGATGTACGATAAGCTGAAGGAGCTGATAGACCGGCACGAGACCACCATCGTGTTCACCAATACCCGTTCCGGGGCGGAGGCGGTGGTCTACAAGCTCAAGGAGAGGGGGCTCGAGAGCGTGGAGGTCCACCACAGCTCCCTCGGCAAGGACATACGCCTCGACGTCGAGGCTCGTCTCAAGAAGGGCGAGATAAAATGCGTCGTCTCGTCCACCTCCCTGGAGCTCGGCATCGACATCGGGTCGGTGGACCTGGTGTGCCAGATCGGGTCTCCGAAGTCGGTGGCCAAAGGTCTCCAGAGGATCGGGAGGAGCGGACACAGCTTCGGCAAGGTGGCCAAGGGGAGGCTCATCGTGTTCGATCCCGACGACCTCTCCGAATGCGCGGTCATGTGCCGTGCCGCGCACCGCGGCGACATCGACCGCGTCGGCATACCCGAGAACTGCCTCGACGTGCTGTCCCAGGCGGTGGTCGGGATGTCCATAGACCGCAGGTGGGACGTCGGCGAGGCGTACCGCACGGTCAGGTCCTCCTACTGTTTCCGCAACCTCCCCCTGGACAAGTTCGTGAACGTCCTGAGGTACCTCGGCAGCAAGGAGGAGCACGAGAACGTCTACTCCAAGATATGGTACGACGAGGAGAGCGGCCAGTTCGGGAAGAAGAAAGGTGCCAGGATGATCTACTTCATGAACCTGGGCACCATCCCCGAGGAGTCCAACTACCGCGTCATAACCTCCTACGGGTCCACCGCGGGGGAGCTCTCCGAGAAGTTCGTCGAGAGGCTCTCCCCCGGCGACGTCTTCGTCCTCGGAGGCAGGAGCCTGGAGTTCGTCCGTTCCAAGGGGATGACCGCCTACGTCAAGGAGGCGAACGGCAGGAAACCCACCGTACCCTCCTGGGCGGGGGAGATGCTGCCCCGTTCCTTCGACCTGTCCATGGACGTCGCCAGGTTCAGGAAGGAGATGTCCCAGATCATAGAGGAGAACCCGAAGGACATCCTGGAGAGGCTCTCCGCGGAGTTCGACATAGACGAGGGGTCCGCCCGTTCCCTCGTCTCCTATTTCAGCGAGCAGAAGGCGGTGGCGGGTTTCATACCCGACATCGACCGCCTCGCCGCGGAGGAGTACATAGACCCCTCCGGTAACCAGAGGATAATCTTCCACTTCCCCTTCGGGAGGAGGGTCAACGACGCCCTCTCCAGGGGATACGCCTACCGCATAACCGCCCTCACGGGCGCCAACGTGTCCGTAACCGTGACGGACGACGACTTCATGATAGGCACCACCCACAAGATCGACGTGGGTCTGATTCCCTCCATGCTGGGCACCAGGGACCTGGAGCCGGTGCTCAGGAAGGCGGTCAAGGATTCCGAGATATTCAAGCTCAGGTTCAGGCACACGGCAGCCCGCAGCTTCATGATCCTGAGGAACTACATGGGCCGGTCCATAAGCGTGAACAAGCAGCAGACCCGTTCGACGTACCTGCTAGACATGCTCCGCGACATGGACAACGAGCCGGTCATAGAGGAGACCTACAGGGAGATACTCGAGGACGACATGGACATCAAGAACGCCATGAAGGTCCTGGAGCTCATCGAGAGCGGGAAGATTGGGGTGGAGGTCATCCGTTTCAGCGGCACCCCCTCGCCTTTCGCCCACTCCGTCATCCTGTCCGGGTTCTCCGACATAGTGCTCATGGAGGACCGCACCGCCCTCCTCAAGGAGCTGCACAGGAAGGTCCTGGAGAGGGCCCTCGGGGACGGTGTGCGCGATTTCGAGTTCGACCCCGACCAGGTGACCCAGTACTTCGCGCGCAAGACGGGCAGGGTCTCCTCCAAGGAGGACATACCCAGACTGCTGTCCCGTACCGGTCCGCTGCAGGCGTTCAGGGAGAGGGGGAGGAACATCTACCCCTACTGCGACCCAGACAAGAAGACGGTGGACGGCTGGATCAGGGAGCTGATACAGGAGGGCAGGCTCGGCACGGTCTTCTTGGACGAGCCCTACGTGATGACGGCGGAGGACATACCCGTCTACGCGGCCGCGACGGTGAGGGGGCGTTCCATGAACGACGCCGACCGCACCGTCTACTCCCTGATAGGGGAGGGCACCCTGCTCAGCGACGTCAAGTCCAAGTGCGACCTCACCGAGGACATCATATTCAGGAGCGTCAGGAAGCTCGAGTCCATGTACCTGGTCACCAGGACCGGCATAACCGAGAACAACAGGTGGTACTTCTCGAGATGCGAACCCCCGACCGGGGACCGGGCCGCCGCCGTGGACGAGGTTCTGCTCAGGCATCTCGGGTGCTTCGCGCCCGTCACCTCGCAGGAGGCCGCCTTCGCGCTCAACATACCCGACGAGGAGACGGCCTCCTCGCTCGAGTCCATGGTGGCAAGCGGGGAGGTGTCCAAGGGACAGTTCCTCGTCTCCGAGAACCCTCAGTACATGCTGACCTCCGACAGGCTCAGGCTGAGGTCCGGCAAGAGCAACGTCTACGATTACGAGACGGTGGAGAACTACAGGCTGACGAAGGGGGAGAGGTTCTCCTCCATAGAGGAGTTCTTCAGGTTCTACGTCACCTCCGGCAGCGAGCTCGATGTCTACAACAGGGTGGAGGGGTTCAGCCTCGAGCAGTGGCAGAGGATGAGGGCCGACGGCAGGATACTCCTGGGACGTTTCGCCCGCGGGAGGGTCCGCTTCATGCTCGCCGAGGACGCCGCCTGCTACGCCTACTTCAGGACCGATTCGACCCAGCCCTCCGATACGGAGATCCTCGAGAGGATCGAGGGGAGCGGGACCGGCCTCACCATGAGGGAGATTGTCGCGGCCACGGGGATGGACAAGGAGAAGGTCAAGGAGGCCCTGCTCCGCCTCGACCGCTCCATGAAGGTCCTCCACGCCTTCGGGGAGAGGGAGGACTGGGGGACGGAGAACATCTACGCCCCCTACCATCCCGACATACCGGACGAGAGCCCCGAGGACGACATGGTCAGACAGGCCATAGCGGCGTTCGGGCCGGTCCCCACCGCGGCCATGCGTTTCCTGGTGAGCATCCCGGAGGACGAGATCGCCCCGTCCGCCGAGAGGGTCGGCGCGGTGGAGATACTGGTCGGTCCGGGGCAGACCCCCATGTACATCATGCCCGACGAGATACCCAAGCTGAACTCGCCGGAGATGCCGTCCGAAAGGATGAGGGTCCTGTCCCTCTACGACCCGGACCTCGGTTCCAAATGGGCGGAGATATCGTCCCGTTACGGCGACAGGTGGGTCTATCCCCTGATGAAGGGCAGCCGCGTGGTCGGGGCCATGGAGATCTGGGAGATGTCCGGCTGCATAGAGGTGCGGTCGGTGGACCTCGACGGCCCCGGCCTCCTGGAGGAGGCCCTCGGCGCCCTCGACGGCATGATGGGCTTCTTCAGGATGAAGGGGACGGACATCGTCAGGATCAGGGAGATCCTCGGCGTCGACGCCGTGGAGGTCGCCCCGGAGACCGCGCAGGTGCTGGCCTCGTGCGGGTACGCCTTCGTCAACGGGTTCTACGCGAAGGGCTCCTTCGTAGAGAAGGTGATGACCCAGCAGGAGGCCCTCAGCTACGTCCTGCGCAAGCAGAGGGTCGACAAGTCCGAGCGCTACAACACCCTCCAGGACCTTCTGGAGGAGAGGAAGTACATCAGGAACGAGCAGGAGCTCACCTGCCGCGTGACCACCCGTTCCAGCGTCAAGAAGTACATGGAGAGGGGCGAACTGGTGAAGACCGTCCTCCTCCCGGCGTTCGTCGGATACGCGGTCCCCGACCGTCTCCCCGTCTACCGTGCGGCCAAACAGGCCCCGGTCTCGGATGAGATGAGGATAGTGGAGAGAGTCGTCAAGGAGCACGGGCCCATCTCCAAGAAGGAGGCCATGTACCGTTCCCCGCTCTCCTACGATCTCACGACCGAGATGCTGTCGGAGCTGATGAAGAGGTCGATGATATGTCAGGATTCCGATTCCTACTACCGCTGGGTCCCTCCGTCGGACATGACCCAGCAGGAGGCGCAGAAAGAGATAATGATGGGACACTTCCGCGATCTGGGTATGTTCTCGGCGGAGCTGGTCTCCCAGTTCATGGGCATGAAGATGGCCGCCACCAGGAGGATGCTCTCGGACCTGGAGAGCGAAGGAAAGGTGGTGAAGGGGTTCCTGATCGAAGGCGATCCGACGCTTTACTGGATGCCGGCGGAGGATGTGGGCATGCGCGTGAGACAGTTCGCCGGCATGTTCATATTGAACACGCAGGACAACCTGAACTTCTATCTCAGGAACCACATAAAGGAGCGCTGCGGTTCCTCCGCCTCCACGGTCTGGTCCGGGATCGAGATTATAGGTCACTTCAAGGGCAAGATAGCTCCCGGCGGCGCGAAGGTCGATGATTTCGAGGGGTCGGACCTGGCCAGGAAGATCGTGGAGGACAAGGTCCGCTCCTACGGACTGGTGCTGGCCAAGCGCGACGACGACGGGTACGACACCGACTGGGATGCCTCGGAGTTCTACAACAAGACGAATCCAGGCATCTGATGGGACGGGGCGGATTCTGTCTAATTAACAATTGTGTCATACTATATATTTATAGTTGACAACATACTTTATTATAGTTAACCTTATACAGAGACCTATGAAGACGCCCTGTGAAATTGTAGTGTGGTATGTCTTGCCCACAATAAGGAGAGAGATAGCCAAGGAGATGGTCGACACCTACCACATGAAGCAGGCCGATGTCGGCCGCATCTTCGGTGTCACCGACGCTGCCATTTCCCAGTATCTGAAGAAGAAGAGGGGATGCAGCACCCTGATCGAGGAGAGCAGGTTCTATCCGCAGTTCCTCGAAGAGATCAAACGGAGCGCCAAGTACATCGTCGAGGAGAAATCCGATATCTCGGTGGAGATGTGCAGGATATGCAACTTCATCAAGGGCCTGGGGCTTCTGGCCGAGATCTACACGGAGATCACCCACTCGCCGGCTCCGGCCTGTGCCATGGGCAGGGACGGCTCCTGTCTGGTCAGCAGCATCAGATGAATTCGGAATAGTAAAGGAACTCCTGGGCGTAACCGGCGTATCCGCCGAACAGGTTCCTGCCGTAGGCGGATACGGTCCGGTATGTTCCTTCCACTCCGTAGACGGTTTTCATAACCTTCTGTATGCGTACGTCGACGGGGAACGCCTCCATGTGCCCGTAACCGAAGAGGGCCACGCAGTCGGCCACCTTGGGACCCACGCCGTTTATCGTCATGAGCTCCTCCACGAGGTCGCCGTAGGACAGGTCCCTCATGCCCTCTATGTCCACCTCCCCGTCTTCGGTGCGCTGTGCCAGCTCTATGAAACGGGACTCCCGGAACCCGAGCCTGCACTCGCCGACGCACTCCTTCCCGTCGAGAATCTGCTTGGGCGTCGGGAACGCCCGGCGTCTGCCGAGGTCCGTTCCGAAGTGGTCGCAGACGGACTCCACCATCTTGGAGATGCGTTTCACGTTGACGTTGGTCGCCAGGACGTAGGTCGCCAGACATTCCCATTCCGGCTGGCGCAGTATGCGCAGTCCGGGACAGCGTGCAGAGAGTCCCCCGACGTAGGGGTCGCGCCTGGAAAGTTCTCCCGCTATGTGTGCGAGATCGTCCCCCGAACGGAAATAATCCATGATCTGGCACATATCGGATGCACCTTCGCATTCGAATCCGTCCGGAGTCTGTTTCAGGGTCACGACGTTGCCGCTGATGACGCCTTCCCAGGAACCGTCCCCGAGTTTCCTCCAGCGGTGGGCCTGTCCGCAGCCGAGAGTCGGATCGAGGGACACATCCATCTTCACGTGCATGCGTGGGACCACTCCCGCCAACGTTATTATTACTTGCTTCGGAGGGCCGTCCGGACAGTGCATGTTACAAACCGGGCTCAGGGCGATAAATACCGGGAGGCCGATTACAGGAGTATGAGACGCAGCACACCCATACTCGCCTGCTGCATCGCGGCGGCCATCGTAATCGCCGCGATACTGCTGGGATATGTCCTGTGAAACAGATGTGCCAGCAATGCATTTTGACGTTATCTGCGGGGGTCCGCGGGGCAACCGGGCCCCGACGTGTCCGATTTGTGGGACAAATAAAGGGTTTTATAGTGAGAATCATTCACATGGGTCGGTGCCACCGTGGCTCAGCGGTGGAGCGACGGTTTCGTAAACCGTTGGTCGGGGGTTCGATTCCCTCCGGTGGCTCCATTTATCGTACACGGGGCGGCGTCAGTCGCACTCGAACTTCCTCTGAAGCGGGTTGGGCTTCAGGATGTTGTCCTCCTTGACTAGGTATTGGTTGACTATCTTGATTGCGCAGACGTCCCCGCACATCGAGCATCCGTCCTGCTTCTCGGTGCACCCTCTGGCTCTGTAAGCCTTGGCCTTGTCGGGGTCGAGGCAGACGTCGTACATGGTGTCCCAGTCGAGGACCTTCCTGGCCTTCGCCATGCGGTCGTCGCGGTCCTTTCCGATCCCCCTGCTCAGGTCGGCCGCGTGGGCGGCTATCTTGGAGGCTATGACCCCCTCCTTCACGTCGTTCTCGTCGGGGAGGGAGAGGTGTTCCGCAGGGGTGACGTAGCATAGGAAATCGGCGCCGTTCTGCGCGGCTATGGCGCCCCCGATGGCGGAGGTGATGTGGTCGTATCCCGGGGCGATGTCGGTGACCAGAGGACCCAGCACATAGAATGGCGCCCCGTGGCAGAGCGTCTTCTCCATCTTCATGTTGGCGGCTATCTGGTCCATGGCCATGTGCCCGGGGCCCTCCACCATGGCCTGCACACCAGCCTTGCGGGCCCTCTTGACGAGATGTCCCAGCACCATCATCTCGGAGATCTGCGCCTGGTCGGAGGCGTCGTTGATGCACCCGGGTCTGAACCCGTCGCCCAGCGACAGCGTGAACTCGTACTTCCTGGCGAGGTCCAGAAGCACGTCGAAGTCCTTGTAGAGGGGGTTCTCGCGGTCGTTGTGCAGGATCCAGGCGGTAAGGAAGGACCCTCCCCTGGAGACGACGTCCGTGAGCCTGTCGGCCTTCTTTATCCACTGCACGGTCTCGCGGGTTATGCCGCAGTGGACGGTCATGAAGTCCATGCCGTCCTTCGCATGCTTCTCTATCCCGGAGAAGATGTCGTCCTCGGTCATCTCGACCACCGCGTTCTTCCTGGCGGCGGTCAGGCCGGTCTCGTAGATGGGCACGGAGCCCATCATGACGGGACAGCGGGAGAGCAGCCTCTTCCTTATGGCATCTATGTCCCCGCCCGTGCTCAGGTCCATCACGGCGTCGGCGCCGTACTTCACGGCGATGTCCATCTTGCGGATCTCCGGCTCCAGGTCGGGCATGTCCCTGGACGTCCCTATGTTGGCGTTGACCTTGACGGAGAGGCCCTCGCCGATGGCGGCGGGTATCGGGTCATGGACAGGGTTGCAGGGGGCCACAATGCGTCCCGACGCTATGCCGTCCAGGATGAACCTCTCGGTCACATTCTCCCGCTCTGCGATCTTCCTGATCCTGTGGTTCGTGGCACCTCTCGCGGCCTCTTCCATGATTGTGCTCATGTATTATCACTGACCGAATCGCCGTTTCGTATATCATGGTTGTCGGTCCAGGCACCATTCTCCCGCCCTCCTTTATTTACGCGCACGTGCGTGCGCGTTACTATTTTAATATTACAACGGCTTAACCCGCACATAGAAATTCGAGAGAGTCGGAAGAAATGGGAAGAATTGATGAAAAGAGAGGAAAAGAGGTCTACGACGAGAACTCCATCAAGGCCCTGAAGGGTCTGGAGGCCGTCAGGGTCAGACCCGGCATGTACATCGGCAGCACGGACACGAGGGGGTTGCACCATCTCGTGTACGAGGTCGTCGACAACTCCATCGACGAGGTCATGGCCGGTTTCGCCACCAGGATCTCCGTCACCGTCAACCCCGACGGGTCGGTGACCGTGGAGGACGACGGGAGAGGCATCCCCGTGGGCATAGTGCCCGAGGAGGGCAAGTCCGGTCTGGAGGTCTGCCTCACCGACCTGCATGCCGGAGGCAAGTTCGACCAGAACGCCTACAAGGTGTCGGGAGGTCTGCACGGGGTGGGTGTGTCCGTCGTGAACGCCCTCTCCACGTGGCTGGTCGCCATCGTCAAGAGGGACGGGCACATCCACAGGCAGTCGTACAGGACCGGCATCCCGGACGGTCCCGTGACAGTCATAGGCGACACGTCCGAGACGGGCACGACCATCACCTTCCTCCCCGACCACACCATGTTCGAGACCGTCGACTTCGATTTCGACACCCTGCAGAACAGGTTCAGGAACCAGGCCTTCCTCAACACCATGGTCACGATCGTCTTCGAGGACAAGAGGTCCGGCAAGAAGGAGACCTACCACTACGACGGAGGGGTCAGCGAGTTCGTCAGGTTCCTGAACAGGGCCAAGAAGCCGATCCACGAGAGCCCCGTATGCATAAGCGGGGAGTACACGGAGAAGGATGCCGAGGGCAAGGAGAGGACCGTCGTGGTGGACATCGCGATGCAGTACACCGACGGCTACAACGAGTCCATCGACTCCTTCGTGAACACGGTGTCCACCCCCGACGGCGGGACGCATATGACCGGTTTCAGGACGGCGCTCACCAAGACCCTCAACGACTACGGAAAGGAGAACAACCTCCTGAAGGACATCGCCTTCGAGGGCAGCGACGTCCGTGAGGGGCTCACCGCCATCGTGAGCATCAAGATGGCCGACCCGCAGTTCGAGTCGCAGACCAAGGAGAAGCTCGGGAGCAGCGTGGCGCAGACGGCCGTCTCCTCCATCATGGGCGAGAAGTTCAGGGAGTACCTCGACGAGCACCCTCAGGTGGCGCAGACGATCGTCAAGAAGGCGCAGTCCGCCTACGAGGGCCGCATGGCCGCCAAGAAGGCCAGGGACGCCACCAGGAGGAAATCCCTCCTCGAGAGCACGTCCCTGCCCGGGAAGCTCGCGGACTGCTCGGAGAAGGACCCCGCCCGGTGCGAGCTGTTCATCGTCGAGGGAGAGTCCGCAGGCGGTTCCGCCAAGATGGGCAGGGACCGCGCCTTCCAGGCGATCCTGCCCCTGAGAGGGAAGATCCTCAACGTCGAGAAGACGCGTCAGGACAAGCTTCTCGACCACGACGAGATCAGGAACCTTACCATCGCCATCGGCGGCGGCATAGGGAGGGATTTCGATGTCTCCAAGATCAGGTACCACAAGGTCGTCATCATGACCGATGCCGATGTAGACGGCGCCCACATCGCGACGCTCCTCCTGACGCTCTTCTACAGGCAGATGAAGCCCCTGGTGGAGCAGGGCTACGTCTACCTCGCCATGCCCCCCCTCTACAGGGTGATGAAGGGCAAGACCCAGAGGTACTGCTACAACGACGCCGAGCTCGCCAAGGCGGTCGCCGAGATGGGCGGTGCCGAGGCGAAGCTGAACATAAGCAGGTACAAGGGTCTGGGAGAGATGAACCCGCAGCAGCTCTGGGAGACGACCATGGACCCCGAGCAGAGGTACATGAAGCGTATAGAGATTGCCGATGCGATGCTGGCCGACCAGCTCTTCTCCACCCTCATGGGGGACGACGTGGAGCCCAGGAGGGAGTTCATCATCGAGCATGCGAACGAAGTGACCAACCTGGATGTGTGATATCATGGAAGGAGAGGAAAGGATCATAAAACAGACGGTCGAGAAGGAGATGGCACGCTCCTACATAGACTACTCCATGTCAGTCATCGTCAGCAGGGCCCTTCCGGACGTCCGCGACGGACTCAAGCCCGTGCACAGGAAGATCATGTTCGCCATGCACGAGCTGGGTCTTACGTTCAACAGGCCGCACAAGAAGTCCGCGACCGTGGTGGGAGAGGTCCTGGGTAAGTACCATCCTCACGGCGACTCCGCGGCCTACGAGGCCATGGTCCGCATGGGGCAGCCCTTCTCCCTGAGGTACCCCCTCGTGGACGGCCAGGGTAACTTCGGATCCGTGGACGGAGACCCCCCGGCCGCCATGCGTTACACCGAGGCCCGTCTCTCGAAGATGGCCTCCGACCTGCTGCTGGACCTCGACAGGGACACCGTCGACTTCATGGACAACTTCGACGGCTCGCTCAAGGAGCCCACCGTGCTCCCCTCGAAGTTCCCCAACCTGCTCGTGAACGGCTCCGACGGTATCGCCGTCGGCATGGCCACCAAGATGCCGCCCCACAACCTCGGCGAGGTGTGCGACGCCATCGTGTTCACCATAGACAACCCGGAGGCGACCGTCGAGCAGCTCATGCGCTTCGTGCAGGGACCCGACTTCCCGACCGGGGGCACCATCAACGGTCTCTCCGGCATAGTCGAGGCGTACACCACCGGCAGAGGGAGGATAAAGGTAAGGTCCAAGACCCATGTCGAGGAGGGTAAGACGAGGGACGCCATAATCGTCGACGAGATACCCTACCAGGTCAATAAGGCGGAGCTTGTCAAGAGCATCGCCGACCTGGTCAAGAACAAGGCCATCACCGGCATCGTCGACCTCAGGGACGAGTCCGACAGGCGCGGTATGAGGATCGTCATAGAGCTCCACAGGGACGCCATCCCCGACGTCGTCCTGGAGAATCTGATGAAGAAGACCCAGATGGAGATAACCTACGGCATCATCAACCTCGCCCTGGTCGACAACAGGCCCACCCTCCTGGGTCTCAGGGACATCATAACCCACTACATAACGCACAGGCGCACCGTCGTCACCCGCAGGGTGAGGTTCGAACTGGGCGAGGCGGAGAAGAGGTTCCACATACTGGACGGTCTGATAAAGGCGCTGAACATGCTGGATCAGACCATCGCCCTGATCCGTGCCTCCACGTCCGGGCAGGAGGCCAACGAGGGCCTGCAGGGGCTCCTGGGCATCGACCAGGTGCAGGCGCAGGCCATCCTGGACATGAGGCTGCAGAAGCTCACCGGACTCGAGATAAACACCATCAGGCAGGAGTACGACAGCCTCATCGTCACCATGAACGACCTGAAGGACATCCTGGCCAAGCCGGAGAGGATCGATGCGATCATCAAAGGCGAGCTCGCCCAGATGAAGGAGGCCTACGGCGACGAACGCAGGACCGTCATCAACAGGCAGGCCGTCGACGTCGATGCGGAGGACCTCATACCCAGAGAGGAGACGGTCTACACCCTCTCCGCTGACAACTACATCAAGAGGATACCTCTGAGGACCTACAGGCAGCAGTCCCGCGGAGGCGTGGGGACCAAGGGCATGGAGACTAAGGAGGAGGACTACGTCGAGAACATGTTCATCGCCTCCTCCCACGACTACCTGATGTTCGTGACCGACACGGGAAGGATACTCTGGCTCAAGGGATACAACATCCCCGAGGGCAGCAGGCAGTCCAAGGGCAAGCCCATAGTCAACCTCCTGAGCGACCTGCAGGAGGGGGAGAGCATAAAGACGGTCATACCGACCCCCGACTTCCCGGAGGACAGGTATCTCGTGTTCTGCACCAGGAACGGCCAGCTGAAGAAGACCCAGCTCAGTCTCTACGGCAACGTCAGATCTAAGGGCATCAAGGCCATAAAGCTGGACGCCGGCGACGAACTCGTCGAGGCGGCCACGACCGACGGTGCCGAGGAGATCGTCCTCGCCACCAACGACGGTCTCGCCTGCAGGTTCAGCGAATCCGAGGTCCGTGCCACGGGCAGGGACACCATGGGCGTCATAGGCATGAAGCTCACCGACAACCACGTCGTCTCCATGGCGGTCGTCAAACCCGAGGACCTCCTCCTGACCGTCACCGAGAGGGGCATGGGCAAGGTCTCCGTCGTCAGCGACTACACCATCCACCACCGCGGGTCGAGGGGAGTGAAGACCATCAATCTCACGATGAAGAGCGGATACGTGGTCAGCGTCCGCAAGGTCAGCGAGGACGATGAGCTCATGCTCATCTCCAACTCGGGGAAGATCATACGCATCAAGGTCAGGTCCATCCGTCAGACCGGGCGCGCCACCCAGGGCGTCAAGGTAATGGAGCTGAAGGACGACGACCGCGTGGCCGCCGTGGAGCCCGTCAACCCCGAGGATGTGGCGCTCGAAGAGGAGGGAGACGCCTCCGAAGGCGGGTCCGCGGAGAGGGAGAACGCCCCTTCCGAGGAGGAGTCTTCCGGAAGGGAAGGGGAGGAGCAGGAGTGATCCCGGGCCGGGCGGTGCCCGGTTCCTCCCCGCACCGGGCCCGGAACCGCCGCCGAGGTGTCCCCGGGTCTGCGCCGTACCCTCTGGCACGGCGCATCCCGGTTTTCCCGCAAAGGTAAGTATAAAATAGGAATTCCGTTTAAGGGAATGATAGGCCGCCGTAGCTCAGTTGGGAGAGCGCGTGACTG
>DARY01000001.1:12826-32625 GCA_002503545.1 Candidatus Methanomethylophilus sp. UBA78
CCCCCCATAGCCAAGCATTAATATGTGCCAGAGATTAGTATCAGGGACGGACGGGCCACCCGGACGCGAAGAAGGTCGATTGCTTGGAAGAAGAAATCCTGCAGGACAAGATCCTCATAGATCTCCATAACACCTCCCTGACTCTGGGAGAGGTCATGTCCCGCATCGAGAGCTACAAACAGGACCCGCTCTACAAGAACTGCGAGATCTTCATGGACGGCGACCGTTATGCGATCGTGGCACGTCCCAAGGTGAGGAAATGACCTTCGACAAACCAGGACGCAGGGGCAGGGTTACCATAGGAATATACAACGCCTACGACCCCAGGACCTTCAGGGAGCCCCACAGGCGCGTAATCGCCCGCGCAGGCGACCTCGCCATGGCGTTCAACATGAATCTGGCACTTTTCGGTTTCCCCATTCCGGAGGACAAGAAGACGCCCAAGGAGATAGCCGATTTCATAGCCGGTACCACCAGTATAGGCGCGCACGGGGACAACTTCGTCCAATTGGCCGATCTGGGACGTTTCCAGACGTTCCCGTTCCCGGGCAGGGGGTTCCCCCCGCAGCTGGGCAAGGTCGTCCTGACGACCTGCAGACCGGAATAGAAGAAACTCCTGAAGACCTCCGAACTGACGGGCATCATCGAAGGCGGACAGAGCGTACTCCTCGTGTTCGGCATCGGTCCCCACGGGACGCCCAAGGAGGTCCACGAGATCTCGGATTACGATTACGAGGTGACCGGGGGGTGCTACTCCCTGGAGACCTGCACGGCCCTCGGTTCCGTATGCGGTAAACTCGATGCCCGGCTCAACCCGGACTGACCGTTCAGTAGTGGTCGTAGAGGATCTTCTCGGGGGCGAAGTACACTCCGCTGCCCTCTTCCACGCGTCCGACCACCTGGGCGTTGGCGTTCTCGCTGGCGATGGCCTCCGCCTCCGCCTCGGGGGCGACGATGGCGAATCCCATGCCCATGTTGAACGTCTGGTACGCCTCCGTGGTGTCTATGTTCCCGAGTTCCTTGAGGATCTCGAAGATGGGCTGCGGTTTCACGGGGTCGTCGATGATGTACCTGAGACCCTTGGCCATCCTGAGGATGTTCCTGAGTCCTCCGCCGGTTATGTCGACGAGGCCGTGCACCTCGTGCTTCTCGGTGATGCCGAGGACTTCTTTGACGTAGATCTCGGTCGGGGTGAGGAGTTCCCTGCCTATGCTGCCGGCGATCCCGGGGACGGAATCGGCCATCTTTATGCCGTTGGCCTCCACGACCTTCCTGGCCAGGGTCAATCCGTTCGAGTGGACGCCGGAGGATCTGAGAGCTACTATGAGGTCGCCCTTGCGGCAGGTCTCCCCCGTGATGATTCTGTCCTTCGCGACGACACCCATACAGGTCCCGGAGAGGTCGAGTCCGCGGACGATCTCCGGCAGTACGGCGATCTCCCCTCCGACAATCTCCATGTCGGAGAGCTCGGCCCCCCTGTTGAGCCCTTTCCCGATGTCCCTGGTGATCTTCTCGTCGGGTTTGTCGATAGCTACGTAGTCCACGAAGGAGACGGGGGCGGCGTTCACGCAGATGGTGTCGTTCACGTTCATGGCTATGCAGTCGATCCCGATGGTGTCCCAGATGCCGAGTTCCTCGGCGATGAGGATCTTCGTCCCGACGCCGTCGGTGGCCAGGGTGACGTACCTGTCCCCGAAATCTATCAGACTGGCGAAGAGACCGGACTTGCGGACCATGCGTCCGAAGCCGGACCTCTCGTACCTGAGCTCGTCAACTAACGATTCGATCGAACTCGATTTCTTGTCGATGTTTACACCGGCCTTGGAATACGTCCAGCCCTCTGCCATGATATCGGCCGAATATCGTGTACTTATATTATTTACTTGTCCGCAGGCTAGGCTCACATTCATATCCCTGTACCGTGTCGGGCATACCGTGGCAGACCTGCATGACCGTTGGGTGGCCGAGCGTCACCGTGAATACTATTACAAACTCGCCAAGAAGGAGGGGTACCGTTCCAGGGCATCCTACAAGATCATGCAGATCGACGACCGTTTCAACGTGTTCCGCGAGGGGGATTCCGTGGTCGACCTCGGCGCCTGCCCCGGCGGATGGTCCCAGGTGGCCAGGGAACGCGTGGGGGAGACGGGCAAGGTCATAGGGGTGGACCTAAGGTACATCCATCCCATAGAAGGGGTCCAGTTCATAATCGGGGACATAACCGACGACAACACGATGATAAAGCTCCTGGAGATGGTCGGCGGCAAGGTCGATGTCGTACTCTCCGACATGGCACCCAACATCGCCGGGCATTATTCCATGGACCACGCCCGTTCCATAGAGCTGTGCCGCTACGCCGTCGACGTCTGCGACCGCATCCTGAAGCGCGGCGGGTGCATGGTCACCAAGGTCTTCATGGGGGATATGTTCCACACCCTGCAGACCCAGCTGGAGAAAAGGTTCGCCAAGGTCATAGTCCATTCCCCCCAGGCCTCGCGTCCGACCTCGTCGGAGGTCTACGTCATCTCCAAGGGTTTCCTGGGGGCGCACAACGTGAAGCCCAAGAAACTGGAGAAGGACGACGACGGCCCCAAGTTCGTGGCCAAGGGCGGCAACTTCTGATCAGTCCCAGAAGCGTTTGGTTTTGGCGTAGTTCACTTCCGCCGCCATGATGTCGCGGAGCAGGTCGTCCTCGGACACGTGCATCCTCATCAGTATCCTCGCGGCGACCTCCGGTCCGATCCCCCTCCCGGCCAGGACGATGGCGGAGAGGCCCCCGTAGGAGTTTACTAGGTTGGCGTTCTTGATGATCCTCCGGTCGGTGTTCACGGCCTGCTGGTCGCGCCCCGGTTTCCCGAAGTCCTTCATGGAATCCCTCTCGTAACCCTTCAGCAGGGCGACCATGTACCCTCCGCACGCGGGGCATGTGAATTTCCGGGGGGCGTCCCCCACCCTCACGCGCCTCTGGTTCTTGCAGCTGAGGCAGGTCGCGTACAGGACCTCGTCGTCGAGCCTCTTCTTCATGGCGGCCAGTATCGCATGGTCGGCGCGGGCGGGCTGCATGAGCTCCTTCGAGCGGGTGATCCCCTCCAGGCCTATGTGGGACACGCTCTGCTCGACCACCTTTATCTTGCCGTCGGCGACGAGTCTGATGGCCAGTTCGGTGTTCTCCATGTCCAGGTCCTCCCAGAGGACCATGTTGACCGCATCGTTGAAGGCCGGGGTGCCGCGGTGGATGTCGAAGAGCTTGGAGTAGTTTATGTAGCGCCGGTCCGCACCCTTCTCTATTATGCCGAACTTCTTCGCGATGTTCATGAACCTCCATTTGAGGTGGGAGGAGTTCTGTATGGTGAGGCGGGAGAGGGCTTCGACGGTCCCGGGCTTCACCGACATGAAGGTGTCCATGATGACCCTGCGGTCGATGTTCCTCGGAAGTTCTAGTATTATGCGGTAGGCGTCGGTCGATATGCCGATGCTCTCCCCGATCCTCGCGGTGATCAGCGCGGAGATGATCTTGGACAGCGTCTCGTTGACCCTGCTGCCGAAGCAGCAGTTGATGATGGCCAGGCGGTCCCCCGTCTCTACGGTCACGGTCCTGTCCGTTGGGACGGCCCATTTCTCGTCCTGCTCCGCGAGGTACTCGGCCGCACCCTTCACCGCCTCCGCGTTGCCTGGGTATCTGTCGAAGTCCCTGACGCGGCGCAGCCTCCCCACCTCCATGGCGACCTCGAACGGTACGGGTATGTCGGAACCCTCCCAGGCGGGGACGTTCCCTATGGTGCGGGCCTCCTCCACCAGGAGCTCGTCCTCGCGCTGCTCCACGACGCGCCAAGTCCTTCCCTTGGCGATGAAAAGAGCCAGATCCCCTTCCAGGGTGGCCACGAAGCTTTCGTCGAGGGTACCTATGACGGCTCTGGAACCTATGTCCCTGACCAGGTAGGTCTTCTCGTCGGGGATCATTGAGATATTCTCATAGAAGTAGTTCATCCCCTTACGGGAACGGCGGAGCACGCCCTCGTACTCCAGCATCAGTTTTATCGACTTCAGCTGTTCGACGGTGCCGTCGAAGTCCCCGCGGGTGAGGTCCCTGAACGGGTACGCCCTCTTCACAAGCGCGTAGGCGGCGTCCGGTTCCACCCCTCCCGCCATCGTCATGGCCACCAGCTGGTTGGCGAGGACCGACAGCGGACTGGGTCTTCCCGCGGTGTGCTCCATGAGCTTCGCCTCGCACCTCCTGGCCACCACCATGCCCTCGATCAGCTCGTCGGGGGCGGTCGCCAGTATCTCCGCCCTTATCTTCCCGCCTATGCGGTGCCCCGCGCGTCCCGCACGCTGGGTCATCCTCGCGACCTGTCTGGGACTGTTGTACTGTATGACGAGGTCCGCGCTGCCGATGTCGATACCGAGTTCCAGGGATGACGTGCATATCAGTCCCTTCAGCTTCTGCGCCTTGAACGCATCCTCGGTATCCATCCTGTTCTCCTTGGAGAGGGACCCGTGGTGCACCCCTATCGGATAGTTCTCGTCCCACATGTGGTACCTGGAGGCGATCCATTCGGCGGTCTCCCTGGTGTTCACGAAGAAGAGGGTGGAGGTCACGCTGTCTATCAGCTCCCTCGCACGTATGAGGACGGCCAGGATGTCGGGGTCGCTCTGCAGCTTGTCCATCAGTTCCGCGCTCTCGTCCCGGGGCACGGGGCGCTCCACCTTGATGCTGAAGTCGCGGAAGGAGTCGTGCTTGCAGATCAGGACCTCCCTTCCGATGCCCGACAGATAGTCCTGGACCTCCGTGAGGTTCCCCACGGTGGCCGAGAGCCCGACCCTTTGGAACTCCCCGGCCAGGAGCGTGAGCCTCTCCAGGGCGACCGAGAGCTGGGCCCCCCTCTCGTTACCCGCCAGTTCGTGTATCTCGTCGATGACGACCCATTTGACCTTCTTCATATGCTCGCGCAGGTTCCTGCCGGTGAACATGACCTGCATGGTCTCGGGCGTGGTGATGAGGATCTGCGGGGGCGACCGCGATTGCCGCTGCCTCTCCGCCTGCGGGGTGTCCCCGTGCCTCACGCCGACGGTTATGCCCAGTTTGGACCCCATCTCCTCCATCCTTCTGAGCATGTCCCTGTTCAGGGCCCTCAGCGGAGTGATGTATATGCAACGGATGCCCTGGCCGTCGTTGTGTCTGAAAATCTGGTCGAAGATCGGCAGCATGGCGGATTCGGTCTTGCCGATGCCGGTGGGGGCTACGACCAGTACGTTCTTCCCGGCGGCGATCTTCGGGA
Source organism: Candidatus Methanomethylophilus sp. UBA78 (assembly GCA_002503545.1). Taxonomy (GTDB): domain Archaea; phylum Thermoplasmatota; class Thermoplasmata; order Methanomassiliicoccales; family Methanomethylophilaceae; genus Methanomethylophilus. The sequence goes on from DARY01000001.1 coordinate 18,106, forward strand.
TGGCGTCCCTTTGGGGATCCGTCGGTTCGATAATGCCCTTCGCCCTGAGGGCATCTACTATCTCAGGGCTCAGGGTCTCAAAAGGCATGGGTGGAAGGTCCGGCCGAACGGGTCGGCCGGTTTGTTTCAAGCCTGGATCCTTTCCTTGGCCGGTGCGGTCTCGGGGGCTGCTGCGGGCTCCTTCGCAGGCTCGGTGACCTGCAGGAGGATCTCGCCGATATCCATGACCTTTATCTTGGAGTTTATGGCCTTGGCGCCCTGGCTGAGGTTGGTGACGCAGAACGGGCAGGCGGTTACGAGTATCTCGGCGCCCGTGGCCTCGGCGTCCCTGATCCTGTCGGCCGCGACCCTTACCGCGAAGTTGTTGAACTGGCTCTTGTACCCTCCTCCAGCGCCGCAGCACCTGGACTCGGTCCTGTTCCTCTCCATCTCCACTAGCTCGAGGCCCTTGATCGCCTTGAGGACCTCGCGGGGCTCCTCGTAGACTCCCATGTGCCTTCCGAGGTGGCAGGGGTCGTGGTAGGTGACCTTGTGGTTGAAGGGCTGGAGTATGGTCAGTTTCTTGGTCTTGATCAGGTTGTTGACATACTGGGTGAAGTGGTAGACGTTCTGTCCCACCTTGGCGTAGTAGGTTCCGAAGTCGGAGGATATCGTCTTGTAGCATCCGGAGCAGGTCATGACCATGTCCTTGGCACCCATTCCGTCCGCCTTCTCGACGACGCGCTCGGCGCACTCCAGGGAGTAGGAGGTCTCTCCGGTCCTCAGGAGGGGGGAGCTGCAGCACCACTCGTCGGAGCCGAGGATGTTCATCTTTATGCCGGCCCTGTCGAGGACGCGGACTCCGGTCTGCGGGATCTGCTGCTGCCTGAAGGATCCGGTGCATCCTGCGAAGAAGATGACGTCGGGCTGCTCGTATTTGGGGACCTCGGCCGGCCACCAGGCTCCTCTGCGGGACTGGTCCTCGCCGTAGGGATTGTGGTTTGTCCTGACCTTGTCGGCCATGCCCTTGTGTGCCTCGAGGGGTGCGACCTTGTTCTTAACCAGCCAGGTCCTGACGATCTCCCAGAGCTCCACGAGGGGGATCTTGGCGTGGCATACGGCCTCGCAGCTTCCGCATCCGGTGCACTTGTACATGGCATCCACGAAATAGGGGTTCAGGGTGGCTACTCTTCCCAGCGGCTTGTCCAGGGGTCCCGAGACGTTTATCTGGTTGAGGTAGTAGATTTTGCCGCGGGGAGTGTCGGACTCCCAGGGGGTCTGCCTGTGTGCCTCGCATACCGGTATGCAGTAGCCGCACTGTACGCATGCGGTCAGGTACTGCTCAATGTGAGGGAGTTTCAATAATGCCATCTTGATGCCTCTTGTGAAGACGGGGAATGTTAGGGCATTCCGTGTCTCTAATAGATATGAAAGGGAAGATGGAATCGCTTTAATAAGTCTTTCCGTGGGTCTGCGTGTCTGGATTTTGTACAGGCGAGCCAATCGCCACGGGTTTCGACGGGCGCCCTGTTTTCACCGTTCCGCGTGGCGGCGATCCCGGGGGAACGCCGTCCGTTATCCGGGAACGGAGGCGGTGCGCAATGTGCCAGATACGAATCGGTTGCGGACGTGGCCGGTCAGGGACGGATGACGGACACGCCATGTCTGGCTATGTCGGAGTGTGGGGGACCGGATATCGGTTTTTCGGCAGTCTGGCTATTTCATCGTTCCGATGATCGGCACCGGTGTGGGGAGGATGCGGAAAACGGGCTTCCGGAAAACAGACTGTGTGAAAAACAGGTGGGCCCAGCCGGATTCGAACCAGCGACCATCGGATTATGAGTCCGACGCTCTACCTAGCTAAGCTATGAGCCCTCAGGCCCATTACATCGGTTCTGATAAAAAAAACCTTTTGTCGCTACGGCCTCGGTTCGGACTTTGTTTAAAGCGCCCGCGCAGGACAGTACAGATGTAAAACCCCGCCCCATTAAAATTGGTCTGTGATATTGGTTTGCCACAAGAAACACCGCAGACCAGGTGCAACGTGGACAGCAGTCCTTAAAACTGTCCGGCCCAGCCGTTGTTTTCTTGTGGCTGGAGCAATGGAATAAAGGCGCCGCCGCACGGGATCGAACCGTGGACCTTGTGATTAACAGTCACACGCTCTACCGACTGAGCTACAGCGGCCTAGTGACAGCCAATGAGAGACCTGTATAAAAAGATTGGCTCATTCCACGACTATTTTATCGCGGATGGAGTTGACGCGATCCACTATCTCGTCCAAGCGTTCGGAGAGGTCGGCCATGAAACCGTCGTATCTTTCGGAGACGGTCGCCCCGTCCTGCGTGGCTACGATGAGACCGTCCCTTTCGAGGAGCCTGAGGGAGTAGCGGACCTTGTGGGGGGGCAGCCCCGTCAGTTCCGAGAGACGGATGATCCCGACGGGCTGGTACTCCTTGGTCACCTTAAGCATCAGGATGTGGCGCTCGATGAGGTCCATCTCGGCCATCGTTCCCGAAAAAATCTCAGTCATGGTGGCTGGAATCCATTATTGGTATAAAATGACAAGTGCTAGCACGGGTTATGCTGGTTTTAAAATACCCAGGCCCTGCGGTCAATCCGCGGGACCCAGGAGAATTCGGTATGGGTACCGAGCGGAAGGCCGCATCAGCGACCGTACCACTTCTGGTAGCCCCACCTTTTGTAGTTTTTATAGAATCCCTGGATAAAGGATCCACAGCAGTCCAGAGCCTTCTGTTCCGCTCCATCGCCTTTGTAGGTTTTGTAGCAGTTGAGACACTGGAAGCAGAGTACCGGCGGTGCCTTCCTGTCTAATCTCATCGTGCTCGCAATAGATATTCGATTTAAATAATATTTGCTCGCAGATTTCGTGTGTGCCCGGTTCGGCGAGGATACGGCCGGTGGATGGATTCCGCCACGGTTCCGCATTTCTCCGCTGGGTTCCGGAAAAATCCCCATCCATGGGTTATTAACGATTTTCTCAGTTGGAGGCATGCTGGGATACACCGCGCTCCATCGATTTATATAGAAATCCTTAAACATTAAATAGTCAGCAACCTACTTAAAGAATTTATGAATAGAATTAAGGTCATCAATGAGCCCTCTGAACTGGTTCCCATGCTCAGAGCGGTCGACACCCCCATAAAAAGGGAGGTTCTCAAAGAAGTGACCTTGGAGTGGAAGACCGCCGACGAGATCGAGAAAAAATTCGGTCCCGAGGGCAGGGAGGCGACCATATTCTTCGAGAAGATGAAACTGGTCGAGACCCGCTGGCTTTCAACCAATGGAAACTACCCGGAGAAATCCTACCACACTTATTACACCTCTTTCAACATAAACGCGCAGTGGCCCGTCTACGAGATAAGCGACGTGCTCGCCGCCGCCATGATGTCCGAGGAGGAGTACGCCAAGCTCGAAGCCAGGATCCTCGAGCAGGTCGGTCCCACCGGAAGGTTTTCCGGGGACGTTGCGGAGGCGCTGGGTCTTTCATCCACCATGCTCAAGAGCCTCGTCCGCAGATCGGTGAAGATGGATTACCGCGGCCACAGGATTGAGCCCATAAAAGAAGAATGAGCCCATGTCCGACATCTGGATAATGCGCATCGGACACCGTCCCGAGAGGGACAAGCGCGTAACCACGCACGTGGCGCTCTCCTCCAGGGCTCTCGGAGCCAGGGGGATCTACGTCGATACGGAGGATCCCGTCCTCGAGGAGAACATAATCGGCGTGGACAAGCGTTTCGGCGGGGACTACGAGATAAAGACGGGGGTCTCCTGGCAGAAGGCCACCGAGGGTTTCAAGGGCAAGGTGGTCCACCTCACCATGTATGGGCAGAGGGTCGACGAGGCCCTGCCCAGAATCCCCAAGGACGAGGACATAATGGTCATAGTGGGTGCGGAGAAGGTTCCCGCGGAGGTGTACCAGAGGGCCGATTTCAACATATCCGTCGGCAACCAGCCCCATTCGGAGATCGCTGCCCTCGCCATATTCCTGTATCTCTATACCGGAGGGGAGCACCTTTACGAGGACCGCGACGGGGAGATGACCGTCATTCCCAACGAGAGGGGGAAGACCGTTGCAAAGAAGAGCGACTGACCGCATACCGACCGACGAGGAGTGCATATCCCTCCTCTGGGACGCAGGCTGCAAGAAGAGGGTCGTCGTCCATTGCGCGACCGTCAGGGCCGTGGCCGAGGAGATCGCCAAGGGGATCCCCGAGGCGGACATGGACGTCGTCATCGCCGGTGCCCTGCTCCACGACATAGGCCGTTCAAAGGACCATTCCATAATGCACGCCTACATAGGGGCGGGGATAGTGAGGGACCTCGGGCTGCCGGACGTCCTGATCGACATAGTCAGGAAGCACACCGGCGCCGGTCTGGACGACATCGATGTGAGGGAGATGGGACTCCCGCCGGGCGATTACATGCCCAGCACCATCGAGGAGAAGATAGTGGCGCACGCCGACAACCTGGTCAGCGACAACCGCGTAATCACCCACGAGTACTCCGTCGAGAAGCTCAGGTCCAAGGGGGCCGAGCGCGGGGCCGAGCGCATAGAGGCCCTCCATAGGGAGCTGTCCGCCGTATACGGCAGGGACCTGGACCTTCTGGTGGCGGAGATCGGGGAGTTTCCGAAGCTGAAGGGTGTAAGACTCTGAGGTCCGGAAACACCCCCAACTTTTTGTTATCTTTCCTCATATCCCTTCCTCAGTTACACAGAGGTTATAAGCAACCTCAAAATCTTACAAAGAGGTATACAAATGGTAACGGAACTCAACGAATCGACCTTCAAGGATTTCATCGGAAAGAGCGGAGTCGTCCTCGTGGACTGCTGGGCGCCCTGGTGCGGCCCCTGCAGGAGGATGGGCCCCATAATAGACGAGCTCGATAAGGACATGGCCGGCAAGGTCGCCGTGGGCAAGCTCAACACCGACGAGAACCAGGGCGTCGCCGTGCAGTACGGCATAAACGCCATCCCCACCCTCCTGTTCTTCAAGGACGGTGTGCAGAAGGAGCCCCTCGTGGGACTCAGGCCCAAGGAAGACATCATCGCGTACATCAACAGACTCTGAGGCGGACCCGCCATGGAAGCCGACGTAGTCGTCATCGGTTCGGGGCCGGCCGGGCTCCAGGCGGCCATACACGCCGCCAGGAAGAAAGTGGAGGTGGTCCTCATCGGCAAGCTGGAGAACAGTTCGACCTTCGGCATACCGGTGGAGAATTACTTCGGTACCTCCGGCAGACAGTCGGGCACCGACCTTCTGATGAACGGCGTCAGGCAGGCCGTCTCCTTCGGATGCGAGGTGGAGGACATGAACGTGATCTCCGCGGAGAGGACAGGGGACAGGTTCAGGATCACCTCCGAGTCCGGCGAGGTCGTGGACGCCAAGGCCGTCGTCCTAGCCACCGGCATAACCCGCAACCATCTCGGGGTCTCCGGGGAGAAGGAGTTCGGCAACGGCAAGGGAATAAGCTACTGCGCCGCCTGCGACTGCAACTTCTACAAGGACAAGGTCGTCGCGGTGGTAGGCGGTCAGTCGGAGGCGGCCATCTCCGCCGAGCTCATGACCCGTTATGCCTCCAAGGTGTATTGGATCTTCCCCAAGTTCGATGCGGACGCCTCCCTGGTCGAGAAGGCTTTAGCGGCTGGGGCGGAGAGGATAACCGAATCCGTCAAGCAGATCAAGGGCGAAGGCAAGGTGAACGCGGTCGTCCTCTCCGACGGCAGGGAGATCTCCCTGGACGGGGTCTTCATAGAGCTGGGAGGGAAGTCCTCCGCCGACCTCGCCATGGAGATCGGCGTCATGCCAGAGGTCGACGACACAATCAAAGTCGACAGGAACTGCGCCACTTCGGTGCCCGGTGTCTTCGCCTGCGGGGACATCACCGGCAGGCCGTGGCAGATCGGCAAGGCGGTGGGGGAGGGAGTCGTGGCCGGCTCCGCCGCCGCCGACTACTCCAAAAAGGTAGGACAATGACAGTAGAGGACCTCATATCCAGCATGCTCAGGGACGAGGGCGGTTTCCAGAAGGCCCTCAGGAACATCCTGGACGAGGAACTCAACATGTCGCTCAACGAGTTCTGCCAGATCTCCGGTATATCCCAGAGCACGGTCTATAAGATCCTGGAGGAACGTCGCGAACCGAACCTGCGCACGGTGAGGCAGATCGTCCGTGCGCTCAAGCAGATCTACGGCAAAGGCAACGAGAAGTTCCTGGCCGTGATCGCATCCTCCACCTTCATGGAGGGCCTCCCCAAATCGCTCGACACGACCTCCAACGGTACGGTGGGCATCCGCGAGTACAGCGTCTCGACGGTCGAGGACGCCATCATCGCAGCCGTCCGCGCCGAGAGGGACGGGGCTCTCGGCATCATATGCGCACCGATCGTGGCCCACACGGTGGAGAAGATAATATCGATCCCGGTGTACTCCGTCTTCCCCCTGGACAGCGTCATGAAGATACTGGAACGCATAAAGGACCGTTATTGATTTTTTAAGGTCCCGTTCGTAAAAGTTTAAATCGACGCTTAACTTTTAACGCATCGTTACGAAGGTGGCGCATGTTCGAGCTCCAAGTGGTTTCCAACACCCCGATGACCGGGGTGGATGACATAGACGTCCTTGCTGAGACGTTCCTCACGCAGATTGGCTATCTTTCCAAGGGATACGACCCCAGAAGCAACGGGGCCCTCACGATAAGGGACAGCATCCCCTACAGGATATTCATGGACTTCTTCATGAAGAACCCTTCCAAGGCGTGGGCGGCGGAGGAGATCGCCGTCCTGCTGGGCACCACGAAGCCGACCGTCTACCGCTACATAAACAAGCTGAAGTCGATGGACATCCTGGAGAGCACGGACATCCAGTCGGAGGACGGCTCCGTGCGCAGGGGTTACCGCATAAGATACGGCGACATAGCCAAGGCCTGGAGCTTCTGCGAGGCGAACGTGCAGATGGCCATGGACAACTACAAGAAGACCGTCGAGCGCTTCCAGCAGCTGGCAAGGGAAAGGGCGGAGAAGAGCTGAATGGCCGGTGTCGCCGAGCGCATCGTGGAGGCCCTGAGGGCGGGGGACATAACCGACCGCGATTCCCTCCAGGCCTTCAAGATGAGGCTCTGTTCCGAGTACGGTCCGGATAAGGTCCCTTCGAACTCCGAGGTGCTGGCACTTGTGACCGAGGAGGAGCGCAGGGCGTTTCTCCCCCTGCTGGTGAAGAAGCCAATGAGGACCGCGAGCGGAGTCGCGGTGGTGGCCGTCATGACCTCCCCGTACCCGTGTCCCCACGGGAAGTGCGCCTACTGTCCCGGAGGGGTCGCCAACAATTCCCCCCAATCGTATACCGGCAAGGAGCCCGCCGCCAGGAGGGCGGCCATGAGCCGGTTCGATCCTTACGATCAGGTCCAGGGCCGTCTGGCACAGTTGGAGGAGATCGGCCACGATACCGACAAGATAGACCTGATCATCATGGGCGGGACCTTCACGTCGAGGGATTCCCAGTACCAGGAGTGGTTCGTCAAGAGGTGCTTCGAGGCCATGAACGGCCACACATCCCCCACGTTGGAGGCGGCGCAGGAGGACAACTCGCATGCGCAGAGGAGATGCATCGGACTGACCGTCGAGACGAGGCCGGACTACTTCCGCAAGGACTTCCAGGTCGAGAGGATGATGAGGCTCGGCGCCACCCGCGTGGAGCTGGGCGTGCAGATACTCGACGACGAGGTCCTGGACAGGGTGGAGCGCGGCCACGGGGTGGCGGAGGTCGTCGAGGCGACGAAGTGCTGTCGCGACCACGGTCTCAAGATATGCTACCACATAATGCCCGGCCTCCCCGGCTCCTCTCCGGAGAACGACTACAGGTGCTTCCGCAGGATGTTCGACGACCCGGATTTCCGTCCCGACATGCTGAAGATATACCCGACGCTGGTCGTGGGGGACACTAAGATCCGCAGGATGTGGGAGGACGGGGAGTACATTCCCATGGACACGGACACCGCCGTGGAGCTGCTGTCGGAGATGAAATCGTATGTGCCAGATTATGTAAGGATACAGCGCATACAGAGGGACATACCCGTCCCGGAGATCGACGCGGGCATACTGAAGAGCAACCTCCGTCAGCTGGTGCAGACCCATATGACGGAGAAAGGCATGAAGTGCAGATGCATACGCTGCCGCGAGGTCGGGCACACCGGGGCGGTGCTCGAGGACCCGTCCGAGGTCAGGATGGAGACCGAGGAGTACGACGCCAACGGCGACAGGGAGAGGTTCATATCGTTCACCTACCGCGATTCCCTGGTCGGGTACGTCCGTCTGAGGACCGACGATTCGGACACGGCCACGGTAAGGGAGCTGAAGGTCTTCGGCAACGAGACCGCCATAGGCGCAGCGGCCGAGAGCTGGCAGCACAGGGGCTTCGGCAGGGCCCTTCTGAGGGAGGCGGAGAGGATGGCCCTGTCCGAGGGCAGGCACCGCATCCGCATCACCAGCGGCGTGGGCGTGAGGGAGTACTATGCGTCGCAGGGTTATGCGCTGGAGTCCCCGTACATGGTCAAGTACATCTGACCTCAGCTGTAGAACTGCGTATTGCTCCAGCGGTCGCGGTTGCTCCTGGCCTTGGAGGCCATCTCCGTGTAGGCCTTGTAGGTCATCTCGTCGACGGACGGTCTGATCAGTTCCATGGCCTTCTCGAAGTGCCTCAGGTGTACGGCCTCGATGGCATGGTCCTCGCGGTATGCGTTCAGACCCGCCTCCCTGCAGAGGGCGAAGAGGTCCGCCCCGACGTATCCGTCGGTGATCTCCGCCAAATGTGCCAGATCCACATCTTTGTCCAGAGGCATCCTCTTGGTGTGCACATTGAGGATGCTCAGTCTCGCCCCGGTGTTCGGTTTGCCGACCAGTATCATCCTGTCGATGCGCCCGGGCCTGAGGACGGCCGGGTCGACCATGTCGGGCCTGTTGGTGGCCGCTATCACCAGCACGTTGTTAAGCTGCTCCACTCCGTCGAGGGCCGTCAGGAGCTGCGCGACCATGTTGTCGGCGGCGCGCGACGACTCCTCGCCGTTCCTCCTGGGTGCCAGCGAGTCTAGCTCGTCGAAGAAGATGATGGACGGGGCCATCTGCCTGGCACGTTTGAAGACCTTGCGCAGGTTCTCCTCGCTCTGTCCGACGTATTTGTTCATGAGCTCCGGGCCGTTGACCAGGATGAAGTTGGACCCGGATTCGTTGGCCACCGCCTTGGCGATCAGGGTCTTGCCGGTCCCGGGGGGCCCGTACAGCAGGACACCTTTGCCGGCCGATATACCCAGACGTTCGAAATCCTTCTTATCCTCCCCCGGAAGGAGCGCCTCCCTGAGTTCGTTCCTTATGCTGTCCAGGCCCCCTATGTCTTCCCAGGTGACCTTGGGTATCTCCACGGACACCTCCCTCATCCCGCTGGGCTCCACCTCGCTGAAGGCGCGGAGGAAGTCGTCCATGTTGACCTTCATCTTCTCCAGCAGTTCCGCCGGCACCGGTTTCTCCAGATCCAGTTTGTCTATGTGGCGGGCGAGGCATTTCATCGCAGCCTCCCTGCAGAGGGCGGCCATGTCGGCTCCCACGAACCCGTGGGTCATGCGCGCCATGGCGTCTATGTCTACGTCGTCGTCCAAGGGCATGGAGCGGGTGTGGACGTCCAGTATGGACCTCCTGCCGTCCCTGTTGGGTATCCCAATCTCGATCTCCCTGTCGAACCTGCCGGGCCTTCTCAGGGCGGGGTCTATGGAATCCTCCTGGTTGGTGGCCCCGATGACGATGACGTTGCCGCGCCCGCCCATTCCGTCCATCAGGGTGAGCAGCTGGGCCACGACGCGTCTCTCGACCTCCCCTTCGATGCTGTTGCGGTTCGGGGCGATGGAGTCTATCTCGTCTATGAATATGATGCTGGGACTGTTCTTCTCGGCCTGTGCGAAGACGCTGCGCAGTCTCTCCTCCGACTCGCCGTAGAACTTCCCCATGATCTCCGGGCCGCGTATGGTGAGGAAGCTGGCACCGGATTCGTTCGCAAGCGCCTCGGCGATCAGGGTCTTGCCGGTCCCGGGAGGTCCGTAGAGGAGAACCCCCTTGGGTGCGGATATGCCCATGCGGTCGAAGAGCTCGGGGTGCTTGAGCGGGAGCTCTATCATGTCCCTGATCCTCTTCAGCTCCTCGTCCAGCCCCCCGATGTCGTCGTAGGTGGTTATCTTGTTGTCGCGCCCGAAGCCGGATTCCTCCGTCTGGCTCTGCGGCTTGTTCTTCCCGGGCGAGTCGAGTACCCTGACCTCGGTCGTGTCGGATATCACGGCCGCACCTGAGGGCGTGCAGCTCTGCACCTTGAAGACGGAGCGGTTCCCCATGAGGGATACGTTCGGCACCGTTATGTCGAGTCCGGGGCAGACGGCGCGGCCGATGAGGTTGCTCTTGAAGATGTCGACGAACCTGTCGTCTATGGCTATGCGGCTTCCCGGCGGTATGTTGGGGACGAGGGTGATCTTCAGGGCCTTCGGGGGGTCGATCTTCCTCACCACCACGTTGTCCCCGATGGAGACGCCGGCACTGGTCCTGGTCAGGCCGTCTATCCTGACGATGTTCTTGCCGGCGTCCTCCGGATCGCTCCTGAAGACCTTGGCCACCACGGTCTTCTTGCCCTTGATCTCAATTATGCTCCCTATGGAGAGACCCAGTTCGACGTAGGCTTCCGGGTCCAGACGGGCCCTTCCGTATCCGGCCTCCTTAAGGCGTGTCGGGGTCTCGACCTTCAGCATGAGAGATTCAGACATTGCCTGTGGGGATTGAGTACGGATATATCAGCATGCGTTTTGCATGTGCGCCGCACGGAAGGCGTTCCGCATCCCGCCGCCGTCCGGGACGGGGACGGGGACTTCCGGTCCGGACGTTGCCGGACGGAGATCCTTCGACGAATCTATTAAATATAAGCATGAGTTCCTGCGACAGGTAGATAGGATATCAAGGGCCTGTAGCTCAGCTAGGTAGAGCATCTGACTTTTAATCAGGTGGTCGGGGGTTCGAATCCCTCCAGGCCCGCTGAGATTCTTCATGAGCGATCGACGGCGGATCAAGTATGGGGAGCGATTTGAAAATCATACAGTTTTGGAAACATCTTTCCCGCTGACCGGAAGCGGAGCATTAGGTAGGTGAAAAATTGGCAGCAGCAGACACTAACTCGTTCAACATTCTCAAGCACAACCTTGTGCCGGAGCACCACCTTCTCAACGAAGAGGAGGCGAACGAGATCCTCGGCAAACTGGGGATCACTCGCGACCAGCTTCCAAAAATAAAAACCTCGGATGCGGTCATCCAGGTGCTGGAGAGCATCCACGGCCCCATCGCGGAGGGAAGCGTTATCAAAATCATTAGAAAGAGCGAGACCGCGCAGGAATTCACGGTCTACAGGCTCGTAACCAAAGGGTGAGCGAATGAGGGATCTAGTCAATCTTTACTTCAGGGACAAGGACATCGTAAACCACCACATCGCCTCCTTCGACGATTTTCTCGCAACCCCTGACAACCCCAACAGCAGGATGCAGAGGATCGTGGACGACATCAGGGTTCCGACCGACGACGCGACCCGCGGCATCATAAAGCTGGACACGGAGCGCACCAACGGCAGGGACATCGAGATTGTCATCGGGAGGAGGAGGCTCGAGGACGGGAGCATAGACCCCCAGGCCAAGCCCACCATCAGGATCGAGGAGCCCAAGGTCATCGAGGCCAACGGATACAGCCACGACATCTCCCCCATGGAGGCCAGGCTCAGGAACCTCAACTACATGTCCCCCGTGTACGTCCGCTTCGAAGTCTACGAGGACGGCATAGAGAAGGACCTCGAGAACGGCGGCTGGGTCCATGTCGGCGACCTTCCCATGATGGTGAAGTCCAAGGGATGTAACCTCTACAGGGCCAACATCGAGGCCCGCCTCGAGCGCAAGATCAGCGACGACGAGTACGCGCAGGAGATCATCAGGCAGAAGGAGGACCCGAGGGAGCCCGGAGGATACTTCATCATCGGCGGTACCGAGAGGGTCCTCATAACCCTCGAGGACCTGGCACCCAACAGGGTCATGGTCGAGTACAACGAGAGGTACGGCGCAGCCGTCGAGACCGCCAAGATCTTCTCCCAGAAGGAAGGCTACCGTGCACTGACCCAGGTGGAGAAGAAGAAGGACGGCACCCTCATGGTGTCCGTCCCCGTCGTCTCCGGCGAGATCCCGCTCATCGCCCTCATGAAGGCCCTCGGGATGGAGAAGGACTCGGACATCTACGAGACCATCGTCTCCGAGGAGGCCATGGCCAACATAGTCTACGCCAACATCGAGGGTTCCTTCGACATCAACTCCAAGACCGGCCTGCCGGTCTCCCAGTCCCCGCCCTCGTCCTCCGACAAGGTCCTCCCCGGATACCACACCACCGAGGGGGCCCTCCTGTACCTCGAGAGGAACTTCGCCGCCGGCCAGGCCAAGGAGTACAGGATCAAGAAGGTCGAGTCCATCCTCGACCGCTCCCTGCTCCCGCACCTCGGCGACACCAAAGAGGACCGCATGAAGAAAGCGATCTACCTGGGACGCATCGCCAAGTCCGTCCTCGAGCTCTCCCTCGGGGAGAGGAAGGAGGACGACAAGGACCACTACGCCAACAAGAGGCTCAAGCTGTCCGGGGACCTNNGACCTCATGGAGGACCTCTTCAGGACCAGCTTCTCCTCCTTGATGAAGGACCTCAAGTATCAGCTCGAGAGGAACATGGGCAGGAAGAAGAACGACTACAGCGTCGCCTCCTCCATCAGGCCCGACCTGTTCACCCACAAGCTCCTGCACGCCCTCGCCACCGGCAACTGGGTCGGCGGCCGCGCCGGAGTCTCCCAGCTCCTCGACAGGACGTCCAACATGTCCGCCATGTCCCACCTCAGGAGGATAACCTCCTCCCTCACCAGGTCCCAGCCCCACTTCGAGGCCCGTGACCTGCACCCCACCCAGTGGGGAAGACTCTGTCCGTCCGAGACCCCCGAGGGTCAGAACTGCGGTCTGGTGAAGAACGCGGCCCTCATCATCGACGTCTCCGAGGCGTTCCCCGACAGCGAGGTCATAAGGATGCTCAGGGAGTTCGGTCTCGCCTCCGTCAAGGAGGGCGACGACACCCGCGTCTTCGTGAACGGGAACCTCGTCGGAACCTACTCCGACCCCGAGAAACTGGTCAACGAGATCAGGGAGCGCAGGAGGTACGGTCTCATCAACTCCAACATCAACATCCGCTACGACGACGAGATGGGTGAGGTCATCATCAACTGCGACGACGGAAGGCTCAGGAGGCCCCTGCTCGTCCTGAAGGACGGGAGGACCATCATCACCAGGAAGCACATCGAGGGCATCCGCGAGGGCAAGGTCACATGGGACGACCTCTTCCGCGACGGCATCCTCGAGTGGCTCGACGCCGAGGAGGAGGAGGACTCCCTCGTCCTCGTCCGTCCCTACGATACCCCGAAGAGGTGCCCCTGCTGCGGGCACGCCCTCTCCGAGACCGACGTCGACTGGATGAACCCCGGCAAGGCCGAGAAGTCCTGCGAGCTCGTTTGCAGGTGGTGCCGCGACAAGTTCAGCGTACCCAGCAAAATAATCGGCGAGGACGGCAAGTCCGAGTACACCCACATGGAGGTGGACCCCATGGTCATCCTCGGAGTGGCGGCCGGAATCGTCCCCTACCCCGAGCACAACTCCGCCCCCCGTATCACCATGGGAGCCGGTATGGCCAAGCAGGCCCTGGGAATCTCCACGTCCAACTACAGGATAAGGCCCGACACCCGCGGCCACGTCATGCACTACCCGCAGGTCCCGATGGTACAGACCCAGACCATGGATTACATGGGATACAAGTACAGGCCCGCTGGGCAGAACTTCTGCATCGCCGTCCTCTCCTACCACGGATACAACATCGAGGATGCGATCGTCATGAACAAGAGCTCGGTGCAGAGGGGCCTCGGAAGGTCCTCCTTCATGAGGTCCTACCGCGCCGAGGAGCGCCGCTACCCCGGAGGGCAGGAGGACCACTTCGAGATCCCCTCCCCCGACATAGTCGGCGGCCGTTCCGACGACGCCTATCAGGCGCTCGGCGAGGACGGTCTCATCTCCCCCGAGTCCTACGTGGAGGGTTCCAACGTCCTCATCGGCAAGACCTCCCCGCCGAGGTTCCTCGAGGAGGAGACCGACTTCCTCACCCCCCAGAAGAGGAGGGAGACGTCCGTCACCGTCAGGCCCGGGGAGAAGGGATACGTGGACTCTGTCATAGTCACCGAGTCCGAGAACGGTTCCAGGCTGGTCCGCGTGAAGGTCAGGGACGAGAGGATACCCGAGCTCGGGGACAAGTTCTGCTCCAGGTTCGGACAGAAGGGTGTCGTCGGAAGGCTCGTCGACCAGTGCGACATGCCCTTCACCTCCGACGGAGTCACCCCCGACCTGGTCGTCAACCCCCACGGTATCCCTTCCCGTATGACC
>DARY01000022.1 GCA_002503545.1 Candidatus Methanomethylophilus sp. UBA78
GACGTAGTCGTACGTCAGGTCGCATCCCCACCCGGTCGCGCTCTCGCTGCCCACGCCCAGGTCGAGCTGGAGGGTGACCTCCTTGTTGTCCATCGCCATGCGGACAACCTCGACGGACCTCTCCTCCTGGAAGACGGGTGCCCCGGAATCTAGGATCGGGACCTCCATGTCCCCTCCCTTGATGGTTAGGTGGACGTCGTTGAGGTTGAAGTTGGCGCCGCTGTTGCCGAGGGCCATCATGACGCGTCCGTAGTTGGGGTCGGAACCGAAGATGGCCGACTTGACCAGAGGGGAGTTGATGATGGTCTTGACGACCTTCCTGGCATCCTCCTTGGTCTCGGCCCCGGTGACCTCGACGGTGATGAGTTTGCTCGCGCCCTCGCCGTCCATGGCGATGGTGCGCGCGATTTTGGTCATGACCATGCGCAGGGCGTCCACGAAGGCGGGGTCGTCGTCGGCGGCCTGCCCTCCCGCCATGCCGTTGGCCAGCATGATGCAGGTGTCGTTGGTCGACTGGTCCCCGTCGACGGAGACCATGTTCATGGAGTCGTCGAGTATCGACTGGAAAGTCTCGTTGAACTTGGAGGTGAGCACCGCATCGGTCGTGATCATGGAGAGGGTGGTGCCGTGCAGGACCTTAAGATGCGGGGCGATCATGCCGCTGCCCTTGGAGATGGCGGATATGTAGACGAGGGTGCCGTCGCCGAGGCGGACGCGGACCGAGCACTCCTTCTTTATGGTGTCGGTGGTCATGATGGCCTCGCAGAGCAGACCGTCTGCCTCCCTGCCGATGTCGAGCTGCTTCACGGCCTTGGATATCCCGTACTGCACCTTGTGCATGTCCATGAAGCGGCCGATGAGACCGGTGGACATGATGCCCACCTCCTTGGGGTCGATGTTGAGCTCCGCGGCGGCGGCCCTCTGCATCGTCTCGGCGTCCTCGTACCCGCGGCGGCCGGTGAGGGCGTTCGCGTTGCCGCTGTTGACCACCACGGCGGACAGCTTCGGCGAGTTGTCGTTTATCATAACCTGCACCGGCGCGGCCTTGACCTTGTTCGAGGTGAAGGCCTTGAACGCGGTCGCGGGGACCTCCGAATACAGAAGTCCCAGATCGAGGGCGCGGTATTTCACTCCGCTGTGGACGCCCGCCGCTTTGAATCCCTGAGGGGTGGTAATGCCACCGTCGATTATCTCTACCATTTCCAATCACACTCCTAGACCGGGGAAGTCGAGACCGTCGGCCTCCGGGAGTCCCAGCATGAGGTTCATGTTCTGAACCGCCTGCCCCGACGCACCCTTCACGAGGTTGTCGAGGACCCCGAACACGACGGCCTTCCCGCCCATCGCCTTCGACCCCACCTGCGCATGGTTCGAACCGACCACGTCGCGTATCGAGGGCTCCGGCACGTAATGCACGAAGCGCTCGGCCCCGTACTGTTTCTCGTAGACGGCGTCGACGTCCTCCTGCGACGCGTCCTTCTTGAATTTGAAGTAGCAGGAGGATATTATCCCCCTGACTATGGGTACCAGATGCGGCACGAAAGTCGCATCCGTGCGGCCGCCGGCGAACATGTCGACCGCCATCTCTATCTCCGGCTGGTGCCTGTGGGTCCCCACCTTGTAGGGGATCACGGATTCGCCGCATGTCGGGTGGTGCAGGCGCGGGGACGGGGTCATCCCCGCTCCCGAGGTCCCGCTCTTGCCGTCCACGAACACGTCGCCGAAGACCAGGCCCGATTTCATAAGGGGGGCTATGGCCAGGATGGCCGAGGTCGCATAGCAGCCGGGGTTGGCCACCAGGTCCGCCCCCCTGATGCCGTCCCTGAACAGCTCGGGCAGTCCGAACACCGCCTCGGACAGTCCCTCCGGGTCGGTGTGCTCCTTGCCGTACCACTCGGCGTACAAGGAGGCATCCTTCAGGCGGTAGTCGCCGGAGAGGTCGATGCACTTGATCCCCCTTTCGCGGAGGGCGGGCACCTCGTCCATGGCGACACCGAAGGGCGTCGCCACCATGACGAGGTCCAGGTCCTTCGTCTCGGATATGCTCTCGGTGAACCTGATGTCGGTGTAACCCCTGAGGAAACCGTGCACGGAGGCCACGTCCTTCCCCGCGTTCGAACGCGAGGTGAGGGCCGCCAGCTCTATATCGGGGTGTCTGCAAAGCAGACGGGAGAGTTCGCTTCCGGTATAGCCGGTCCCGCCGATGATACCCACTCTGTAGGACATTTGGACTGCTCCTTGGTATAGGAGTAGTGCTCACAGAAAACACCTTAAAAAAGGTATTGTCCCATTTGAGACACAAACTGTCGGAATCGTTACGGTGGCAACAGGCGTGATACCATGGTGACGGAAGATTGCCAATGGGGACAGGAGCCGGGCGCCCTCTGGGCCGCGGGGCCCGGGACGGCGCGGAGGATCGCATGCCCGAGTTTTATTATATACCGTGGGATATGGACAGACCATATGGCAGCTAATAAAGCAGCAGACGGCAAAGGCAAGAGGGACAAGGTGGTCCTCGCCTACTCCGGAGGTCTCGACACCTCCGTCGACATACACTGGCTTCAGGAGAACTACGACGTCGACGTGGTCGCGATCTCGGTCGACGTCGGACAGCCCGAGACGGACGGCGAGGAGATCGTCGCCCGCGCCTACAGGAACGGCGCCGTCCGCGCCGACTTCTTCGACGTCCGCAAGGAGTTCGTCGAGGAGTACGTATGGCCCCTGGTGAAGGCCAACGGGATGTACCAGGACGTGTACCCGCTCAGCACCGCCATAGCCCGCCCGCTCATGGCCAAGACCCTCGTTAGGATAGCCCACGAGGAGGGTGCCAAGTACATAGCCCACGGCTGCACCGGCAAGGGGAACGACCAGGTCCGCTTCGACGCGGGCATCAAGGCGCAGGACCCCAACCTGGAGATCATCGCCCCCCAGCGCGAGTGGGTCGCCACCAGGGACGACGAGATCGACTATGCGGCCAAGCACGGCATCGAGATCAAGGCGAAGAAGGAAAGCCCCTACTCCAGGGACGAGAACCTCTGGGGAGCGTCCTGCGAGTGCGGCGCCCTCGAGAACGCCTGGAACGAGCCCCCGGCCGGGGTCTGGATCCACACCGTCGCCCCCGAGGAGGCCCCCAACACCCCCACCTTCGTGGAGATCGGGTTCGAGAAGGGCATCCCCGTGTCGCTGGACGGCGTAAAGATGGACGGCATCGAGCTCATCGGCAAACTCAACAAGATCGCCGGGGAGAACGGCGTCGGGAGGATCGACCACGTGGAGGACAGGCTGGTCGGCATAAAGAGCCGCGAGACCTACGAGTGCCCGGCCGCGGTCGTCATCATAGCCGCCCACAGGGCCATGGAGGGGATGACCCTCCAGAGGGAGGTCCTCGACTTCAAGAAGATCCTCGAGCAGAAGTTCACCCGCATAGTGTACGACGGGCAGTGGTTCGGCGGGCTGAGGGAACCCATCAACGCGTTCATAGACAAGACCCAGGAGTTCGTCACCGGCACCGTCCGCGTCAAGCTCCTCAAGGGCAGCGTCACCGTCGTCGGGAGGAAGAGCCCCTTCTCGCTCTACGACACCGGACTCGCCACCTACTCCAAGGACACCGTCGACACCTTCGACCACAAGGCCGCGGTGGGCTTCATCTACGTGTGGGGACTGCCGGACCAGACCGCGGCGAGGGCCCACAACCCCGAGAACAAGCAGTGATGGCGATGGCGGGAAAAGCCCTGTGGTCGGGAAGGTTCGAGGACGGCATGGACGACAGCACCCTGAGGTTCACGTCCTCCCTGGACGTGGACTCCCGGATGGCGTTCTACGACATCATGGGATCGCTGGCGCACGTCCGTATGCTGAAGTCGTGCAAGATCGTCCCCGCGGAGGATGCGGAGAAGATAATAGGCGGCCTGAAGGAGCTCGCGCAGCAGCTCAGGGACGGCAGACTGCAGATGGATTACTCCCTGGAGGACATCCACACCAACATCGAGGTCAGGCTGACCGAGATGATCGGCCCGGCAGGGGGGAAGCTGCACACCGGCAGAAGCAGGAACGACCAGGTGGCCACCGACTTCAAGATGTACCTCAGGGACGCCGTCCTCAACACCGTCGACGCGGTCAACGGGCTCATACGCTCCCTGCAGGACGTGGCCAAGAGGAACAGGGACGTCATACTGCCCGGATACACCCACATGCAGCACGCCCAGCCCGTCACCCTGGCACATCACATGATGGCCCACGCCTTCCGCTTCGGGAGGGATGCGGACAGGTTCCTGGATGCGTTGAAGAGGATGGACAAGTGCCCACTCGGGTCCGCCGCCCTGGCCGGGACCACCTACCCCATCGACAGGAAGATGACCTCCGACCTCCTCGGGTTCAGCGACCCGACCGAGAACTCCATGGACTCCGTCGGTTCCAGGGACTTCGTGACCGAGATCGCGTTCGACGCCTCGATGGCCGCGATATCGATGTCCTCCCTCTGCGAGGAGTTCATCCTCTGGAACTCCCAGGAGTTCAGGTACGTGGAGATGGACGACCGCTACTCCACCGGCTCCAGCATCATGCCCCAGAAGAAGAACCCGGACATAGCGGAACTCACCAGGGGCAAGACCGGAGGGGTCGTGGGAAGCCTCGTGGCCATGCTCGTGACGACCAAGAGCCTGCCCCTGTCGTACAACAGGGACCTGCAGGAGGACAAGAAGCCCGTGATGGAGTCCCTCGACACGGTCACCGAATGTGCCAGGATGATGTCCAAGGTGGTGTCCACCCTCAGGATCAACGAGAGCAGGATGCTGGAGGCCACCAGCGGAGGGTTCATCAACGCGACCGACTTCGCCGACTACCTCGTCACCAAGGGCGTGCCGTTCAGGGAGGCCCACGGCATCGTGGGGGAGGCGGTCAGGTACTGCATCGAGAACAAGATCTCCCTCGACAACCTGACCCTGGACCAGTTCAGGAAGTTCTCCCCCCTGGTGGACAGCGACGTGTTCTCGGCCATAGCGGTCAAAAACTGTGTCGAGCGCAGGGACTCCTACGGCGGGACCTCGCCCGCATCCACCGACGTCGAGATCACCCTCTCCATGCAGGACAGCATGAACAGGGAGGAGGACGTCAGGATGAAGGACATGATAATTCAGAAGTGCTGGGACAGGCTTCTGAACGAATGAACCGCCTGCGGGGACCCGCTCCCCGCAGACACCTTCCGTCCCGCTGTTTCTCAGAATAGAATATGATGTGCCAGACGTCCGTTTCCGCGATTGTTGCGCGGAAGGAGGCCGGGAAACGGTTTCTAAAGAGGGGGAGGGAATCCCCCGGGTTTAGATGGTCTGGCTCAGTTCTTGCCGAAGACCTTGGCGAACGCCTGCTCCAGATCGGCGATGAGGTCGTTTATGTTCTCGGCACCGATGGACACCCTGATGGTGGTCGGGTGTATGTTGACCTTCTCGAGCTCGGCCTCGGTGAGCTGAGAGTGGGTGGTGGAGGCGGGGTGGATGATGAGGGACTTCTCGTCGGCCACGTTCGCCAGCAGGCTGAACAGGGTGAGGCTCTCGGTGAGCTTCTGCGCCTGCTCTTTGGTTCCTTTCACGTCGAAGGTGAAGATGGCCCCGGCGCCGTTGGGGAAGTACTTCCTGTACAGCCCGTGGGTGGGGTTGCTCTCCAGCGAGGGATGGCTCACGTAGGAGACGTGGGGGTTGCCGCTCAGGTACTCCACGATCTTCAGGGAGTTCTCGACCTGCCTGTCGACGCGGAGGGACAGGGACTCGAGGGACACCAGCAGCGAGAACGCCACGATGGGGGAGATCGACGCACCGGTGTCGCGGAGCAGTATGGCCCTTATCCAGGTGACGAATGCCCCGGGTCCGAAGTCGGAGAACACGACGCCGTGGTAGGAGGGGTCGGGCTCGGTGAGGTTGGGGTACCTGCCGTAGGACTTCCAGTCGGTCTTGCCGGACTCGACGATCACACCGGCGATGACCGTACCGTGCCCGCTGATGAACTTGGTGGCGGACTCGACGACGATGTCGGCTCCGTGCTCCAGGGGTCTGAACAGGTAGGGGGTCGCGAAGGTGTTGTCGACGATGAGGGCGACCTTGTTCCTGTGGGCGATCTCGGCTATGGCCTCGATGTCCACGACCTCGGAGTTCGGGTTCCCGAAGGTCTCGGCGAACAGGACCTTGGTCTTCTCGGTTATGGCCTTCTCGAAGTTCGAGGGGTCCCTGGGGTCCACCCAGGTGGTGGTTATGCCGTAGTTCTTGCGCAGGGTGTGCTCGAACAGGTTGAAGGTGCCGCCGTACAGGTTGTTGGCCGCTACTATGTTGTCGCCGGACAGTGCCAGCGCCGTGACGGCATAGGTCACCGCGGCTGCTCCGGAGGAGACCGCGAGCGCGGCGGCCCCTCCCTCGAGGGCGGCGATCCTGTCCTCGAACACGCTCTGGGTCGTGTTGGTGAGCCTGCCGTAGATGTTGCCTCCCTCCTTCAGGGCGAACCTGTCGGCGGCCTGCTTGGAGTTCTTGAACACGTAAGAGGTGGTCAGGTAGATGGGTACGGCCCTGGAGTCCGTGACGGGGTCCGGCTGCTCCTGGCCCTTGTGGATCTGCAGGGTGTCGAACCTGTACTTGTTGGGGTTCAGGGGGCCGGCGGGGACGTTGTACTTGTCCTCCACACGGAAAACCTTCTCTTCTTTCGATTTGCCTTTCTCGATTCCGGTTGCCATTTTTGTCATCTCCATTGTAGCGGCTCGCCGCTTGCTGATACCTATTACTATTCCCAAATACTTATTATCTATTGTTAATGTAATCCTTATCGGAATAATATGGACGAATTATTCTTATCGTACCTCAGTTTTTCTTCGAAGGAAGGTCGAAAAGAATATCGTCGTCCTCGGTCACGTCGAAGCTTATCCCGGCTCCGGCCAGCAGCTCGGTGACGGATTCCCTGATCTTCCCGAGATCCACAATCTTCGGGTTGTAGCTCTGGAAGTAGAACTCCTTCCTGTCCAGGGGGAAGACCATCCTTATCCTGGCCTTCCTGACGTACCCTTCGGGTTTGCGGTTCTTCTCCAAGTCGTCCAGGTTGAGCTGTATGATCATAGTGAGCTCTTCCTCCTCCGGGACCTGGTCCGCGATGACGAGGGCCGATTTGAGGATGTCCGGGAAAACGGGTGCAAGGTCCTTGTAATCGCTCTTGCTGCCGAGGATGAAGTGGACGCTGCTCTTGGTTGCCATGTTCCAGCCTATCCCCATCAATCTATTAAAAGATGAATCGGCACCGATTTCTTATGATAATATTTCAAAGATAAATATTCGTAAAAGAAAAACACGTGCCCCCGTTCCTAGGGTTATATACTTAAAGTACATGGGGAAAGGCACATGAGAACCGCTCTTACCGTGGCGGGTTCGGACTCTGTCGGAGGGGCCGGCATACAAGCCGACATCAAGGCGATGGCCTCCCTGGGTGTCCACGCCACTTCCGTCATAACCGCCGTGACCGCGCAGAACACGCGCAGGGTCAGCAGGATATTCCCCATGCCGGCAGACATGGTGCAGTCCCAGTTGGACGCCGTGCTGTCGGACTGCGACATAAAGGCCGTGAAGACCGGCATGCTGTACAACGCCGAGATAGTGGGCGTGGTGGCCGACGCCTTCGAGGACCACGACGTCCCCCTCATCGTCGACCCCGTGATGGTCGCGACCGTGGGCGACGAGCTGTACGACAGGACGTTCGTCCGCGCCGTCAGAGAGAAGCTCATCCCGATATGCGAGCTCGTGACGCCCAACAGGCACGAGGCGGAGGTGCTCGCCGGGATGAAGATCAGGAACGAGGACGACGCCACCTTCGCCTGCGAGATAATAGGCAAGGAGGGGTCGTCCGTCCTCCTGAAGGGAGGGCACATGAACTCCGCCAACGTGGTGGACTACCTGTACCTCTCCTCCGAGATCTCGAGGATCAGGAACCCGAGGCTCCCCTACGATGCGGGGCACGGCTCGGGCTGCACCCTCTCGTCGTTCATAACGGCCAACATGGCCAACGGCCTCGACCTGGTGACCTCCGTGCTGGAGTCCAGGAAGATGATGCAGGAGTCCCTGAGGACGCAGTACGCCGTCGGGAAGGGGGTGCCGGTCGTCAACACCCAGGTGACCCTCGCCAGGAAGGACGACAGCGACAAGGTCGCGGTCCTGAGGGAGCTTGACGACGCCGTCGGGAAGGTCTGCCGGACCATGCCGGCCGAACTCGTGCCCCGGACGGGCATGAACTTCGCCTACGCCAAGAAGGGTGCCAAAGGGCCCGAGGAGATAGCAGCCGTCGACGGGAGGATCACCGTGGGCGACGGGACCCTGAAGAGGAACGGTCAGGTGAGGTTCGGCGCCGCCGAGCACATGTCGTTCGTCCTGCTGGAGGCCATGAAGACGGATCCCGAGGCCAGAGGCCTCCTGGAGTTCGCCGCGGCGGAGGAGTTCGTAGAGGACATGGAGGACGCGGGACTGGAGGTCGCCCTCATAAGGAGGAGAGGGAACAGCATCGCGGAGACCGTCCGCACCGCCATCTCCTCCTCCAGGAAGTTCCCGGACGCCCTGGCGGACATATCCGACCGGAGGAACGTCTCGATAAGCGTACTGGGGAGGAATCCCGCCGACGTCCTCTCCAAGATGGACAGGATCCTCTGAACGGACGGGCACCGCCCGTCTCTCTTACAAAAAACCGGAGGACCGGGGGTCCGCCGGGAAGACGGATCCGGGAACCCCGGACCCGCATATGTTTCTCAGCTTACGGAAACCACTTTGATGGTGAAGTACAGCGTCACGTTCTTGGTGTCGCCGACGGTCCTGTACTCGATCATCGAATAATCGCTGTTGCCTCCGATGATGTAGATCGACGTGTCCCCGGTTCCGGAGTACATGGGGACCTTGATCATCTTGACGGCGGAGTACGTCTCGCTGCCGATTTCCGCACTGAAGTCGGAGTAGGTGCTGCCGTCGACGGACTGCGTTTCGGTTATATCGAGGGAATATGTTATGTTCCCGGAGGATACGTCGGTCACCTCCGCCTTGACGGTGGCGAAGTCGGACTCGATGTCGTATTTCACCCCTTTTACGGCCATGTTGTTCAGGGATACCGTTCCATCGGTGTTCACGGTTACGGCCGCATCCCATCCGTAGACGGTGGTCACGGTGGTCCCGCTGACCGCATCCTCTCCGTACAGGGATTTGTAGGCCGAGGCCGACATCTTCTGCTGGACGGGCACCTGGAACGAGTTGGCCATGGCTGCGGTGGTGTTGGGGACTACATATCCCTCTCCGCTCTCCGCGGATATGACCACCGTGACAACGTCACCTTCCTTGTAGCCGATGAGGACGTTCTCGAAGGGGGCAAGCGCTCCTCCGGAACCGATCTTCACCTCGAGGTTGGAATAGGTCTCTTTTATTGTGTATCCGGCCGAGTGCACGTAGGAGGTGCTGTTGGCTATGCTCTCGACGTTGGTGTCGAATATCGCCCCTCCCTCGTCGTACTGCGCATAGAGCGCGCCCGTGTACTCGACGTACACGGTGCTCCCGTTCGTTGCGCTGACCTCGCTGTCCCCGCTCAGCATGTTGTCGTTTACATAGGTGCCCGCCACGGCCAGTGTGGCAACGATCAGCACCACGAAGCAGACGAAGGATATCGGCTCCCTCTCTTTCCTCGGTTTTACGTCTTCGTCATCGGCCATTATATCTGCCCCGTCAATCCCCGCATTCATATAAATAAAATTGGCTTTTTATAACAGACCGCGGAAGACCGTCGGTCCGGCGCATAGGGAGTCCGCACCCCGGGGATCCGGAAACCTCCGTCTGTCCCATTATTAATATCCCTAGGACGTTACCCCGCCACATGGCAGATTCCGCAGCCGACATGATGGCGAAAGTGAGGGCGAAGAGACCGCTGGTGCACCACATCACCAACTACGTTACCGTCAACGACTGCGCGAACGTATGCATATGCGCCGGCGGCTCGCCGGTCATGACGGACGAGGCCCTGGACATACCGGAGATGGTCGCCCTGGCCTCAGCGGTCGTGCTGAACATCGGCACCCTCAGCGAGAGGACCCTGGAGTCCATGGCCGTCGCGGGCAGGGAGGCCAACAGGAACGGCGTACCGGTCGTCCTGGACCCGGTCGGGGTCGGAGCCACCTCCTACAGGACGGCGGCGGCCAGGAAGCTCATGGAGACCGTCGAGGTCTCCGTCATAAAGGGGAACGGGGGCGAGATTGGCGTGCTGGCCGGACTCGGCGGGAAGGTCAGGGGGGTGGACTCCGTCTCCGGGTCCGACGACGCCGGGGCGGCCGTCTCGTCCCTGGCGGAGAGGACGGGGGCGGTCGTGGCCGCGACCGGGGAGACCGACTACGTCTCCGACGGGAAGACGCTGGCCATCCTGCGCAACGGGTCCCCGATGCTGGAGAAGGTGTCCGGCACGGGCTGCATGGTGTCGTCCGTCACGGGATGCTACGTCGGCGCCTGCGGGGTGTCCGTCCCATCGGTGTCGGCCGCCGTATCGGTGTTCAACATCGCATCGGAGAAGGCCGTGGAGGGTGGCAAGGCCTTCGGGCCGGCGTCTTTCAGGACCAAGCTCCTCGACTCCCTTTACGGCCTCTCCGGGGAGGATGTGGGGGAATCGCTTAAAATGGAGACGAGGAGGGTCTGAATTGTTCGAACTGTATGCGGTAACTGACAGGAGGATGCTCGGGAGCGTGCCGGAGACGGAGGCGGCCAGGCTCTGCTACGAGGGAGGGGCCGACGTCGTCCAGCTGAGGATGAAGGACACCGACGGCGGCGAGATGCTCAGGCTCGCGAAGGAGATGGAGAGGATCGCCAACGAGCACAACAAGTTCTTCATCGTCAACGACAGGATCGACATCGCCATGCTGGCACATGCCGACGGAGTGCATCTGGGGCAGAGCGACATCCCCCTGGAGGACGCCAGGAGGCTGGTGGGCGACGACATGATAATCGGCATAAGCGTCGACAACGCCGAACAGGCGAGGGCGGCCGTGGAGGGCGGGGCGGACTACGTCGCGGTGGGATCCGTCTTCTCCACCCCGACCAAACCGGATGCGGCGCAGGCGCTGGGTCTCGGCGCCGTGTACGAGGTAAAGAAGGCGATCGGCGGCGCCGTGCCCCTGGTGGCCATAGGCGGCATCAACAGGGGGAACATACTCGACGTCGTCCATGCCGGGGCGGACGGGGTCGCGGTGGTCTCGGCCATCATGGCCCAGCCCGACATAAGGAAGGCGGCACACGAGCTGAAGACCATGATCCTCAACGACAGGAGGACGAGGCTCTGATCGCCAACGGCAGGGAGGAGGGGGACCCCGGGGACCGGACCGTGGCCGTCTGGCTCTCCGAGAACGGATACGACGTCCCGCGGACCGCCGTCCTGCTGAACGGGAGGATAGTCCCCCGGGCGGAGATGGAGTCCACCGCTCTGAAGAACAGCGATACGATGGAGATCGTCAGCTTCGTGGGCGGAGGATGATGAGGGTAACGGTCAACGGCGTCCTCACGGACACCGATTCCGGGACGGTCGGGGAGCTGGGGAGGCACCTGTACCCGGACCGCGGCATATACGTGGCGGACGGCAGACAGGTAGGAGGGGATACACCCCTCCATGAGGGCATGAGGATCTACTTCGGGAAGGGGGAGGACATGCGCACGGCCATGCTGGACCGCAATGATCCAGATGTGTCGAGGTGCCTCTCATCCTCGTGCGTGGGCATCGCCGGCCTCGGCGGACTGGGTTCCAATATCGCGGCCATGCTGGCACGTGCAGGCGTGGGGAAGCTGATCATCGCCGACTTCGACAGCGTGGACCTCGGCAACCTCAACCGCCAGAACTACCTCGTCGAGGATCTGGGTCTTGCGAAGACCGATGCGACGGAGAGGATGGTGGGGAGGATATCCCCCTTCACCAGAATCGAGAAGCACACGGCGAGGCTCACCCCCGACAACATACCCAGGGTGTTCGGGGGATGCGATGCAGTATGCGAGGCGTTCGATGCGGCCGACCAGAAGGCCATGCTCGTGTCGGCCGTCATGGAGAAGCTCCCGGGGGTCCCGCTGGTGTGCGGGAGCGGCATGGCCGGATACGGCAATGCCAACTCCGTCGTCTCGCGGACCGTGCTCGGAGGCGTGGTCCTCTGCGGGGACGGCACCGAAGGACGGTACCTCATGTCGCCGCACGTGAACATCTGTGCGGGGCACATGGCGGATGCCGTCCTGAAAATACTTACCAAGAAGGAAAATACCGATGTCTGACGACTTAATCATAGGCAAGAAACGCTTCAGATCCAAATTCATACTGGGGTCCGGGAAGTTCTCCCTGGACATGACCCGCAAAGTCATAGAGAGCGGCGGCGTGGAGATCGCCACCCTCGCCGTGCGCCGTGTTAACCCCGACGGACGGGAGAACGTCCTCGACTACATGCCAGAGAGCGTGACCCTCCTGCCGAACACCTCCGGGGCCAGGACCGCGGAGGAGGCCCTCACCATAGCCAGACTGGCCAGGGAGCTGGGCTGCGGCGACATGATCAAAATCGAGATAATCCGCGACACCCGCTACCTCCTCCCCGACAACGCCGAGACGGTGAGGGCGGTCAGGCTCCTCGCGGAGGACGGCTTCACGGCGATGCCCTACATGATGCCCGACCTCACCGCGGCCAGGGACATGGCGGCGGCCGGGGCGGCGGCGGTCATGCCCCTGGCGGCCCCCATCGGGAGCAACAGGGGGCTCCTCACCGGCGATTTCATAAAGATGATGGTGGAGGAGATCGACCTCCCCATAATCGTGGACGCGGGCATCGGACGCCCCTCCCAGGCCTGCGAGGCGATGGAGATGGGGTGCGCCGCCGTGATGGCGAACACGGCCGTCGCCACCGCCTCGGACGTCCCCGCCATGGCCGCGGCCTTCAGAATGGCCATCGAGGCGGGCAGGAAGGCGTACCTCGCCGGACCGGGCAGGGTGCTGAAGGACCGCGGCGAGGCCTCGAGCCCCCTGACCGGGTTCCTGGGGGAGTGACATGTCCTACAGGGCGCCGGAGGACGCCTGCGAGTACATGCCCCGCATGGAGGTCGTGGACGGTTCCCTCATGGAGTCCGTCCTGGAGGCGGAGAGGTCGTTCGACCCCGGCGCCTACACCTCCGCGGACGTGCTGAGGGCGCTCTCCTCCGACCGTCTGGGTCCTTACGATTTCGGCGCGCTGCTGTCCCCCGCGGCGGTGCCCTACCTGGAGAGGATCGCCGAGAAGGCCCGCAGGATCACGAGGGAGCACTTCGGCAACTCCGTGTGCATGTTCACCCCCATATACTGCTCCAACTACTGCGACAACCGCTGCGTCTACTGCGGGTTCAACCGCGACAACAAGATCAAAAGAGCCAGACTCACCCCCGAGGAGGTGGAGGTGGAGATGTCCAACATCGCCTCCACCGGACTGACCGACATCCTCATCCTGACCGGGGAGTCGAGGATCCATTCGGACGTGGAGTACCTGGCCATGTGCGTACGCACGGCCAGACGGCACTTCGAGTCGATCGGCCTCGAGGTCTACCCCCTCAACAGCGGCGAGTACAGGTACCTGCACGAGTGCGGGGCCGACTACGTGACCGTCTTCCAGGAGACCTACGACCCCGCGAGGTACGAGCAGCTGCACAGGGGAGGGGCCAAGAGGATCTTCTCCTACCGCTTCAACGCCCAGGAGAGGGCGGTGATGGGGGGCATGAGGGGAGTCGCCTTCGGGGCGCTCCTGGGTCTCCGCGACGACTGGAGGAGGGATGCGTTCAGCTGCGGCATGCACGGGTACCTTCTGCAGAGGAAGTACCCCTGGGCGGAGATCTCGTACTCCCTGCCCAGGCTCAGGCCGTGCAGCAGCCACTGGGAGGACGACAACGCCGTCGGCGAGAAGGACCTGCTGCAGGTCGCGATGGCCTACAGGCTCTTCATGCCGTTCGCCGGGGAGACGATATCGACGAGGGAGCTGCCCCGTTTCCGCGACGGCATAGTGAACATATGCGCAACAAAGATTTCAGCAGGGACCTCCGTTAGGATAGGAGGACACAGCGACGTCAAGGACCAGGGCGACGGACAGTTCGATCTCTCGGATACGAGGGACGTGGAGGAGGTCCGCACGGCCCTCCGGGGAATGGGACTGCAGCCTGTGTTCAACGATTATGTGAGATCGGACCGATGAAGATCATCTCAGTGACGGACAGGAAGAACTGCGTGAGACCGCTGGAGGAGCAGGTGGAGCTCATCTGCAGGGCGGGCGCCGACATGGTGGTCCTCCGCGAGAAGGACCTCCCGCCGGAGGATTACCTCGCCCTCGCCGACCGCATCAGGAAGATATGTGCCAGATACGAGACCGAGTTCTGCGTCAACACCTTCACGGACATCGCGAGGGACCTGGGCGTAGGGACCGTCTGGGTCTCGTTCTCCGGCATCATATGCAGCGGCAGGCCGGACTTCCCGAACGTGGGCGTCTCCGTCCACTCGGTCGGCGAGGTCGACGTGGCCGAGAACCTCGGGGCGGGGTTCATAGTGTTCGGCAACGTCTTCGAGAGCACCTGCAAACCCGGGAAACCGGCGGCGGGGCTCGAGGAGCTCTCGCGCATATGCACCAAATCCAGCGTGCCTGTGTACGCCATAGGCGGGATGGACCCGGAGAACTCGGGGGCGGCCGTCGCCGCCGGAGCCGAAGGCATATGCATGATGTCGGGACTTATGACGGCGGACGACCCGGCGGACGTGATAAGAAGGACCAGGAGAGCCTGAGCCCGGGTTCACAGCATCTTGAGGTCGCCGGTTATCTTGTCGAGGACCGACTGCTTCTCCGGACCCATGCCCAGGCAGGTGTAGGTGCCGGGATCGATCTCGGTCCGGCCGGCGTCGCAGATGATACTGTTTGTTATACCCTGCCGGTCGGCGATGGCCTTGAACTCGAAGAGCTGCATCTCGCTGTCGACCTTGAGCACGGCGATCTTCTGCCCGCGGGAATCCCACTCGGAGAAGGAGGAAGGGTCCTTCTTCTTCGACGCGAGGGCGCACGATACCGCGGCGTGGCACGCCTGGGCGGCGGATTTCCCTTTGGACATCTTGAGGTCCTGCCTCATCAGGATGACGACCTTGTATTCCGAATCCCTGTCGAAGGAGAGCATACCGACTCGATTGTCTCGCCTTGTTAATAAACAATGGCACTGCATGCAGCCGCACGGGCATACGACCAATCGCTTTATACAACCGAACTATACGGTAACCCATGTTCCGTACCGCCAAAGCGAAGGGTCCCGACGAGATGGTGCGTCAGGCCGACGAATACCGCATCGGCAGTACGACCGAGCAGTCCTTCGCCGCCGCCTTCTCGCTTTACCGCAGAGCCGCGGCCAAGGGCCACGTCCGCGCCCAGTACGTGCTGGGCACCATGTACGAGAGCGGACACGGGGTCCCGCAGTCCTACCGCGAGGCCGCCAAGTGGTACGAGAAGGCATCGTCCCAGGACTACCACGACGGCACGTGCGCCCTCGCCTTCCTGCACGAATCGGGACTCGGCGTCAAGAGGTCCCGCTCCTACGCCATAGAGCTCTACGAGAAGGCCGCCATCGCCGGGAACGCACGTGCGCAGAACAATCTGGGTCTCATCTACATGGATCCGAACGGACCGGAGCACAACGACCATGCCGCGGTGACGTGGTTCCAGAAAGGGAACATGTCCGGCAACCCCTCCGCGCAGACCAACCTGGGGAGGATGTACGAGAAGGGGCTGGACGTAAAACGCTCCTGCGAGACGGCCTCCGTGCTGTTCAAGAAGGCCGCCAAACAGGGCAACACCACCGCCAAGAGGCTCCTGGCCGGGCTCTACCTCTTCGGCCTGGGCGTCGACAGGTCGGAGACCATAGCCAGACACCTCTACCTAGAAGCGGCGAGATGGGGCGACGCGTACGCCGTCGCGGAGCTCGAGAGGGGGGCCGAACCCGACGAGAGCTATGTGCCAGCGATGAAGAAGGCGACCGACCCCTCCTCCCAGCTGCTCAACGGCCTCGCCCATCTCGACGGTTCCCGCACCGGGTGCTCCCCGGCCACCGCCATGTACTGGCTGGAACAGTCGGCGAAGGCCGGAAACACCACCGCCATGTACGTGTTGGGACAGATCTACGAGAACGGATTCGGCACGGAGACGTCCGTCAGGACGGCCGCCAAATGGTACAGATGGGGGGCGGACAAGGGCAACGGGCCCTGCGCCTACAATCTGGCATATCTGTACGAGAACGGCATCGGTCTCGACAGGTCCGCCGGCATGGCGTTCGAACTGTACAGGAGGGCCTCCGAATCGGAATGCGACGACGACGCCAAATCCGACGCCCTCTTCGCCCTCGGGTCCATGTACTCCGACGGGACCGGGACGGAGAGATCCCCTGAGCTGGCACTTTCCGCCATACGGAGGTCCGCGGACCTCGGGCATGCGAGTGCGCAGTTCGCGGCCGGGAGGATGCTGCTCGAAAAGGATGCGGCCGGGGCCGCCGGATACCTCAGGATGGCCGCCGACCAGGGAGACCCCCGGGCCCTGAAACTGCTGGCGGATATGGATTGATACATAATCCGCGCCCGTCCGGCAATCCTATTTTAAATCGGTCCGCGGATACACTGGGCATATGGCGCAGGTCGACATCACATACCACCATTCCGAGGAACCGAACCCGCCCGCGGGGACAGAGATCAGAAGGAAGAGCATCGCCGAGATGGAGGAGTACCTGAACCATCTCGTGAGGGAGATGAAGTTCGCAGGCGTCTCGACCAAGTTCGAGTCGGTCAAGAAGGATGGCAAGAACGATATCGTCGTCAACGGCAAGACCGCGGCGCAGATACTCGACGGTCTGGAGATAAGGAGGCCCGAGGTGCAGGGGGAGGCCGCATCCTACCCTATCATAAAGTTCGAGAGGTCCCCCGACGACTGGAACACCGACTACATAGAGGACATCTCCGACATCCTGATGAAGAACGTCCTCTCCAAGGCGTTCGCCGACTCGGAGAAGCTCCGCATAAAGGAACTCAGGCGCAAGATGGACGAGGAGTGATCCCGTCCGCGGTCGCCGCCGGTTGTGCGGCGACCATTCATTTATAAACAGGATGCCAATCCCCAACCAATGTTTGAGATCGTCAAAAGAGACGGGATGGCCCGCATAGGGAAGTTCACCACCACTTCCGGGCGCACCATCGAGACGCCCGCCCTGCTTCCCGTCATCAATCCGAAGATCAAGACCGTCACGCCGAGGGAGCTCTACGAGGAGTTCGGATTCGGTGCGATGATCACCAACTCGTACATCATAAAGAAGAACCCCGCCCTGCAGGAGGAGGCCCGGTCCAAGGGGCTCCACGAGATGCTAGACTACCCAGGGATCATCATGACGGACTCGGGGACGTTCCAGAGCCACNNTGGATTTCGACGGCATCATCATGACCGACTCAGGGACGTTCCAGAGCCACATGTACGGCGACGTGGACCTCACCAACAGGGAGATCGTCGAATTCCAGAAGTCCATAGGCACGGACATCGGCACCGTCCTGGACATCTTCACGGAGCCCTTCTGGAGCGAGAAGCAGACGGCCGAATCCATCGAGGAGACCCTGAAGAGGACCGCGGAGGCGGTGTCCCTCAAGGGGGAGATGATGATCAACGGGGTCGTACAGGGCTCCGT
Organism: Candidatus Methanomethylophilus sp. UBA78; assembly: GCA_002503545.1. Lineage (GTDB taxonomy): Archaea > Thermoplasmatota > Thermoplasmata > Methanomassiliicoccales > Methanomethylophilaceae > Methanomethylophilus. Next base: position 17,712 of record DARY01000022.1, read on the forward strand.
GTACCCGAACCTCAGGAAAGATTGCGCGGAGAAGCTCGCCAGGATGGACGTGGACGTCCACCCGATAGGAGGCGTCGTGCCGCTCATGGAGCAGTACCGCTACGCGGAACTCGTCGACGTCATCGTGTCCTCCAAGATGGGGCTCAACCCCAACCGCCCCGTCCACCTGTTCGGGGCCGGCCACCCGATGATCCTCGCCTTCGCCGCCCTGCTCGGATGCGACCTCTTCGACTCCGCATCCTACGCCAAGTTCGCCAAGGACGACAGGATGATGTTCATCGACGGCACCTTCAGGCTGCAGGACATGCAGTCGCTCGACTGCAACTGCCCCGCATGCCGCGGGATAACCCTCGAGGGCCTGAGGAAGACCGACAAGAACGAGAGGATAAGGATAATCGCGAGGCACAACCTCTACCAGATAAAGCAGGAGCTCTCCCTCGTCAAGAGGTACATCCGCGAGGGACGCCTGTGGGAGCTGGCCGAGATCAGGTGCAGGGCCCACCCCGCCATGCTGGACGGGCTGAGGAAGCTGCGCGAGTACCAGGACTACATGGAGCGGTTCGACCCCATCTCCCGCGACGGCGCCGTCTTCTACACCGGCATAGAGACCCGCGGCAGACCCGTGTTCAGGAGGTACGACGACAGGCTGATGACGCGCTACGTGCCGCCCACGAAGAAGGCCGCCCTCTTCTACGGTGAACAGAACAAACCTTACAGCAGGTTCTTCGTGTCGGATTTCGTGAACGCCAGGAGGCAGGGCTACACCCCGATAGTGCTGTCCCCGTTCGGACCCGTCCCCGCCGAACTGGACGAGATGTACCCTCTGGCACAGTCGATGTTCCCGACCATAGAGGACACCGACACGGAGAACGAGAGCGACGAGTTCTCCCTCTCGTTCCTCGAGAAGTACTTCCCCGAGGGTGCGGTCAGCGGCAGCGACCTCGAGGCCAAGTACGGCGGCGAACCCACCGACGACGAGATGAGGGAGAACGACGCGAACAGGGTCAGGGCGGTGGCCAGGTACCAGTTCGGCATCGAGGCGGCCGAGGCCCTCCTGAGGGGCGAGCTGACCTTCAGGAAGAGCAGGAAGACCGGCAAGATAAGGAACGTGTTCTCGGACGGGGAGCACGTGCTGTCCATGAGGGCCGGCGACGGGTTCTTCACGCTCAGGATGGAAGGTGCCAGAAGGATCACCGAGAGCATTCCCGCACCGCATATGAGGGTGCGGATAACGGACGACGCCGTGCCGTTCGTGTCGCAGGGGAGGAATGTTTTCTGCCAGTTCGTCACCGATGCCGACGCAGGCCTCGTGCCCATGGACGAGGCCATAATCGTGGACAAGGACGACAGACCGGTGGGGACCGGCAGGATGCTCCTGGTCAGAGACGAGATCCTCTCCATGGAGAAGGGTGTCGCCGTGAAGACCCGCACCGGTTCCGATGAAGAGGGCGAAGACTGACCGAAAAGGGTGCGGGACCGCAGTCTGGCACATTGATTGCCTGTTACGGTTCCGCATCCGGATGTCAGCTTATGCTCTTGCCGAGGTTGTACGCCTGCATGAACGCAGGCGACTCGAGGACCGAGTTGGGTTCCCCGGTCGCGGTGGCGCACACGTAACCTTTGAACTCGACGTTGGGCAGACAGTCTATCCATCCGAAGATCCCCTTTATGGGGCCTTCGGCCGCCTTCATGCTCTCGTCGGCGCAGGCCATCAGCATGTACACCTCCCTGATCTCGTTCTCCAGGGCGAAAAGGGCGTTGGAACGGTCGATCATGGTCTTCATCTGACCAGGCACCTGGTAATAGTATATGGGGGCGGCCCACACGATGACCTGGGCCTTCGCCATCTTATCGGTTATGGCGTTCGCGTCGTCGCGTATGTTGCAGCGGCCGGTCTTGAGGCACATGTTGCATCCGCTGCAGAAGGCTATCTTCTTCCCCTTGAGGGATACGAACTCGACCTCATTGCCCGCTTCCTTCGCCCCTTTCTCGAATCCGTGGGCAAGGATCTCGGTGTTACTCTCCTTCCGGAGGCTGGTAGAGATTATGAGGATCTTCTTCGCCATGTCTATCGCTTCCTCCGGTATGGTGTCGACAGGGATAAAGGTTGTCCGCCCGTGGGACCCGCCGGAGACGGGACCGCCGCGATCAGTATGTTCCGAAAAACCCCGGCCGTCAATCGGTCCCATCGTCGGGCACGGCCGGAGTGCCCGTCGCCAGACCCGCCGCATCCTCCGCCACCTTCAGACAGGCCAGGAGGTCGTCGGCGGTGCTGCGCAGGCTTCCGGCGCTGTCGGCCGACATCCTGTAGACGATGGTGCTCCCCTCGAGCTCCGCCTCCACGTATCCGCCGTTCTCCGGGGAGACGGAGGACATGACGGCCCTCGCGGTCCCCTCGTCAGGGTAGCGGAAGCGGAGCTCGAGTTCCAGCAAGACGATCACTTCTTCTGGTTGAGGATGAACTCCCTCATGGCCCTGCCGACCTCCTCGGTCCTCAGCTTCCCGCCGAGGTCGGGGGTGACCTGCATGGTGTCGAGGCAGTGCTTGACGGCGGCGTGGAGCAGCCTCCCCTCCTCGGGGAAGCCCTGGTTATCCAGGAGCATCTCGGCGGCCAGTACGGCGGCGATGGGGTTGGCCTTGCCCTGTCCGGCTATGTCGGGTGCGGAGCCGTGTATGGGCTCGAACATGCTGAGGCCGCTGGGGTTTATGTTCCCGCTGCCCCCCATCCCGAGACCGCCCTGCAGCTGCGCCCCGAGGTCGGTGAGGATATCCCCGAAGAGGTTGGGGACGGCGACGGTGCCGAAGGTCTCGGGACGGACGATCATGGCCATGCTCATGGCGTCGACGAACATGAAGTCGAGCTTCATACCGTACTCGTCGGCCTTCTGCTGGAATATCTCCCTCTGCATGCCGTAGTTGTTGGTTATGACGTTGGCCTTGTCCACGAGGGTGACCTTGTCCTCGCCCCTCGCCTGCGCATACCTGAAGGCGTAGTCGGCGAAGCGGGTCACGCCCTTCCTGGAGAGGAGACCGATCTCGATCGAGTACTCGTCGTCCGCCGAGGAGGCCGCCTTGACGTCGAACCCCATCTCGTAGGACTCCCTCCTGACGCCGATAGTGGCCCTGTACCCGTTCTCCCGGCTGAGCTTCGCACCGAGGCCCATGTAGAAGTCCTCGGTGTTCTCCCTCAGGAAGTGGATGTCGAAGGGCACCTCCCTCTTGAGGGGGACGTACGGGAACCACGAGGTGACGGGGCGGAGGTTGATGTACTGGTCGAAGACAGCCCTCATCTTGAGGAGGATGCCCCCCTCCAGGATCCCGGGCTTGATCCTCGGATCGCCGATGGCGCCGAAGTAGATCGCGTCCTTCTTCCTTAGGTCGGACACGTCCTGGTCGGTGAGGAGCTCGCCGGTGTCCAGGTACCTCTGTCCGCCGATGTCGAACATCTCCCCGTCGAAGTCGAAGCTGGAAATCTCGCAGAGGGCCTCCATGCAGTCGGTACCGACCTTGACCACCTCGGGGCCTATGCCGTCCCCGGGGACGATGGCGAAGTGCTTCAGAACCTCCCCTCCTTGACCAGGTTGACGAGTCCTCCCGCATCGATGAGCTGAGCGATGAACGGAGGGTACTTCTCGAAGGTCCACTTCCCTCCGGAGGTCTCGTCGGAGACGGTCCCGTCCCCGATGCTGACCTTCAGGACGTCGCCCTCGGCGGCGTCGGCGGGGCACTCCACGAGGAGCAGGCCGATGTTCATCGAGTTCCTGTAGAATATGCGGGCGAACGACTCCGCCACTATGCAGCTGAAACCGGCCTGCATGAGGGACAGGGGCGCATGCTCCCTGGAGGAGCCGCAGCCGAAGTTCCTGCCCGCGACGAGGATGTCGCCCTTGGAGACCATCCTGCCGAATCCGGGCCTGACCTTCTCGAAGATGAAATCGTTGAGGTGCCCGAGGTTCGTGGAGACGAGGCGCTCCGCCGGGATTATCTGATCGGTGTCGACGTCGTCACCGAACCTCCATACCTTCCCTTCCAATACGTTGGATACCATTCAGTTCCCCTCCAGCTGTTCGGGCGTGGCTATCCTGCCCGCCACCGCGGACGCGGCCACCACCTCGGGACCGGCCAGATAGACCTCGGAGGCCTTGTCGCCCATGCGCCCGATGAAGTTCCTGTTGGTGCTGGACACGGCCCTCTCGCCGGCGGCGAGGATGCCCATGTATCCGCCCAGGCAGGCTCCGCAGGTGGGACCGGAGATGAACGCGCCCGCGTCCAGGAACACCTGCATCAGGCCCTCCTCGACCATGGCCCTGTAGACCCTCTGCGAGGCCGGGACCACTATGAAGCGGACCCCGTCGGCCACCTTCCTCCCCCTGATTATCTCCGCGGCGGCCCTCATGTCCTCGATGCGGCCGTTGGTGCAGCTGCC
>DARY01000013.1:0-24660 GCA_002503545.1 Candidatus Methanomethylophilus sp. UBA78
CTAGACTCCTGATTACGTGAGGTTCAGTACAAGAGAAAGGATGCGATCGATGCGGCCAACGAGGCCGTGAAGATCAAGATAGACCCTGTGGAAGCCATCAACGAAGGGCTTGTAAAGGGTATGAGCGTCATAGGAGACCTCTACGGGGAACATAAGATCTACCTTCCGCAGGTCCTGACGGCTGCTTCTGCCATGTACGGAGCATTGGATGTGCTGCTGCCGCTGATCCCCAAAGCGAGTCTGAAAGACTCCAAGAAATGCATAACGGCCGTCGTGGAGGGCGATGTCCACGACATAGGCAAGAACATCGTGAAGACGATGCTCACCGCCGGAGGGTTCGTGGTCACGGACCTTGGAAAGGATGTGGCTCCCGAGCTGATCGCCAACGAGGCTGAGAGCAACGGCATCGACATCCTGTGCCTGAGCACCCTCATGACCCCCACCATGGACAACATGAAGAAGACCGTGGATCTCCTGAACGAGAACGGCTACCGCAAGAACTGCACCATAACCATCGGCGGACCGCCCACCTCCCCCGACTTCGCAAAGCAGATCGGTGCGGACCACAGGGACAACAATGCACAGGATGCAGTGAGATACCTCAAGGAGAGTGTTTGAGATGAAGGTGAAGGAGATGACTCCCCTGGAAAGGGGCCAGGCCGCTCTCGCAGGCGAGAAGGTTGATACTCTCACAACCTACCCCATAGCCTGCGGCGTGTGCAGAAAACTGATCGGCGACGGAAAGATGACCTACAGGGAGTGGACGAACAAACCCGAGAACTTCGCGGAAGCGTTCCTCCAGGGACAGAAGCGCTACAAGATGGACTTTGCAATCGGCCTGATGGACCTCTCCGTCATGGCCGGCGACCTCGGAGCCCACGTCAGGATGGACGAGCAGNNGTTCGTCGACGAACACATCGTCCACAGCATGGAGGACTACGAGAAGTTCGAAGTCCCGGACGTGACCAAGGGCAGGACGGACATCCTGATCAGAGGGAGCGGCCTGATGGCGGAGAAGCTCAAGGGCCAGGTCGTGGCGTCCGCTTTCGTCGAGGGGCCCCTTCTGGCACTGTCCCAGTCCGCGGGAGCGGAGAGGCTGTTCATGGACATGTTCAGCGACCCGGAGCCCATACACAAGGCGCTGAAGGTCATGACCGAGTACGACAAGCAGATCGCGGAGGCCCTGGGCAAGACCGAAGTCGGTGCGATCTGCTGGGACTACCTCTGGGGCAACTACTCTTGCCTCGGCGATTCGGAATACGGAGAATTCGAGGGAGACAAGTACGCCCCGTACCTGAACGACATCACCAAGAAGAACGGCATGAGCGTGGCTATACACAACTGCTCCGACCTCCCGCACCTGGATACCCAGATTAAGAAGTTCAAGCCCGTGATCTACTCGATGGCTTACTACCCCCTGATCGAGGGATCCCCCACCGCCGCCGAGACGATCGAGAGGGGATACTCCGACAACTGCCTGGTATCCGGCAACATCGACCCGCAGGTGTTCATGAGGAGCACCGTCGAGGAGTGCGAGAAGATCACCAAGAACCTGTGCCAGGAAGTGAAGACCGCCCTCTGCAAGAAGGGACTGAACTCCGGATACTGCATAGCCAGCGGATGCGAGGTTCCCCCGTCCATCGACTGCAAGCTGGAGAACATAGGCGCCGTGGTCGACGCCGCCAGGAAGTACGGTGCGATGGAATACTGACGCTCAAACCACTTAACCGCTCCTCCGAAACACCTTCTCTCCTCCCAAACACCCTTACGGCGGCATGACGAATGCCGCCGGTCACGATTCAGAAAGAGGGATTTTATGGCTAACGGATACTTCGAAGCGATGAGAGCCAAGGGATTCTCTTACAACACCACCGCATCGATCAGAAAGTTCGACTGTCCCAGATGCGGATTCAAGTTCTCTTTAGCGTATGCACGTGCGATCGCCTGCCAGGGCTGTTCCGAATCCGTCAGGGGATGCCCCAAGGTAAGATGCGCCAAATGCGATTACGAATTCTTCCTTGAAAACACACCCGACGTACAGGACAAGATACAGGAGCACACGTTGGCTCAGCACATATGCAGGATAGTCAACAAGCGCGACGACGGTCTGGGGATAGAAGTTTACAACAGGTGATCCGCATGACCATCGGATTGGGAATCGACACGGGAGGGACATACACAGACGGTGTCCTGATGGACATGGGTTCGAAGAAGGTGTTGGATTGGTCCAAGGCCCTGACCACCAGGGACGACCTTACCAAAGGCATATCGGAAACCATCGAAAAACTGGACCCCGACCTTCTCAGAGAGGTCTCCCTGGTATCCCTGTCCTCCACTCTGGCCACAAACACTGTGGTGGAAGGCAAGGGCTGCCGTGTCGGAGTGTTATCCATAGGCCGCGAATACGACAGATCCGCCCATGCGGACGAATACGCATTCATAAACGGAGCCCATGACCTGGACGGCAACGAGACCGTCCCTCTGGACGAGGACGCCTGCGTCCGTGCGCTGAACGGCATGAACGGCAAGATAGATGCCGTGGCGATATCCGGATACCTCAGCATCAGGAACCGGGAGCACGAGGAGCGTGCGGCCGAGTTGGCTAAGAAGATTCTGGATGTACCGGCGGTATGCGGCCATGAACTGTCCAGAGGTCTGGGTTTCAACGAGAGGACGACGACCGCCATAATGAACGCACGCCTGATCCCGATAATCACGAATCTCATCCTCTCCGTCAAATCATCATTGGACAGGTTCGGGATAACCGCCCCCCTCATGATAGTCAAGGGGGACGGCTCCGTCATGAACTCCGAAACGGCCGTATCCCGCCCGGTGGAGACGATACTGTCCGGACCGGCTTCCAGCATAATGGGGGCGAAGGCAATCACCGACGAGCCCGATGCGATAGTGATCGACGTAGGCGGGACAACCACCGACATAGGTGTTCTGAGAAACGGATATCCCAGATTGGAGAGGGAGGGAGCGGTCATAGGGGGGAAGCGCACCCGCGTGTTGGCCGCATCCGTCTCGACGTTCGGCATCGGAGGCGACAGCAGGATCGTGGTGAACGGGACCAAGGCCATCCTCAGCCCGGTAAGGGTGATACCCATATGCATCGCGGCCGTCAAATGGCCGCGTATAAAGAACGAACTGAACAGGCTGAACGATGCCAAGCCTTCCTCCTCCTCCGAATCGGTGAGTGTGGAGCAGATACGTCAGGAGACCGAGTTCTTCGTGGCGGCACGGCCCTACACCACGGAGAACCTCCTGGATTTCGAGAAGAGATTCCTCGACATGATACGCGACAATCCGACCGGACTGAGGGAAGGGGAGACGGCACTGGGCGTGACGGGACTGGCCTTCTCGGTATGCAAAATGGAGAGTCTGGGTCTTCTGACCAGGATAGGTGTGACGCCGACCGACATCCTGCATGCGGAGGGGTCCTATGTAGAGTACGATTGCGATGCATCGGTTACCGCCGTCGGCTACCTTTCGAGAAAAGCACGCATGAGCCAGGCAGAATTCATAGCCATGGTAAAGGACATGGTTGTCCACAAAATAGCAAGATGCCTGATGGAAGACCTGATCATGGAGGAGCTCGGCACGGTCACGCACGACCAGGTAGTTTCGGATATGATGAGAAAGGCCATCACCGGCCAGAGCGGCATGGACTACAGCGTCTCCATAAGTCTCAACAAACCTATAATCGGCATAGGCGCACCTGTATCCGCGTGGCTCCCGCGCGTAGCCAGCATATTCAATACGAGACTGATAATCTCCGAAAAATCAGGAGTGGGGAATGCCATAGGAGCGATATCCGGATCCGTCGCAGTCACCGAGACGGCTCTTATAAGACCGGTAACGGGGAACATAACCGCCGGTCCGCAATGCGTCGTGTTCACCGACAGCGGGAAATTCAAATTCGAATGTCTGGACGATGCGATAGACTTCGCAATGAAGGATTGTTCCCAGACGGCCATACGCAAAGCGGAGGCTGCCGGAGCCAGAAACGTGTCCACCGATTTCTCGGTCAGGAAGAAGACGTACCATAACGGATGCGAGGGCGGCCCCGAAGCTCTTCTGGAAGCCATCGTTGAAGTAAGGGCCACCGGGAAACCCGACCTCTCGAACGGACAGGCGTCCGGCTGACAACCGGGATCCTTCCGATCGGGAGGCCTCCCGTCCGCTCTTGATGGGATATGAAAACGGCATCCGAAACGGTCGGATTGAAATACCGGCAATGTGCCAGATAATAAAATATGGGGCGCCGGGATACCGGCGCCCCGGTTGTTGAATCTGTTTACTCGTATCCGCGTCCGAGGACGTGCTTCCTGTCCTCGACCTTGGCCTCGTCCGTGCGGTTCTCCTTGAACCTCTCGATGTTGTCGGCGAAGGTGGTGTTGGGAGGCAGAATCTTCTTGACGGTCTGCATGAGGGTGCTGCCGAGGGTCATGAGTCCATGGCTCATGTTGATTCCGAACCTGGTCATTCCGCACACGACGTGTCCGGGGTTCATGACATCGTGGGGGTCCTGGAACGTCTTGAATCCCCTCATGAAGTCGACGGTGTTGGCATCGTGGACGTTGTCGAGGTTCCATGCGAAGAAGATACCGAATCCGGTGGTCCTTCCGCCGTATTCGACGGCCCTGTCGCCGAGGTAGAAGTTGAAGGCGAAGGCGGTCATACCGAGGATGGACTCGTCGTCCTTGAAGTAGTAGGGCATGAACAGGGCGGTGTTCCTGTCGACGACCTGTCCGATGACTCCTCCCATCTCCATCTTCATGACGTCGAAGCCCTTGTAGCACTCTCCGATGAAGTCGCCCCATACCTTAGCGGGGGTGATGACCTCTGCGGGGATCTCTCCAACTCCGGCCTTCCTGGCACGGAACTCGTAGCACCTCTCGTCCCACTCGTGGAGTCCCACGGACGGGTCCTGGACCTTCTTTCCGCCGTTGGCGGCGAATATCTCGTCGGCCGCGGCCTCCTCGAGGGCGACATGCTTCTCGTCTCCCTGCAGGGTCACGAGGACGATGTTCTTCACGTTGGGGGCGTGCACATGCGCCCTCCTCTGGTTGGCGAAGTGGTTGGAATCGGCCCAGGAGACGTGGTAGGGCCTGAGGCTCGGGTGGGCTATGATCGCCTGGATGGCGTCGTGGGCGTCTCCCAGGTAGTTCTCGAACTCGTAGACGATCGGCTTGATGATGCCTGCGGGGTGCACCTTCATGGTGACGGATGCGAACAGGCAGAGGGTACCCTCGGAACCGGCGAAGAGCTGGTTGAGGTTGTATCCGGAGGCGTAGTCGCCGATGTTGTCGTAACCGGTGTTGATGACGGTACCGTCGGGGAGCACGGCCTCGATGTTGAGGATGCCGTCCTTCGCGCTGCCGTACTTGTAGGATCCGACACCCATTCCGTTGGTGGCGAGCCATGCACCCACGGTCGCCGCGGGGAACGAGGACGGGGTGGAACCGATGACGAAACCGGCCTTCTGGCACTCGTCGAAGACCTCTTTCCAGGTCGCTCCGGCCTGGGCCTTGACGGTCATGGTCTCCGGGTCCACCGCGACGTTGTTCATCAGGGAGGACATGTCGATGACTATGCCGGCGTTGGTAGGCTGGGATCCTCCGAGTCCCCAAGTCGAGTTTCCGCGGGGGGTCACGGGTATTCCCTTCTTGTAGGCTACCTTCATGATGGCGGCGAGCTGCGAGGTCTTGGAGGGCCTGAGCACCACGTCGGGTATGTTCTTGAAGGCGAGACCCGCCAGCTTGGGAAGGGGAGCGAGGTCGTGGCTGTAGAGGAGGGTCTCCTCGGGGTGGGAGTTGACGTTGTCCTTGCCCAGGATGTCCTCGAGGTCGTCTATGACGTCGTCGTTGATCTCGCGGGAGAGCTTGTCGCCGCTCTTGGCCTTCTCGGAGGGGTCGCAGGACTTGAAGTAGTCCTTGAGACTCTTCATGTAGGCGGCGGTGTCCTCGTCGCGGATGCCCTCGAGCTTGTCGCCGCAGAACGCGCTGCAGGTGGTCCTTCCGCCCATGGAGGCGGCCACCTCGGTGAGGTTGTCGGCGCATTTCTCGCAGACGTGGAAGTAGGCGGTGTAGGGGTCGGCGAACATTCCGGAGACCTCGAACTGGACGGCGTCGATGAATGCGGCCCACTTTGCAGCGGGGACGATGACTCCCTTCCCGTTCTCCTTCTCGCAGAGGTCCGCGGCGGCCTCGGTCTTGGAACCGCCGTTGGCGGCCATGATGGCGTCGGTCTCGGCGAGGTCGAGGTCGACGAACTTCTCGTCGCCCTGGTAGGTCACGGTGACGATGTTCTTGCCGTTCTTGTTGCTGTAGCAGAAGCAGTAGGGTACGAGGCCTGCGTTGCGCATGACGGCCTGGACGGCCGGAGCCGCGGCGGAGAGTTTGCCCGCGAACTCGTAGGAGGCGGTCTTCTTGACCCCTGCGGGGACCAGTTTCAGAGTCGAAGAAACGATCACACCGAAGGTTCCCTCGGAACCCGATACGAACTGGTTGAAGTTGTACCCGGACATGTAGGCGCCGATGTCGTTGTACCCGGTCTCGATGACGGTGCCGTCGAAGAGGACGAGCTCCACGTTGAGCACGACGTCCTTGGAGGAACCGTACTTGTAGGTCCCGACGCCGACGGTGTTGGCGGCCAGCCATTTCCCGACGGTCTCGCTGACATCGAACGGATGGGAGGGGAGCATGAGGTTCTCCGCGGCCGCGGCGTCGATGATCTCCTTCCAGGTGGCGCCGGCCTTGACCTTCACAGCGTAGTTCTTCGCATCCACCTCGACCTTGTCCATCTTGGACATGTCGAGACGGACCCCGCCGCAGGCGGAGATGCGTACGCCGAAGCCGTTGGCGACCCTGGAGACCGCTGCCACGTCCTCTGTCGAGGCGACGGCTGCGCAAACGCAGCACTTGCCCTCGTCGATCTTCACATTGGCCTCTCCGACGACCGCTTTGATCTTCTCTGCGACATCGTTGATGTTCTCGCTGGAAAGTTTCTTCGAATCCATAGTAATACTCTCCGCTGTAGACAGCGCTGTTCTATGGGAATCGGGTAGCCCATTTTGTTTAATAATATTATCGGACACGGAACGGTCCCTGGAACCTCTCCAACCCCGCTCTGGACACGAGTTCCAGGGAGGCTCCGTCCTCCATCCTGAACAGATGGGTCCTGCAGCCACAGTCGGAGCATCCGAATCCGTCCATCTCCGGAATACCCCCGCACTCCTCCGCCATGCGGGCGAGCTCGCACTCGTCCACCGGGTCGGGATACGACTCCCATGCCTCCGACGAATCGCAGACGGTGGTGAGATAGTCTATGTGCCAGCGTATGCGTTTGGTACGGGCCAGATGACGGGAGACCCTCTGGTCCAACCCTCCCATGGCGCTGCCGACGTAACAGTATGTGCCAGCACGGAAGAAATGGGGGCCGAGGGCCCCCACCGTGACGGTAACGTCGTTTGCAAAGGTCAGAAAGAGTGCGTAAGTACCCTTCCTGGCACTCATCCCTTGGCCTTCATCGAATCTTCGTACGCCACCTGCGAGCGGGTCTTTATGCGTATCAGCATGCTGCTGTCGTTGATCTTGGACGGCGTGATGACGCACACGTCGCCCAGGCGGCGGCCGTAGACCTGCATGTCCTCCACCTGCTCGTGGTATTCGTCGTACGGTATCTTGGCCCTGAGGCCGTCCAGATGCATGACGAGCGGCGCCGGGCGGAGGCACATGTCGATAGGTTCGAAGTTCTCCAGCAGCGCCTTGATCTCCGAGGGGTGGACGAACGGCGGGTCCTCTTCCAGGGCCTTCTTCTTCTCGTCCAGGACCTCGTCGATGCGGTCGCCGATCTCCTCGAGCTTCCTCCTCTCCTCCGGCTCCCTCATGCGGGAAGCCTTCCTGCCGATCCCCCAGACCATGGCGTCGCAGGTGTTGTCGACGCCTTCCGGTTTGGGTCCGCACATGAGCACGGTGGGGATGTTTATCCTGCTGAGGAGCAGCTCGGCCTTGGTCTCCACGCAGGGTTTGAAATTACCCAGCATGAAGACGCATGCGTCGTACTCCTCTATGATGGAGGACTCCTGCAGGTTGATCTGGGACGTGTTCTTGCCGCGGCCTCTGGCGAGACCCATGACGACGGTGACCGCCCCGAGCCTCCTCAGGTACTCCGCGACGTCGCAGATGGGGTGCGGCATGTGGTGGCGTCCGAGCGTCGGACCGACGACGGCGATCTCCGTACCCGCCAGGGGGACCTCCTTGACCTGTCCCCCGATGTCCTTGCAGAGGGCCTCGACTATCTCCCTGTCCTCGCTGGGTATGGACATCGTGACGGTGAGCATCTGCGAGCTCCTGTTCTTGACCAGCACGACGCCGCCCACGTCCTCTATGAGTTCGAAAAGCTCATCGGAGCGGTAGATCCCGCCGTCGTACATTATGACCTCGTACATTCAGATCTCCCCCTTCACCATCTTGTCGTGGATCTCCCGGGCCTCGAGAAGGTGCTCCGGACGCATGATCTCCTCCGTGGCCATGACGGTGATGGTGTTCCCGTCGGTGAACGCACGCCTGTTGCGTATGCCTTCCGGCATCACCCTCCACAGGGCGCCGATGACCTCCTGCACGGGCTGGTCCTGCGACTCCACCTCGACCCCGTCCACCTCGGCCGAGGTGTCGGGACCGCTGACGGTGATGTCCAGCCTGTCCAGTTGCTGGACGTTGTCCCTGCCGTAGGTCTTCCACAGGCTCTTCAGGACGCCCGGGGCGTACAGCTCGTCGGATATGCTGACGAACACGACGTTCCTCTCGGCCCTCGTCATGGCGACGTCCCCGATCTTCTTTGGGGAGGGTTTGGTCTTGAGCCTCACCGACATCACGAACAGCGGTACCTCCGGCTTGAGCAGGAGATAGGATTTGTCCAGCGCGGCGAGTTTCCCTATGTCGTACATGATCTCCTCGTAGAGGAGCCTGTATCCGTCGTTCCCGTAAGGGTCGGGACCGTTGACAATCGTTTCCGATGCCATGTCAGCGCCTCATAGGAATCCGGAACTCAGCAGAGCCCCGCCGACCGCTCCGATGTACTGGGAGTGGGGAGGCACGATGGGCTCCTCGCCGAGGACCTCTCCGACGGCCTTGACGAGACCGGAGATCAGGGACGTCCCGCCGACCTCGATGATCGGGTGCCTGACGTCTATCTCCTGCAGCTGCTGCTCGTAGACCTGCTCCGCGACCGAGTGGCAGGCGGCCGCCGCGACGTCCTCGAACTTCTTGCCCTCTCCGAGGCTGGTGACGAGGTCCTGGATACCGAATACGGAACAGTACGAGTTCATCTTGGCGTTGGCCCAGTTGCCTTTCACGGCCATGGCGCCGAGGTCCTGGATGTCGATCTTCAGCCTGTTCGCGGTCATCTGCAGGAACCTTCCGGACGCTCCGGCGCAGATTCCTCCCATGGTGAAGTTGTCGGGGATGCCGTCGCGCACGGTGATGGCCTTGTTGTCCATCCCCCCGATGTCGATGATGGTGGCCTCGCCCCTCTGCCTGTTGGCCAGCCAGACGGCCCCCTTGGAGTTGACGGTGAGCTCCTCCTGGATCAGCTTGCAGTTGAAGTGCTTGCCGACGGTGAAACGTCCGTAGCCGGTGGTCCCCATGGCCTCGATGTCCTTCATCTCCACCCCGGCCTCCTTCATGGCGTTCGCCAGGACCTGTTCGGCGGTCTCGACGACGACGGCACCCGAGGGCGTCCAGTCCTTGCCAATAATCTTATTGTTCTCCATGATGACGGCCTTGGTGGTGGACGAACCGGAGTCTATGCCGGCCGTGATGCCGGACTGCCTCTCCCTTGCGAGGAGCTCCTTCCTCGTGACGATGGTGACGAGGGCCTCCATTCTGGTCAGCAGCTGGGCCGCCTTGAGCCTCTCGGTGAACGAGTAGGTGACGACGGGGAGCCTCGTATTCTCCTGGATGAACCTCCTGAGTTCGTTCCTGACCAGGGCGGCCTCGGCGCATCTGAAGCAGGTGGTGATGAAGACGGCGTCCGCCTCGAACTTCCTGTCCGCCAGGCTCATCGCCCTGGCGATCATGAGCTGGAGCTGGGTGGACTTGGGCTTGAAACCGAACCTGTCCAGAGCCTCCTTGACCTGGCTGTACGACACGTCGGGGTAGACGATCTTGGCGCCGACCGCCCTGGCGGCCGACTCGATCTCGAACTGCACCCCGCTGTACTCCGTCCCGCAGGAAAGCTGCGCGATCCTAATCGTACTCATTGCTTCAAACCTCCCAGGAAGTCCTTTATCTGACCCACCATGATCTTGGCCTCGGCCTCATCGGTGGGGTATTTCACCGTCAGGGCGGGGATCCCGCGCCTGTGTATCAGGTATTTCGTAAGTTCGTTGGAGCGGTCGCATCCCACGCACCCGAAGCTGAAGGGGGCGTTGTCGATGATGATGGCCGCATCGGCCGCCTCGATCATGGGGCCCCAGAGGGACATCCTCCCCCTGATCCCCGAAGGCACCTCGACACCGGCGTACTTGAGACCCCTTACGACGTCATCCAAGGTCACGTTCATCGGAGGCATGTCTACCTCTATGTTGTCTATCTTCTCCTGAATAACCGCCATCGAGCTGAGCGGCTCGTGGCCGAATCTCTCCACCAGATCGAACAGGACCATGCTGTTGGGGGGATCTATGAATACCTTCATCTGTATGCCTCGCAGATATCTTTCATTTCTTTGACTGGAATCGGTTTCTTCTCGGCCGGGACCTCGTATGCGCCGTTGCCCGCATCAATCTCGTTGAGCGCGTACTGTATCAGCGGGAGGCACTCCCATTCGGCCTCCAGCTGGGTGAAACCCGGCCTGGTGCCGTGCTGCGCACGGCATCTCCTCGGGTCCCCCTGCGGGTATCCCCTTCTCTTGGAGAACACCTCGTTGCGGTAGATCTGACGGACCTGTTCCACGACCTTCTTCACGGTCTCCCTCGTACCCTCGACGAGGCATCCGTAGCAGGTCTCCTTGATGCTGATCTCCGGGACCATGGCGTGCACGGCACGCACGAGCTGGTCGGGCGTCAGCTTCGAGTCCGGGGATATCATCAGTATCCTCGTCTCCCTCTGTTCGCTCATAGCTTCTCCTCCGTGATGTATGCGACATGTTCGTCCTCCAGCTCGTCGAGTTTGCCCATGTCGTCGTCGTAGCGTCCGATCATGTTGGTCCCGTAGGGCTCCTCGCCGGTGGGACCGAACTCCTTGCTGTCGGTCAGCCTTATGCCTATCAGACCGTGATGGGGCCTCGACTGGTTGGTGACGCCGAGGTCCCCCTTCTTGCACTTCTTGAAGGGCTCCTGCGGATACAGGTCCTGCCCCCTCGCATCGTCCCCGTAGAACGTGACCATCGACATGCCGGGGAAGGAGAACTGCACCTTGAGCTGTCCGATGGGCTTGTGGCTCAGTCCCGTGACCTTTCTGAAGTAGTGCGCCGTCCTCTCGTCCTCGGTGGTCACCTTTATCCTGAGGATCTTCTCCTTGGGCACGCCGAACGTCTCTATCTCGCCCGCGGAAATCGCCTTCATGGTGGCCTCCGGGGTCTGGTCGGCTATGATGGCGCCGTCGGACGTGTCGCCGGTCCTCTTCTGTTTCAGACCGAAAGACTCCAGGAACTTCTGTCCTTCCGCCTGGGTCATCCCCACCGAGAGGATGCGCTGCGGATCCGTCGTCACGGCGACCCTGTCCCCGGGCACCGCACGGGTGATGAGGGCCGTACCCCTCTCCACCACTCCCGCGACGTTGATGGCGGGACTGAGCTGGCGCCTCTGCTTGTAGATCATGACGTGGCCCTTGCCGGCCCCGGCGTTCCTCACGGTGACGGTGCCGACGTCCCTGACGCCGGTCTCCTCGGGCTCCATGTCCACGTCCATGTCGTCCCTGCAGCCCATGAACGTGCCGGTGCCCTCGGATACGTTGAAGTACCCCTTGGAGGCGAGCACCAGGATCTGTTCGGCGGAAACGGGCGAACCAGGGTTGAGCTTGATCAGGATGTTGGTGTTTATCGAGTAGCCGTCGGCGAGCTTGTAATCCAGGTCCTTGGTTATCACGATGTTCTCCGTGCTCGTCTCCGATACGACCGGGTACACGTCGAGGACCTTCTCCCCTTCCTTCAGCGCGGTGAGGAGGTGCCTCCCCACGGTCAGCTTGCCGATCTTGCCGGCACCGCACCCATAGGCCTTCTTGAAGGCCCTCTTGGCCACCATTATGTAGGTGGTGTTGTTGTCGTTCCCGCCGAGCGCGAAGAAGACGTCGTAGCGTTTGTAATCCCCTACTTCGTCGCTCTGGGTCATCTCCGTGGGGAAGGACCCGAAGGCGACGAGCTCGTTGGTGCTCCATCTCAGGTTGACCCCCTTGATGCCCTCGGCGAGGGACCTGAAGGCCCTGGCCTCCGCCGTATCGTGGAGATGGATGACCATCTCGCCGCGGGGCGTGAGCAGAGCGAAATCGTTCGACACCTCCGTGACCTTCTCGGTGGAGAGGTGGACGGAGATGTCGGACCCCTTGATGTAATGCTCCCCGGCCACGGCGTCTCTCAGGGTCGCACCGTCCCCGAGGACCTTCTGGTTCCCGTTGACAATCACCTTCATTCCTTCGCCTCCTTGGGCATGATCTTCTGAAGTTTGGACACGATCTCGTCCAGTTTGTCCTGCGGGCAGGTCACCCCTCTCACGACGCCGGTGACTATCTCCTCGATATGTCCCATCGTCCCTATGTTCTCCGGGTCCGGCATGACGTCGCGGGTCTTCACCCCGATCGCCGCGAAATCCTCGAAATCGACCGGGCACTGCGAGACCACGATGGCGGGCATGTCCACGTTCCTGAGGATAAGCCTCGCCTTGTAGACGATGTGGTTCCTCACGTTACCCAGGTGGATCAGTGCGACCTTGTACTGCCTGATCCTCTCGACCTCTATGGGGTCGAGTCCGAACCTGGTCCCGGTGGATACATCGGGAGCGTCGGTGGGCACCCCGGAGCCGGCGTTGACGACCAGAACCGAAGCGTCTATCCCCTCCTCCCTGAGGGCGTAGGTTATCTCGCACACCGGCTTCGTTATGTGCCTTCTGCCGGGACCCATGGCGATGACCACCACGTCCCTGCCGCTCTCGGAGATGGTGGCCCTCTGTGCCAGACCCCCACCGACACCGAGACCCTGAGACTCCCTGCACTCGACGAAGCTCAGGTTCCTCCCGATCTGCTGTTTCATTCGATTCCCCCGCTCATTCCTTCTCCTTCTGGATATCCTCGTCGTCCGAACCGCGGAGATCGAACTCCCTGATGATATCGTCGGGTTTGCCGATGGCGGCGACGGTGCCGTCCCGCATGAACGCCACGCGGTCGCAGCAGTTGCGGACGAAGTCCATGTCGTGGCTGACGACCACGAAGGTCTCCCCGAGCGTCTCCCTCGCGCGGAGGATGGACTTGGCCACGATGACCTTGGTGATCGGGTCCATGGTACCGGTGGGCTCGTCGAGGATGACTATCCTCGGCTCCTTTATCAGGACCTGTGCGAAGGCGATCCTCTGGCACTCTCCCACGGAGAGGGTGTCGGGGTAGGCGTCTAGGATCCTGTTGACGTCCTTCTTGTCAAAACCGACGCTCATGAGGACCTGGATGGCCTTCATCTTGGCGAGTTCCGCCGGCATGTTCACGCCTATGCAGGTGGAGAGGTTCTGGAGCACGGTGTCGAACGGATAGAGGGTGTACTCCTGGTGGAGGATGCCGATGTAGGGGGTCGCGCGCCCTTTGCCCGCGAATCCCTCCTTCGACATGTCGACCCAGTCGTCCCCGATGCGGACCTCCACCTTCCCGTCGGTGGCGGGGGACATCCCGGAGATCATCCTGGAAGTGGTGGTCTTGCCGGCCCCGGAGTACCCGATTATGCCGAAGACCTCCCTCTCGTCCACGCTGAACGTGATGCCGTCCACGGCCTTGACAACGCCTCTGACTACGGAGAAGAAGTGCTTCTCGGCGTTGTCGAGCCTGATGATGGGCTGTCCGACGTCCCCGATCTGGCCCTTCTCGAAGTGGTAGCCCTCCATGAACTTCTCGGTCACGGCCTTGGGCTCGCCCTCCATCTTCACCGTCCCGCCGTCCAGCCAGTAGGCCTTGTCCGCCATGCTGTCTATGGCCTCGGGCCAGTGGGACGCGAACATCATGCATATGTTGTGCTCCTTGACGTACTCCACCAGCTTCTCGTGGATGATTTCGGCGGTGCGGGGGTCGAGGGTCCCGGTGGGTTCGTCGGCCAGGAAGAACAGGGGGTCCTTCGCCAGCTGCCTGGCCATGACGATCCTCTGCTTCTCTCCGCCCGACAGGTCCCTGGCTATGTGCATGGTCCTGTGCGACATGTTGACGAACTCGAGCAGGCTTATGGCCCTCTCCACGCGTTTGGGGGTGCGCTCGCCTATGGCCTCGAGCACGTTCTCGATGACCGTCATGTCGCCGAAGAGGGCGAAGGTCCTCTGCAGCATGATGGCGATCCTCCCGCGGATCTCCTCCCTGAAGGGGTCGTGCTCCGGAAGGGACCAGTAGTCGGCCGTCTCCAGCTGGGTGTCCCCGCCGCATTTGGTGCAGGGTTTCCCTTCGAAGGGGAGGTCCAGATTGCCGCAGACGCAGCAGCGGTTGACATGGTAGAGGACGCGCCCGGTGTCGGGAGCGTATTCGGTGCTCCCCCTCAGCATATGGAGCAGGACGCTTTTGCCGGCCCCGCTCTTACCGATGAGCCCGGTGATTTCACCGGTCTTGAGAACTGTGCTGAAGTCGTCCAGGACGACTTTGCCGTTGAACTTCTTGCTCACGTGCTCTATCGTGATTAGTTCGACAGACTTGGACATGTCGGGCGGTACGGGTCCAAGGTATAAAGATAGTAGCCAACAATTTCCCAGAGTTGTGTAAAACCTTACGATGGTGACTGGACGACTATTTGTGATATCTGGCCATATCGAAGCAAAACGATATTTTGAATTTCAGATTTACAAAATTAAAGTTGAATGAAGTTGGCAATTATAAAGACAGTTGTTTAAACGATTAATCTGGTCCCGGTACATCACACAAGGGGCATTCATAGATTCTTACTCATTCCAGATTTTTCTTGAATATGCAAGAATGTTTGCACTATGTACCAGCAGACATTGACATGTCAATAATTTTCATTTTGACAAAATAAGCCGATTACTCAACCCAGGTTTCTCATGAAATCTAGGTGAGGTAAATGTCAGACGGATCATCACTAACTGGCAAGGTCAACGGAAAGAAGCTGTTCGTTATCGGTACAGCATCCATCGTAGGCCCCTGGCTGATTCTGACATCCCAGTGGATTGGATATACTGGCGCCTCAGTGGCACTAGCGTTCCTAGTCTGCGGGCTTCTATGCATACCTATAGCTCTTTGCTACGGGGAGCTCAGCGGGATGTTCAAAGATAAAGGAGGGACTTTTGAATATGTGAAGGCTGCCTTCGGTCGCGAAACAGGTTATTGGATATCGTGGACAACGATGTTCTCGTACATCGTAGTTACTTTGTTCCAAATTATATGTGTAACCATGTTGCTTCAATATCTTGGAAATTGGAACTTTTCCCAATCTTTAGTCCTGGCTCTGGCCACCGTAATTATGATTGCTATGACTGCCCTCAATACAAGAGACTTGTCAATGGTGACTTCTCTGCAAGTCATACTCTTCGTTCTTTTAGTATTAGTTGGTTTCATGTATGTCATCATATTCCTCTTCAATGATGCTTTCAGTGTCTCCAACTGGGGCCCATTTTTCCAAGAGGGGGCAATCGGCTACAATTCAATAATTGGAATGGATGCCGGATTCGTTCTGGCCGTAGCTGCCTTAGTTACCATGTTCTTCGGATTCGAACTTATCCCGCAATTTGCCAGCGAGGCTGAGTACCCACGTAACAAATATTGGAAACTTATGGTCGGAGGGATTTTCTTCGTAATTCTCTTTGACTCGCTCATATGTCTGGCCGAGAGCGGCATGGGATCCATCGATCCACACATGACGACCTTCGAATACATCTCTGGCCTCTATGAATCTAACGGCATGGTCAGTGCTGTCTTTGCCGAAGCCTACGTCGGAGAATGGCTGAAGTGGGCTATCGCAATCGCCAACTTCTGTTGCATGGGGTGCTGCCTTATAGGCTTCTGGATGGGGGCAGCACGCATACTCTACTCTATGGGAAAATCAGGTTCTCTGCCTTCATTCTTCGCCAAAACAAACAAACATGGTATGCCGTCTGCCGGGAACTACTTCATGCTACTGATGGTATTCATTCTTACCGTCATCGCAGTGTCAGGAGACTCTTGGATCAATGCCACCTTCAGCCTTATGGCACTTGGTGTTGGATTCACGTATCTGGGAGTATCCATGTCATTTCTGAAACTTAGAAAAATCATGCCAGATGCAGAACGTCCGTGGACAGCCCCTGGAGGAAGAATCACCGGAATTATTGCTGTCATCAGTGCATTGTTTATGGCAGCCATGATGGTTTATACAGTGGTCAAGTCAGCAATTGACGGGGATCCGACCATGCTCATAATGGTCATAGTGTTTTTCACCGTCATCGGCGCAATCCGTTACCTGTTAAAGAAAGACGAGAAAAACCATCCGGAAAGATACGCACAGGACATTGAGAAACAAATTACAATGGAGGAATGAAAAATGACGACATCCAGAAAATTAGTGGAAACTTCTCTAAAAAGAGAACCGGTGGAAAGAATACCCTTCTTTCCGCCATTCCAAGGATACTGGGCACTCAGAAATGAAAACATCACTACGATAGACTCGATAAACCATCCCGATCTGTCTGCCCAGGCACAACTAAAAAACGTAGGGCCCTGTTGCTTCGACACAGTCGAAGTGTTATGGGACTGGCTCTTCCTTGTCGAGGCTCTTGGCTGCCAGGTCAAAATCCCCGAATATGGAACAATAGCAACTGCCAATAATATTGTGAATGAACCAAGCGACATCGATAAACTAGAACTTCCCAATCTCGACATATTCTACCGCTATTCGTCGGCCAAAAAGACAGCGCATATTCTGTCGGAAAAACTCGGAAAAACCCATTACCTTGTAGCTTCCATGCCAGGGCCTTTCACCCTTGCAGGAGAACTCCGCGGAGTTGAATCCATGCTACTTGATTCGCTCATGGATCCTTCTTTCGTCGACGACCTCCTAAAAAAATCCACAGAACTAGACCAGGAGGCAATTGAATATGTGTGCGAATGGGACATCGATGCGGTATTGATTTGCGATCCGACCACTTCCGGGGACCTCATGAGTCCTGAGGATTTCATACGGTTCTCTAAAGCCCATCTGAAGGAAGCGGGCGACATGATACGGAAAACAGGCAAGGAATTTGTTATCCATATGTGCGGAGACACTAGCGATCGTCTAAACGACATTGCCGATACTGGTTGTATCGCCTTCTCTTGTGACAAGCAGGTAGATGTGGGGAAAGCAGTAGAATCTATGAAGAATCGTATGGCTATAATAGGAAACATAGATCCCGCTGGAATAATCTTCGCCGGAACTCCCGACGGTGTCCGTCAGGAAACTAGGAGACTTATGAAAACAGGTGGCACCACTGGCTTCCTAATGGGCGCCGGATGTGACATCCCCGTAGGGTCTAAATTCGAATGCGTCAAGGCCATAGGCGACACTCTAAATGGAGTTTAAAAAAAACTAGGCGGGTCGAAAGACCTGCCTTTAATCCCGATTTGATTTAATGGAGTTGCGATTGTTGGATAAATAAAGATTTAAAACCTTGCGCTCTGCAATGCGCAACGTGATGTTAAACGCAGCCGGTGATACATCCATCATCTGACACATGTCGCGAATGGTAATTTTACGAGGAATTTCATAGTAACCATTCTGAAATGCAAGTTTTAGAGCTTCCTCTTGTTTTGCAGTAAGTGTCGGAATATGGTCTGGAAGATAAGACGCAATTCTTTTTACGTAAAATCCATTCTCCTCCATCCGGGAAACGAGATCAGATAGGGATTTTGAGTCTATGCCTATCACAGTCCAAGACATAATCCCACCATCAATCCTCGAGGCAGACGTAATAAGACATCCACATTCGGAGATGATTCTCGCTATCTGACAATTAGAATTGACAACCATCGCCATGTATTGGCTATTTGAGATACGGTTGATGGTATATCTCCCTAATTTATTCTTACCCTCCGTCTCTTCCCCGAACATGTCAAGCAGATGCATCTCCGGATCGATGATGCGAACCATGGAGCATCCACCTCCGTTTGCCAATCCAGTACATTGAATGACCTCGGCACTCGTACAAAGTATTGAATCATTCATTTGCGGTGGCAAAACCTGTATGCAAGAATGACCTCCAGTATCTTCTCCTATCAATATTGTAGTGTAGAACATTCGGCCATCATACCCTATATGGAAATCAAATCATTATAATGGTATAGTCAACCCCCTGTAGCCAGATATAGACTGCTTACGGATTCAACTCCGAAAATTGTACATAATCTTCCGCATCGGGGCTTCTGAAATTTATTCTCAATACTCATTTGATAATAAAATCAAAACACAAGGAAACACATCCATTAGGACCATTCTATTAATATTGGATGTACCGTATATCCAACCATGCCCATGTCGGAAAACAGAACCCGCCTCGGCGGGCCCATCCCCAAATTCAAGGATTACCACATCTGGAAGGCGTTGCACTCCCTCAGCAAATCGGCACCTGTCGGACGCAAGAAACTGGCGACCATGATAGGGGTCGGGGAGGGCAGCACCAGGACCATACTCACGATGCTCCAGGAGAGCGGCGCCATATCGGTGAAGAAGAACGGCGTCACGCTCACGCCCGACGGGAAGAAGATATGGGCGACCGTGGCGATGAACGTCGCGACGCTGAAGGTGGATTCCCTCACCATAGGCCCCGTGAACTGCGCCGTCCAGGTACCGCGCGCCGCCGGCAAGGTCAAGTTCGGATGCGAGGAGCGCGACAACGCCATAAAATCCGGGGCCGCCGGGGCGACGACCCTCGTCTACACGAACGGCGTACTCATGTTCCCGGGCAACGAATACCCTCTGGACCTCAAATCCGACAAGGCAGTGAGGGGAGCGTTCAACCTTTCCAACGAGGATGCGATCATAATCGGCACCGCCGACACGCCGGAAGCGGCCGAGGAGGGGGCGGTATCCGCCGGGCTCGAGCTCCTGGGGGGCCTCCAGCTCAAGCAGGAGAACGACCCCATGTACTCGCCCCTCAGTTCCAGCAACGAACTTATCGCCCTCGCGTTCATGGTGCACGACCTCGTCGGGGGCCTGCCGGTCTGCGCCAAGAGCAAGGACAACCTGGGGATAAGGATAGAGAACGGGAAGGTCATCGACAACGCCTACACGGGCGCCGTCCTGGAGGAGGTCCTCAAGATTGGCACCACCATCAGGAGGATCGCCACCTCGGGACCGTACAAGGGCATACGTGTCATAGTGACGCCCCTGGAGCTCAACAACAGCGTCATAGCGGCCATAGGGGTCGTGGACATCAGGACCATGGCCGGGATCAACAACCCCATACGTCTGCACGAAGACGACGATTTGTAAGAATGTATTTATGGAACCATGAACAAGATTGATGAAAACGAGGAATGTACATGACTATCGACGGTCCAGCGGAACCCCTTGACATCGTTAAGAAACTCAGAGGGGTCGTCCATGCGTTCTATCTGAGCGACGAGATTCTTAAGGAGATGAAGGAAGAGGAGAACAAAGTACGTGCGGCCGGCGGCAACATCACCGTCGACAACCAGGGGTTCCTGCAGGCCCTGACCAGGCAGCACGTCATAGCCATCATAAAAGACCCCAGGTTCAGACCTCCTCCCGAGCCGACCGTGGTGCTGCTGTCCGAAGACGGCAAGACCATGGGCGTGGAGGTGTTCCCGTTTACGATGGACCAGTATGCGAAGAGGGACGACGTGGTGTGGCTGTCCGACGCCTTCGTCATGTTCCCCGACGTACGCGGGGACGGAGGGGAGAAATTCGTCATGCCCCCGGTGAGCTTCCCCGAGCTCAACCCCAGCAACGGATGCAAGAACGTCGTGTCCTGCAGCCCCGCCCCCACCTGCGACCTCATGATGAGGAAGCATTACAGCTACCCGGACGACCCGAAGCTAGCATCCGTCCTGATAGCCTTCGACGACTGTCCCAAGGACCCGGACTTCAAACCGGACCTCTCGTCGGTCGCCGTCCCGACCAAGAAGTAAGTGCTCCGCACCCCCGGCGGACCCGGACCGAAACCCGATTATACCGGTCCGGGAATCCGGGGGACATGGAGAAGGACATACCCAGATACACGGGCCGCCAGCCCGTCAAGAGGTATTGTCCGCTGGGCATCGGTCTTTTCGTTATGTCGATGGGCATCGCGATGTCCAAGCTTGCCGGGATCGGCACCACGCCGATATCCTGCATCCCCGCCGCCCTCTCCTTCTTCACCCCTCTCTCGATGGGTACGCTCACGTTCCTGTTCAACATCCTGCTCGTCGGCATCGAAGTGGCCGCACTGGGCAGGCATTTCAGGAGGATCCAGTTCCTGCAGGTCTTCATGGGTCTTGCCATCGGGATCCTCACCGACGTGAGCCTCGCCCTGCTGTCGCCCATAGACCCCTACGGGTATCTGGGACAGTGGTTCTGGTGCATCCTGTCGTGCCTGATTCTGGGATTCGGAGTGATGCTCGAAGTACGCGCCAACGTACTGGTCGCTCCGGGCGAGGGCGTAGTCGTGGCCTTCGCGACCCGTTTCAGGATACCGTTCCCCCGCATGAAGGTCCTCTCAGACTGCACCATGGTGGCCTCCGCCGCGGTCCTCTCCCTGATATTCACGGGAGGACTGAACGGCGTGCGGGAGGGCACCCTGTTCACCGCCGTGACACTGGGTTTCATCATAGGGTTCTACAGAAAGGCCCTCGGCGGGCACGTCGACAGACTCATGGAATGACCCAGACGGAGAAAAACGTTAACGGAGATTCGGTGGGCAAACGAATTATAACCATCTTCTACATAACAATCGATTATGTTGAGTCTCAACCGCTGTCCCAAATGCTCGAAAGAGACGGGGATAAGGGCCGTCCCGCCGGAGGACACTCTGGCGAGGATAAGGCCGCTGATGGAAATAGCAGGGATGGAGAAACCCAGAAACATAACGGGATTGGACCGTCTGGGTATTCCGGTCTTCTCCATAGACAGACCGGCCACCCGCCCCGGGGAGAAGAACCACTTCTACAACGGGAAAGGGGCGACGCCGGAACAGGCCGAGGCCTCCGGGATCATGGAGGCGATGGAAAGGTACGCCGCCGAGCCCAGGGACTCGGACGAGATAGCCTACGGGACCTACGAGCAGGCCGCGGAGATCGGTCTGACCGTCAATCCCGAGGACCTCATACTGCCTGAACCCTACCACGGAGCATGGATGGGGCAGCAGATAGCATGGTGCGAGGGATACGAGATGTTCAGGGGCTGCCCCGTATGGGTGCCGGCCTGCGCGGTCTACCACGTATATGTGCCAGACGGGGACATGCAGCTCTTCAAGTCCCACACCAACGGTATCGCCGCGGGGAACACGATGGAGGAGGCCATCCTCCACGCCCTCTTCGAGGACATCGAGAGGGACGCATGGTCGATAGCCGAGCACAAGGAGGTCGCCAACTGCGACCTCGTGATAGAGGACGAGGACTCGGTCCCGGGACAGCTGCTTAGGAAGTTCGAGGACAACGGCGTGCACGTCCACCTGAAGGACATAACGACCGACATAGGCGTCACCACCATCGGCGCCGCCGCGGACGACGTGGAGACGAAAGACCCAGAGATGCTGACCATAGGGGTGGGGACCCACCTGGACCCGAAGATCGCGGCCATACGCGCCCTTACCGAGGTCGCCCAGAGCAGAGCCACCCACAAGGACGGGACCAAGATCAACGCACAGCTCCAGAAGGTGACCAACGAAATGGGCTATGACAACGTGAAGAGGGCCAACCCCCTCTGGTTCGGGGACTGTGCCAGCAAGAGGAAACTTGAGGACCTCCCCAATCTGGCCACCGACTACGTCCTTGACGACATAGAGGTCGTTCTGGGTCATCTCATGGATGCTGGATTCGACATGGTCATATGCAACGACCTCACGAGGCCGGAGGTCGGAATACCCGTCGTCAGGATGACCGTCCCCGGACTGGAGGTTTCCACCATGGACCCGGAGAGAGAGGGAGGGAGGCTCGTAGGCATGTGGCCTCCGCCCAGGTACTGAGACGGACTGACTGAAACCTTTCCGCCTCCGGGCGGATTCTTTTTTTAAAAAAATAAAACATGGGAACCCTCCGCCGCAGGGCGGAGGTAAGGGGTTTGGACGGATCGGGCAGGAGCGCTTATCCGCCGCCGGACGGCGTCATTTCGGAGATGTCGACCTCTTTCTCCATCTGTCTGAGGTCTTCCACGCCCTTCTTTCCGCCGTACTCGCCGGCTTTGCGCTCCTTGAAGGATATGGCCTTGTACTCGGACGGGTCGGCCGGCTGAATGGTCGAGACTGCATAGTACAGCCCCGAGACGTCCAACTTCACCCAGGTCCTGCCGTCCTCCTCCTTGATGTCCACTATCTTTCCGACGGTGGACGTCGGAGTGTACTTTACCACGTCCCCCTTCTCCATACGCGATCATCCCTTGATGACTGCGGTCCTCTCTCCGGCGGGCTGGAACTCCCTGAGTCCACCGCGTCCGATCTCCTTCGTGATGTTCGCGAAGTCGAAGATCAGAGACTTGTCGGAGAAGGCGACCTTGATGAGCGGGGATGCTACGAAGGCGTCTCCGCGGGCGACGTGGGCCGCCTTGGGGATACCGGAGTAGCCGGACAGGTGTCCGACGTTCATCGCGTAGTTGGGGTAGTTGGGTCCACGGACCTCCATGGGCAGACCCTCGTCGGACCTGTACGCATAGGAGTTCGAGGAACCGCACTGGTCCTGCAGGTCGTATCCGTAGAATCCGAGCCTTCCGGTCCTCTCCTTGTGCTGGAGCATGGACTGGTACCAGAGGTTCAGACCGTTGTCGGCGACACCGGTTGCCATGGCACCGGCGATACCGGTGGAGGCGGCGGTGACGGTGGCACGCTGGGATCCACCGAAGTGGGTCTCCATGACCGCAGGGTAGCGCTCGTACATCTCAAGAGCGTAGGACGAGATCTCGTCTCCGAGCTTGAGCTGCTTGTCGTAGTCGGCGGGGTCGACACCGCAGAATCCGCCGTACCTGTCGTTGATGACGTCCACAGCGTGGTAGACGTAATCCTCGAGGATGTTGTCGGTGTAGGCGGCAGTGGCGTACTGGGTGAATCCGACTCCTCCGGACATGTATCCGCCGAGGTAGACCTGGTCGTAGATGATGGCTCCGAGGGCGACGGTCTCGAGGACTGCGCGGGCGGGGTCGTCGGGGTAGACGCGGTCGGACTGTACCATGTCGTCGAGGTATCCGAAGGTGATTCCTCCGGGCTCGTTGGGTCCCCTGACACGCCTTGCGGGCATCATGGATCCCATGTTGATGGACATGTGCTTCGCGGAGTATGCGAAGTCTGCGATGGCTGCCTCTCCTGCCGCGAGCTTGTAGGAGGAGATGAAAGCCATGGAGATCTGCATAGCTGCGTGCCTGGAGACGGTTGCTCCATCCATGAGGCGGCCGACCATGGTCGGGACGCGGACGGCCTGCATGAGGGTCTTTCCGATGGACGCCTTCAGCTTCTCGGCCTGCTCCTTGGGGAAGTTCTTGTTGATGTCGATGACGAATCTGGGGTCCAGCTCGTCGATCAGCTCATCGTTTCCGGAGAACACCTTGACGTAGGAGTCGTAGACGAGGGCGGGGTTGCACTCGGCCATGTGCTCCTGAACGACTGCTCCTCCGGGCATGGTGTGGTTGACGGTCTCGAGGTACGCGTTGATGGTCTCGGGGGTGACTTCCTTTCCAAGCCTTCTCTCGATGGTGTTGTGGGGGGAGTCGAGTCCGACGAGCACGGTCCTCCTGATGTCGTCCCAAGCCTGCTGGATGGCGGGGTTGTTGATGCAGTGGAGGTCATCGGGCTCTACGAAGATGTCGGTGTGGGACAGCTGGTAGGGCATCCAGGACCTCTGTCCGAGGGGCACTCCGATGTCCTCGTTCATCATGGGGAAGCCACGCTTCTTAGCGATTTCCATAGCCTCCTTCTGGAACTCCACCTTGCTCTTGGACTGTTTCCATCCGCCGTAGCAGTAGTACTTGGTCTCCATGCTCTGGGGATCTTCCTTGAATTTCTTCTTGCATGCTTCCAAGAAGAGCTTCTCGTTAGCTTTTCCTGCCATTTCACTCACCCTTTACGTCGAACGGCCTGTATCCACCGAGGGTCCTGAGCTTGTGGATCCTGATGTAGAAGCCGGTTACCTCTTTGTCGTCCCTCATGTCGACACCGTCTGCTCTGAAGATGGTGGTCCTCTTCTTGAGGTCGGACATGGATGCGGGCTTCCCGACGGAGATCTTCTTGTCGAGAGGCAGCGCAACCTGGTCTTTCACATACACAACTTCCTTCTTCTGGTCGTCCCAGATGTACCTCTGCCATGCGTCGAACAT
>DARY01000013.1:24668-24855 GCA_002503545.1 Candidatus Methanomethylophilus sp. UBA78
GGTGAGGGCGGGGTCGAAGGTCTCATTGTCCACGAGGTCCTTGGCGATCCTCTCGAGGTCTCTCTCGCGAACCTCGATGATCTGCCTTCCGGAAAGGGTTCCGGTGTCGATTCCCCTCTCCCTGGACATGTACATCCATGCCCTCTGGTAAGGGGAGATGGGCGCGAAGTAGACGGAGTCGGTGAAC
>DARY01000013.1:24898-25728 GCA_002503545.1 Candidatus Methanomethylophilus sp. UBA78
CCCTCCTCGATCGGGGGGTGGATGCTCTTGTAAGCCTCTCCGGGGGCCCTGTGGCCCATGATCATGACGATTCCCTCCATGGGGACGTCGCGGAGTTTCTTCAGCTTCACTTTGGGGTCCATGTATCTGCGCCTGTTCTTGGCGGGTACGGACTCACCGGGGTAGAACTGTCTCTTGTATTTTGACATAATTATGCACTCCTATAATCATTGAGTGTAGGTCTGTACTTGGAATATCTTCCGATCTCAAGGCTGTAGCCGTCGGCGATGTGGGCGTCGCAGGCCTCCTTGATCTTCCCAACCACGGAATCGAGCATTTCGGAATCGTCGACCTCCAGCTCGATGTAGAACGCACCGACGAGGCAGTGGAGCTCGACCTCACGTCCGTCGACGTGTATGATGCGGCGCTCCGAATGCCGGTTGGGGATACCTTTCGCTGGACCGCTGTTTATGTTGGCCGGAAGGCTCTCGCCCGACATGTTTACCTGTCTGATGTGCTCGATCTTGTCAATCGCGTTGAGCACGGCCTCGGTGGACTCGGCGCTCAACAATCTGTTAGTCATTATGCGTACCTCGGGAAGAGGGACGTTGGCATAATCGGCTGGTGGCTTGGGCATTTTACAGACCTCAATCTACTCAGAGTTTGTTCTTAATCTTCTTCGCCTCGGCTCCGACGAACTGCATCGGAGTGTTGAACTCGGGCATTCCTCCGAAGACATCCTTGAAGAGTCCGGAAGTGGCCTCTGCAGAGAAGGTCTGGGTTCCAGCGTCAAGGCAGTTTCCTGCGGTGACTGCGGGTATGAGGGTTCCCTTGGCGTGCCTGGTAACGAC
>DARY01000012.1 GCA_002503545.1 Candidatus Methanomethylophilus sp. UBA78
TTTCACTGAATCGTAATTCAGTATCTATAAATAATCGC
The DNA here is from genome assembly GCA_002503545.1 of Candidatus Methanomethylophilus sp. UBA78. Lineage (GTDB taxonomy): Archaea > Thermoplasmatota > Thermoplasmata > Methanomassiliicoccales > Methanomethylophilaceae > Methanomethylophilus. Next base: position 39 of record DARY01000012.1, read on the forward strand.
AAACAGTGACATACATCATGTTCGTTGGCAGGGATTTCGAACTCAAGGTACTCAACAGTCTTTACAAGGAAGACCGGTTTCAATTCATTCCGATCACCGGGAGGCGCCGCGTGGGCAAAACCCGGCTTATCGAGGAATTCATCAAAGACAAAAAAGCCGTTATGTTCAAAGCGGTTCCGGGAAACGAGAACATCAACCTGTCCATGTTCAACGAACTCGTTTCCGGAGATACGGAACCCCTGCGGCTGGACCGCATACTCTGGAGGGCGGAGGAGAAGTCCAACGGGGAAAGACTGGTGGTGGTGATCGACGAATACCCCAACCTCGTGGAGGATGCCAAGCACAACGGGGGACTGATCAACAACTTCATCGAATCCGTCAGGGGGACTTCGAAGCTCTTCCTCATCCTCTGCGGTTCCTCCATGAGCATCATGGAATCCGAGGTTATGGGTAAGAAGAGTCCTCTGTACGGCAGACGTACCGGGCAGATACGCCTCCGCCCGTTCGATTTCGAGACTTCCCGCAGGATGCTCGAAGGATTCAGCATCTTCGATGCCGTCGCCATCTACGGATTGGTCGGAGGGATCCCGTATTATCTGGAACAGTTCGATCCGAAGAAAACCCTCGAGGACAACATACGCGACAGCTACCTCAACCCGGTCAGCGTGATCGCGGGGGAACCCGAACTCATGTTCCTGACCGAATTCAGAAAACCCGCCACTTACTACTCCGTAATCCATGCGATATCTAAGGGCCGCAGGACACCTTCGGAGATAGGGCAGATGCTCGGTATGGGAACGGACATGGCATCGCACACACTCGGCAGACTGGCACTGTTGGGATTCGTCGGCAAGGACGAGCCGTTCGGCAGAGGCAGGACGAAGGACATCCATTACGTGATCAAGGACAGGCTGCTGGCCTCCTACTTCAGGTTCGTCTACCCCGCCCGCGGGGAGATGTCAGAACACGAGGTGGATGCGGCCTGGGAACACATGGATGCCGATCTAAGTCGGTACCTCGGTCACGTGTTCGAGGACATCTGCCGCGAATATGTTCTGAAACACGGGTATTCGGAGGCCGGGAGATGGTGGTCCGGTCCCGAGGAGATAGATCTTGTGGCATCCGATGGGAAAAGGATGCTGCTGGCCGAATGCAAGTACCGCAACGAACCGACCGACGCGGACCTCATAGATGGGCTCCTGGACAAATCGAAGGCGGTGAATCCGAAGGGTCTGACCAAGACATACGCCCTGTTCTCGAAATCAGGATACACAAAGGCGGCGGAGATGCGTGCCGAAGCGGATGGCATCGAACTGATATCCCTGGGGAACATGTTCCGGTGAATCCCCGCCGGCGGCCGGATAAGTAGAACTGGATTGCGGCAGGACCCCTACGACCGCCGTCGGTCAGGTCTTCCTGCTATACCACAGGGGATTCAAGTAAGGGATGCGCCGATCCGCCGAGACCAACTCCTTCAGGTCATAACAGTCGGGGTATTGATCAAAAACTGCGCCTGACGTAGGGTCGTAATACATCATCCCGACCTTGTACATCATGTGGTAATCATCGGACCCGACGCATGCGAATGTAGCCAACTCGACGTCCACCATCCAGCATTTCAATATACAGGCGGCCAGTATGCAGAAGTCCTTGCATACCCCGCGCCTCGTTACGACCATTCTGCGAGGGGGGATGGTTCTGAATTCGTCTTCCTCCCGCCTATCCATCGAATATATGAAATTATCTCTCACGAAATAACAGACGATGAGTGCCTTCGTACTGTATTTTATTTTCCCGTAACGGCTGTCCAGTGCCTTTGCGATTGCGGAGCATGCATCCCGATCCGTCTCACCGCAGTCTATACCGGTCTTGAAAGGGCTCAAAAAAACAAATCTCCGGGATCTGAATCTGAATCCGATCACATTCCGTCCCGCGGAATCGGACCCGGCGTCCCGTACCCGCTTCTCAGACAAGACTGACCACCACCTCTCCCTCCTCCTTCCTGGCTTCCAGGGACCTGATCTTCTCGAAGTCCGTGAACTGGCGGATGGCCGGTATGACGACGTCCCTGCCGTCGCGTCCGAACGTCCCGTTCACATCGGGGACGAACCTGAGGGTCTTCCTCCCGGGGCTGAAGTACACCCGGTACCCCTTATCCTCCAGTAGGTTGCAGTGTATGCTGGTGGCCCCCGTGAGGTAGGTCGTGACCGCACTGCGCCTTACGCCGGTGCTGTACAGGGAGAGGATGTCCCTGAGTCTCCTGATCTCCTCCTCCTGGTCCTCCACCTTGGCTCTGAGGCCGTCCCTTTCGGCGATGATGCCCTCCATGTTCCGGGGTTTCAGCTTGGTTTCGAGCTGCTGCACCTGGGTTTTGAGGCTGCGGATGGCGCTGTCCTTCTGCCTGTTCTCCTCCCTGAGCTTCTCCAGGCCGTTGATCTGCCTCTGCATCCTCCCGATCCTGAGGTTGGCGGCGTTGAGTTTGGCGGTCTTGTCGGAGAGCTTCCTCCCGAGTTCGGAATCCTCCCGCTCCCTTACGGGGGCCGCGGTCTTCCTCCCGGTCCGGCCCTTCTCCCTGACGGGCCCGGGGCTCACCGCGGCGGCCGCGGACCTCCCCTCGCGGGATATGGGGTAGGCTTCGGGCATCATGCCGCGGCCGGCGGGCAGGATCTGGCACTTCCAGACCTCCCCCGCCTCCGCCGGGCCGTCGAGCAGTCTGTACCTCTCGTTCCCGCTCACTCCGACCAGGAAGCCGTGCACGCCGTCGCGGACGACGGTGAGCTCCATGGGGGCGCCGAGGAGGACCTGCGGGACCTCCTCCGTCTCCTCCCCGCCGTCCTTCTTCCCCCCGGCGGCCCTGCGCCTGCCTCTCTCGGCCGCATCGCGGCACATGTAGAGGTCGGAGCGCTTACTCAACCGCGGTCACCCCCTCCGTGACGGAGAACGAAGCCGTGTTGGCGGCGGTCCCCTCCTCGGTCCCGCCGCAGACCAGGAAGACCTCGAGGTCGTCCGCGAAGACGCAGTCGTCCATGGAATAGCAGTAGCTGTCGTTGATGTTGGAGCGCAGGGCGACGATCCTGACGTCGCATCCCTCCCTCTTCGCCCTCCTGTAGGCGGGGCACATGTCGCGGTCGCCGGAGACGATGAAGGCGACGTCGACCACCCCGCGGGCGAGGTCCCACGACACATCGGTGGTGATGGCGGTATCCACCTCCTTCTGGCGGCAGGAGTACGCCCCGGTGCCGTCGCCCTCGGACTGGCACCTGAACAGTTCCAGTTTTACGCCGACGTTCTCCAGTTCCGTCTGGATCCCCGTGCGTTCGGATTCGCTCCTCACGTAGCCGTCGTAACCGCGGAGGACGGCGAGGGCGTGACCCTCGGAGAGGCTCCTTATCAGCCGCGAGTAATCGAACGACAGCCCCATGTTGTTGTAGTACTCCAAACTCTTCTCGAAGTTGCTTATATCTATGTATATCCCGGCTTTCCTCGGTTGTTCCATCGGAATCACCCCGTCTATCAATGGCATGCCATACGGTTGCTGTCTATTTATATTACTTTTAAATGTAATAAAAGTAATAAATGAAATAAAATTAATATATGCAATACCGGCGATATGCATCCATGGGCAACGGTCTTACCAGGGACAAGGTCATGGTCGCATGCGTGGTCGGAGAGGTCACCCTCATCGTCCAGCCGGCGCTGGACAACAACGTGGACCGCATCCACCTCATCCACTACGTGAAACGCGGTGCGGAGAAGAACGACCGTGCCGAATTCTACCAGAGTTTCTACGACGAGACGTCCCGCCGGCTCGCGGACGCCGGGGTGGAGGTGGTCGAGCACTCCGATGCGGAGACGTACATCTTCCGCCGCATGATGGGCGAGGTCTACGAGATCCTGTTCGAGGAGGTGGTCCAGAAGGGGTCGATGGTCTACGTCAACCTCTCCGGGGGGACGCCCGAGTACTCGGCCGCCGCGGCGATCTGCTCCATGATGTACAGGGAGGTGGAGATCTTCACGGCGAGCAAGGGCCACGACGACAGGGTGATCGACTACGACCAGCTGAGGAGGAACGCCACGAAGGACGGGAAGCTGGTGGGGAGCTGCTCGGCCATAGGCAGGACCTACCCCGTGGAGAAGTTCCCCATCGAACGCCCCGATGAGAACCTCCTCAGGGCCTTCAGGATCTATTCCGTCATAAGCGGCAGCGACCTCAGGAACTCCAACACGGTCGTCATAAGGAACCTGATACTGCAGAACGTCTGGCTGGCCAAAGGCCCCCTGGAGAGGGGGGCCGCCGTGAAGGGGACGTCCGTCGAACTCGAGCGCGCCGACCGGGGCTACGCGTGTCCCAGGTCCAAACAGCTCGAGTACCTGAGCAGGCAGAGGGGGGAGGCGGTCCAATACTACCGCATCTACGTGAGGGGTTGGGAGGACAGGGGGTGGATCGAGAAGGTCCCCCGTTCCAAAAAATACGCTATCACCTCGGAGGGGGCGACTGTCCTCGAGGTGTTCTGCCCCGGCCGCGTCATAGGATTCGGTCCCGGCGACATCGCCGTCCAGGAGACGAAGTACTTCGAGGACTGACCGCCCCGGGAGGAGAACGGCCGGTTCCGCGGGAGGCGCATCCCTCGAGCGGCATGCGCAGGCGGGGGTGCGGCGAAAGGGATGATGGGGTCTGTGTCGCAATCCATGATATCGTAATACAATTTTCATGATAATTTCCTTATAAAATTGTATTATAATACTATAATTTTAATACATATCCGACGATGTTGCACTATGGGCAGGATGATAGAACGTCCGGAGTACATGTCCGAACTGGAAACATTCCGCGGCGACAGGAACCACATCAAGGTACTCACGGGGGTCAGGAGATGCGGGAAATCCACACTGCTCCTGCAATTCATGGACAGGCTGAGGAAGGAAGGGGTATCGGAGGACGAGATGCTGCTGATGAATATGGAATCCTCCGAATACGACGGCATCGGGGACCATACCGACCTCAACGCCTACCTGAAGGACCGTGTACCGAGGAAGGGACGTTTCTACCTCTTCCTCGACGAGATACAGAGGGTGAAGGACTGGGAGAGGACCGTCAACGCTCTGATGGTCGACACCGAGGCCGACATCTACATCACGGGTTCGAACGCGCATCTGCTCTCCACCGACCTCGCCACCTACCTCACGGGGCGCTACGTGGAGGTGAGGATGCTCCCCCTGTCATTCAGGGAGTACACCGAGCTGAGGGGCAACGGCAGAGGTCCGGAGGACGTGTTCAAGGAATACTTCGAGTCCGGAGGATTCCCCGGCATAGATCCGGCGATGGGGGAACATGCGGTATCGGCGATGCTGGAAGACCTGTACTCCTCCATCGTCTTCAGGGACATGGTCTCCCGCGGGAAGGTCAGGAAACCCGAGGAACTGGGCAAGATGGTCGCCTACCTGATGCTCAACATCGGCAATCCCATAGAATCCACCAGGATGGCGAGGGAGCTGCACATGAACCAGCGCACCGTCGAGAGATATCTGGCGGTGGCGCAGGACGCATGCATGTTCTACCGTGCGGACAGGTACGACCTGAAGTCGACCGCCCTCAGCCCCGCCCCGAAGTACTACGCCGTGGACCAGGGGCTCCGCAACAACACCGTGGGGATGGCCAGCAAGGACAGGGGCAGGGTGCTGGAGAACATCGTCTACCTCGAGCTCAGGCGCAGGGGCTACGGCATAACCGTCGGCAAGTGGGACTCCAGGGAGGTGGACTTCGTCACCGAAAGGAACGGCAGGAGGGCCTATTGGCAGGTCTGTCTGGGATATTACGACGACGATACGGAGGCCAGGGAACTTGCCCCGCTGAGAGCCATAAGGGACAACAACCCCAAGACCGTCATACTGATGGACCGTTCGGGGGATACGGTCACGAGGGACGGCATAAGGGAACTGGGCATCACGGACTTCCTGCTCGGGGAATGACGAAGCGTCGGGCTCCCGCACCCGTATTCGAGGGACGGGTCGGCCCATCCGGCATATTGCAATGAGTCTCGATTCCCTGTCAGACGGACTGCGTTAGAGGGTTGCCCACGGGTTTGGATAGATTGTGCCCGATCCGCACAGGTATCAAAATGCGGGTTTTCACCAGACCCTGCGATAACCGTCCCCGAACCGCTCTTCACGAAGGTACGGCTCCTTAACGGCCGAACATGGTTTTCGGAAATCGGTGTAGACCTACACCGATTTCCGATTATAATGTCGCGGCGGACCTGCTCACTCGCACTTGGTCCATCCGCAGGACTTGCAGATGTTGCATCCGCCCTGGAACGTGAGCTCGTCCCCGCACTTGGGGCAGGGGTTGAGGATCTTGTTCTTGGGAGCCGGCTCGGCGGCGGGGGCGACCAGGGAGGAACCTCCCGCCGCCACCTGCCTCTTCATCTCCTCGTGCATGTCCGCGATGGCCCATCCGACAGCCATGGGGCAGCAGGACCCCTTGCTGGTGTCCTTCTTGGTGAAGGTCCTGACCACGAAGGAGGGGCAGGAACCGCAGGAGTGGAGCTGGTCGACGATGGAGTTGACGTCGCATCCGCTCCGGGCGGCGAGGGAGATCATCCTCGACAGGCCGATCATGAAGTTGTTGCAGCCTCCGGTCGAACCCTTGTTCAGGTAGACCTCCATCAGGTCCCCCGTCTTAGGGTCGAAGAAGGCGGTGCAGTGCAGGCTGCCGCAGCCGGTCATCAGCTTCCTCTTCTTGCCGACGACGTTGTCGGCGACGGTCCTGACGACCCCCCTGTTGGGGGCGATGGCCTTCTCCACGGCCTCCTCCTTCTTCTCCGCCTCCTGCTTCTTCTTCTCCTCCTTCTCCTTGGGGGTGAGGATGCTGAGGCGCTTGCAGCCGTCCCTGAAGACGGTCACGCCCTTGCACCCTATCTGCCAGGCGTAGATGTACAGCCCGTAGACCTCCTCCTCGGGGAACTCCTTGGGCAGGTTGACGGTGGAGCTGATGCTCGCGTCTATGTGCATCTGCCAGGTCCCCTGGAGGTTCAGGCGCTGCTTGTAATCCAGGTTCTGCGCGGTCACGAACCACGCCGGCAGCTGGCTGTCGTCCTTGAGGTGGTGCTTCTCGATGTAGTCCCTGACGACGGGCGGGTAGACCACGTAGAACTCGTCGTGGTCGGAGAGGGAGGTGGTCCTCCTCTCGAAATGGGTCGCGAATATGGGCTCGATGCCGCCGGAGATGCCGATCATGGTGGAGAGCGTCCCGGTCGGAGCGATGGTCAGCAGCTGGGAGTTGCGGATGCCGTACTGCCTGACGAGCTCCCTGGTCTCCTCCGACGTGTTCTCGCGGAAGAACGGCGAGGCGAGGACCTGCTCGATGACGCACTTGGGGAACTTGCCCTTCTCCTTGGCCAGTACGGCGGACTCGTTGATCGCGGTGTCGGCCATGATGAAACCGAGCTTGTGGCAGAAGTCCATGGCCTCCCTGGTGCCGTAGACGAGTTCCATCTTGATCAGCATGTCGGCGAGGCCCATTATGCCCAGGCCGATCTGCCTCCAGTTGGTCACGGACTCCCTCTGCTCCTGCAGGGGGTGGAGGGGGAGCCCCTCGTCGAGGACGTCGTTGAGCGCCCTGACGCAGATCCTGACGGATTTCCTGAAGTCGGCCTCGTCGAACACCCCGTCCTTCACGAAGGCGGCGAGGTTTATGCTCCCGAGCAGGCAGCTGCCTCCGGCGGGGAGGGGCTCCTCGGCGCAGGGGTTGGTACCGGCGTACTCGTAGTCCGGGAACTCGGAGAGGAGGTTCCACTTGCTTATCCTGTCCCAGTAGAGGCAGCCGGGCTCCCCGTAGTCCCAGTTGGCGTAGCAGAGCTTCTTGAAGAAGCCGTAGGCGTCGAGGTTCTTGGTGACGGTGTCGTTGGTCTCGGGGCGCACGAACGTCTGCACGAAGGTCTTGTGGTCGCGGACGCACTCCATGAACTTGTCGGTGACGCGGATGGACATGTTGGCCTTGGTGACCCTGTCGACGTCGGTCTTGACGGCCATGAACTCCTCCAGGTCCGGGTGCTCGCAGGACAGTGTCAGCATGAGGGCGCCGCGCCTGCCGTGCTGTCCGATCAGACCGGTGACCATGGAGTAGAGGTCGGTGAAGGAGACCGCGCCCGAGGTCTCGGAGGCGGTGTTGTTTATCCTGGCGCCGCGGGGTGCCAGCTTGGAGAGGTCTATGCCGACCCCGCCGCCGTAGCTGAAGGTCCTGGCGGCCTTGCTGGCACATTCGAAGATGGATTCTATGGAATCCTCGGGGGGCTCCACCACGTAGCAGTTGGAGAAGGTGACCTTGAGCCCCGTCTTCTGGAGGCCCCTGTTGGCGAGGATCCTGCCGCCGTACAGGAACTTCTGCTGTTCGATAAGCTCCTTTACGGCCGCGTCGCCGTCCGTGACCCTGTCGAGCCACTGGTCGAAGGTCTCTCCGTTGTAGCAGTATTTCTTGTTCCAAATGTCAATTCCGAGTTTGTTGTCCGCGCCTAACCACTGCTCTATTTCCATGGAATTCCCTGACGAGGAGGGCATACTTTCGAGCCATAAATAAGGTGGCATTCATAACGCGGAATATGTTGGATTATGCAACCATCCATATTGGGGGGAAACCGTCCGTCTGGCACATTTCAGGCGGTCCGCGGCCGAGGGTCCGGCGTCCTGGACAACGCCGGAACGGAGGGTCCGCGGGACCCTCGCGCACGGCGGGGGAACCCCTCTCCCGACCTATCATTGTATGTGTCCGGGAGGGCAAACACCTGGACGGCACCTTAAACCTTAATTAGAAGAACATAATTACTCTCAAGCATAACGCCCGAGCTAGAACGCCCGGTGTTCTTTTCGGTCATTTATCAAATGAAGGTAAAAAGAATGAACGCTAACGCTGAATCTGATAATGTTGTCAAGACGGGAACAACCACCATCGGGATGAAGATCAAGGACGGGGTGATCCTCGCCGCCGATCAGAGGGCGACCATGGGCAACCTCATCGCCAACAGCCACGTTCAGAAGGTCTACCCCCTCGCCGACAACCTGGGGATGACCATCTCCGGACTCGTTGGCGACGCCCAGCTCATGGTGAGGTACATGGAGAGCCAGATCTCCATATACACCATGCAGAAGGGAGCCCAGATGTCCGTCCAGACGGCGGCCACCCTCATGGGGTCCGTCATCCGCCAGGGATTCTACCTCGGGCCCATACTCGCCGGCTACGACCGCACCGGCGGCCACGTCTTCAGCGTCGACGGGGCGGGAGGGGTCATAGAGGACAACTACACCTCCTCCGGATCCGGTTCCATAACCGCCTACGGTGCCCTGGAGACCCTGTACAAGCCCGACATGACCAAGAAGGAGGCCATAGACGTCGCCATCGCCGGCCTCAACGCGGCCAGGCGCAGGGACAACTACACCGGCGACGGCATGATGATACTCTACATCGGGCCCAAGGGCTACGAGTGGGTCCCCCAGGAGGACATAAAGGCGCGCTGCGAGGAGCTCGGGTTCAGATACCCCAACTGAGCACCCTCCTTCCGCACCCAAACCCCTTCCCTTTCAATTTTCGACACAATTTCCAAAGAAGCCGATTAAAATGAATCCAGACAGACTATTCGACAGCCTGAGGGAGCAGGTCAAAGGACTGGCCCCTTCCAACATGGACATCTCCGCCATAGAGTTCGAAGGACCCATCGTGGCGATATACGTAAGGAACTACGACGAGTTCTCCGACAACACTGACGTGGCCAAGAACATGGCCATGAACGTTAGGAGGAGGGTCGACATCAGGCCCGACCCCTCCACCCTCGAGGACTCCGACAAGGTGGAGAAGAAGATCCGCTCCATGATCCCCGAATCGGCCGAGGTCACGGACATAAACTTCCAGCCCGACACGGGGCAGGTCTTCGTGGAGGCCATCAACCCCGGCGCCATCAACGACCAGGACGTCCTCTCCTCCCTCAAGAAGGAGTCCGGATGGAACATCAAGGTCATGAGGTCCCCTCCGATACCTTCCAAGACCATATCGGACGTCAGGGGGTACATCAGGTACAGCAAGGACGAGCGCTCCGCCATGCTCAAGAAGGTCGCCAGGAACCTCGTGCGCCCCGTGATCGAGGGGGAGCAGTGGGTCAGGGTCACCACCATGGGGGGTTTCAGGCAGGTCGGGAGGTCGGCTTCCCTCCTCACCACCAGGAACAGCAAGATCCTCATCGACTGCGGGCTCGACCCCGGGTCGGACGCGACCCCCTACTTCGCCATCCCCGAGGCGAACCCGATAACGGACATCGACGCCGTCGTCATAACCCACGCCCACCTCGACCACTGCGGCACCCTGCCCGCCCTCTTCAAGTACGGGTACGAGGGACCGGTCTACTGCACCGAGCCCACCAGGGACCTCATGGCCCTGCTGCAGCTCGACAACATAAAGCTGGCCTACGGGGAGGCGAAGAAGAACCTCTACGACGCCAAGGACGTCAGGAAGGAGATCCTCCACACCATCCCCCTGAAGTACGGCGCCACCACCGACATCGCCCCCGACGTGAGGCTGACCTTCCACAACGCGGGCCACATCCTCGGCTCGGCC
>DARY01000017.1 GCA_002503545.1 Candidatus Methanomethylophilus sp. UBA78
GTTCAATAATTATCGAACAGAGTACCTGATGAGGAGATATATAGACTTTTGTATAATGATCCGGAGGGCGGACCGGATCCGCCGGGCGGATGCCGGGACCGGGGGTCCCGTGAACGGTTTCACTTTTTCTTCTTCTGCATCCTCTCGAGCCTGGCCTTGGCGGCTTCGTCGCCGGAGCTGGCCGCGGAGGAGAGCTTCTCCTCCTCGGCCTTCTTGGCCTTGGCCTTCCTGGCGAGCTGTTTCTTGCTCATAGCCATCGATATGCGCCTCTTGACCCGCGTACCGCGGTGCATTATTTGTATCTTTGCGAAGGACCCCCGCTCAGGACCCCGCGGCAAAGTACTCCTCGATGAACTCGGCGATCTCGATGTAGCAGGCACGCGAGTGCTGCTTCCTGCCGAAGACCGTCGCCGACGCGTACTGGCTCTTCTCCTCCAGACCCCTCGCGAGATGCTCGGTCCGCTCCCGGCGGTTCCCCTCCCAGTAGGCGACGGCCGCGTCGATCTCCGCCTGCGTCTTCCCCCCGAGGGCGATCTCCACCCCGTTCCTCAGGTCCGAGAAGTACTCCCTGAAAAGGAGCACGGAACGGTGGGCGGCGCGGGGGTTCATGCCGGTCCTGTCCCGGAGGTCCGCCAGCAGGTCCACGGCCGCGTCGGCCTCCGCTGATGCGCGGATGACGTCCCCGCATCTGACCGGCACCTCGCGTATGTCCGGGACGTTCCCCATGTACCCGATCTGGCAGAAGCAGGCGTCCATGAAGAGCATCACCGCGCGCTCGGCCGTATCGCAGGAACCGAGCTTCGACACCAGCCCGTCGAAGACCTTCTGGGTCATGCTGCCCCCGGCGGCGATCCCCGGATGCCTGGCCTCCAGCTCCGACTCTATCCTGGCTATGAGGTTGGTCGGGCAGACCGAGCCCTTCCTCGCCTCCCTGAGGCAGCAGTCCACGACGCGTCCCGCCACCCCCTGGCACATCCTCCCGAACGCAGCATCGGAGCCGTCGTAGCGCACGACGGCCTCGGTCCACATCCCGACCGCATAGGCTATCTCGCCCCTGTCGAACATGGCGTCGCCGTAACGGACGCACTCCCTCCAGCCGTCGCCCTCCTTCAGGACGGGTTTCTCGGCCTTCGGCTCCTCCTCTCCGGGCTTCCTCCTGAACAGACCCATCTGAAAACGCTCCGTCTCACGACGTCTGGGACATGGCGTGCGCGTTCATAAACCCTTGTCGGGCCCTCTGCTCCTCGAACCTGCGCTTCTCGGGGGCGTATCCGCACACGACGGTCTTCCCTCCGTGCACGCTGCCGTTCACCGACTCGATGACGAAGTCCGCCGCGTCGGCCGGCACCTCTATGAAGGAGGAGGACGCCCCGAGGCCGACCTTGCCGACGTCACCCTCGCCGAGGCCGGCCCTCTTCCTCACGAGGTCCGCCAGCTGGGTCCTGTTGACGCCGTCGGCCTTCCCGAGGTTGACCTCCACGACCATGCGGTCACCGGCCCGCTGCGGCCTGGCGTCGGACCTCTTCGCCGTCCTCTCCGGGGCCTCCGCGCGTCTGGGTCTCTCGGACCTCATCGGCCTCCTCTCGCGCCTGACCGGCTCGTGGACGGTCTCGAAGGGCTCTATGTCCTCCACCTCGATCGACCTGACCCTCATGTCCATCTCGTTCTCGTAGTCGCGGACGAAATCCATGTCCCTCCTGGTGGCCAGGGTGAGGGAGATCCCCTCCCTCCCGGCGCGTCCGGTCCTTCCGATCCGGTGGATATAGGTCTCCGCCCTGGAGGGGGCGTCGTAGTTGACGACGAGGTCCACGTCCTCGATGTCCAGGCCCCTGGCCGCGACGTCGGTGGCTATCAGGACCAGCACCCTGTTGTCCCTGAAGTTCCTGATGACCCTCTCCCTCAGCGACTGCGGCATGTCCCCGTGCAGGGTGCCCACCCTGGAGTCCCCCCTCATGTCCTGGAAGAGGTCGTCCACCATCGCCTTGGTGGCGCAGAACACGATGGCCTTGGGCGTACCCCGGGAGAGGATGGCCTTCAGCACCTCCTTCTTCTCCTCCCTCCTGCACTTGACGACGTACTGCTTGGTGAGGCCGGTGACGGCGTTGCCGTCCGAGGCGTCGACGACGGCCGGGTCGTTGAGCATGTCCTTCTCCAGCCTCTCGACGGCGCGCGTCATGGTGGCGCTGAACATCATGGCGTGCCTCTCCCGGGGCACATGTCCCAGCACCGCGCCGAGGTCCTCCTCGAACCCCATCTCCATCATGCGGTCGGCCTCGTCTATGACGACCTCCCTGACCCCGTCGAGGACGAGGATCCCCCTCTCGCACATGTCCCTGAGGCGGCCGGGGGTGCCGACGATGATGTCGGCCCCCCTGCGTATGTCGTCGGACTGCCTGCGCATGTCAGCTCCCCCGTACACGGGGACGCTGCTGTGGCCGGAGACCTTGGACAGCCTCCTGACCTCGGAATCCACCTGCATGGCGAGCTCCCTGGTGGGGGTGATGATGAGGATCGAGGGGATCTTCGCCCCGGGTCCGGCCCGGGTCATCGCGATCATGGAGTAGGCGCCGGTCTTGCCGGTGCCGGTCTGCGCCTTCGCGATTATGTCGCGCCCGCCCAATCCGGCTGGGACGGCCTCCGTCTGCACGGGCGTAGGCTCGGTCCAGCCCATCTCGGCGGCCGCTCTTGCTATGTCGGGGGACACCCCGAGGTCTTCGAAAGAAGTCATTTTTGGATACCTTCAAAAGGCCTCCAGAAAAGAAGACCTGATGGATGGGGGTAAGCGTACTAGTATTTGAATGGGCGCATCCGACCGAGAAAAAAACGGCCGGACGCGCCCCGGGATCAGCTCTTGCCGATGGTCTCCTCGGCGGACTGTATGCACTTGGTCAGCACGGAGTAGGCGTTGATCATGTCGGGCTCGTTTACGATGAATATGGTGTCGGTGTGGCACGAGACCGTCTCCTCTATGTTTATGCCCGCGTCGGACAGGTTGGTTATGAGGTACGCTATGACCCCCGCGGTGTCGACTATCTTCTCCGGGGACTTCACGACGATTTCGACCAGGTTCTCCCTCACCTTTATGATGTTGAACCTGCCGACGGTGTCCGTTATCCTCTCCTTGAGCATGCGGTCCGCGATTATGGTGACGGCGGAGGCCGACTGCACGCACTGCATGATCGAGTTCTCGTTCCA
>DARY01000004.1 GCA_002503545.1 Candidatus Methanomethylophilus sp. UBA78
TCCGATGTTGATACCGCAGTGGCAGACCCATACTCCGACGCGGGGCTCCTTGCCCTCCACGTCCTTCTCGGGCGGGTACACCTTGGGCTTGCAGGGCTCGAACTCGGGGTCGTTGACGATGAACGCTCCGGCCTTTGCGGAGGCTCCGGAAGCCTCGGCGACGGAGGTCGGGATGTCCTTGGGGGCGGCGAAGGCACCGGTGACGAAGACTCCGGGCCTGGTGGTCTCGAGGGGGTTGAAGACGGTGGTCTTGGCGAACCCGTACTCGTTCAGCTCGATGCCGAGGGTCTTGGCCAGCTCGACGGCTCCCTCGGGAGGCTCGAGTCCGACGGACAGGACGACGATGTCGAAGGTCTTGGAGCAGGGGTCGTTGTTCTTGTCGGTAAAGTTGACGGTGAGCTTGTGGGTCTCGGGGTCCTCCTCGATGTTGGAGACGCGGGCTCCCCTGTGCATGTGGATTCCGTACTCGTCCTCGGCCCTCTTGATGTAGGCCTCGAACTCCTTACCGTAGGACCTGATGTCCATGAAGAATATGTCCTCGTCGACATCTCCGTGCTCCTTGGTGATCTGGGCCTGCTTGGTCGCGTACATGCAGCAGACGGAGGAGCAGTAGGTCTTCCAGCCCTTCTTCTGGGACCTGGAACCGCAGCACTGGATCCATGCGACGGACTTGGGTCCGACCTCGCCGGCGTGCTTCTGGGGGACTCCGAACTTGTCCTTCACGATGGTGGAGGGTATCGGGATGTGTCCGTCGAACGGTCCGGCGGCTCCCTCGAGCCTCTCGTACTCGAGAGCGGTGACCACGTTGGGGAACTTTCCGTATCCGTACTCGGATCCGTTCTTGGGGTCCCATGCCTTGAATCCGGCGGCGACGACGATGGAGCCGACGTTCAGCTCGACGATCTCGTCCTTGTCGTCGTAGTGGATGGCCTGCTTTCCGCAGACCTTGGCGCACACTCCGCACTTGCCCTCGAGGAGCATCTTACACTTGGAGGCGTCGATGAGCGCAACCCTGGGCACTGCCTGTGCGTGGGGGATGTAGATGGCCCTCCTGGTGGAAAGTCCGTACTCGAACTCGTTCGGGATTCCCCTGGTGGGACACTTGGCGACACAGTCACCGCAGGCGGTACAGGACTTGGGATCTACGTACCTTGCCTTCTTCAGGACCTTGACGGTGAAGTTTCCGGCCTCTCCCATGACCTCCTTAACCTCATGATAGGTAAGGACGGTGATGTTCGGGTGCCCGGCACAGTCGGCCATCTTGGGCGACAGGATGCATGCCGAGCAATCGTTGGTCGGGAAAGTCTTGTCAAGCATGCACATCGTTCCGCCGATGGTGGGGAGTTTGTCCACCATGTAGACGTGGATGTTCCTGTCTGCAAGGTCCAGAGCAGCCTGGATTCCGGCGATTCCTCCGCCGATCACTAGTGCAGATTTGGTTGTCAATTCATTACCTCCGTTCCCAATTGTTGGTTGGAATGAGGATAAGAATGCCAAGGACTTATTAAAACCCTTATCAAATAAGGTTTAAATATAACAATTCACTTTATCTTAGACCTTAAAAATTCAAATTAATTTTTAGCTGTACAATTTTTAGGTTAACCGAATATATCATGTGCCAGCATTGATGTGTTTTGCAAAAAACCAGTATTGCCTAAAACAGCAAATCAACTTTATTTTTGGTATGATTAGTGTATACGATTTTATTAAATCGTATGCAAATAAAAATATGCCTAAATTTTCCGGCGGGGATGGCGTACATCGAATTGTTTATCTATGATGGGATGGTCGGAAAAAATACAACCTTGCATCTGGCACATGCATCTGATACCAAAACTGCCCATCCATTGGATGAAAGGGAACTCCTTCCGGCAGCGGACACGGGATTCCGATACGGGGGGTTTTTCCGCCTTCGAACATCCAGACGGTTGTCCACAACTACTGTTTTTGTCGGACGGATGGCGTTTCCGGCGGCCGGCGGAACGCCAAAAATTTAATCCCCGTACGGCTTCGGCCGGGATGATGACCGTCAAATCCAAACGGGGAAGGCGCAGGTACGTGGCATTCATCACGTCCCCGGAGATGACGAAACAGGAGATGGTCGACAGGATCCCGGGGGGCAGGACGTTCAACGTCATACAGTGCTCGGAAGGGATGGCGATCGTCCGCTGCGGACCGTCCGACGTCGGCAGATGCGAGGAGGCGGTCAGGGCATGCGACCCGCAGGCACATGCGGTCAGGACATCTGGCACTCTGCGTACGCTGCGCGACGAGTACCCCGTTCTGAAGAAAAATGCCCCTCCGAGACCTCCGCGCAGGGGGACTCCCCCCGCCAAACACCGAGTCCCCCGATACACATGCGCGGACTCCCGTGTCATTGTAATTATATAGTGCCCGTGCATTCCCTCGCCTTAAGAGGAATACGCAATGCAACCAGGACAAATGGCATATGATCGGGGAATCACTGTTTTCTCCCCCGACGGAAGGCTGTTCCAGGTGGAGTACGCCCGCGAAGCCGTCAAGAAGGGAACGACGACAATCGGAATGAAATTCAAGGACGGTGTGCTCTTGGTCGTAGACAAGAGGGTGTCCAGCAGACTCGTGGAACCCGAATCCATCGAGAAGATCTACGACATTGACGATTACATCGGATGCGCCACCTCCGGTCTCGTCGCCGACGCGAGGATACTCGTCGACCAGGCGAGGAAGGAGGCGCAGATCCACAAGGTCAACTACGGCGAGAACATCGGCGTGGAGATGCTGACCAAGAAGGTCTGCGACTACGAGCAGAACTACACGCAGTACGGCGGAGCGAGGCCCTTCGGCACCGCACTCCTCGTTGCCGGGTCCGACGACCTCGGGACCCACCTCTTCGAGACCGACCCCTCGGGAGCCCTCGTCGCCTACAAGGCCTCCTGCATCGGGACCGGACGCCCCGTGGTCATGGAGATCTTCGAGAAGGACTTCAAGGACAACATGTCCTTCGACGCCGCCCTCAAGCTCGCGCTCGGAGCGCTTGCGGCCGCGATAGAGGAGAGCCTCAGCCCCGACTCCGTCGAGATCGGCGTGGTCAGGACCGACGAGAAGTTCAGAAGGCTCACCAAGGAAGAGAAGGCCAAGGCCATCACCAAGTCCGAAGATAAGGAAAAGAAGCCCAAGGCCGCTCCCAAGACCGAGGAGTGACGGCCCATGGTAGACCTCGACGATGCGATCGTGGCCAGGCTAGAGAGCCACGGCGAGAGGTTCGAGATACTTCTGGATCCCGCTGCGATGGATCAGCTCAAGCAGGGCAAAGAGGTCGACCTGGGCAAATACCTCGCGGTGGAGGACGTCTTCAAGGATGCAAGGAAGGGCACCCGTCCGGCGGAATCCCTCATAAAGGAGGTCTTCGGCACGGAGGACGTCGTCTCCATCGCGAAGCATATCATCGAGAAGGGGGAGGTGCAGATGACCGCCGAGCAGCGCAAGGAGCTGCTCGAGGCCAAGAGACGGCAGATCATCACCTACATCGCCGCCAACGCCATCAACCCCCAGACGAAACTTCCCCACCCTCCCCTGAGGATCGAGATAGCCCTCGAGGAGGGCAAGTTCCACGTGGACCCGTTCAGACCGTTCGACAGAGAGGTCGAGGAGGCCATGAAGGTCCTCCGCCCCCTGCTTCCCATAAGGTTCGAGAAGAGCAGGATCGCGATAAAGCTCAAAGGGGAGGATTACGGCCGCTGCATCGAGGAGATGAGCAGATACGGCCTGATTGACAGGGAGGAATGGACCGCCGACGGAACTTGGATCGGCACCATGGAGATCCCCGCGGGGCTCATAACCGAGCTCACCGACAAATTGAAGAACAGGACCCACGGCAGCGCGTCTGTCAAGCTCATGGGTGCCTGAGTTTACGTTTCAGAGTGTGATATTATGGAAAAAAGAAACGCCAGAAGGACGCGCGAGATCGTGGTCCCCGGAGATGTGCTCGGCGACAGCGAGGAGTACAGGACCGGAGAGAACGCATACGAGTCCGACGGCAAGATCCGCGCCCTCATGATGGGTCTCAAGACCTACACGGGCGACGCGGTGGGAGTCATCCCCATGGGCGGATGCTACATGCCCGTGACGGGTGACACCGTTATCGGAATAATAACGGACGTAGGTCCTTCCAACTGGATGCTGGACATCAACGCCCCGTATCCCGCGCCCCTCCATGTGAGCGAGGTGCCGTGGAAGGTGGAGTTCGGGGACACCTCGAGGTTCCTGACCGTGGGGGACGTCGTCCTCCTGAAGGTGCTCATGGTCGACGAGGCGAAGAAGATATCCGTCACCATGAAGGACTCCGGTCTGAGGAAGATCGAGGGCGGGCAGCTGATCGAGATCGCGCATTCGAAGATCTCGAGGGTCATCGGCAAGAGCGGATCGATGATCCAGATGCTTAAGAACATGACCGACTGCCGCATATTCGTCGGTCAGAACGGAAGGATATGGATAGACGGCGACGACGAGAACGTGGAAGTCGCGGCGGAGGCCGTCAGGATAATCGAGGCGGAGGCCAGGTCCGCCAATCTCACGGACAGGGTCAGAGAGTACATAGAGAAGAAGCTCCCCCAGTCCGAGGGAGGAGACGACGAGGAGGAATCCGAATGAGCGGACACACAGACATGGTATTGGTTAACGACGAAGGCATCAGGATAGACGGCCGCAGGGTCGACGAGAAAAGACCCATCCGCATAGAGGCGGGAGTGCTGAAGAACGCGGACGGCTCCTGCTACCTGGAGATCGGGAAGAACAAGGTCCTCTGCGCGGTCTACGGACCCAGGGAGTGCAGGCCCAGGCACCTGCAGGACCCGACCAAGGCCATCATCCAGTGCAAGTACAACATGCAGGCCTACTCCGTCAACGACAGGAAGAGGCCCGGGACGGACAGGAGGTCCGTGGAGATATCCAAGCTGATCGCCGAGGCCCTCAGCAGCGTGGTGCAGCTCGAGCTGTACCCCCGCGCCTCCATCGACGTGTACGTGGAGATCCTGCAGGCCAACGCGGGTACCAGGTGCGCCGGTCTCACCGCCGCCTCCGTGGCCCTCGCCGACGCGGGCATACCCATGAGGGACGTCGTGCCGGCCATCGCCTGCGGCAAAGCGGACGGCAACGTCCTCCTGGACCTCAACAAGGAGGAGGACAACTACGGTCAGGCCGACGTGCCCCTGGCCATCGTGCCCTCCACCGACGAGATCGTCCTCCTCCAGATGGACGGGAATATGACCAGGGAGGAGTTCGAGCACGGTCTCGACATGGCGTTCAAGGCCGCCCACGAGGTCAACGAGATCCAGAAGGACGCGCTGAGGAGGCGCTACACCGAGATCTCCAAGAAGGAGGGTGATTCCGATGAGTAACTACGTCATATCGCAGATAAAGAGGGACCACCTCATGAACCTCCTCGCCGAGGGCAGGAGGGAGGACGGAAGGCAGCTGGACGAGATCAGGAAGATCACCGTCGAGACCGGGATCATCGAATCCGCGGAGGGTTCCGCAAGGATCCGCCTCGGCAACACCGACGTCATCGCGGGAGTGAAGGTCATCCCCGGCGCACCCTACATGGACGCCCCCGGGGACGGGGTCCTCACCACCGGTGCGGAACTCATACCGCTGGCACACGAGTCGTTCGAGCCCGGACCCCCGAGCGAGGAGGCCATCGAGCTGGCACGTGTGGTCGACCGCGGCATCCGCGAGTCCGGCATGATCGACGTGAAGCAGCTGTGCATAAAGGAGGGCGAGGAGATCTGGATGGTCTTCATCGACATCTACGCCCTCGATTACGATGGCAACCTGTTCGACGCATCGAACCTGGCGGCCGTCTGCGCCCTCAAGACCGCGATCGTCCCGTGGAAGCAGTACGGGAAGAGCAAGGTCGAGGGAGACAAGGTCACCGAAATGGACGATGTGCCGATGCCCGTCACCTGCCTGCCCATATCCGTGACCGAGTGCAAAATAGGCAATGATTTAATAGTAGACCCTAATTTCGACGAGGAAGCAATCTCCACGGCCCGCCTAACAATCACTACCGACAACAACGGGAACTTCAGGGCCATGCAGAAAGGCGGAAAGGGATCGATCACCCGCGGTGACCTCTCGCTCTGCCTTGACAGAGCCGTCGAGATAGGCAAACAGATTAGAGAAATCATCGGGTGATTTGAAATGTCGAAAAGAACAGCCAAAGCAGGAACCGCCGGAAGGTTCGGCGCAAGGTACGGAGTCGTCGTCCGCAACAGGGTAAAGTCCATCGAGGCCCACCAGAAAGCCAAGCACGAGTGCCCCGAGTGCCACCACATGGCCGTCAAGAGGGTGTCCTCCGGTATCTGGGAGTGCAGGCACTGCGGAAACAAGTTCGCGGCAGGCGCATACAGCCCCAAGACCAAGAAGACCACCGACGCCATCGTGGCAGCCAAGGCGGCCAGGAACGCCGAGATCGCAGACGTTCCCGCCGAACAGTGATCCGGACTGGTGGTCCGAATGTACAGATGCGCCAAATGCAACGAGCCCGTGAGGAACATGTCCCCCATCGGGCTGCAGTGCGACAAATGCGGATCCCGGATCTTCGTTAAGGAAAGACCTAACGTCAAGAAGGTCCTGAAGTCCGACTGATATGCCAACGGCGGTACTCAGAATCGAATCCGGCAACGCCGGAACGGTCGTGTCGGCTATCGAGCCCGAAACCCGGCGCGACCTCCTGAGAACGCATACCGACGTAGGTCTCGAAGACGGAAGGGCCGTCATAAGGATAGAGGCGGACGACACGTCCGCCATGAGGGCGGCCCTGAACTCGTATCTCGAATGCATAATGATCACCGAGAAAATCGACAGGATTACGAAGGGTTCAAAATGAACGGAATCAGCCCCCAGCTCCAGAATCAGATAACGCAGTACCAGCAGGTGCAGCAGCAGCTCCAGAACGTCATGACCCAGAAGAGCCAGATGGAATCCCAGAGGAGGGAGCTCCAGAGGACCGTGGAGGAGCTCGCCAAAGCCGACGGAGACGTGTACAGGAACGTCGGGATGCTCCTGATCAAGGTATCCGACAAAGCCGCCCTGAAGGACGAGCTGGAGGAATCCCTCGAGACCCTGGGCATAAGGATCAAGAGCCTCGAAAGGCAGGAGAGGGACCTCAGCGAGAAGTACGAGGTCCTCGGAGAGGCCATCAACAGGGCCATGGGAAACGCACCCGCACCCAGAGCCGCACCTGCCAAGGATGAGGACGAGGATTACTGAAACATTTTAACGAGAAGGATTCTATATATTCTCCTTCTCGATTATTTTTATAACAATACGATATTAGGCCATCATGGCAGACGCACTCGTCCTGAAGGACGTAAAAAAGATTTACGGAGACCGCGAAGCGGTCAAAGGAATCAGCTTCTCCGTCAGGGAAGGTGAGATTTTCGGACTCATCGGACCCAACGGTGCCGGTAAGACGACAACCCTGAGGATGATATGCACGCTTCTGAACATCACGGAAGGGAGCATAAGCGTCTGCGGACATGACGTGATGAAGGAATCCGAAGAGGTGAGGAAGATCATCAGCTACCTTCCCGAGGACTCCGGAGCGTACAAGGACCTAACCGGACGTCAGTACATACGTTTCATGGCCGCATTCTTCGCGGACGGGGAGAAATACCACCAGATGGTCGAGAAGGGCATACGGATGTCCAATCTGGGCGACAGGATCGACTCCAAGGTCAGCACCTACAGCAAGGGGATGATGAGGAGGCTCCTGATAGCCAGGGCCATGATGCCGGAACCGAAACTCGCCGTCATGGACGAGATCACGTCGGGACTCGACGTGATGAACGCCTACGAGATAAGGGAGATCGTCCGCGACATAGCCAAAAACGGCGTGACCGCCCTCATATCGAGCCATAACATGTTCGAAGTCGAGAGCCTGTGCAGCCGCGTGGCCATGATCAACCACGGGAACATCGTCGAGCACGGTACCCCCGCCGACCTCAAACGGAAGTATGATGCGAACAATCTGGAAGAGGTGTTCGTCAGGGCGGTGAAGAAATGAACCATCTGGTAAACATAACGAAGAAGGAGCTGAAGGAACTCCTCACGCCGGGATCCATCGTCTCCATCGTAGTGGTGATGGTCCTGCTGATGTCCGTGGGAACCGTCATCGGAGGAGAGGTGGAGGAATCATCGGCCGCCGCCGACATAGGTGTGGTCTACGATGCCGGAGCGGGCATAGACCCAGCAGCCTCGTACGCATATCTTGACACCCCTGCCGAGATCAAACTGCTCATACAGGACGCCTATGCATACCTTTACGGTACGGACGGCGGGACCGCGGCCTCGTTCATACATTATCTCGATGTGGCCAGCGGCGATGACGACGGGATAATAGCGGCGATGGAGAGCAAGGGTCTCTCCTACGTGATATCGGTCCCCGACGCCATAACGTCCAACATCGCAGGCATAAAGACCATGAGCGGCGCGGAACAGACCCGGATCGACACCTACTTCATCTTCAAGGATGAGGGGCTGTTCGGCTCCGCATCGGATTCGGTCGGGACGTCCCTGGTCGGGGCGATGAACAGCATACTATCCAAGAAGATCGCCGACATGGCGATCTCCGGCGACAGTTCCTACATACTGCAGCCCCTCACATGGGGAGGGGACGGCAACCACACCAGCGTCAACGGTACGGTCTACTCCGGCATCACCCCGTACGCACTATCCGGCTCCATGATGAGCCAGAGCCTCATGGTCCCCATAGTCGTCATGATCGTCATACTCATGGTGGGCAGCGTGGTCATCTCCTCGATGGGGAGCGAGAAGGAGAACAAGACCCTGGAGACCCTCCTCACCATGCCCATCAGGAGGACGACCATCATCAGCGGGAAACTGCTCGCGGCCGCCATCGTTGGTCTCGTCTACGGGGTGGCCTACATGATAGGCATGATGTTCTACATGACCGGTCTGACGGTCGGGTCGACGGACGTCAACCTGTCCGACTACGGCCTCTCGCTCGGAATGCTCGACTGGGTCATCCTGATGGCCATCCTCTTCCTGGCCATATTCAGCGCGCTCGGGATATGCATGATACTGGGAGCGTTCACCAAGAACTACAAGATGGCCCAGCAGATGACCATGCCCATAAGCTTCCTGGCCATCATCCCCATGTTCGTGTTCATGTTCATGAGCTGGAGCGCCCTGCCTGCGCTGGGTAAGGCCCTGATGTTCCTGATACCGTTCTCCCATCCGATGATGGCCATGAACAACCTGATGCTCGGGGACATGAGTGTCATACTGGGAGGTATGGCGTACCTGCTGATCTTCGATGCGATAACGATCTTCATAACCGTCAAGATATACAACTCGGACATACTGATAACCGGTCTGGAGCAGACGAAGTTCATGAGGAAGCTGAACAAACTGTTCAATATGAAGAAGGAAGACCATGAGAACAGCTGATGTGGCCGACATACTGAAGGGCAGGAGGAAGGTCATACTGGTCCACGGCAACGCGGACATGGACGCCCTGGGGTCCGCCTACGCCCTGTCCCGGGCGTTCCCCCCGGCCGACATCTATGCGCCGGCCGGGATCGACCGCGTGGCGAAGATGGTCGCGGAGAAGATAGGGATGCACATACTGGAGGATTGCGACCTGTCCGGTTACGAGACGGTCGTGGTAGTCGACACGTCCTCCCCCGACCAGCTGCAGAAACCCGGTCTGGAGCTTCCCTCGGACTGCGTGGTCATCGACCACCATGCACCCACAGGCAAATGGGAGGGCATGCACTTCTGCTGCGACGAGACGCGCGTGGCATGCTGCGAGATAGTGAAGGACATCATAGAAGAGGCGGGCATCGCCATGGACAGGGAGACGGGGCTGGCGCTCGCGGGCGGCATGCTGACCGACAGCGGCCACTTCCAGTTCGCGGACTACAGGCTCCTGCGCGAATTCGCCGATGTCCTGGAGAAGTGCCAGATCCCCATGGATGAGGCCCTCCAGCTCACGCGCGCCCCGGTCAGCATGAGCGAGCGCATGGCGGCGATGAAGGCCGTGGGGAGGTCGAAGTTCGACCGCGTCGGCGATATGATAGTGGCGGTATCTTTCGGAAGCAGCTTCGAGGCCGCATCCTGCAGAGCCCTGATGGCCTCCGGGGCCGACGTCGTTTTCGTGGGGTCCCAGAGGGAGAAGGAGTTCCGCGTGAGCGGACGCGCCTCCCAGGAGATGGTCCGCCGGGGGATAAAGCTGGATGCCATACTGGGCGACCTGAGCCACGAGACGTATACCGACGGCGGAGGGCACGGCGGAGCGGCCGGGATGACCGGCGTGGGCGATGCGGAGGCCATGCTCCACATGTGCATGATGAAGACCATGGACGAGTTCAGGAAGATAAAGAGCCAGATGGACGCTTCCGACCGTTCCGGCGAAACCCCCGAGGAAGACGGGGAGTGAAAAACCGGGGCGCATCCCGCCCCGGGAAGTATCCGTTCAGCGGAGTTTCTTCACGCTCTCCATTATCGTTTTGATCTTCTCGTAGTTCTCAGGGGCGGCGGAGAAATATTCGGAGACGGGTGCCAGCACCTTGTTGACACCGTCGATCACGCCCTCCTTGAGGTCCACGGGGCTGAGCTTCCCTCCGAAGTAATCGGCCGTCAGGGCTTCGTACGTCGGGTAGTCGACGTTCCCGCCGTATTTCTCGGGACGCTCGATGTGGATGCTGCCGAAACGGGGGAAGATGACGTAGCGGGCCATCATCAGCATCGGGTTCTCGTCCTCCTTGTCCTCCTCGGGGGGACAGTAGGCCTTCTTGATCTTCTGCCTGACGGACTCCGGGTCGTCGTGGATGTTGATGCTGCTGGTCGGATCGGACTTGGACATCTTCATCTCGATCATGCACTGGGTCTTCGCCTCGATGCCCTCGCCCTCGGTGGTGCAGACCTTCTTCGTCTGCAGCTCCTTCACCCCCTCGGGGTTCATCCTCGATCCCCCCTTCAGTCCGGGGAGCAGCGGGGTGTGCAGGGCCATGGGCTTCTTCCATCCCAGCTTGTCGGCTGCGTCGCGGGCGAGCATGTGGGCCCTCCTCTGGTCGATGCCGGCGTAGGCGAGGTCGATGCCCATGTGGAACATGTCGGTGGCCTGCATGAGGGGGTACACCACCTTGGAGGAGTCGAGTTCTGCCTCGTCCTCCTTCCTTCCCATGATGGTCATGGCCCTCTTCACCCTCGAAAGCGAGGTGACCTTGCCGACCTTTATGAGCTTCTCCCAGTAATCGATGTCATCCAGCATCTCGCTGGCGAACTTGAACTCGACCTTGTCGCGGGGGACGCCGAGGGCGACGAAACATTCCTCCATGTATCTGGCACATGCCTGGATGTTGTCCAGGTCCCCGCCGAGCTTGTCGTTTATGTAGGCGTGCCAGTCGGCCCAGAGGATTATGACCTTGAATCCGGCATCGCACAGATCCTTGATTTTGGCGGTGACCAGCGCCCACCCCATGTGGACCAGGCCGGACGGCTCGAACCCGATATATGCGAGCGGCTGCTCCTTGGTCTTCAGGAGCTCCCTGAGCTCGTCCTCGTTTACAAGCTCCATCGCATTTCTGGTCACTAGGGCCATCTTCTCTTCCAAGTCCATGTTAATCGGTCCCGTGATTGGCTTAACCTATAATAAAAGAACGCAAATCGCCGGCGACCCAGGACACCTTTTTAACGGTGCGGGACGATTCGAGCCCGCATGTACCGCAGACTGGTGGAGAGTTTCGAGAAGTGTCCGGTGGTGGACAGGAACGGGTACCCGTACTTCGTCCATCCCCTCACGGACGGCGTCCCCCGTATGGACCCCGAGATGCTCAGGGAGGTCCTCGACTGGATCAAATCCGTGGGGAACCTGGATTGCGACCTGATCCTCCTGCCGGAGGCCATGGGTATACCTCTCGGGGTCCCGCTGTCCCTGGAACTGGGTATCCCCTACGCCGTCATCAGGAAGAAGTCCTACGGTCTGGACGGAGAGATCCCAGTCGAACAGCACACAGGATACTCCAGCTCCGTGATGAACATAAACGACGTTCGCAGGGGGGAGCGCGTCGTCCTGATAGACGACGTCGTCAGTACGGGAGGGACCCTCATCTCCATGATCAGAGCCCTCAGGGAGCGTGCGGGAGCGGAGATCTTGGATGTCATAGTGCCAGTCGACAAATCCAACGGTGCGGAGATAGTCAGAAGGGAGACCGGCATCGCGATAAAGACGATGGTGGAGGTATCGGTAGACGCCGACCGCAGAGTGCGCTGCACGCTGCGCTGACTGCAGTACCGGGCGTTTTTAACCGGGCCCTCCGTGGGCGGAGCATGGGCCCGGACATACTGGTGCTGGTCCTCTCCGCAGGTGCCGTGGGAGCGGCCATAGGCAGCTTCACCGGGATCGTACCGGGGATACACGTGAACACGCTGGCCGCCATGATGGCGGCGGCTTATCCGGCGATAGACGGCATGCTGTCCGGACCCGTGCCCGCCGAATACGTGCCGACGCTGGTATCGTGCTGCATAGTATCCGCATCCGTCGTCCACTCCTTCGTCGATTTCGTACCGTCGGCGTTCATAGGGGCACCCGACGCCGACGAGGCCCTGTCGGTGCTCCCCGCCCACCGTCTTCTCCTCGCCGGCGAGGGCATGACGGCGGTCAGGGCGGCCGCGGTAGGCAGCGCCGTGGGTGCCGTGACTTCACTGGCACTGGCCATACCGCTGCAGTGGATCCTGCTGCAGGGGGCCGCCGCCGTCCTGGACAGCATAACCCTGGGAGTCATCGCCGTGACCCTGGCCTCCATAGTGATATGGTCGGAGAACCGTCTGGCCTCCCTGATACTGGCACTGTTATCGGGGGCACTCGGCTTCGCCGTCATGAACATGGGCATACCCAGCTCGGGCCCGCTGGGGACGGGTACCCTGCTGTTCCCCCTGCTGACGGGACTGTTCGGCATACCGCCCCTGCTCGAAAGAGCCGGTTCGGCCAACATACCCAGACAGGTGGATATCGCACGGGACCCCGTAGGTCCGGGACCCGGACTCAAAGGTGTCCTGACCGGCTGCATGGCCGGATGGTTCCCCGGGATAACGGCCACCGCGGCCGCGTCCCTGGCCTCCGTGTTCTCCAGGGACAGAGACCCAGCAAGGTTCATATCGCTCACCTCCAGCATAGGGACCGTCACCGCCGTGTTCTCGGTGGTCACGCTGTCCGTATCGGGAAGCGGGAGATCCGGGACATCGCTCGCCGTCAAGGAGATCATAGGGGACGGTCTGACGGGGTTCTGCTCGGACTCCTTCGTGCTCATACTGTTCAGCATAGCCGTAGCGGCGGCCGTGGGGTACGCCGTGACGATCGCGGCGGGCAAGGCCATGTCCAGACTGCTGGACGCCGTACCCGCGGAACCTCTCGGAAATGCCGTACTGGCACTCATATTCGCGCTCGTCCTCCTGCTCACCGGCCCGTGGGGGACGGCGGTACTGGTGGTCTCGGCTCTGGTCGGCACCCTGCCCCAGCGGCTCGGTGCGGCCAGGGTATGCCTCGCGGCCTGCCTGATGGTGCCCGCCGCCATGTCCCAGACGGGGCTTTCCCAGAGCATCTGCTCGTTCCTCGGCTGGCCCCTGCGATTGGTTAAACTTATTATACGCGGGGGGATAACTGTGGGTTCAATATGCCGGAGACCGTCCTAGACCGCAGACATACCGTCCTGATGCTGGCAGTCGTATTCTTCGCCACGTTCATGGACGGACTCGACGGGAGCATAGTGGGCATCGCGCTTCCCGACATAGGAGACGGTTTCGGAGTGGACACCGCCACCAGCTCCTGGGTCTCCATCATCTACATGATGATACTGGCCGGGACGCTGGTCATGTTCGCCAAGATAGCCTCCGACACCGGTGTCAGGAAGGTCATGGCCATCGGTCTCGCCGTGTTCACCGTCGGGTCCCTGTTCTGCGGCCTATCGACGTCGTTCGGCATGCTGATTGCATCCAGGGCCGTCCAGGCAGTAGGTGCTGCCATGATGGCAGCCGCCGGACCCATGTGCTGCACGGAGCATCTGCCGGCCTCGAAACTGGCGTTCGGCCTCTCGGTGGTGACGATCGGTTCGTCCCTCGGGTTCGCCGTGGGGCCGGCCCTCGGCGGGATAATCGTGGAATACACCACCTGGCACTGGATATTCCTCATAAACCTCCCTCTGGGCATCATCGCCGCACCTCTGATGCTCAAGGCGATCCCGAAATCCAGCGAGAAGGGGGGAAGGCCCCGCATCGACGGACTGGGGGTGGTCCTGCTGTTCTCGGCGGTGGCTCTGGGGACGTTCGCGGTGGAGACGGTGTCCTACTCCGACATGAGAACCTGGTCCGCCCTCACCGGCATCGCCTGCCTGATCCTGCTCGCGGCCTTCGTGAAGTGGGAGAGGACCAGGGAGGAACCGCTGCTTCAGCTGCGCATGTTCGCCCGCTGGGACTTCTCGGCGATATTCCTGTGCCTGATGATGCTGAACATGTCGTTCATGGGGATGCTCTACCTCGTCCCCTTCTACGGCAGGATATGCACCGACATGAGTTCCCTGGAGGTCGGACTCTTCCTCCTGGAGGCCTCCCTGGTCACCGCGGCGTTCGGCCTGCCGATAGCCAAGTGGTCCGACAGGAGGGGCAGGAGGATGTTCTGCGTGGCGGCGGGCCTGCTGACGGCGCTGGCCTTCTTCCTTTACGCGATATTCGCCGAGAACATGACCCACCTGATCTTCTTCGCCATAATGATACCTCAGGGACTGGGATGGGCTTTCACCGGCGGACCGATGGCGTCCCGTCTCGTGGAACACGCCGGAGAGGACAGGGACATGGCGTCCTCCTTGACGAACGAGGCCTACTTCGTAGGCGGTACGATCGGCATAGCCCTCGCCGCCATGGTCTTCACGACGTTCTCCCGCTCCGACGGGGTAGACATATCCGCGGTGTCCCCCGCGGCGTTCATCGACGGCTTCGTGCCGACGGCGCTGATGTGCGCGGCCCTGGCGGTGATCCTGTCGGTCATCTCCTACGTCGTGAAGGACGGAAAAAAGGCATAAAGGGTTTGAGGGGCCGCCTCATCCGAGTTTCGCCGCGGCCTTCGCCATGAACTTATCGGAGTGGACGACGAACCTCTCGTGGAAACCGGTCCCTACGTCCCCGGAGGCGTCGGTTACGGATACGGAGAACCTTATCCTCGCCCTGTCTACCTCCACGACCTCGACCCTGCACCTGACCTCGCTCCCGATCGGGGATGCCGAGACGTGCTTGACGTCGACGAGGGTCCCGACGGTGGTGTCCCCCTCCGGGAGCTCCCCGGAGATGGCCGCCATGGCGGTCTCCTCCACCATGAGGATCATCTTAGGTGTCGCGAGGACGGGGAGGGTGCCGCTCCCCCAGGATTTCGCCGTATCTCCCTCCCCTACGATGAGGGTCTTCTCCGCATGCATTCCCACGGTTATCATGGTGTCCCCCATCGCACATGCCTGATTTAAAGCAGACAGCAGTTACGCATCCCCGCTACCGACGTACCGCGCACACCCCGCGGCGTCCGTTCTCCCTATCTTTTTAATCTAAGATTATAATGACCTCACCAAAGGATGGGAACCTTATGAGCTTAGAGGACAGCCTCTACACAGAACTATTCAATCTCAGGGACAGACTGCGGGTCGAGCACACTACCAACGGCCGCGCACCGCCCGTCTGCTCCGACGAGGCCCTCAGGGAGATGGCACGGCGCGTGCCTACCAAACTGGACGACTTCGCCGCGATAGACGGCGTGGGACAGAAATTCGTGGATCAGTACGGCGACCACTTCCTGGCCGTGACCAAGAGGTACGCGGTCACCGCCGCCAAGGGGTCCAGGATAGAGAGGGGCCTGGCCCAGACCCTGAGGGAGCTGCAGAAGAAGCTGGTCAACATAAGCAAGGGCAACCGCCTGCTGTATCAGCCGAAGACCGGGATGAAGATCTCCTACGACCTGCTGAACACCGTCCAGGGCAAGGACGTCCTGGACCTGATATTCGGTTCAAAGAGGGTGCTCCACGTCTGCGAGAACTCCCGCGGGAAGGAGAACGAGAAGTGCTACCGCCGCCTCGGCAACATACTCAGGGAGGTCAACAGGGACCAGAGGGAGAGGGGTGCGTTCGACCTGTACATCGCGTACCCGTTCGTCGAGGGGAGGCTCGTCGGGGAGGAGGACTTCTACATCCGCGCTCCGCTCGTCCTCTTCCCCGTCATCATGGAGAAGGACGGGAACGTCTTCAAGGTGAGGATGGACGACTCCAGGGATGCCGTCTACAACAACACGCTGGTCCTGGCCGCCATGAAGATCGCCAGGAAGAACCGCGCCATGCCGGACAACGTCATAGACGCCTACGAGGACAGGACCTTCATAGCGGAGCTCCTGAAGTACTACGAGGATGCGGGATTCACCATGGATATCCCCAAGGGGCGGGTGCAGCTCACGGGCTTCCGCGAGTACAAGGCGGACGAGTTCCCCCGCTACGAACCCGGGGAGATGCACCTCACCTACAACGCCGTGCTGGGGAAGTACCCATCCTACTCCAGCTTCATACAGAGGGATTTCGACACCCTCCTGAGCGGGAAGGAGATAAACAGCACCCTGTCCGACCTCATAAAGGACCTGAACAGCGAGGACTTCTACTCCGAGTACCCCCTGCCCCTGAGCCTCGAGGAGATCAAGGAGAAGGGGATGGAGGCGTCCGAGAAGGACCTCGTCTACATCAACCACCTCAACAGCGCCCAGGAGAACGTCCTCACCGCCATATCGAAGGAGGACGAGATCGTGGTCCAGGGACCGCCCGGAACGGGCAAGTCGCAGGTCATAACCGGTCTGATCTCGGCGGCCGTCGTATCCGGCAAGACGGTCCTCATGGTCTCCGAGAAGAAGACCGCCCTCGACGTCGTCTACTCCCGTCTGGGGACCCTCTCCAAATACTGCATGCAGATCGACGACACCGCCGACAAGGACCGGTTCTACCAGCAGCTCGGCGTCATGCTGAACATCCCGCCCCTGGCCATGAGCACCGACCTCGCCCCCGTCGCGGACCGCATCGACTCCGACGTCGGGAAGCTGACCCGCATAGCCCGGGAACTCTACGAACCCGACTCGTTCGGCATCGCCCCCGTCGAGCTCTACGCCATGGACAAATGGCTGAACTCCAACGACAGGGGGCAGTTCGAGACCTACAAGAGGTACCAGAAGGCGGTGTCCCCCTCCCTGCTCTCCATCACCTACGACGCCGTGAGGGACCTCCACGGCAAGTTCTCCGACCCCGTGCTCATCGGCAACTACCGGGAGTACGTGGACATCTCCGAGAAATCCCCCTGGATGACCATAATGAAGCAGGACCTCAACACCTTCCAGATAGCCGAGATGAAGGCCGACCTGGAGAGGCTGGACGGCGAGGTCGCGGACCTGGGGAAGAAGGGTTTCCTCTCCAGGCTGTTCTCCAAGGGGAAGGTCACCCGCGATGCGACCGAGATCGTCAACAAGTACTTCCAGAACTACAACAGCAAGACCATAGAGAGCGTCATGGACAGCCCCCTGTCCGTCGCCGACGCCATGGACGACTACGACAGGTACACGAACAGGGCCACCGTCTACCACAACCTATCGATAGAGGAGAGGGAGTACGGCAAGGAGCTACTGTTCCTCAGCAAGGACCTCGACGCCCCCTACGACCGCGTGAACGACGAG
Source organism: Candidatus Methanomethylophilus sp. UBA78 (assembly GCA_002503545.1). Lineage (GTDB taxonomy): Archaea > Thermoplasmatota > Thermoplasmata > Methanomassiliicoccales > Methanomethylophilaceae > Methanomethylophilus. Next base: position 17,744 of record DARY01000004.1, read on the forward strand.
ATCATGCGCTACATCCTGAACGACCGCCTGCAGAGGTTCGATGCCACCCACAAGATGATCCTGCAGGAGCTGCACGACTTCGACAGCATAATCGCCGACATCGACGCCAAGATGGCCCAGAAGAGGGCGATGACCAGGCAGCTCCTGGAGAGCGTCCTCAGCAACAACCTCCGCTACATAACCGAATCCAAGAGGCGCGGGGACATCGCGAGGATAGTGGACAACAAGAGGAAATGGAGTCTGAACAAGTTCATCGACCGCTACGGATACGAGCTGTTCAAGGGCGTACGCGTATGGCTGCTCACCCCCGAGGTCGTCTCCGAGATAATCCCGATGGAGATGGGCCTCTTCGACCTGCTCATATTCGACGAGGCGTCCCAGATGTACGTCGAGAGGGGCATCCCGTCCATATACAGGGCCAAGAAGGTCGTCGTCGCCGGCGACCACAAACAGCTGCGTCCGTCCAGCCTCGGAACCGGCAGGGTCACCTACGACGAGGACGAGGACGAGCTGGAGGACTCCGACATCGACGTGAACGCCGCCCTGGAGGAGGAGAGCCTGCTGGACCTGGCGAGGTCCCGCTACGACAGCATCCTCCTCAACTTCCACTACCGGTCGAAGTACGAGGAGCTGATCGCCTTCTCCAACTACGCATTCTACGGCGGGAGGCTGTTCGTCTCCCCCAACGTGTCGAAACCCGAGAGGCCCCCGATAGAGGTGATAAGGGTCGACGGCATCTGGCAGGACCGCTGCAACTCCGCGGAGGCGGACAAGATAGTCGAACTGCTGAAGGGCTTCTTCGCCGAGAGGAGGGACCGCGAGACCATCGGCATAATCACGTTCAACGTGTCCCAGAGGGACCTCATAAGCGACCGCATCGACGAGGAGTGCGCCAGGGACCCCGTGTTCGCGGCGGCGGTAAACGCCGAGAGCAGGAGGTTCGACAACGGGGAGGACGTGGGCCTCTTCGTGAAGAACATAGAGTCCGTGCAGGGCGACGAGAGGGACGTCATAATGTTCTCGGTCGGATATGCGAAGAACACCGAGGGCAGGTTCATGCAGAGGTTCGGATGGCTGAACGCCCGCGGCGGGGAGAACAGGCTGAACGTGGCCATCTCGAGGGCCAAGAAGAAGATCTGCATCGTGAGCTCCTTCGAACCGGAGGACCTGCAGGTCGACGGACTGAAATCCGAGGGGCCCAAGATCCTCAAGAAGTACCTGCAGTACGCCAGAGCCGTCAGCGACGGCAACGTCGAGGTGGCGCACGGCATCCTCCAGTCGTTCGTCGGACCGGACGGGAGGAAGTACGCCGAGGACGTTCCGGACATCCCCGTCATGGACAGGGTGTACGAGGCCCTCGTCAGGAAGGGGTACACGGTCTCCCGCAACGTCGGAATCGGCGGATACACCATCGACCTGGCGGTCAGGCAGAACGACAGGTACATACTGGGCATCGAATGCGACAGCAGGATCTACGGCATGAGCGGAAGCACGAGGGAAAGGGACTACCACCGCCAGAAATACCTGGAATCCAGAGGCTGGCACATACACCGCGTGTGGACCCCCGGCATGTGGAAGGACGCCGACTACGAGATCTCGAGGATCGTCAACGCCATAGAGAGGGCCCAGTCGTCCCCCTGACCCCGATATTAGGCGTACCAAAACATTTTATCCCCTTTTACCCATTTACCTGCCATGAAGAAACTGACCCTCAGCATAGAGAACATGATGTGCGGGAACTGCGTCAGGAACGTGACGAACGCCATCGGCTCCGTCGAAGGCGTCTCCGACCTGGAGGTCACCCAGGGGAAGGCCGTCATGAGGTATGACGAGTCGAAGACGGACGAGGGCAAGATCCTTGCGGCCGTGATAGACGCCGGATACCCGGCGAAGGTCAAGAAGGGCCTGTTCTGATATGGTCAAGGAGACCATCCGCGTGGGCGGCATGTCATGCGCCGCCTGCGCCGTGAAGATAGAGGAGGGCGTGAACAAGGTAGACGGAGTGACCGAGGCCGTGGCCAACTACGGCAACAACACCGTCACCGTATCCTACACCGAACCGTCCGCGCGCGACGGCATCGTCAGGGCGATAAGGAAGGCAGGATACACCGTGATAGAGGGGGATGCCAAGGCCATAGCCGAGGCGGACCTCAGGGAGGCTGCGTACAAGAAGAGCAACCTGATCCTGGCACTGGCTTTCTCGATACCCCTCAGCATCTACGCCATGGGGCCGATGTTCGGCCTGGACGTCCCGTTCCGCGACGATGCGGAGATCTACTCCGCCGTACAGCTGGTACTCTGCGCCGTAGTCCTGTTCGCCGGGAGGAGGTTCTTCACCCGCGGCATATCCGGGCTCGTCAGCCTGAGTCCGAACATGGATTCGCTGATATGCCTGGGATCCGGCGTGGGATTCCTCTACGGCGTCTACTGCACCGCCGCGGTGTTCGGGGGCGACACGGGGATGGCGGAGCACCTCACCTTCGATTCCGCTGCCATGATCATCGCCTTCGTCTCCGTCGGGAAGTACCTGGAGGCGCTGGGCAAGGTGAGGACGAACGATGCCGTCTCCGGACTCATGGACATGGAACCGCAGGAGGCGTCCGTCATCCGGGACGGGAAGGAGGTCCGCATACCCATCGAGGAACTGAACGAAGGCGACACGGTCCTCGTGAGGCCCGGGGAAGGCATACCGGCCGACGGAACGGTCCTGGAGGGAAGTTCCAGAGTGGACGAGTCGATGCTGACCGGGGAGAGCGCACCCGTGGCGAAGAAGGAAGGCGATACCGTCTACGGAGCCACGGTGAACGGCGAGGGCAGCCTGCGCATAAGGGCGGAGCACGTGGGCAAGGACAGCGTACTGTACCAGATAATCGGGATGATAGAAGGAGCGCAGGGCACCAAGGCCCCCATAGCGAGGATCGCCGACAGGGCGGCGGCCGTCTTCGTGCCGGCCGTGATAGCCGCGGCGGTGGCGGCCTGTCTCATCTGGCTCATAGCCGGGGGGAGGAGCGTTTCCTTCTCCCTCACCGTCCTGATATCCGTCCTGGTCATATCCTGCCCCTGCGCACTGGGACTGGCCACGCCGCTGGCCATAATAATGGGTACCGGCAAGGCCGCCAAACACGGCATCCTGTTCAAGAGCGCGGCCGTTCTGGAGGCCGCCGGCAGGGTCGATACGGTCATCCTCGACAAGACGGGGACGATAACGGAGGGGCGTCCCGAGGTCACCGACATATATGTGCCAGACGGGGACTGGGAGACGCTGCTGGCTTATGCCGCCGCTGCCGAACAGGACTCCGAGCACCCCATAGCCAAGGCGATAAGGCGCCGTTTCGAGACGGGGGGACGCCCCGTCCCGGCATACGGCGACTTCGAATCCAGGACCGGCAGCGGTGTGATCTGCAGCGTCGGAGGCAGGAGGATCGCCGTCGGAAACGCGGCTCTCATGGAGGATCTGGGTATTGACGTATCCGGTCTGAAGGGCAGATATGCCGAACTGTCCGCCGAGGCCAAGACGTGCGTTTACGTATCGGCGGAAGGCGGCCCGGCCGGGATAATAGCGGTGGCCGACCCGGTGAAGGAAAGCTCCGCATCGGCGGTCGCCTCGATGATCACCCTGGGCGCCGTCCCGATAATGATCACGGGGGACAACAGGGACACCGCACTCGCCGTCGGGAAGATGGCCGGTATCGAGGACGTGCGCTACGGCGCCATGCCGAAGGACAAGATCGACGCCGTCAAGGAACTGCAGGTCAGACAGAAGACCGTGGCCATGGTGGGGGACGGCATAAACGACGCCCCGGCACTGACCCAGGCCAACGTCGGCATGGCCGTGGGGTCCGGCACCGACATAGCGATAGGTGCCGCCGACGTCGTCCTCATGAACACCGACTTACGCAATGTGCCAGCGGCCTTGGAGATCGGAAGGGAGACGGTGAGGAACATCAGGCAGAACCTCTTCCTGGCCTTCGTCTACAATGCGATATGCATACCGATCGCTGCCGGCCTCCCCTACGTCCTCGGCATGGGGGAGTTCACCCACATGCCGATGCTCGCGGCGGCCGCCATGGCCTGTTCCTCGCTTTCGGTGACGGCCAACGCACTGCGCCTGGGCAGGTTCAGGCCGAAATCCGTGGCGGATGCGAAGGCGGCCGTCTGAAACCTCGTTAAAAGACGGCGCATGCGTCGGAACGGCGGGCCCGGCTCACCCCGAGTCGGGGACCAGCTCCCTCACGTGTAGCGTACCGTTGTTCCTGGACCACTCCTTCTCGGAGCGGCCGATCCTGAGCCTTCCGGAGTACAGCGGGGAGTATAGGGTCATCGACTCGTACTCCCCTCCCTCGCCCATGATGCTGATGCGGTACTTATCCCTCAGACGCTTGAGGTCCCTCACGGCCCCGGCATCTATGGGTCTCCCGAGCCACGACTCATCGAACCCTTCGGCGTAGCATCCGACTATGACGGCCTCGATGCCGGCATCGAGCATCTGGTCCATCAGCATGTCCTGGTCCTTCCTCCACAGGGGGGCCACGAGCTTGAGACCCAGATCCCCGCAGACGAGGTTCATCCTGTCCCACTGGTAATCCGACCAGATGGCCCCGGTGACCACCCCCTCCACGTCCAGACCCTCCAGGGCGGCGCGCAGGCCGGCCATGTCGCTGTCCTCCGCCCCGGTGCTGTGTCCCAGCACGAGCTCCTTCCCCATGGCGGAGGCCATGGCCGGCACCGTGTTGAGGTTCAGGGTATGGAATATCCAGGAAGCCCTGTCCTCCGGCACTATGTTGACCAGGTACGGCACCTCGTGCCCCTGCTGCTCCGCGAGATAGAGGGAGAACGCCGAGTCCTTGCCCCCGGAATACAAAGATGCCAACCTCATGCCGCATCCAATCCTGCGCTATCCTTAAATGACTTTTCGTCGTTGGCAGCGTCAGACGGTGGAACCCATGGCTGAGTGCGACCCCAATGCGATGAAGAAGGCTGCGGCCGAGAGAGCGGTTGACGAGTACGTCAAAGACGGCATGACCGTCGGTCTCGGCACGGGAAGCACGGCGTACTTCGCCATAATGAGGGTCTCCGAACTGGTCAAGAAAGGTTACAAACTGAGATGCGTCGCCACATCCCAGCAGACCGAGGACATAGCCAGGGAGAACGGTGTGGAGATCGTCAACATAAACGACATCGAATACATCGATGTCACCATCGACGGCGCCGACGAGGTCGACCCCAAGCTGAACCTCATAAAGGGACTCGGCGGAGCGCTCCTGAGGGAGAAGATCGTCGCCGCGGCCACCCAGACGGAGGTCATCGTGGTGGACGAGAGCAAGATCGTGGAGAAACTCGGCGTCAGGACGGCGCTCCCGGTGGAGGTGTGCAGGTTCGGCCACGTCAGGACCGCCTACGGCCTCAAGCTCCAGGGATGCGAGCCCGTCCTCAGGATGAAAGGAGGGGAACCGTTCGTGACGGACGGCGGGAACTACATCTACGACTGCAAGTTCCCCGAGATCGAGAGACCCTTCTTCCTCCAGTCCGCCTTGGACACCATACCCGGCGTCGTCGAATGCGGCCTCTTCCTGAACATGGCCGCGGTCGCGGTGATCGCCCACAGGGACGGCACCGTATCCGAGATAAGATGCTGAGTCCGACGGCGTCCCAAGGGTCGCTCCCTCATTATATCGTTAAATATAACCTCGGTATAGCTAGCGACAATTACTTGACAATAGGCGGGTATTAAATACGACCAGCATATTGGGAAAGTTTGCATTTCATAGGTGATAATAATGAAAATGCCCAGAACTATCAAAACCTATTGCCCCTACTGCGGGACTCACACCGAGCACGCGGTCGAGAGGGTGAAGAAGAAGAAAGCCAGCGAGCTCAAATGGGGACAGAGGAGATTCAGAGAGGTCACCTCCGGATACGGAGGATTCCCCAGGCCGAAGCCCGAGGGAAGGGAGAAACCGACCAAGAGGATCAACCTCAGATACAGATGCGAGACCTGCAAGAAGGCCCACCTGTCCTCGTGCATCAGGGCGAAGAAGTTCGAGCTCACGGAGTGAACCAGATGACCAACAACTTTGTTAAGGTGAAGTGCCCCGACTGCGGCGCAGAGCAGATCGTATTCAAGAAAGCTGCTACTAAAGTACTTTGCAACGTCTGCGGATCCGTTCTCGTCACCCCCAAGGGTGGGAACGGAGAGATCAGCGGCGAAGTGCTTGAGGTGGTCGGCTGATGTCTAGGACCAGGGGCTTTCCCGAGAACGGAGAACTCGTAGTCTGCACCGTCACTTCGGTGAAGAACTTCGGTGCGTTCGTGGTACTCGACGAGTACGACGACAAAGAGGGATTCATCCACGTAAGGGATATTGCCACTGGTTGGGTAAAGTACATCAGGGACCATATAAGAGAAGGACAGAAAACTGTCTGCAAAGTTCTGGGCGTGGACTCTCAGAAAGGTCACATCGACCTTTCTCTGAAGTCCGTCAACGACCACCAGAAGAGGGAAAGGATCCAGCAGTGGAAGAACGAGAAGAAGGCCGAAAAGCTTCTCGAGATCGTCTCCACCAGGCTTTCCATCAGCGTAGACGAAGCCTACGACATGTTCGGGAACCAGCTTCTCGAAGATTACGGCACCCTCTACGACGCCTTCGAAGGCGTGGTCGCGGAGCCCGAGGAATTCACCAATTATTATTCCGGCGACTGGATCGAGACGTTCGTGGAGGTGGCCAAGGAGAACATCGCCCCTCCCTCCGTCCAGATCGAGGCGACACTCGAGATGACGTCCTCCGCCCCCAACGGAGTGGTGCTCATCAGGAACGCCCTCGAGACGGGACTCGCCGCCGCCGACGGTGACGATGTGAAGATCACCAGCGTCGGATCGCCCAGATACAGGGTGGTCGTCACCGCCTCCGAATACAAAGAGGCGGAGGACATCATGAAGAAGGTCACGAAGGCCGCCATGGATAACATAATATCCGAGGGCGGAACGGCCGTCCTTAAACGCGAGAGCAAGTGAGATGAAATCGCAGATCCGCAAATGCCCGCAGTGCGGGCGCTACACCCTTTCTGACATCTGCGTCAAATGCTCTTCGCCCACGGTCTGCCCCGTGCCCCCCAGGTTCTCCCCGGAGGACCGCTACGGCAAGTACAGGCGCGAGACCATCAGACAGGAGTATGGCGAAAATGGAAAGTATAGTAAAGTATGATTCCAAACCCGTCCTCAGGGACCCCGTTCTGATAGAGGCGCTGCCCGGGATCGGGAACGTAGGGAAGATAGCGGGAGACTTCATCGCGGAATCGCTCAAACCCACCAAATTCGCCAGCATATTCTCCATGAACTTCCCGCCGCAGGTCACCCCCGACCAGGACTGCGTCGTACACATGGCCTGCAACGAACTCTGGTACGCCAAGGCCCCCAACGGACAGGACATCGTCTTCCTGAGGGGCGACTACCAGGGCGGCACGCCCGAGGGACAGTTCATACTGGCACAGGACGTCATGGAGATCATGATGTCCTACGGCGTCTCGAAGGTCATAACCCTCGGCGGATACGGCACCGGTCAGATGACCGACGAACCCCACGTCTACGGGGCTCTGTCGAGGAAGGAGCTCAGGGAAGGCCTCGAGGAGCTGGGCGTCGTCTTCAACCCCGGCGAACCGCAGGCGGGGATAGTGGGTGCGGCGGGACTCCTGATAGGAATGTCCCAGATCAACGGAATCGACGGGTTCTGCCTCATGGGGGAGACCTCCGGTTTCTTCGAGGACCACAAGAGCGCGATGGCCGTCGTGAAGGTGCTGGCCAAGATCTTCGGGATGGAGGACTCCATCGACCTGAAGGAGCTCCAGGACAAGTCCCAGAAGATCGACGAACTGACCGAACAGGTCAAGGCCGTCAACAGCGAGAAACCCAAGCTCAACGAGCTCGGCTACATCGGCTGAGCCGGGATTAACTTTTTATATCGTTTCATTATCCCTGATTCAGTCCCCACCTAGCTCAGACTGGCTAGAGCGGCTGACTGTAGAGTGTTCTCGGAGAGATCCGATACAGCCGCTGAAATCAGCAGGTCCCCTGTTCAAATCAGGGGGTGGGGACCACTCTTCCCAACCTTATCGTAAAAGCGAAGCGAGCCCCCCGAGCCGATTTCGCAGCGCCTTCTGCGAACCTCCTGTTGACGCATACCTGCGCTTCCGCGGAGATCCTCCGGACCGGTCCCGGTGCGGGATGCCGTGACCTCCGGCGGAAACGATACCGTCCAGATGGTGCCGGAACCGAAAATCGGCCCATGCCGTTACATGTATTGTGCGGGAAGTTCGAAGATATTAATACGCCTCGGGTCGATGTTTGCTGCAGGTAATCCTATGAAGAAATGGAGAAGCACTGTTTGCGGATACATCCATGAGGGAGACGAACCGCCGGAGAAATGCCCCCGCTGCGGAGCACCGAAAGAATCGTTCGCATCGTATGACGTCAAGCAGGGGAACTCCGGCAACGGCGTCCGCTACGTGACGGGAGACACGGTGACCGACGTCGTGGTCGTAGGATCCGGTGCGGCGGCTTTCGCGGCGGCCGCGACCGCCAGGAGCAAAGGGTCCGAAGTGGTGATGATAGAGAAGGCCCCGAAGGTCGGCGGAACCACGCGGCGTTCCGGAGGAGGATACTGGACCCCCAACAACCACCTTCAAAGGAAAGCCGGATACGTGGACAACAGGGATGATGCCATACGCTACATGGCCAGGTACTCATACCCCGACCAATACAACCCCAACGACAGCAGATACGGTCTGACGGAGCACCAGCTGGACCTGATCGTCTCGTTCTATGACAACGCCTCGGAGATGGCCGAATACCTGGAAAACATCGGCGCCATGAGATCCGTGATGGGTGTCGGCTGGTCCGGAAAGGCCTACTGCGATTATGCGGAGTTCCTTCCCGAGAACAAAGGGATCCGCGGACGTACGTTGTTCTCGGAAAACGACAAGGGCAGGATGGGATTCGGCCTGATCGTCAAATTCGAGGACTGGGCCAGAAACAACGGGATAACCATAGTGACCGATTGCCGTGCCACGGATGTCATCAAGAAAGACGGGTCCGTGATCGGTGTGGAAGCCGTCATGGGCGGCGAGAAGACGAGATTCTATGCCCGCCAGGGAGTCATATTCGGAACCGGAGGATACTCGCACAACGCCGATTTCATGCGGCAGTTCCAGCCGGGGCCGATATACGGAGGGTGTGCGGTACCCACCAACACGGGCGATTTCATCCCCATAGCCGGCAGAGCCGGTGCGAAGATCGGCAACACCCGCGGCGCGTTCAGGGGAGACAGCCTGGTGGAGCCCCATCTGGAGGACCCCAGTGCCATCACCACCGTATTCTTCATTCCCGGGGACAGCGTGATTTACGTCAACAAGCACGGGAAGAGGTACGTGAACGAGAAGCGCAACTACAACGACAGGGGTAAGAGGCATTTCGACTGGGATTCGGAAAGGGCGGAATACGTCAACATGCTGACGTTCATGATAGCCGATGACCGTGTGGCCACCCTATGGCAGGGCCAGCCGCCGTTCCCTAAGAAAGGTGATGAGAAGCAGAAGTACCTGATAACCGCCGACAGCCTCGACTCCCTGGCCGACGGTATCGCCGAACATCTGAAGAACATCGCGGACCGCACGGGCGGTTTCTCCCTCGACCCTTCGTTCAAGGAGAACCTGAAGGAGACCGTGAAGATGTTCAACAAGTATGCGGAAGACGGGAAGGATCCGGAATTCGGGCGCGGCGACCGCGATTACGACAAGGAATGGTCTATGAGGGTTCCCGCGGGCGTGGAATGGCCCGAGAAGGGAAGCAGGAACATCACCATGCATCCGATCGTCAAACCGCCGTACTATGCCGTGATATTGGGATCTGGCACATTGGATACCAACGGAGGTCCCGTGATCGACGGGAAGGCCAGGGTGCTCGGCTGGGACGACGAGCCGATAGACGGTCTGTACGGAGCCGGGAACTGCATCGCATCGCCCACCGCGGACACGTACTGGGGAGGCGGCAGCACCATCGGCCCGGCGATGACGTTCGGTTACATAGCCGGGAAACAGGTATCCTCCAGAGAGAGAAGGGAACCCGGGATCTGACCGGGCAGGGGACCGTACCGCCCTCTCGATGCCGCACAGGCGAATCCTGGGACATCGAGAGGACGGTACGCAACCCGGGCGGCGGCATCGTGCCGGTATGGGGCCCGATAACCGGAGGGGCATCGTTTTCCGCATCTGGGTCCTGCGACGGCAACAATAATAACGGGGACGGGATATCCCAGACCGGAGCCGACGACAATGGAACCCCTCACCGTCATCCTTCTGGCCGTAGGATTGGCCATGGATGCCTTCGCGATAGCGATCTGCAAAGGTCTGGCCATAGGCAGGGCCGACTGGAAGTCGATGCTGACGGTGGGCCTCTGGTTCGGGTTCTTCCAGGCCCTGATGCCGATAATAGGATTCTATCTGGGACTTTCGTTCCGCGACCTCATCGAGGATTACGACCACTGGATCGCCGCGGGGCTGCTGGCCGTCATAGGGGTCAACATGATACGCGAGGCACTGTCCGGGGACGAGGAGAACGTCGATGCGGACCTCGGGTTCAGGATAATGCTCATACTCGCCATCGCCACCAGCATCGACGCCCTCGCCGTCGGCATATCGATAGCCATGAGTGACGGCGGCGGCATCTTCGCTCCCGCGCTGGCTATCGGTCTCATCACGATGCTGATATCCGTCATCGGCGTCAAGATCGGCAGCGTCTTCGGCGACCGCTTCGGGAGCAAGGCGGAGATCCTGGGCGGGGTCATCCTCATACTCATCGGTGCAAAGATCCTGCTGGAACATACCGGGTACATATGACCCAGATGCTCACTTGCGCATGTGGGACAGGTTCCTTATGAGCTTCGAGAAGCGCAGTTTCGTCATACCGCTTATCTCGTCGTAAATATGGGAGATGTCCTGGGAGAAACACGCCAGCCTGTCGAAGGAACCGCTGTCGATGCCGAACCTCTCGCGCTCGTCGGGGGTGAAGAGATCGCCCACCGACCTCATGACGTTGTCCTCCGTCACCTCCGTGAAATTGACCACGGTTATCCCCCCGACCCCTTTGGAATAGACGAAGAACCTGTCCCCCTGCTCGTCCGTGTTGACCAGGACTATCGCCTTGCGCTCGATCCTCCTGAGCTCCATCAGGATGTCGCTCATCTCGGCGTTCGTCCCTCCCAGACCGTTGATCGGGAGGAAATCCACATTGGTGGGGAAACCGCGGTCGTTGAGCTCCGACGAGAACGCGTTGAGGATGAAGTACTCGGTGAACCCGCTGACGAACACGGTCATCCTGTTCTCGGCACGCATGTAGTTGCGGTTCACGGTGAGGCCCTCCAGGATCGGCTTCAGGATATCGTGGTCGTCCTTCTCCGTACGGTCGAAACGGTTGTTTATGACGGCTCCCCCGTTGCTCCTGGGACTTACGATCCTGACCTCGTCCAGATGGCGTATGTCTATGGCCATGGGGTTCTGGGTCGCGATGACGAAGGTCACGCCCATCCTCTTCCCGAACTTGCGGATGGTCTCGATGAGCTCCCCCACGGTGCTGTAGTTGAGCATGTTGCCGAACTCGTCGATCAGGATTATGTCGCCGGGGAAGAGGACCCTTTTGCCGAACAGGACTATGAAGAAGTCGAAGAGCCACCTGAATCCCTCCGACTGGTGGTCGATGTCCAGGAGGACGTTGCCCCTCCTGAGCTCCACGGAGACGGAACTGCTGTCGAGGACGACCCTGAAATCGTACCTGCCGTTCCCCTTCATGAGCTCGCTGAAGTTGTTGGCGATGTCCGCCAGCATGATGTTTATGTTGTTCTCCAGCTCCCGCCTGGAATTGCGGCCCTCCCTGTAGGCGTCGATGAGCATCTCCTTGGTGCAGCCGGTCGAACGGAGGATGCTGATGATGAAATCCGTGAGATCGTACGGATCGCAGGTGAGGTCGTTGCGCCGGACCTTGTGGGGGACATGGCGGAAAATACGCTGGCTCAGTGCGTATCCGTAACGGGCCTCGAAACTCTTGGAGAGGGAGGTCGACTCGTTGCCGAAAATACCGGACATGGGTTCCTCGGGATACTGCTCCATGAAGGACAGCAGTCCGCTCCAGGACCGTCCGAACCTGGTTCCCAGTTCTGGCTGTTCGGTGAGGATCCTGTAGCACAGGCTCGTGTAGAATATCTGGTCGTGACGGGCACCGGTGTCGCGGACCGCGTTGTACATGTTGGGGTCGAATATGGCCAGGAAGGACATTCCGTCGACGATGTACTGCTTGTACTGCGTATACGAGATCGTGTTCGAGCTGATCCTCACATCGTTGCCGTCGGAGTCCTTGAGCGAGTTCACGATCCTGGATATGTACATGCCGGAGTGGTCCAGGGGGTCGGTCCTCTCCATAAGGGAGAGGGTCTTCAGGAATATCTCGTAGCTCTTCATGCTGCACAGGACCTTGATGACGTCTTCCAGCGTCAGCGGGGGGACCGTGGTCGTGTAGCGCCCGCCGGCGATGGTCATGTCCAGGACCGGTTCCCTGACGTCGCTTACGAAATCCGTGTAGTCGTCAGGACCTATCTGATCCCTGTACCAGGCCTCGAGAGCGCCGAGGACGCTGGATTTGCCACAGTTGTTGGCGCCGATCAACGTCACGAGGCCGCCTATGACGTGCCTGTCGAGACCCCTGTTTATGACGAGGCGGGTACGGTGCTGCCTCCCGTCTATAAGAGGGCCGAGGTTCCTGAAGTTCGATATGGTCAGGGACCTGGTCTCATCATAACGCTCGTCTTCTGGCTCCATATGCAAACCTCGGTTGGGAACTCTACCGGATGCGCATGTCAGCATCCACCGTTCTGACCGTCGACGTAGAACGTCATGATGATGTTCTTCCCATCCTCGGTGAGGTCGTACTTCGCCTTGGAAGAGGGTTTGTCGATCCATTTGTGCTTCTGCCATGCCTGTATGTAGTGGCGCTGGTAGTACATTATCTCCTTCTGCTTGGAATCCGTCTTCTTCTCGCTGGGATTCGGTCTGTACTCCCACAGGCCTGCGTTCTTGAGGGCGGCGATGATGGAGGCGGCGGTGACGGAGCTCCTGGCATCGCGCATCTGCGCGTACAGCCTCAGGCTCCTGACCAGGTTCTCGTCCGGTTTCTCGATGTCGAACGCCGGGATCGGACGGGGGTCGAATATCTCCGAGGTCAGACCGACCGGCCTGTTCTCCCTGTAGTATAGCTCGCGGAGCCTGTCGCCGGGCACCGTGTAGGCCTTGGTGCCCACGGTGAAGGCGGTCGTACCGGTCATGAGGGCGCTCACTATGGCGGCGGCGCTGAACTCGGACGGTCCCGCGGAGGAGTTGATGAGCACCTCCGGATCCCCGTAAGCCTTCTTGACCTCCTCTATGCTGGTCAGAAGGCATCTGAGCATCTTCTGGAAGTTGTATATCGGCTCCGACGCATGCTCGACTATGCGGACCTGCGGCATCGCCTTCCTCAGCTGGGAAACGACCTCGTCGTAGAACTCGACATAGACGTTGTCGCTCTGCGTCGGATCGCGCACGTAATGGAAGAGGTGGATCTCGTCCACGCTGTAACGGATTGCCGGTTCAACCACCATCACGGTCTCGAACGATACGCACGCATACATGATGCGGGTGCTGTTATGGGCTGGTTTGCTCCACAAGGTCTCACCGATGGGACGACATAAACTTGCTGGCGTTATATATCTTTGTACTCGTTGTACTTCTCGTTCCTGCCGCGCACCCTGTCGGCCGGGTACTTCCTGCCGTTGTCCCCGATCTTGGCATCGAGGGCCTCCGACAGGTCTATCCCGTTCATCTGGGCGAACCTGAGGACGAAGTAGAGGACGTCCGAGAGCTCGTCGCGGATGTGCCTCCCCCTCTCGGGGTCCGCCACGGCCTCGCGGCATTGGTCCGCGTTCTTGAAGCGGAATATCTCCAGCAGTTCGGCCGACTCGGTGGCCATCCCTATGGCGAGCTCCTTGGGATCGTGGAAACGGTCCCAGTCGCGCTCCTCGCAGAACGCGCGGACCCTGGATTTCAGGTCCTCCACCGTCGTATCGCTGTCGTTCATGCCCCGTCATCCCCGCGTGCGGATAATACAGTTTCTTCGGGAACGGAGGGATGCTGCTTTATCCCCGCCGGCCGATATACCCCGACGATGAAGAGGGACGTCGTGAAGATTGACAGCGAGAAGTGCACCGGATGCGGCATATGCGTGGACGCCTGCGCCGAAGGGGCCATAAAGATGATCGGGGGGAAGGCCGTCCTCGTGGACGAGGCGTGCTGCGACGGACTCGGTGCCTGCCTCCCCGCATGCCCGGCCGGGGCCATAACCGTCGAGAGCAGGGAGGCGGCGCCGTTCTCCGGGACCGTCCCGGTACATAGCCCCCCGGCCGGAGCCGTGCCCATGGCGCACTGCCCCGGTTCCGGAGCCCGCACCATAGCAAGAACCGGCGGCCCGAAGGAGGGCAGCCTCTCGCAGTGGCCGATCCAGCTGAGACTGGTGCCCGTCAATGCGCCCTATCTGTCCGGATGCGACCTCCTGGTAGCCGCGGACTGTTCCGCGTTCGCCTGCGGGAAGTTCCACGAGAAGTTCATCGAGGGGCGCGTGACGCTCATCGGATGTCCCAAGCTCGACCCCCGGGACAGCTGGGAGAAGCTCGTTCAGATCATCTCCGGCAACGACGTAAGGAGCATCACCATCGTGCGCATGGAGGTACCGTGCTGCTCCGGCATCGTCTCCGCCGCCGAACAGGCCGTGAGGGACAGCGGAAAGGACATCCCCCTGCGGACGTACACGGTGCGCGCCGACGGCAGCATCGTCGGATGACGTCCGCATCGGACCCTCCCGGCCAGCACACCGCACGGGACCGCTGGACGGGGCGTCCGTAACCAAGGGACCCGGCCGGTCGGCATACCTGCTGGATGCGATCGAATGTGCCAGCATTGTAAAAAATGTCTTTACACTGTAAGGGGGAAAAAATCATCTTTCATCCATGGAACAATATAAAATGTAAAAAAAATCCTCCACCTTTCATGTCCGACCTGACAAAACAAGCGATAGTTGCATCATTCAAGAAGATGCTGGAGACGAAAGAATTCGATCAGATAACGATATCCGACGTCACCAACGAATGCGGTCTTTCGAGGCAGACCTTCTACTACCATTTCCACGACCTGTTCGACATGATAAAGTGGATCTACAACTCCGAGACGATAAACGGCACCGCAAACGGGTTCACCTACGAATCCTGGCAGGCGGACATAAAGAGTCTGTTCGAATACTCCCTGAACAACAAATCGCTAGTGATGGGTACGCTGAAATCGAAATACAGGAACGACCTCATCGGATACTACAAGGACATAAGCAACAGGAAGATAGCCGAGATGGTCAACACGAGGGCCGGAAACAGCATCTCCGAAAAGGACAGAAAGTTCATATCGAGCGTATACGCATATGCATTCGTCGGTATAGCGGTCGACTGGATATCGGATGGGATGGAGGAATCCGCCGACGAGATGGTGGACCGCGTTTACAAGATAATAATGTCCAATTTCGACAGGACCATTGCGGCTTTCAGACAGCCCCGCCCTGCCTGAGGCGCGGGCACCGGCC
The DNA here is from genome assembly GCA_002503545.1 of Candidatus Methanomethylophilus sp. UBA78. Taxonomy (GTDB): domain Archaea; phylum Thermoplasmatota; class Thermoplasmata; order Methanomassiliicoccales; family Methanomethylophilaceae; genus Methanomethylophilus. The sequence continues at coordinate 33,437 of DARY01000004.1, forward strand.
GCGGCGGCCCTGTTGCGGAGAGGTATCGATACAGATTGATTATGTCCTCAGGGGCCACACGTGGAATCTGCTCTATCTAGTGTTCCTAGTCGTGGACATCTACATCGTGACCAATCTGCTGGTCAGGAAACGCTCCGACTTCCGCAGGCAGCTGGGATGGCTCATAGTGATGGCGGCCAACCCCATAATCGGGTTCGGAGCCTACATCATGGTGGGTAAGCCGATATTCTCCAGGAGCTTCACCCGCTACAAGGACGAGGGCATGGACCTCATAGAAAGGAAGATGGCCGAGGACCCGGCGTCCAGGAAGAGGCTGTCCGTCGCACGCGCCCTGAGCGCATCCGGCGCCCTGGCCTACTCGGAGGACAGCTCCGTCACCTACATCGGAAGGGGGACCCAGTACTTCGACGAACTGTACACCGACCTCCGGAAGGCCGAGCTGTCCATATGCGTGGAATGCTACATAATACGGCGGGACGGAACCTCCCGGGAGTTCATGAACATCCTCAGCGAGAGGGCCCGGAACGGCGTGGAGGTACGGATCATCTTCGACGACTACGGCTACGACGGCAGGAGCATGCGCTACATCAAGGGCCTGAGGGAGGCGGGCTGCGAATGCGTCTTCTTCCATAACATGAACAGACTCATGTTCAGCCCGCTGAAGAACTGCAGGAACCACAGGAAGACGGTCGTGATAGACGGCCGCATCGCCTACCAGGGCGGTTTCAACATAGGGGACGAGTACGTCGGCGAGGGACCTCTGGGGGAATGGCGGGACGCCGCCGTGAGGATAGTGGGGCCCCAGGCGCAGCAGCTGGGCAGGATGTTCGTCGAGGATTGGCGGTACACGGCCCGGGAGGACATCTCCGGCAGGAGCACCATCTTCCCCCGTGTGGAACCTGCGGGCGGCGTCCCCATGCAGGTCGTACCGGGAAACCCCGTGATACAGGACCTGAACCCCCTGATGTGCCAGTTCATGTCCGTGATAGAGTGCTCGGAGGAGTCCATCTGCATAGAGACCCCCTATTTCATACCGCCCAGACCGATATTCGAGGCCCTCATTATGAGGGCGCGCTCGGGGACCGACGTGCGGATCATCATCCCCTACGAGTCGGACCATCCGTGCGTCTACTGGAGCAACCGCCACTACGCGAACATAATGATGGAGGCGGGGGCCAGGGTCTACGAGTACCGCAAGGGGTTCATACACACCAAGATGATAATCGGGGACGGACGCTACTGCTCGGTCGGTTCGGCCAACTTCGACGAGAGGAGCGTCCACATAAACCTCGAGTGCAACGTCATGATGTACTCGGAGGAGATGGGGGAGAAGCTCACGGACGAGTTCATGAGGGACCTGGGCGAGAGCACCGAGTACACGCGGGAGATGTACGGATCGAGGACCGCCGGACAGCGTCTCAGGACGTTCCTCTCGCTGATCCCCTACGACCAGCTCTGATTCCTGGGTAACTTTTAATCCGCGGAAACCGATTCCCTGGACATGTTAGGACGGGCAGACGTCGAGAAGATCAAGAAGAAGAGATACGAGGCCCTGGCCCCCATACTCCTGAAGAACCTGGAGGAGAGGCAGTACGAGGCTTATTACGTAGACAACGGCGAGGAGGCCGTCAAGAAGGTCCTTTCGCTCATCCCGCCCAAATCCTCGGTGTCGTGGGGAGGATCCGCCACCATCGAGGAGATAGGGCTGCTCGAGAAGGTGAAATCGGGCCCGTACAAGGTCCTGGACCGCGCCGAGGCGTCGACACCCGAGGAGAGGGAGGACGTTCTCAGACGCGCCCTGTCGGTGGACTACTACCTGACGAGTTTCAACGGCATGAGCATGGACGGCGTGGTCTTCAACATAGACGGCAGCGGCAACCGCGTGGCCGCCATCACCTTCGGACCCAGGAACGTCATAGCCGTGGTCGGCATGAACAAAGTGTGCAGGGACAGGGAACAGGCGCTGGCGAGGGCCGAGGAGATCGCCGCCCAGATGAACGCGGCCCGTTTCGGGATGGAGAACACCCTCTACACGGAGAACGACGTGACGGATGACTGCAGATCCCCGAAATCCATCTGCAACTTCATCGAGCAGATACTGTTCTGCGGGAAACCGGGTAGGATAAAGGTCGTACTCGTCGGCGAGGACCTTGGTTTCTGAAGCGGCCGATGAACTTGGAACCCGAACGTCTCATGGAGTTCACCCCGTACTTCGTCTGCACATAGAAGGCGGAGGGGGCGTGCTCCATGAAACGGATGAAAGATTCGGAGCCCATCTTCGCCTTCTTGAACGCCGTCTTCTCCTGACCTATCACGAGGCTGCGCCCCGCCTTTATGCCGTCCAGGAAATCCTCGCGGGTGTACGCCCTCACCGCGGTGACGACGTTGCCCACCTCCTCCAGCATGTGGCCGTCGGTGCCCCCCGTGTAACTCAGGCCGTATCTCTCGGCGGCCGCCAGCGACCTGAGGTTGCTGGAATGCGTCATACCGCTGCAGATGACCTCGTACGCATCTAGCATGCCGACCACGTCCTCGCCGAGGTACCCCTTCTCGATGCACACCTCGACCCCCTTGTTGGTTCCGAAGTAGCCCATGGGGTGCGCGGCCGAGACCAGGCACTGCAGGTCCTCCTGTTCGATTATAGAAAGGAGCTTCTCGGTGGGCATATCTCTGAGAGCTAGCCACGGACAGCTCTGTATCTTGTCCCTGATGTGCTTCCTCCAGAAGAGGGACAGGTCCTTCGCCTCGTAGAAGTAGATGAGGATGTGCGGGCCGTCGGAGGTGCTGACCTCGATCCCCGGCACGACGAAGACATCCTTCCTGTCGGCCACCCTCATGGCCGAGGCGATGAGGTTGTGGTCCGTTATGGCGACACCCGTCCCGCGCATCCTGGCCAGGGCGACGGCGTCGTTCGCATCGGTGAATGAGTCCGAGCAGTTGGTGTGGAAGTGCATGTCGGCGAACAGGTAGCCCATCTCGGACAGGGCGCTGTAATCCGGAGGGGCGAACAGGACCCTGTCGTCCTGCTGGCTCATCTCAGGCACAGTGTCTTCCATATCTCCTCCGACTCGTCCGCCAGGGCGGCGACGTCCATGGTGGTGCACGACCTGTCGCGCACGACCACGTCCCCCTGGCACATCACGGTCTTGACGTTCGCCTGGGACATCGAGTAGACGAGGTTGGCGACGATGTTCTCGGGAAGGAGGGGCCTCAGGTTGGCCATCTTCCCGTCCAGGACGACCACGTCGGCGTACTTGCCGGGTTCGAGGGACCCGAGGGAGTCCTGCATGCCCACGGCCTTCGCACCGTTCACCGTCACGATGTCGAGTAGGGTCTGCGCCGGGGTGACCGTGGGGTCCCACCTGCTGGATTTCTGCAGAAGACCCAGCGTCTTCATTTCCGCTATCATGTCGAGACTGTTGTTGGTCGTGCTGCCGTCGGTTCCTAGGGAGACGTTGACGCCGTACTTCTCGAACTCGGGGACGGGTGCGACGCCTCCGGTGGCCAGTTTCATGTTGGAGACGGGGCAGGAGGAGACCGACATGCCGGCCTCGCCCATCAGACGGACCTCGTTGAGCGTGAGCCATGCGGAATGGGCCGCCACCACCCGGGGGCCGAAGACGCCGAGACCCGACAGCCATTCGGCCGGTCTCATCCCCGTGGCCCTCTTGTGGTCGTTCACCTCCCCGCGCGTCTCCGAGAGATGCAGGTTGACGGGCGCCCCGACCTCGTCGGAGAAGGCCTTGGCCTCGACGCAGGTCTCCTCGTTGCACACGTAGACCCCCTGCAGACCCACGCCCGGGATGATCTTCCTCTCCCCCTTGAACTTCCGGTGGAAACGCTTGCAGTTGTCCAGGGGCTTCCCCTTCTGGGTGGTCTTGTCCTCGTCGAGGCAGCACCAGCAGCAGATCCCCCTCAGGCCGGCCTCCTTGGTGGCCTCGGCGATCACATCCTCCGAGTAGTAGAGGTCCATGAAGGTCGTGGTGCCGGACATCATCATCTCGGCGCATCCGAGCTTCGTCCCGACGGCGAGGTCGCGGTCGGTGCGGTCCGCATCGATCTTGAACACCTTGTTCAGGAAATCCGGGAACAGGAGGTCGTCCACCACTCCTTTCATGACCGACATGGCCACGTGGGTATGCGTGTTGATGAGTCCGGGGATCAGCACGTCCCCTCTGCAGTCGATCTCCTCGTCGGCGGTCCCGTTGTATCTGGGACCCACGGAAAGTATCCTCTCGCCGTCCACGACCAGGTCCCCTCTGAGAACCTCCCTCTTCGCATTCTGCGTGACTATCCACGCATCCCGGAATGCCGTTATCATGATGGTATGAAAGTGCGGACATTGTAAGAACGTTTGGATTATGCGGTCCCGTCCTTGGGTCCCGGTACTGAAATATTGTCGGTACGTCACATGGATATAGTCCGAGATGCATCGCAGAACGAAACCTATGACGTTCCGTATAACGTTCCTCGGCACGGGAGGCGGCAGGCACACGTCCATGTTCCAGACACGCTGCACCGGAGGTATGCTCATAGAGCACGGGGACCCCGTCAAACGCATGCACGTGGATCCCGGACCCGGTGCGCTGACGCAGATGATGAGGATACGCTACGACGTGGGCTCGACCGATTCCGTTGTCATATCCCATGCCCACCCGGACCATTACTCCGACGGACCCTGCGTCGTGGAGGGGATGACGCACGGGGGATGGCTGAAGAGGGGGCACCTCTACGGGAGCCCCACCGTCATAGAGGGGGCCGGAGGACTCGGACCCTGTCTCTCCCCGTACCATCTGGGTCTTCCCATCTCCAGCACGACCTTCCGTCCGGGGGACGTCCTGTACATCGACGGACAGAAGACGGAGATATGCCGTGCCATCCACAGCGATCCCACGAACGTGGGCTTCCGCTTCGACACCCCGCACGGGGTCGTCTCCTACGTGAGCGACACCGATTACGACGAGAGCATAGGGGAGCAGTACATCGGCAGCAGGGTGCTCATACTGCCGGTCACGACGCCGCACAACAACAGGATAAAGTACCACATGTGCACGGACACCGCCATCGAGATGGTGGACCTGGTGAAACCCGAGCTGTGCATATTCATCCATCTGGGTATCGTCATGATCGAGGAGGACCCGGATGCGCAGGCCGAGATGTGCCAGGATGCGACCGGCGTGCGCACGGTGGCCGGAAGGGACCTCATGGTCCTCGACGTCGGCGAACAACTGGCACTGTCCGAGGCGAAGACCTACGAGGGCGAGTAGATCCCCGCATGGGCACCGCGTCTCCCGGAACAAGGGAAACCCCTGTAAAAGGGAAATTTTTAAAGTGCCGATATTCATCAGCGGATATATGACCGTCGAGGACGAGGTGCTCGCCAGGATAAGACCCACCGAGGAGGAGAGACTCCGCATAAAACACGCCGCGGACGAGCTCCACGAAAAGGCCAGCGAATACATCGCCAGAGAGGGGATCGATGCGGAGATCCGCTTCGTGGGGTCGTACTCCAAGGACACCTACCTCTCGGACCCCGACATAGACCTCTTCGTCCTATTCCCCCCTTCGCTGCCGCGCCCCGAGCTCGAGAGGATCGGTCTGAAGATGGGCGACGACATCCTGCACGGCGTACGCATGTTCTCGGAGCACCCGTACACCCGCGGACAGTACGACGGGGTCGACGTGGACCTGGTCCCCAGCTACCACATAGACAACACCGACAAGATCCAGTCGGCCGTGGACAGGACCCCTTTCCACACCAGGTACATACTGGAGAACATGAGCTTCGAACAGAGGGACCAGGTCAGGCTCCTCAAGAAGTTCATGAAGGGCATAGGGACCTACGGCGCGGAACCGAACACCCGCGGATTCTCCGGCTACCTGTGCGAGCTCCTCGTCATAAAATACGGGACGTTCGACGGCGTCCTGGAGGCCGCCGCCTCCGAGTGGAGGGAGGGCACCGCCATCGAGATAAAGGAGAGGGGCCCCCCGATGATAGGTCCCCTCATAGTGTACGACCCCGTCGACAGGAAACGCAACGTCGCCTCGGCCGTCCACCTGGACACGCTGGCACTGTTCATATCCGCGGCCAAGGACTACCTGGCCGGACCTTCGGTCAACTTCTTCTTCCCCAAGAAGAGGACCCCCCTGACCAGGGAGGGGATCGAGGAGAAGGCCTCCATCCACGGTTCCAGGATCCTCACCATATCGTTCAAGAGACCCGACTCGATCGAGGACAACCTCTACTCCCAGCTGTGGAAGACCCAGTACGCCCTCATCAAGAAACTGGATGATTTCGACTTCAACGTCCTCAGGGCCGTCCACTCGATGGACGAGGACCGCCTCACCATAGCCTTCGAACTGGACCGCGACGTCCTGTCCAAGACCTGCAAGCACGTCGGCCCCCCGGTTTTCGTGAGGACCGCCGACTCCTTCCTCAGGAAATGGAAGAACAACGAGTACGGGGCCCCGTTCATAGAGGACGGTTCCTGGTGCGTCATAGTCGAGAGGATGTACTTCTCAGCGGTGGAGATGCTGGAAGAGGAGGCTTCGCTCGCCGGCATAGGACGCGAGATAGACCCCGCCTCCATGAAGATCCGCGGCCACGAGGCTTCCATAAACGAAGTGGAACCCCTGCTGCTGACCGAACTCATGGACCCGATGCTCAGTTGGAAAGTGTCCTGAGTCCTTCTCCGGCATCTTGCGGAAGACGGCACGGGCCGGCAAAACGCCCTGCCGCCGCTCCTTCAGCCGACCGTTTCTCCGGACGTCACGGGACGAGGAAGGGCTGGTTGATGAAGACGATGCACATACCCAGGGCCATGACCAGGAATATGAAGTAGTCCCCGATCATCGTCTTGGACTCCAGGAGGTCGGCCCTTATCCCCGCTGCCACGTAGAGCTTCTTCATCGTGGCGACGGCGGCGAACACCATCAGGGTGTCGAGGAGCCAGTTGATGGGGTCTCCGAGAACGTTGCATATGACTGCGGCGAGAATACCGACCGCTATCGCATACACTATGGTTATGAAAAGGACCTTGGTCCCATACAGGTCCTTGAGGATGAACTCCTTCTCGTCGAAGTTCGAAGGAGTGAACTCGTACTCCTCTACGGGCTTCTCTTTTATAAGGCGCCTCTTCTTTGCCATGGTACTTCCCGATTCTATAATTCCTTTATAAACTTATAGGGTGAAACGGCACCGTGCGGCCGGGCGGGCCCCGGTCCCTCCCGGACGGGATGAGGCGGGGTTTAAAAGCAATAACATTAACAAATTATTTGTTATTCATATACGCCTACGATATAGCCAGATTAGTCACATCCGTCAGAATCGGTCACCCCTTAGTTTCGCTTAAATATGCAGTCTGCGTGGAGAATCATGAGAGTGAAAAAGATGGCTCAGAAGACCATTGAGGACATACCGGGCGTGGGACCCGCGATCGGAGACAAGCTCCGCGAGGCGGGATACACCGAGATCATGGCTATCGCGGTAGCCTCCCCCAAGGACCTTGCAGAGACCTGCGAGATCGGTGAGAAGAAGGCCATGGACATCATCGAGGGCGCGAAACTCGTCGCCGACATCGGCGGTTTCGAGACCGGAGACGTCATCCAGCAGAGGCGCGCGAGCCTGACCAAGCTGACCACCGGTTCCAAGGCCTTCGACGAGCTCCTCGGCGGAGGCCTGGAGAGCCAGTCCATAACGGAGCTGTTCGGGGAGTTCGGAAGCTGCAAGACCCAGGTGTGCTTCCAGCTGGCGGTCAACGCCACCCTTCCCGAGGACAAGGGGGGACTCGATTCCGACGTCATCATCCTGGACACCGAGAACACCTTCAGGCCCGAGAGGATCGTCCAGATGTGCAACTATCTGGGACTCGACCCCGACGCCACCCTCAAGAGGATCCACATCGCAAGGGCGTTCAACTCCCAGCACCAGGTCCTGCTGGTCGACAAGGCCCTCGAACTGGCCAAGGACGTGAAGGTAAGGCTCATGATAGTCGACTCCCTGACCTCCCACTTCAGGTCCGAGTACCTGGGCAGGGGAGCGCTCGCGGAGAGGCAGCAGATCCTGAACCGCCACATGCACGACCTCCTCAACTTCGCCACCGTCAACAACGCGGTCATAGCCGTCACCAACCAGGTCGCGGCGAAGCCCGACGCGTTCTTCGGGGACCCGACGAGGCCCATAGGAGGACACGTCGTAGGACACACCGCGACGTTCCGTGTGTACCTGAGGAAGGGGAAGGCCGGGAAGAGGATAGCCAGACTGATCGACTCCCCCAACATGCCCGAGGGAGAGGCCGTCTTCATGGTGACCGAAAACGGTATTACGGACTGATGACTGGGTCTTCACGTGTACAGAGCTTACCTCTTCGAACTGCTAGGCGAACTGGACGACATGCCCCGCGACGAGGCCGTCGCCACGGTCCATACCGAGACGGACGGGGACTGCCGCGTCCTGCGCGACGGCCCCGGGTACGTCGTCATGGAGTTCGAAGAGGGGAGGCTCGGACGTATCTGCTCCCGTCTGGCACTTACCCACAGCGTGGGCAGATACCTCGGGTCCTTCGGCCCGGAGGACCCCTCCCCCATGGAGTCTGCAGAACTCCCTGCCGGAACGTTCGCGCTGAGGCACAAACGTTTCAAGGGCTGGATGGCGGACGTCGACTCGCAGAAACTGATACGCAGGGTCGGCGACGTCCTCTCCAGGAAGAACAGTGTCGACCTAAGGCATCCGGATACGGTGGTCAACCTGCTCATGACCGACATGGTGCATGCCTTCGTCGAGGAGAAGGTGTTCGACACGGACATGCTTAAGGAGAGGAAGGTCAGCGAGAGACCGTTCTTCTCCCCCATCTCCCTGCATCCCCGGTACGCCCGCGCCCTCATCAACCTGACGGGGGTGAAGGTGGGAGGGACCGTCCTGGACCCCTTCTGCGGCACCGGAGGGATCGTGATCGAGGCCGCGGTCATGGGAATGAAGGCCGTAGCCTCCGACTTCGATCCGGAGATGGTCGCCGGCACGCGCGAGAACATGGATTACTACGGACTCCCGCTGCATGATTTCGAGACCATAGACATCGGCGACATACCCGACCGCTTCGGGAACATCGACGCCGTCGTCTGCGACCCTCCGTACGGCAGGTCGACGAAGACCGGCGGGGAGGAGATAACCCACATCTACGCGAGGGCCCTGGAGGCTTTCCCCAAGGTGCTCTCGGAGGAGGGCAGGGCGGGCGTCGTCATGCCGCGCGTGTTCGAAAGCCCCCACATGAACCTGTGCAAGGTCTACGTCCAGTACGTGCACGGAACCCTTTCCCGCTACTACCACATCTTCGCACGCCAATAAAATTATAATAAAAGGCGCGATAGGAAAGGGACGTGAACAAATATCTCCGCCTCTTCAGGTTCGGAAACTGCCTGATGGGGGCGATCGGCGTACTGATAGCGAGCTTCATCGCAGCTGGCACCGACATAGGCGACCATGCGGTCAAACTGATAATCGGATGTCTGCTCGTCATCTGCTTCGAAGCGGGCGGGAATGCGCTGAACGACTACGTGGATTACGAGATAGATAAAACCGCACATCCGGACCGCCCCCTGCCCCGCGGCGAGATATCCCGCGGCAGCGCACGCATCTACGGGATAGCCGGCCTCGCGATAGCCGTCGCCATGTCCTTCCTCATATCGCTGGAGACCGTTCCCCTCGTCGTCCTCTGCGCCGCACTGATGTTCGCGTACGAGACCCTTCTCAAACAGAGGGGTTTCGTGGGCAACCTCACCATCGCCGTCCTCACGGGCCTGATCTTCATGTTCGGAGGTGCGATCGTCGGAGACTATTCCAAAGTCTGGATCCTGGCCCTCCTCGCGGCCCTGGTATCCATCGGCAGGGAGATCGCGAAGGACATAGAGGACATGGAATCCGACGAGGGGAGCAGGAAGACCCTCCCGATGGCCATCGGGAAGAGGAGTTCGGCGGCCCTTGCCGCCGCGTTCTTCGTGCTCGGACCGCTGCTCAGTTTCATCCCGCTGCTGAACGATACCTTCGGGATATTGTACAGCTCCGTCGTCGTAGCCGATATAATCTTTATCTATTGCGCCATCATTGTATTCAAGGACGCTCACAAAGCGGAGAAGCTGGCTAAAATCGCCATGTTCGCCGCTCTAATATCGTTTGTACTAGGTGTGATCTGATGACCGGTCTGAAAGAATATCTTTTCGAGAGGATGAAAAAAGGAACCATACACCTCTCTCTCCTCGATCCCGACCCGGAAAAACTCTCCGAGGACAAAGCCAAGGAGATTGCTAGGAGGATGAAGGAGGCTGGATCCGATGCTTTCATGATCGGCGGCTCCACAGGAGTGACCAGCGAGAACCTCGGCGCAACCGCGAGGGCAGTCAAGGAAGCCTCCGGTCTGCCTGCGATCTACTTCCCTTCCAACCCCAAGGCACTGACCCCCGAGGTCGACGGGATGTTCTTCATGAGCATCCTCAACAGCACCAACCCCCTCTACATATCCCACGGACACGCCATGGTGGCGCCCTATGTGGCGAAACTCGGCATAGAGGCCATCCCGATGGCCTACATAATCATCGAACCGGGGATGACCGTAGCCAAGGTCACCGAGACCGAGTGCGTCAAACACGACGACGTGAACACTGCGGTGGGATACGCCCTCGCGGCGGAGATGCTCGGCATGCAGCTCGTCTATCTGGAAGCCGGAAGCGGGGCGGACAGACCGGTATCCCCCGAGATGATCGCGGCCGTCAAGAAGGCGATACACGTGCCTCTCATAATAGGCGGAGGCATCAGGACCCCGGAAGCGGCGGAAGCCGCCAGGAAAGCGGGCGCCGATGCGATCGTCACCGGGACCTTCGTGGAGCAGTGCTCCGATTTGAACATACTCGAGAAGGTGGTCCACGCCGCCAAAGGAATCTGAAATGAGCAGAAGAGACTACGATCAGCCGGCGTACAGCCAACCCATATCCCCATCGGCACCCATGTGGCTCACACCGGAGGAGAAACAGGCCGGTATCAGCAAGAACCTCAAGGTGGCCGCACATAGGTTCATGTGTCCCAACTGCGGCAAGGAGTTCAGCCTTTTCCAGTCCAGGGCCGTGGCCTGCAAATACTGCCCCAAGGCGTCATCGCGCTGTCCGTACGTAAGATGCCCGTACTGCGACTCGGAATTCCCGATTAGCGGTTTCGTGGTGCCCGAAGGCAACAGACAGGACCAGAGGACGATGAACGACTACACCGACGAGGTGTTCGACCGCTGGGCAGACACCTACAACAGAAGATGATGGAACACGGGTGCGGGACGGAAACCGGCCCGCAGCCCGTTTTTTTCGATTAACCGGAACAGGACATTCAATCCGAGATGTCGAGTTCCCTTATGCCGTGCACGGGGTCGTAGCGTCTGCAGATGTTGTCTCCCAGAAGCTCCTCCAGGATGACCTCCATGGTCATCCACACCCTCACGCTTTCGCGGAAACATCCCGTGACGGCCTGACCGTTGCGGCCCACCGAACCATGCATGTGGATGATCGGCTGTCCGCTGATGCAGTCCGAAGCGACGGTTCCGACACCGAAGAACTCGCTGTTGTTCTCCAGCCTGTAGACGAGAGGGTCGTAATGCCCTTCTTTGGCATCACAGAGCCCCACAACGAAACTGGACCCCGCGGCCACGTTGCCTTCGGCCGTATAGAACCCATTGACGATACCATGCTCTTTGGCGAATCCCTCTATGGACTGCTTGACCAGATCGCCGTCCTCGAGCTTAAGGATGAAAACCCTTCCGCGCTCAACCTCATGGTACTTCATCCTCATCACCTGTACTTACTGTATCTGTCCATAAGTCTGCATATCTTGTCGTACTCTTCCTTGGTAAGGTTTCCCTCGTCGACGAAGGTCTTGACGTAATCCTTGGCGTCGCGAGTGGAGATGCGGGAGGCCTTGGCCATAACCGAGGCCAGGAACGAGGAAGCCATGACAGGGTCCATGGACGACTGCGACAGGATCTCGTTCATATCGTATTTGAAGGGAGCTATCTTGTGGGTGTTGAGCATGGACTGCCTCTTCGAGGCTTCCTTGGGCTTCTGGCCCTGCCCTCCCTTCTTGTTCTGCCTGTTGGGGGAGGTGGTGCCGCGGCTGTTGGCCCTCTGCGAGGACCCGCGGTAGGACATGCTGTAGTTCGCATCGCTCTTCTTGGGCAGCTGGAAGACCCTCTCCTCCGGAATGCTGTCTATCGGTGCCAGTCCGTCATCGTCCTCCGATGCC
>DARY01000028.1:0-139 GCA_002503545.1 Candidatus Methanomethylophilus sp. UBA78
GTGGATGCCGATCTCCTTGCCGCGCGGGCATACGCCCTGGCGGCCGTACACGAACTCCCTCCCGCCGAGCTCCTTGCTTATGATCTCGGCGGCGGTCACCGCGGTCCCGCTGGGGGCGTCCTTCTTCTGGTTGTGGTGG
>DARY01000028.1:179-3328 GCA_002503545.1 Candidatus Methanomethylophilus sp. UBA78
CACGCCCACCCCTATGGAGTAGTTGGACGAGATGACGGCGGCGACGCCGTTCTTTATCACGGCGTCTGTGATGGCCGTCCTCTGCTCGGCGGAGAGGCCGGTGGTCCCTATGACCAGGTTGACGCCGGCCGCGGCTGCGACGGGTGCGTTGGCGGCGGTGGCGGGGGCGACGGTGAAGTCGACGAGGACCTCCGTCCCGGTCTCCTTCAGCACGGAGGCGAGGTCCTTGACGTCGGAGACCGGTACCCCGATCTTCCCGATGCCGGCGACCTCCCCGATGTCCCTGCCCACGTTGACCAGGTCGAAGGCGGCGGACACGGTGATCCCCTCGGCGGCCATGATGTGGCGTACGATCATGGTCCCCATCTTCCCGCAGGCGCCCACGAGCGCCGCTCTCACTTCGCTCATTCGGAGACCTCCCAGACAGGGGCGGCCGCCGGGTTCTTCACGACGTTGGAATGACTGCACATTGTAATCGGAATGCAATCCGGAAAAGGATATTTAACGTCCTCGGAGGGGGCGTCCGCGGACCCCTACCGATATCCGTATATCCGTGAACATCCATAACATCCATTAAGTGATTTCATGGAAGAGATCTCACCTATGAGAAAATACATCGCCGAGCTCATCGGGACCATGGTCCTCGTGCTCTTCGNNCGAAGAGCACGAGGACCATGGTCCTCGTGCTCTTCGGCTGCGGTACGGCCGTCGTGACCTCCCAGTTCGCCCCCATCGACGGGGCCGGGAGGATCGTCGCGATCTCCCTCGCCTTCGGTCTCTCGATCGTCGCCATGGCCTACGCGATCGGCAACATCTCCGGATGCCACATCAACCCCGCCGTCTCCCTGGGTATGCTCATCGACGGCAGGCTCAGCAAGAAGGACTTCATCGGATACGTCGTGTTCCAGTTCATCGGCGGAATCATCGGAGCGGCCATCATCTACGCCATCGTAGTCGGATCCGGCAGCCTCGACATCGCCAACGGTCTCGGACAGAACGGCTACGGCAGCGAGTCCGCCCTCGATATCGCCCTCTGGGTGGCGATCCTCGTGGAGGTCATCCTGACCATGGTCTTCGTCCTGACGGTCCTCGGAGTCACCTCCTCCGCCAAGACCTCCGCGCAGGCCGGAATCGTCATCGGTCTCACCCTGACCTTCGTCCACCTGTTCGGCATCATGCTCACCGGAACCTCCGTGAACCCCGCCAGGAGTTTCGGCCCCGCCCTGCTCATGGTGGTCGAGTCCACCACCGCTCTGAGCCAGGTCTGGGTCTTCATCATCGCACCCCTCATAGGTGCGGCCATCGCCGGACTGCTCTGGAAGTACGTCTTCAAGACCGAGTCCGACTGAAACCATGAAGGCGGGGCACCGCCCCGCCGTCTTTAACCCTCCGCACGGCCCGTGTGCATTGCGATATGCCGTGCGGAGGTTTTTAACCGTCCCGATGCCGGCGGATGGACCGCAGGTGACGGGGACATTAAGACAAGTATCTGCGGCATGTCGGATACGGGGTATTCTCGTTCCGGAGGAAGATGGGCGCCAAGGGATGACCGCGGCGGTCGCCTTCGACCGCATCCCTCATGCAGTCATGCGGGACGGTTTCGGACCGTTCCTCCGCCGAGGAATCTCGCGTTGACCTCATCGGCCGGAGGCGGTTCGGATATGTCGGGAACCGAATTGTCCTCGAAGAAGCACGGGGCGTATAGCGGCAGGTGGATTATGCCGTTCTCGTCCCTATCGACATTGGAATCCATTATCTTGCAGCCGATGCGTCTCCTGCCCTTCTCACCCATGAGCGCCAACAGGGATTTCGCCCTCTTGTTCTTTCCGGATTTCACTTCCATGAGCACAGGGACCCCCTTCCACTCCGTCACGAAGTCTATCTCCAACGTGCTGTCTGATTTCGAGTAGTAGTAGAGGGGATACCCCTTCTTCACCATGGCGGATGCCACGGCGCATTCCATGACCGCCCCGTTGTTCGAATACGGGTCCCTCAGCACGATGTCGGCGGGATCGAATGCATCCATCAGCGCCATCAACAGCCCCGTGTCGTTCATGTAGACCTTGAAGGAACTCTCGATCACCTTCCCCGCAAGAGGTTTGTTCGGCTCTTCGAGATTGTTGCAAAACGAGATCAATCCCGCTTCGCTGAGCCATCCGAGCGCATTGTCATAGGTTCTCTTTCCGACTCCTTTCTTCTTCTCCACGTCGGAGTATAGGAATTTCTTATTCTCGCGGGACAGCTGACGGGGTATCGAATCCAGACATTGGTTGATCCTCAGGCGCCCTGCTTTGCTGGAGTATCTGCCGGAATCCTTCTTCAGAATGGTTATGATATCTCTCAGGATGCCGGAGGTTCTCACGTAGTCCTTCGTTTCGGAGTACATCTTCACCGCGGCAGGCATTCCCCCTGTGACCATGTATGTTCTGAAGTATTTCGTGAAGGCCTTGTGGAAGTAGTCATCTATGGCATCCAGCCTTCTGATTCTTTCGCGTACGTCGGAAACGAGATCCCTGTTCACTCCCATCGCCCACAGGAATTCCTCAAAATCCATCGGATGCATGCGGATTATTTTGACATATCCCAGAGGCGACAGGCTGCTGTCGTCTAGGTTTATCCCCAGGAACGAACCGCTGCAGATTATGTCGAACCTTCCGTCTTCCGATAACGGTTTGAGTGCAGAATACGCATCGGTGCAGCTTTGGATCTCATCTAAAATGATCGCCGATTCTCCGGGATACATGCGGACGCCCTCCGACAGCATGATCCTGGATATCACTTCGCTGGCACTGCGGTCCCCTGCGAAGAGTTCCTTCTTGTCCGGCTGTGTCTCGAAGTTGATGTAGACCGAACTCCTGTATTCGTTCGATACGAATTCCCTTATGGAGTAGGTCTTTCCTATCTGTCTGCACCCGGTTATTATCAGCGGGAGGTGGCCCGGTTCGGATTTCCAATGTTTGAGCATATAGGAGATTTTACGTTCCATATCCAATGCAATATGGGCCAGATTGATATATAAACTATTTTCATGAGGGAACTTCAGGATGGAATTACTACTTTCATGAGGGAACTTCAGGATGGAATTACTACTTTCATGAGGGAACTTCGAAACATGCAGGTTTTCGAATCCTGCCATTCTGGTAATTTAC
>DARY01000028.1:3411-46809 GCA_002503545.1 Candidatus Methanomethylophilus sp. UBA78
ATTTCCAATCCTGCCATTCTGGTATTGTCAGATAATGAGCATATACGTTCGAACGTCAGAATGCGGCAGTCTTTGATGAGGTCCGACTTTATTATTTCGTCAGACAGGTGACAAAGACGTCGGTGGAGGACCGCCGTTATGACTGTTATGAAACAAGCCCTCTCATATCAGTTGAAAGGACGTTGATGACGAACCGATTGCCTCCGAAGAGGTGTGAGACCCCATACATCAAGTACTGCATCGGCATAACCGCTTGTGTTATGGCCGATATCCAGTTGATCGACAGGGGAGGCGCCGGCGGACTGCATGCATTCGCCCGTCCCATATGGGCGGAGGTGTTCGGGCCGATGCTGCCGGGAGGGCCCGCCGAGGCGGAGTACTTCTTCGAATCGTGGCAGTCCGAAGACGGCATAAAGAAAGCGATGGACGACGGTTTCCTCTACTGGTACATGACGGACGGCGGCAGGAGGGTCGGCTACTTCGCCGCACGGGCGGAGGGGGAGAGGCTCTTCATAAGCAAATGCTACCTCGCGAAAGGGGAGCGTGGCAGGGGCCTGGGTTCCGAGATGATACGCGCGATGCTGGAATACGGGAGGGGGCAGGGCTGCACCTCCGCCTATCTGCACGTCAACGTCAGGAACGCGGATGCGATAAGGGCGTACGAGAGGAACGGCTTCGTCAGGATATACCGCGAGATCCGCGACCGGGGCAACGGGTTCGCGACGGACGACTTCGTGATGTCCCGGGAGATCTGAGATGTTCATACCGACCACGGCCGCCGAGGTGAGGGAGAGGGGGTGGGACGCCCTCGACGTGATCATCGTATCGGGCGACACCTACATCGACTCGTCCTACAACGGCGCCGCAGTCATCGGGCACTGGCTCATCGACAACGGTTTCCGCACCGGCATAATATGCCAGCCGAACGTGTCCGACGGTTCGGACATAACCCGCCTCGGCACCCCCGGGCTCTTCTGGTCGGTCACGGCGGGCTGCGTCGACTCCATGGTGGCCAACTACACCCCCACCGGGAAGTTCCGCAAGGACGACGACTTCACCCCGGGAGGGATAAACGACAGGCGTCCGGACCGCGCCTGCATCGTCTACTCCAACCTGATCCGCAGGTTCGCCAAGGGGAGGCCCGTGGTCCTCGGGGGCATAGAGGCCAGCCTCCGCAGGGCCGTCCACTACGACGCCTGGTCCGACTCGCTCCGCCGCAGCATCCTCTTCGACGCCAAGGCGGATGCGCTCACCTACGGCATGGCGGAGCTCTCCAATCTGCAGCTGGCACAGTGCATGAGGGACGGGAGGGACTGGGGTTCCGTCAGGGGCATCTGCCGCATAGGGAAGGAGGTGCCGGAGGGTTACCTCGAGATGCCCTCCTACGAGGAGTGCACGGCCTCCAAGAGCGAGTTCTCGCGGGCGTTCAGGATGTTCTACGAGAACTGCGACCCGGTGACGGCGTCCGGTCTGGCACAGCGGCACGGCGACCGCTACATGATCCAGAACCCGCCGCAGAGGTGCCTGACGACGGAGGAGCTGGACCGCGTGCACATGCTGGATTACGAGGACGCCGTCCATCCGTTCTACGCGAGGGAGGGGGCGGTGAAGGCCATGGACACCATCAAGAACTCCATCACCACCCACCGCGGGTGCTACGGGGAATGCTCCTTCTGCGCCATAGCCGTCCACCAGGGGAGGACCGTCGTCTCCCGCAGCGCCGACTCCGTGGTGAGGGAGGCGGAGAGGATCGCCTCCCGCCCGGGGTTCAACGGCATCATCTACGACGTGGGCGGTCCGACCGCCAACATGTACGGGATCGAATGTGCCAGGAAGAAGGAGAAGGGGGCCTGCAGGGACAGGAGGTGCCTGTATCCCAGACCGTGCCCGTCCCTGCACGTGGACCATTCGGGGCAGATCGCCCTGCTGGAACGTCTGAAGGCCGTCCCCGGGGTCAGGAAGGTGTTCGTGACCTCCGGCATACGCCACGACATGGTCGTCTTCGACGACGGGCACGGACAGGACTACGTCGACTGCATAGTCGGGGACCATGTGTCGGGGCAGCTGAAGATCGCCCCCGAGCACGTCTCCGCCGAGGTCCTCCAGCTCATGGGGAAACCGGGCCCCAACGTGCTGCTGGACTTCAAGGACATGTTCGACGAGTCGAACCGCAGGCAGGGGAAGGAGCAGTTCCTCACCTACTACTTCATGGCCGCCCATCCGGGCTGCGGCAACCGCGCCATGGAGGAGCTCGGCGACTTCGTCCACCGGGAGCTGAGGACCAACCCCGAACAGGTGCAGATATTCACGCCCACCCCCTCCACGGTCTCCTCCCTGATGTACTACACCAGGAGGGACTACGACGACGAGAGGAACGTCTGGTCCGAGCACGTGCCGCAGCTGAAGCAGCGTCAGAAGGACATAGTCGTTAAGGGGACGCACGGGAGGGGACCTCCCGCCGGGAGACGCTGATCAGCTGTTGGACGGGAGTTTCGCGAGGATCTTCACGAAATCCCTCATCACGCCGGCGACGGCGATCTGCTGGGGGCAGACCCTCTCGCATCTGCCGCACCCGATGCAGTCGGACGGCTTCTTGCCGCGGGGGAGGGCCGCGACGCCCATGGGGGCGATGAAACCGCCCTTGGAGAACCGGTGCTCGTTGTAGAGGTCTATGATGGTCGGGATGTCCAGCCCGACCGGGCAGTGGGAGGTGCAGTACCTGCAGGAGGTGCAGGGGACGAGGCTGCTCCTCAGCAGGTCGTCCACCACCGACATGAGGACCTCCATCTCCCGGCCGCTGAGGGGTTCCTCCCTCTCGAACAGGGCGATCTTCTCCTCCGTCTGCGCCATGTCGCTGACCCCCGTCAGGACGGTGGTGACCTCGGGGAAGGACTGCAGGAAGCGGAAGGCCCACCGGACGGCGCCGTCGTCCGGGCGCAGCTCCCTGAGCCTGTCCATGAAGGGCTCCGTCAGGGAGATTATCTTCCCTCCGCGGAGCGGTTCCATCACCCACACCGGTATGCCGGCCCCGGCCAGGTACTCCAGCTTCCTCTTGGCGTCCTGCATCCTGTAGTCGATGTAGTTGAGCTGGATCTGGCAGAACTCCATCTCCTTCCCGTAGGCGTCCAGGAAGCGGACCATGTTGGCGAAGTTGCTGTGGCAGGAGAACCCCAGGTGCCTTATCTTCCCGGCCTTCTTCATCTCCACGAAATAGGGCACTATGCCGTACTTGGGGTCCAGGTACTGCTCGATGTTGGTCTCGCAGACGTTGTGTATGAGGTAGAAGTCGAAGTAGTCCACCCCGCACTTCCTGAGCTGCTCCTCGAATATCTCGCGGGGCTTCGTCATGTTGGAGAGGTCGTACCCGGGGAACTTGTCGGCGAGGAAGAAGCTGTCGCGCGGGTATTTGCCGAGGATCTCCCCCATCACCCTCTCGGACCTGCCTCCGTGGTAGCCCCAGGCGGTGTCGTAGTAGTTCACTCCCTGGGACATGCAGTACTCCACCAGCTCCGCCGTCTTCTCCTCATCCACGTCGGAGTTGTCCCCGCTCCTGAGCGGCAGGCGCATGGCGCCGAAGGCCATGCCCGAAATCCTCAGTCCCTTGAAATCCCTGTATATCATGACATGCGCCTCCGGTCCCTCCGGGGAGGGCCGATACCGATACCACTCCGATTGGGTCGGATGGTATTTTATGTTTTAGACCGGGCCGGCCGCTGCCGTTTTATGGTATTGTTCGCATTGCCGTCCCGACAACGGAGGCCGGGACGGGGAATGGACGGGAAGGAACAGCGTCTCCTGGCGATCGCCAACTCCGCGGCCCTGCGCCGCGGGACGGAGGTCGGGGAGGCCAGATTCAGCAGGGGCGGGCGCTTCGCCTACCGCTGGCGCATGGACGGCAGGAGGATAGCCGTGCTGTACGTCACGGACTATCTCGACGAGGCCCCCGACCGGGCCCTCCTGGAGTTCATGGAGGGGGTCATGGACTCGGTGCGCGGCGGGACGGCGCGGTTCGGGAGCGCCTTCATGGAGTACATCACCTCGGACGCCTTCATCCTCCGCAAGAGGCCCGTGTTCCTGAGGAGGAGCAGGAACATCGCCCGCACGGACGCCGGCAGGCACAGGAACATATACGATGCGGCCCAGAGGCTCCTCGACGCGGGGCTGATCTCCCCGGAGGACCTGGACTGCACCTACTTCACCTGGACGTCCGCCCCCAACTACACGCGTCTGGGGTACTGCCACCAGATGTTCAGGGTCGTGGCCGTCTCGTCCGTCCTCGACGACCCGGCCGTCCCCGAGTACGTGTTCGATTTCGTCGTCTACCACGAGTGCCTCCATCTGAGGCAGGGTTACCGTCCCTTCGACCGCCGTCCCCACGACGCGGCCTTCCGCCGTCAGGAGAAGCTGTATCCGAGATACGCCGAGGCGGAGGCCTACATGAAGCGGTTCCCGGCGATGGGGAGGGGCCGCCGCTCGGGAAAATAAGATAAGTCCGGCGGATATACCGTACTGCGAAAAGGTGGTCTGATGGATTCGGAAGTTTTCAAGGCGCTCTCGGACGGGAACCGCCTGACGATCCTCGGGATGCTCGTCAACGGGGAGATATGCGCCTGCAAGATACTCGAGGCGCTCAGCATCACCCAGCCCACGCTCTCCCACCACATGAAGGTCCTCCAGCAGTGCGGTCTGGTGTCCGCCCGGAAGGTGGGGCAGTGGTCCTACTACTCCATAAACAGGCCGAGGCTGTCCGAGGTCGCGGAGTTCTTCGAGGGAATGCTCAGGGACCTGCCGGACGGCAGGCCGATAGTGCCCGAGTGAGACCGTCCCAAACATAGACCAATGTCTATATAGTCGATTGTCTATATGAGCATCCATGAGCGAAGAAGACCGTCGGAACGACGAGATCAGGAAGGATGTCCGCGACTACTACGGCAGGGAACTGCAGGGCAGCAGGGACCTGAAGACGAACGCATGCTGCTGCTCCGGCAGGGCGGAAGGCGAGGTCGCGGAGGCGCTCGCCCTCATAGACGGCGAGATCCTGGACAGGTTCTACGGATGCGGGTCCCCCATCCCTCCCCTGCTCAAGGGGATGACCGTGCTCGACCTCGGATGCGGTACCGGCAGGGACGTCTACGTTGCCTCCCGGCTCGTGGGGGAGTCCGGGCGCGTCATCGGCGTCGACATGACCCCCGAGCAGCTGGAGGTGGCCGAGAGGCACCTGGATTCCCAGATGAAGAGGTTCGGGTACGGGAAGCCCAACGTGGAGTTCCTCCGCGGCTACATAGAGGACCTCGGGAGCCTCGGGATCGGGGACGGCTCGGTGGACGTGGTCATCTCGAACTGCGTGATCAACCTGTCCCCCGACAAGGAGAAGGTCTTCTCCGAGATATTCCGCGTACTGAAGAAGGGCGGGGAGCTGTACTTCTCGGACGTCTTCGCGGACAGGCGCGTCCCCGATTCCGTCTACCGCGATCCGGTGCTCCACGGGGAGTGCCTGGGCGGCGCCATGTACGTGGAGGATTTCCGCAGGCTCATGAACAGGGTCGGCTTCGCCGATTTCAGGTACACTTCCTCCTCCCCCGTGACGATCTCCAACGATGCGGTCAGGGTCCTGGTCGGCGACGCCCGCTTCACCTCGATGACGGTGAGGGCGTTCAAGGTCGACGGGCTCGAGGACATCTGCGAGGATTACGGCCAGGCCGCGGCTTACTTGGGCACCATACCCGGCCATCCCGACTACTTCGACCTCGACGACCACCACCGCTTCAGAAGGGGCGAGTGGAAGAAGGTCTGCGGCAACACGGCGGCCATGATCTCCGGTTCGAGGTACGCGTCCGCCTTCGCCGTCAGCGGGGACAGGAGCGTCCACCGCGGGAAGTTCGACGGATGCGGCGAAAGGGAGCCCGACTCCTGCGGCTCCGGATGCTGCTGCCGCTGACCTCCCGCCGGTGCGGACGGTCCCGGCGGCCGTCCGCATTCGTCCGGCTCAGACTCATCTCGGCGGCCGGTTCTTGGTGCGCATGGCGGCCGTCGGAGGGGACATACCCAGCTTCTCGAACATCTCCTTCAGGGCCGGGGTGGCCCTGGTCACGGAGTACGTCCCGTTGACCCAGTACGATTTCATGGTAGATGCCTCGGAGATGACGTCCAGGTAGTTCATCTCCTCCCTGAGGCCGGAGACTTCCACGAGGTTTATCAGCGCGGTCTTCATTATCATCGATACGAACTCCCCCATGAACGAGGCCAGCGCCATCTCATTGGAGGGGAACAGCCCGGACCCCTCCTGGAGGTCCGTGCGGAAGATGTTGACGTCCTGTTCGAACCGGTCCATGTTCCTGGAGATCCTCAGGATGTCCTTCAGGCCGTATTCCGAGTTGGTGACCACCACGGATTTTCCGAAGGAGTATTCCATCCTGTAAATCTCGTCCAGGTTGCGGGTGACGACCACCGAACCGTCCTCGCCCCTCTCGAGCTTGAAGAACCTCCTGAGGTCGACCAGACCGTAGTTGTCCTCCAGGCGCTTCTCCAGGGTCTTGCTCCATTTCAGTTTGGAGACCGTGCTCTCGAACTGCTCCAGCTTGGTGTAGAACGATATCAGGGCCTCCTCCCTGTCCCGGGTGTTGTCGAGTATCGTGACCTTGCAGCGGTTGAGACCGAACTCCCATTCTAGGGTATGGTATTTGTACACTGTCTCATCGTAGATCATGGTTTCGAACACGTTCATGTCGGTGCAGGCGAACATCATCTTCGTGAAGAACTCGGAGCCGCTGTTCAGTATGATGATGGTGTCGTATCCGGGACCGAGGAAATGGCCGATCTGGCTCTCCTTGTATGATTTGTCGTTCAGGAAGAACGTGACGTTCTTGGCCCGCATGTCCTTGAGGTCGTCGCACACCGTCTTCATGGACACGGCATCCGCTCCCGAGTACTGCGCCATCCTGAAGTAGTAGGGCAGACGGGAGGTCTCGTCGATGGCCAGGAAGATGCTCTTCTGGGGGAACTCGTTGAATCTGAAATGGTTCTCCTTGCCGAACAGTTTGTAGTACTTCAGAGGAGGGATCATGGTCTCGATGTCGAACACGATGGAGTCGCCGCCCGGTGAAAAGGTATCGAAAAGCTTGACTCTGTCCTGATATGCGGACATCAGTACCTTGAAGCATCCCTCGAGGGTGAGGAGCTTGCTGTCCACGGGGAAACCGAAGAAATCCGGGAGGATGGATGCTTTCGTACTGTAAGTGGTCTGCATCGGGAGGCAGTTGCGCAGGCATCTGCCGATGGAATAGGAGAAGAGGTGCTGGGTCGTCTCCTCGCCGTATATCTTGCACATCGCATCCCACAGGCCGATCCTCCGGCAGACGTTATGCATGAGGTAGTACTCCCCCATGTTCTTGGATATCACCTCCGTCTCGCCGGAGGCCAGGAGGTTCCCCTTCTCGTCGCACTTGCCTATGTACTTCCTTTTCTGCCTGGAACTTTTGGTCTCCGGGTTCCATTCGGAGGTCACTTCATACAGGTAATAGTTGTTACGTATCTTCTGTACTACGTTATACGACATAGTATGAAATTTTCTTAAAGTTATTAATAATGTTCGTTCGATTTTACTATCAGCCAGATTGTTGTTATAACTAGTTATTAAAATTACTTTCATGATATCTTTCAGGGATTTTTTATATTACCATGGATGGGTACAATTCGACAACATTCGGAGATGACTGAATGGACCAGAAAATCATAGACGTCAAGAATTGTATCGTGAAATACAAGGTGAACGAGGTCGCCGCCACCGTCAAGTCGGCTCTCGACGCCGGTCTGGATCCCCAGGAGATCCTCAACGGCGGAATGATCTCCGGCATGGCCGAGATCGGAGAGGGGTTCAAGAACAACACCATCTTCATGCCCCACATGCTCATGGCCGCCAAGACCATGCAGCTGGGACTCGCCGTCCTCAAGCCGTCCCTCAAGGGAGACTCCAGCTCCGGTTTCGAAGGGAAGGCGGTCGTCGGTTCGGTCCTCGGGGATGTCCACGACATCGGGAAGAACCTCGTCGTCGTCATGCTGGAGGGATCCGGCATGGAGGTCGTCGACCTGGGAGCCGATGTTTCCACCGAAGACTTCGTGAAAGCGCTCGACGCGAACCCCGACGTCAAGATCCTCGCATGCTCCTCCTCCATGACCCCCACCAGGGAGAGCCTCAGGAGCACCGTCACGGCCGTGAAGAAGGAGGAGAGGTTCAGGGACGTCGCCGTCTTCGTCGGCGGCGCCACGATGGACCAGAAGTACTCGGACGAGATCGGTGCGGACGTGTACACCCGCGACGCCGCGACGGCGGCCAAGAGGGCGAAGCAGTTCCTCGGCGGAGCAGGCATCGCCGTCGTCAGCGGCGAGTCCCGCAAGGAGGCGTACGCGGATGCGGTCCCCGCCGAACAGGAGACCGCACAGGAGAAGGCCGCCCTCAGGGAGATCCACTCCCTGCCTCCCAAGATCAGGGAGGTCAGGGCCGCAGGCGGTTACAGCAAACCCGCCATGACCCAGTACGAAAACGTGCTCGAGATGGTCAGGAACCACGACGAGGCGGTCACGGACGCGTTCGTCAACCAGTACTTCTTCGAGATCCCCTTCGATCCCGTGCTCTGCAGGTCCAGGAACGTCCCCGAGGAACTGTTCGACCCCCAGCCCGAGTTCAGGGACGCCTGGGGAGTCACTCATTCCAACCCCAAGGGCTCCGCCGGGTCCCACCCCAAGGAGGACGAGAACCTCAGGGTCATCCGCGACATCACCAAGTGGAGGGAGCAGGTCAGAGGCCAGCCCTCCCTCGAGTTCACCGAGGAGGAATGGGCCATGTCCGACAAGATGGTGGAGGAGATTCGTGCCAAGGGCAAACCCGTCGCCATATGGTTCGCCCCCGGACTCTTCGAGAGGACCCACTTCCTGCTCGGGATGAACGCCGCCCTCACCGCGTACTACGAGCACCCCGAGGAGATGCATGAGCTCATCGACTGGATCGTCGACTGGGAGATCAGGGCGATGGACCTGCTCTACGCGAGGTACAAGCCCGAGGTCCTCTTCCACCACGACGACTGGGGATCCGCCATCAACTCCTTCCTCGACCCCGCCACCCACAGGGCGTTCTTCCTCGAGCCCTACAAGAGGATCTACAGCCACTGGAAGGAGCTCGGAGGACAGATCGTGGTCCACCACTCCGACTCCTACGCCGCCAACCTCGTGCCGGTCATGATCGACGCCGGGGTGGACATATGGCAGGGCCCCGTCAGCGCCAACAACATCCCCGAGCTCATCGATATGTACGGTGACAGGATCGCCTTCATGGGCGGACTCGACAACTCGGAGATCGACTACCCCGGGAAGACCCAGGAGGAGGTCGAGGCCTACGTCAGGCAGAAGATCGGGCAGAACGGCAGCCGCAGCTACATGCCCTGCCTCTGCAGAGGGCTCTACCAGTCCATCGTCCCCGAGATCTACGGCATGGTCTCCCAGGCCATCGACAAGATATCCAAGGAGACCTTCTGAGGGGAACACATGGGCGCGTACACCGGCGGCAACGTCAAAAGCACGGGGTTCCTTGCAATCCTGACGCTTTACTTCTTCTCCATGGGATTCTCCTTGGTAACACCCGGCATGGCCAAGTTCGCTGAGGCGTTCCCCGACCGGGAGTACG
Organism: Candidatus Methanomethylophilus sp. UBA78; assembly: GCA_002503545.1. Classification (GTDB taxonomy): domain Archaea; phylum Thermoplasmatota; class Thermoplasmata; order Methanomassiliicoccales; family Methanomethylophilaceae; genus Methanomethylophilus. Next base: position 13,088 of record DARY01000028.1, read on the forward strand.
CGCTCATAAACTCCCTGCCGACCCTCTTCATCGGCCTCGCCGGCCTGATGCTGGGGCCCCTCGCCGGGAGGCGGATGAAGTTCCGCACCCTGGCGGTGCTGGGTTCGACCCTGGCCATGGTAGCGGGGGTCGGACCCGCGTTCACCTCCGATTTCGCGGCTATCCTCGTCTGCCGCATGGTCTTCGGATTCGGACTCGGTCTGCTGATCCCCATGGCCAACGCCCTGGTGAACGGCAACTACGAGGGCGACCGGCGCGCCGGGCTCCTCGGCCTGGGGAGCCTGGTGTTCAACGCCGGAGGCATAATCATCCAGTTCATCGGGGGTCTTTTGGCCGACATGGGCTGGCAGATGACGTTCTACGGGTACTTCCTGTACGCGGCGGCCATCGCCATGTCCCCGTTCATCCCCGAGGCCAGGATCGCCGAGGCCGGGACGGGGGGACCGCTGGACAGGAGGATATGGGCCATCGTCGTACTGTTCGCGGTCTACGGCATGATGCAGTTCTCCGTTATGCAGAACACCGCCGAACTGTTCGAGGCCAGGGACGCGGGAGGGGCGACCGTGGCCGGATTGGTCCTCTCCCTGTTCACCGTGGCCGGATGCATCGGCGGGATGTCCTTCGGCATCCTCAGGCACAGGTTCCCGCGCGCCGTGTTCCCGCTGCTCTGGACCCTCAGCTGCTCCGGGCTGGCCCTGGTGGCGGCCTTCGAGACCGGCACGGTCATGACCGCGGGGATGTTCCTCTCCGGAATCGGTTTCGGACTGATCATCCCCTCCCTCATCGACTGGACGGGTTCCATATGCACCGCGGCGATGCTCTCCGTCGGGACGGCCGTGGTCACCTCCTCCATGTACTTCGGGAACTTCCTCTCCATCGCATGGAAGCAGGTGCTCGATGCCCTCTTCGGGGAGTACATGGTGTCCAACATCTGGATCTTCGTCGTGTTCTCCGCCGTCATGGCGGTCTTCTTCGTCCTCTACAACCCGTACGGGGCCGGCCGCGGTCCGGAATGAGACCTCTTCCTCCAAACCTTTTTCCGAATCGGAGACATACTTACGGTGAGAGCATGGACATCGCGGAGATAGTCAGGAGAACCGCCGAGACCCACGGCGTCTCCAATCTGACCCTGGCGGAGGAGTTCGCCCTCCTCCCTGGCGACCTGCAGGTCAGCGGCGAGGTCCGCAGGATGTGCGAGCAGAACCTCTGCGGGAAATACGGCAGGAACTGGGCCTGCCCTCCCAATGCGCCTCCCTGCGAGACCTGCAGGATGCTGCTCGGCGGGTACTCGCACACGGTCCTGATCCGCACCACCTACGCGCGCAGCGGCCCGTTCGACATGGACGAGATGGAGGGCAGCGGACGCAGGCACAACGAGTTCACGAGACAGGTCCGCGACGCGCTCGCCGGGAACGGCATAGTCGGATGCAAGGTCCTCGCCGCCGGCGGATGCAGCTACTGCGGCGAATGCTCCTGCCCCGGCAGCCCCTGCCGCTTCCCTTCGGAGCGCATGTTCTCCATAGAGGCCTACGGCATAGACATCACATCCTTCCTCCTGAAGCACGGCATCCCCGCCCGTTCCGGCAGCGGGGAGCAGTCCTTCTTCTCCATGGTGCTCTACCGAGGTGCGGACCCCGCGCCGCGGGGGCCCGAACGCATCCGGATGCGTCCCGTCTTCGAGAAACCATAAAAACGCCTTTTGCAATCCCTCCGGCATGTCTTACGAATCGGCTGAACGGAGGAGGGACGGTCTCCGTCCCTCCGGCAAGGTGCTGACGGCTCTGGCCGCTGCCGCCCTTCTGACCGTCGGGTGTCTTGTTTCCCTGGGCGAGACCGATGGATCCGATGCCGACCCCGTCGCCGACGGCGGGATATTGTACCGCATCTATGCCGGGGAAGCCACTGCGTACACGTATTACGGTTCCCCCGTATCGCTGTCGATCCTCCCCTCCGTGACTTGCTGTGATACGGTGTATGCGGTCACCTCCATCGGATACAACGCGTTCTCCGGATGCACCTCCCTCACATCGGTGGATATCCCCGATTCGGTCACCTCCGTCGAAAGCTCCGCGTTCGAAGGATGCACCTCCCTCACATCGGTGGATATCCCCGATTCCGTCACAGGCATCGGAAACTTTGCGTTCTCCGGATGCACATCCCTGGAATCCATCAACGTCGATGGGGACAATACCGTATATTCTTCCGAGGACGGCGTCCTCTTCGACAAGACGAAGACGGAACTGATCCAGTACCCATCGGGGAAGACGGACCCGTCGTACACCATACCCTCTTCCGTCGAGTCCATCAGATCCTATGCGTTCTCCGGATGCGCCTTCCTGACGTCCGTGACAATCCCGGATTCCGTCACCCTCATCGGATGGAGCGCATTCTCCGGATGCACCTCCCTGGAATCGGCGACCGTCCCCGGCTCCGTCACCGTCGTCAGAGACAATATGTTCAGAGGATGCACCTCCCTGGAATCCGTGACCCTGTCCGACGGGGTCAAGCGGATCGGAACCGGCGTGTTCGAAGGATGCACCTCCCTGGAATCGGTGACCATCCCGGGCGGAAACGGGGTTTCCGTGAGGAGGGAGGCGTTCATCGACTGCACCTCGCTGGAGACCATCCGCATAACCGGGGGCACCGACGTCGTCTTCGAAGAGTCCTCGATAGTGTTCACGGACGGTGCCGAGCACACCGTCTACGTTGCGGCTCCGGAGGGTTTCGTCATCCCCGATTACGCCGTATACGGAAACGTGAAGATAATCTACGGCGAGAAGCCTTCCGGTTCGGACGGGTTCCCGGCCGTGCCCGCCGCCGTCGGTGTGATCGCGATGCTGATGCTGGTCGGGGAAGCGGCCGCCGTCAGGAGAGGGCGGAACTGAAAATCTTCATCGGGGATCCGGCATGGCCGCCGGACCCCGACGTCTTTGCAGTATCGAAACCGAATGCGCGAAGCTTTGATCCGCATCGGTTCCCGCAGGGCCCGTACGGCGTTTACCGCAACCTTTCGGATCCAGGCTGCAGATTTTCACTCGCCGTATTGCCGTCCGGTCGGTCCCCGTGACGGCGGGAGGCATCTGTACAAATCAATAAAAATGACAAACGCAATTCTCCTGACATGTCTTATGAATCGGTTAAACGGGGCGGGGACGGCAGTCTCCGCCCTCGCTCCTCCGGTAAGATGCTGGCCGCCCTGGCCATCGCCTCTGTTCTGGCAGTCGGATGCTTTGTCTTCCTGGATGTATCGGACGGATCCGATGCGGAAACCGTCACCATCGATAGGGTAAGGTACAATATCGATGCCGGTAACGCCACGGCCTCCGTGACCGGGTACGACGGTCTTCCCGTAACGCTGTCGATCCCCTCGTCCGTGACCTATAACGATAAGGAGTATGCGGTCACCTCCATCGGAAACAATGTGTTCTCCTGGCGCACCTCCCTGACATCCGTGACCATCCCCGACTCCGTCACCTCTATAGGAGACTATGCGTTCTACGGATGCACCTCCCTGAAATCCATCGATGTCGATGAGGACAACGCCAAATACTCCTCCGAGGGCGGCGTCCTCTTCGATCACGATAAGAAAGAACTGATCCAGTATCCCGCAGGGAAGAAAGACTCAACATACTCCGTCCCCGTCTCCGTCGTGTCCATCGGAGACGGTGCGTTCTCTGAATGCGCCTCCCTGACATCCGTGACCGTCCCCGACTCCGTCACCTCCATCGGAAGCTACGCGTTCTCTGGATGCACCTCCCTGACATCCGTGACCGTCCCCGAGAAGGTCACCTCCATCATGAACTTTACATTCTCCAGATGCACCTCCCTGACATCCGTGACGTTCGGCAACTCCGTCGAGTCCATCGGAAGCTACGCGTTCTCCAGATGCACTTCCTTGGCCTCTATCACCATCCCCGAGAAGGTCACCTCCATCGGAGACTCTGCGTTCTACGGATGCACCTCCCTGGAATCCATAGAGGTCGATAAAGACAACACCGCATACTCCTCCGAGGGCGGAGTCCTCTTCAATTACGGTAAGACTGAACTGATTATGTGTCCCGAAGGGAAGGGGGGCTCACCGTACACCGTGCCCGTTTCCGTCACCTTCATCAGAGACTCTGCGTTCTCCGGATGCACCTCCCTGGAATCCGTGACCATCTCCGAGGGGGTTACCTCCATAGGAAGCTATGCGTTCTACGGATGCACCTCCCTGGAATCCGTCACCATCCCCGAGAAGGTCACCTCCATCAAATACGGCACGTTCTCCGGATGCACCTCCCTGGCCTCCGTGACAATCGGCAGTTCCGTCGCCTCCATCGGAGACGGTGCGTTCTCCGAATGCACTTCCCTGACATCTGTGACCATCCCCGAGAAGGTCACCTCCATCGAATACAGTGCGTTCTCCGGATGCACCTCCTTGGAATCCATCGAGGTCGATGAAGACAACATCACATACTCCTCCGAGGGCGGCGTCCTCTTCGATCACGATAAGAAAGAACTGATCCAGTATCCCGCAGGGAAGAGGGAATCGTCATACCTCATACCCAGTTTCGTCATGTACGTCGGAAACGGTGCGTTCTACGGATGCACCTCCTTGGAATCCGTCACCATCCCCGAGAATGTTAAGTCCATCGGATGGTCTGCGTTCTCCGGATGCACCTCCCTGGAATCCGTGACCATCCCCGAGAATGTCGCCTCCATCAAATACGGCGCGTTCTCCGGATGCACCTCCCTGGCCTCGGTGACAATCGGCAGTTCTGTCGCAGAAATCGGAGACCGTGCATTCGAGGGATGCACCTCTCTGAAATCTGTGACCATCCCCGAGAAGGTCACCTCCATCGGAGACTCTGCGTTCTACGGATGCACCTCCCTGGAATCCATCGAGGTCGATGAAGACAACACCGCATACTCCTCCGAGGGCGGAGTCCTCTTCGACTATTATAAGAAAGAACTGATCCAGTATCCCGCAGGGAAGGGGGGCTCACCGTACACCGTCCCCGTCTCCGTCGAGTCCATCGGAGACGGTGCGTTTTCTGAATGCGCCTCCCTGAAATCCGTGACCATCCCCAGTTCCGTCACCTACATAGGAGAGTACGCGTTCTATGGATGCACCTCTCTGGAATCCATCGAGGTCGAGGAGGGTAACACCGCATACTCCTCCGAGGGCGGAGTCCTTTTCGATCACGATAAGAAGGAGCTGATGCAGTATCCCGCAGGTAAGAGTGATTCGTCATATACCGTCCCGGATTCCGTCACCTCCATCGGATCCTATGCGTTCTCCGGATGCGCCTCCCTGACCTCCGTGACCATCCCGGGCGGAAACGGGATTTCCGTGAGGGAAAGGGCGTTTTTCGACTGCACCTCGTTGGAGACCATCCGCATAACCGGAGGCACTTCTGTCATCTTCAATTGGTCCTCGATAGTGTTCACGGACGGTGCCGAGCACACCATCCGCCTCGCGGTCCCGAAGGGGTTCGTCATCCCCGACGACGCCATATATGGGAAAGCGAAGATGGTCTACGACGAGGATTCCTCCGATTCGGACGGATTCCCGATCGTGTACGCCGCCGTCGGCATCGTTGCAGTCCTGGCACTCATCGGATGTGCGGTCATCTTCAGGAGAAGGCACGTCTGAAAAACCCCATCGGGGTCCGGCGGCCATGCCGGGTCCCCGAAAAACCTCTTCCCCGACCGTTTCTGTTCCTTATCGTCATCGGATCTCCGACGGACGTACGGTAAAATCAGAAAAACGGCCGGAATCCCGGAGGGATCCGAAGGACCTCGGCCGCACGAAAAGGTTTGCGGGGCTCGGATGTCGGTTCGGGCCTCGGGGAGCGAGACCCCGGAGGGTCACTCCTTCTTCTCTTCCTTGGCGTCGGTCTTGGCGGCCTTCGTCTTCTTGCCGGTTTTGCACAGCATGAACGGTGAATCAGGCAGCGTGTATATACGGACCGCACACCTACCCGTTAATGCGCAACTCGGTTAATCCATACCACTTTAAATACTCCGTATCGATGGAAGTCGCATGCTTGATGCCCGGAGGGAACCCGAGGGGGGATTCGTCATAGAGACCGACAGCGGACAGACGGAGGTCGGTATCGGGGAGATCGAACGCATGGCGGACGGGGGGGACCCCGTCGGCCTCTACGCCCTCGGGATGGCTTACCTCTTCGGCCACTGCGTGGAACAGGACTCCGGGAAGGGCTACGGCCTGCTGGAGAAGGCCGCGGAGCTGGGCAACCCCGACGCCAAGGCCCTCCTGGTGAACATGTTCTTCGAGGGAGACTACATGGGGTTCGGCACCGAGAAGGCGGTGGAGTACGCCCGCGACGCCGCCGGGGCGGGGATCGCGGAGGGGATGCTCTACTACGGCATAGCGTGCCTGGACGGCAACACCGTCCCGCAGGACTACGCCGAGGCCATGAGGCAGTTCCGCGCCGCCGCGGCCAAGGGCAACTCCGAGGCCAGGAACTCCATGGCCTTCATGTACCTGGAGGGGCTGGGCGTGGAGAAGGACGAGGCCAAGGCGTTCAGGCTCTTCAAGAACGCCGCCTCCGCCGGCAACGTCAACGCCCAGTACCAGACGGGCGTCTGCTACGAGACGGGGTGCGGATGCACCCCCAACCTGGAGAAGGCCAGGGAATGGTACGAGAAGGCGGCCGCCTCCGGGGACGCCTACGCCATGGACCGCCTGGGCATCATCTACTACAACGGCTCCCCCGAGCTCAGGAAGGACCCGGCCAAATCCTTCGAGTGGTTCCTGAAGGCGGCGTCCGAGGGCATCGTCGATTCGATGTACTCCGTCGGATGCTACTACCTGGAGGGTTTCGGCACCGGGAGGGACGAGACCGAGGCCAGGAAGTGGCTGAATATGGCCAGGGACAACGGCCATAAGACCGCCGAGGAGCTCCTGGAGACGCTGGACGGCGGTGCGCCTCCATCATAAATAAATCCCATACCGCCATTCGCATTCCCATGAGCGAAAAAGACGGCAGCGATCTGGAATCCGTTTACACCGTCGGCATGGCCTACATGACCGGCAGCGGACGCCCCCTCGATTACCGTGAGGGCATAAAATACCTGCAGAAGGCGGCGGACGGAGGTTTCGTACCGGCGATCAGGGACCTCGCCGTCGCGTACCTGAACGGACTCGGCGTCCCTCCCAACGCGGAGAAGGCCTACCCCCTCATGAAGACGGCCTCCGATGCCCTCGACCCCAACGCCATGTACCACCTCGCCCTCATGTACGAGACCGGCGCGGGGGTGGAGAGGGACCTCTACGAGGCCCTCCGCCTGATGGCCTACTCCGCCGGCATGAACTTCACCGGGGCCGCCGAGGAGGCGGACAGGATCGAGGGGGAGATAGACGGGGAGAGGAAGAGGAGGCTTTTCTCCCGCCCCATCCTGAAACTCGAGATATCCGACGTCGACATCGAGGCCGTCTGCTGCAAGAGCATGCTGGACGCCGCCGTGGCGAAGGACGTCTACGTCGACGAGACGTACATGGGCCCCATGCTCCTGACCGAGGACGAGAACGGCGACGAGGCCGCCATAACGGAGTGCCCGTTCTGCAAGACCAAGGCGGTACGCGTCAGAAGGGATAAGAAGTACTGAATCCCGACGTTACTTTAAATAAGGTCTAGGCCGATTAACCCCTGCAGACGAAGTCATCGAATGCAGGTGTTAGAATATGGATGGGACAATGAGCGTCACCGAACAGGTCAGGCTTATGCGCTCCGTTATGGGACGCAAGATCATGGAAATCGACGAGTACAACGACAAAGCGGCCGACGCCGTCGGCGAGGAGGCCGGCAGGTACCTCTCCATGGCCGAATTCCTGGAGAACGACGTGGCCGGATACAAGACCATCATCGAGGACCTCAGGGACGGCAGCTGCGACTACACAGGGAACATCTACGACATAGCATCCCTGCCCGCGGACCTCCTGGGACTCTACCAGAACTTCTACATCCCCTCCCTCAGCCCCGAGGACCGTGCCGACGAGAACGCCGCCATGGAACTCAAGGTGAACTACGCCCAGGACCTCGCGAAGAACTACCTGGTCGGCATCGGGAAGGCCGCCCTGACCAACGACCTGGCCCTGAACCTCATGATGTCCGACGAGAGCATCCTCGCCGCCATCGGCACCATCGTCTCGTCGAACCCGGAGATCCTCAACGCGATCTCCGACGACAGGCAGTAAACACGATCATCCCGAGGGGGTTCCGGCCCCCTCGGCCCTTATGCGGCCTGTGATTTTATCATCAGTTCTTATCCGGGTCGCGCATCTCATGTGATTCCCGCATTCGGATCGATTGCTTATTATTTATAAATCGAATAAAGCAAATCGGTTAAAAATAAATGTATGACCGACGGCACACCGTATCGCAGACGGAAAAGCCGGTCCTCCCCGTTCGGAAACGAGGACATAAAGATATACGACCAAGCGCATTGTCTGAACATGTTCGCCAAGGCCTGCGAGAAAGCGTACAAGTTCACCCGCCCCCTCATAGTATCCACGAGGATGGTGGACGGAAGCGTTTCCTCGTCGTGCGGTACCTTCATCGTGGTCAATCCCGAGGGATGGGTGCTCACCGCGGGCCACATGTTCGACTCCCTGACGAAGTTCCAGCAGGATTCCAAGAAGATCAAGGAGGTGGAGGAGATCAACGCCCGCAGGGCCTCCTCCGACGTACCGCTCCCTCCGGAGACCCTGCAGCCCGACCCCAAATGGCTGACCAACCACTCCTTCTGGTGGGGATGGGACGGTCTGCGCTTCACGAACGCCTATGTCAACAGGGAGATCGACGTCGCACTCCTGAAACTCGAGGGGTTCAGACCGGACATGGTGCAGGAGTACCCCGTGTTCAGGGATCCGGCCACGATCAAGCCGGGGACCAGCGTCTGCCGCACGGGGTTCCCGTTCGCCAACGTCGCCACCGATTTCGACGAGGCGAGCAAAACGTTCCGCATAAGGAACGGGGTGCTCCCGCTGCCGTTCTTCCCGAACGACGGGATACACACCAGGAACGTCCTCAAGCAGAACAGGAGCAAGGACGGGAACTACGAGATGCTCTACGTCGAGACCTCCAGTCCGGGACTCAGGGGGCAGTCGGGCGGACCCATATTCGACACGAGGGGGCAGATCTATGCCATGCAGGTGCAGACCAACCACATCCCGCTCGGTTTCCACCCGGTGTCGGAGTACGACGGGCAGTCCATCGTGGAGAACCAGTTCCTGAACGTCGGCATCGGCGTCCACGGGAAGCTCCTGCAGCAGATCATGAGGGACCGCCACGTGTCGTTCAGGGCCGAGGGCAGTTCCTCCAGGGAAGACAATTACGTCATAAATGAATAATAAAGCATTTTGCTTTACTTTATTTATTTTTAATCATATGCTCCCGGACAGCCGTCTCCGGGAGGAGAATGGGTGGGGACGGCGGGCGATCTCCATGTACATCTGCAGGCGGGGAGGAATCGCACCGATCCGCCGTCCGATGCACATGACGGCGGTACTCGATTACTATTATTGTATGTTAAGTTAAATGCATTACTTGTATCAAGTGTGTCTGGAAATTCGATATGCCGGGTGAAAATGCAGTATTTTCAGAGATTTCAAATTACGCCAAGATCTGATTGAAAAATAACATTTCCGAATACCCATAATATGTTTAATTCTGGTTAAGCAATACACTTAACTAATTCTATATCATAGCAATTTAATGCATTTTATGCGGAATATATTGGGTTTCTTATCATGCATGAGGATTTTTGCAATATTTGATGCATTTTCATCAAGAAATGCAAAAACATGCCCAAAAATCAATCCCATTCTGTCAACGACGGTACCCCGAATATCGACATAAAATGACCCCGAAATACAGGGGATTTTCGGCTGAAACATTTTTTCGGAGCCGAAAAGCATCTTATTTTCAGTAATTCCTCCGCACTGTGTCCCGGATCTGATGAAAAATGCAGATGACGGGTGAAAAAATGTTTCATTCGCTTATGATGTGATTAGTAAGGTATTTCATTTAACTGAATATAATTATCTCAATATCTGAAGATAACGGGCAAAATATACCAAAAAGTGCATTTTCGGATGTGCGGTGAAAAAACTCCGGATTGGGAACACGGATTCTCACCGGAACGGCTCTCAAATCAACCGCATTCCCGAAAAGGTACATCACATCGGACCTGTCTCGGTTTTTCGGTTTAAAGGCCGTTTCCGAGGGCCGTTTTTTTCACCAACCGTAACGGATCGCCGCAAGGCACGTCATGCAGACTCCGAGCACCCTCGGGTTCCGGACCACCGTGAGGAGACCGTTCGCGAACAGGCTGCGGTGGTTCATGGGCTTCGACAGTTCTGCGAAGTTCCCGTCCGTCATGGAGGCGATGCGGTCGTGCAGGTCCGAGAAGCGCGGGTCGAAGAGCTTCGACTTCTTCTGCCACGAGACGTAGGATTGCAGGTCCCCCCTGCGTATCGCAGCCGCCGCCTCCCATGCCGATTCGAAGGCCGCCCTCAGTCCCCCGTAGGTGAGGGGGTTGGGGAAACCGGCCGCGTCGCCGATCAGCATAACGTTGCCCCTTACAATCTCGGGCACGCATCCGCAGGGGATGAACCTGTGTCCGAGCCACTTACCCGTATCGGACGGCAGCGCACCCATGACCGAACCGACCGTCCTCCCGGAACCGCAGGGGAACGTCCATCTGTACGCGCCCCCGAACCTCTGTCCGACCTCGAATTCCAGGATGTTCCCCGGCGGGCCTTCGGCGAGGTACTCCTCCATGGCCGTCATCGTCCCAGGAGCCGTCCGGAAAACCGCCCTCCTCACGGCGGAGAAGGCCCCGTCCGCACCGACGACGTATCTGCTGTGCACGGTCCTCCCGTCCGCCAGGGCGGTGACGCATTCGCCGCCCAGCGGCCAGACGTCCTTCACGGAGCCGCGGATGACATCGGCGCCGCTCTCCTCCAGGAGACGGTTGGACAGCTTCGCCCTGTCCAGGATGTAACCCTTCGCTTTCACGGTGGTGGCGACCCCGCCCGGCCACAGCAGACGTATGCCCTCCACCTCGTTGAGGATCTCGTCCTCCTTCAGAGGTATGCGGGAGCATCCCTTCCTGCTTACTCCTCCCCCGCATATGCTGTGGTATGCGCCGAATCTCTCCGACAGGCGCTCGATGACGGCCACCTTCATACCGGAACCGGAAAGGAACCATGCCGCAGAGGACCCGGCGGGCCCCGCCCCGACGATCGCGACGTCATATCTCATCCGAATCCGTTATCGCACGAGGTCGCATTTATCCTTTTGTTGCCATCATAAATTAATTAAATGATTTGCTTTACTTACAATATTAATTACATTGGATATTCATCCTCGGGATTTTTCCGAGGTACCCCGGTATTGCAAACAATTATGTCGTGGACGGCGATGCCGTACCGATGCTAAGATACAGGTCCGTCGTGAAAGGATGCGACGAGATGGATCTGATAAAGAGACTCTACAAGACATTCCCGGAACAGGAGAGGGTCCCCTTCCGCCACCTCGTCCGCACCTTCGGAAGGGGTGGTTCCATGCTCTCGTTCTTCGACGGAGAGGTCTTCAAGGGGTTCGCCTACATGTTCGACACGGACGGTCTCACCTTCCTGGTCTATCTCGCCATGGTCCCGGAATCCCGCGGCAGGGGATACGGGACGCAGGCGATCGAGATCGTAAGGAAGTTCAGGGAGGGCAGCCGCATATTCTCGGTCATGGAGATGCCGGGATGCGGTTTCACGGACAGGGAGCTGTGCGTAAAGCGCAGGCGCTTCTACGAGAGGTGCGGATGCAGGGTGCCCGGCATCGTCCTCCTGTCCGACGGGTACTACTTCGACTCCATCTATCTGGGGGAGCCGATATCCGCGGAGGAGATGCAGGCGGCGGTAGTACGCTACGAGACCGTCCACAACGGCGGCATACTGTGAGGTTTTGTTCCATGGACATACGTTTGGAGAGGATAGGGCCGGACGGCAGGGGGTCGGAACCGGTACGCGGACTGTACGGGGAGGTCTACGGCGGCCGGAGGTCGATACCGTTCGACAGCATACTGGCAGTCTCGGACGTATACGACCTGGAGGCCGTCTACGACGGGGACGTGTTCGCCGGGTTCTTCTTCGCCGTCGGACGCGGCGATGCGGTGGTCGTACCGTTCATGGCCGTCCCCGCGGACCTCAGGAGGAAAGGCTACGGGACGCAGGCCGTCCTCGCCCTCTCCGGGATCCATTCCGGAAAGAGGATCGTGCTCCTCCCGGACGCCCCCGGGGTCGGCGACAGGCTCCAGAACTCCCGCTACACCGTCCTGAGGCATCTCGGGTCGCTCGGTTTCGCGGACACCCTCGGCAGGTACCGCTTCCTCGACCGCGACCTCCAGGTGCTCTGCCGGGGCGGAACCGTCTCCCGGGAGGAGATCGACGGGATCATGCGCACCCTGGGGAGGCGCATCAGATGCTGAGGGCCCTGGAGGTGGGGGAGGACGGCCCCTTCAGAAGGGAGGTCGAGGATCTCAACGAAGAGGCCTTCCCGGAGTGGGAGCGCACCTCCTTCGGCGAGTTCATGATCGGGCGCAGGACGGGGATGGCCGACCTCCTGGCCTTCCTCGACGGGGACGCATTCGTCGGGTTCTCCTACGTGGTCAGGTGGGGGAGCATGCTCTACATCTACTATCTGGCCGTCCGCGGGGACCTCAGGGGCGGCGGATACGGCTCCGCCATCCTGGACGAGCTGGAGAGGATCTACTCGCCCGGCTGCATGGCCCTGAACATAGAGTACCCCGACGGGTCGGAGGAGAAGGCCCGCCGCCTGAGGTTCTACACGGGGAACGGGTTCACGGAGTCCCGCATCAAGGAGAAGTGGCGCGGCTACGACTTCGAGCTGATGTACAGGGGGGCCTTCCCCGGAAGGCAGGAGGTCGGCGAGTTCTTCCGGACCTTCGACAGGGCCCGCAGGGACGCCGGCGGTCAGCGATCGAAGCCCAGCTCCCTCAGGAAGGCGGTTATGTTCATCCTGTACAGGTCGAACTGCTCCAGCGAGAGCACGTGCCCCGCGTAGGGCACCACGGCGAGGCGGGATCCCTCCACCATGTCCCTGTACTCCGAGAGCGTGCCGACGGAGACCTGGTCGCTGTCGCCGCACATGAAGAGGACGGGGACGGAGATGTCCTTCATGTAAGGGACCACGTCGAAATCCCGCAGCGTGCCGGTGCAGACCATGTCGTTGGGCCCCCACATGGCCAGGAACACCTCCGGCAGGGGTTCCTCCACGTTCGCCAGGGCGGCCTCCCTGAAGCATTCCCTGGTGAAGAGGTACCTCGCGTAGTACTCCCCCATTATGCCTTTGAACTCGGGACCGAAATCGCCGGCGCGGATCAGGGCCTGCATCCTCCCGTAGGCGTCGCCGGGCATCGCCTTCAGGTTGGCCGTCTGGTCCCCGTCCCACCTCCTCGTGCTGACGAAGGGGGAGGGGAGGACCATCGCCGCGACCCTCCCGCACCCCTTCCTCCCGACGTACGCCACCGAGAGCCCGGCCCCCCAGGAGGCGCCTATCAGTATGACCTTCTCCGCCCCGATGTGGTCTATGAAATCGGAGAGCTCGTCCGCGTAATCGTCCGGTCCCCACGACCCGAGGTCCGCGATGGGGTCCGACCTGCCGCATCCCATCTGGTCGTAGACGTAGAGGGGATGGGCGAGCTTCAGCCTCCTCGCCTTGACCGGGTTGCCGTCGCCCCCCGGCCCCCCGTGGACGAACACCACGGGTACGGTGTCAAGGTCGGTGTTGTAGGCGTAGTAGGCCAGCCTCCCGCGTTCCGTGTCGAGGTAGCGTACGTCGTCCGCGTAGTCCTCCAGGACCTGCGGGCACAGGCCGTCGAGCCACAGCCCGGCCGCGGAGACGAAGGAATCGGTGTCGGAGAACGGGATGTCGGCGGCTTTCGCGGCCGACCCCCACTTCTCCGCATCCGAGACGGCCTCTATGCGGAACACGCCGTCGGAGGGTATGACGGTGACGGAGAACCCGTTGGAGGCGCCGCGGTACCCGCTGCCGTCCCATGCGGTTCTGAATATCCCCAATACGCTTCTCAGGGTCAAGGTTTCCGGAAGGTCCATGCCTCCCCCAACGCGGAGGAGGTAGAATATCCTTCACACCGGTGCGGACCTGAAGTTGAGGGGGGTGGCCCGGTCCCCGTCCGAGGCGTACGGTATCCCCACGCGGGGCCCGGATACCACCTTCCCCGGCACGTATCCGTCGTCCTCCAGCCATATCCCGTTCTCCGGGACGAGAGCGAGCCCGTACAGTTCCTTGGAGAACCCCATGGCCCGCGAGACGCGCCCCGGCCCCTCGATCCCCTCCACCCCCCTGACGAGGACGCATTCCGGGGAACCGTCCGGACCGCAGCTGAGGTTCAGGAGCCAGAACATGTGGCAGCGGTACACGTAGACCCTGCCGTATCCGCTGTAGAGGACCTCCGTACGGGCGGTGCGCCCCCTGTGCGCATGGGCGGCGGTGTCGTCCTCCCCGCAGTAGGCCTCGGTCTCGGTTATGCGCAGCCTCAACGTGCTCCCGTCCGGCATCCTCCTGCAGAGGAACTTCCCGAGCACGTCCGGTGCCAGCTCCGCCGCCCTCCTGCCGAAGTACTCCCTCCCGACGACCGCGGCCGACATGTCACCCCTCGTTCTCCGCCTCGGGGTGCCGGTGGACCGGTATCCCGTGGAGGACCAGGTAGACCGCGAGGCCCAGGGCGCCCACCAGGGCCATCAGCACGTAGTTCCCGCCGTATCCCAGCATCCCGATGGCGAAGCCGTTGACCACCGGGCCGATCGCGTAGGAGATGTCGACGGATATGTTGTAGGTGGAGACCGCCACCCCGTACCTCTCGCGCGGGGCCCTCCTTATTATGACGGCCTGCGCGACCGCGGACAGCATGGCCACCATGATGCCTATGAAGAAGGCGGACAGGAGCATGCCCGCCCCCGAGACGACGGTGCCGAGCATGACCATGCCGACCACGTAGAGCGCGAGGGACGGGATCAGGGCGGTGTTCTCCCCGTACAGGTCGTAGACGCGGCCCAGGAACAGCCTGCATATGAGCGTCCCCACCGACAGTACCACGAAGAACACGGTGGCGTAGCCGACGAGGCCCGTCTCCCTGCCGTAGGGCGCTATGAAGGTGAGCACCCCCGAGTAGGAGAAGAACACCACGAAGGCGACGAGGGACATGCTGAGGGACGACCTCTCTATGTAGTCGGACAGGCGGACCCCCCTGCCGGAGCGGGCGGGGGCGGGGACACGGACCTCCGAGAGCATGAACGAGAGGACGGCTGCCGCGGCGCTCGTGGCCACCCCGATGAGGAAGATGTCCCCGTAGGTCCCGTGGGTCTGCAGGTACATGCATATGAAGGGGCCCACGGCGGAGGCGAAGCTGTAGCTGAGCATGAAATACCCCAGCCCCTCCCCCCTCCTCCCCGCGGGGAGGCTGTCCGCCACCATGGTGTTTATGGAGTTGGAGACGGCCCCGTAGGTCATGCCGTGGACGAACCTGACCACGCATATCGCCGCGACGGTGTCGGATACGAAGTAGAACAGGGTCACGGCCGTGCCGACCCCCATGCAGACCAGCGAGACCTTCCGGGGACCGATGCTGCGGACCCTGTTCCCCACGGCGATGCGGGCGGCGAGGTCGCCGACGATGAAGATGCTGGCCACCAGACCGGCCGTCGTGCTCCCCACCCCCAGCACGTCGGAGGAGTAGGAGGACATCCCCGTGTAGAACATGAAGAAGACGATGGTGAAGCAGAAGCTGATCAGGGTGCACAGCACGAAGTTGCGTGTGAAGATCGACTCCCCGCGTCCCGCCATAACCGGTCATCCGAGATACTGTACAAATACTGTGCGTCCGGCCCGCATCATTCCAGCAGGAAGCTGATGATGTTCTTGTACTCGATGTTGTCGTAGAAGCCGTTCATGCCGCGGTCGGTGGTGAGGAGGTACTTCTTGCCGGGGACGGAGGCGAACGCCTTGAACTCCTTGCCCTTGGCCCTTTCGTCGCTGAGCGAGAGGACCGACTTGACGAAGATGGTCTCGTTCCCCCTCACGGCCATGAAGCCGATGTCGTTCCCGCGGTAGAACCCGGCGTAGACCGCGTATCCGCGGCGGACGAGCTCGAGGAACACGATGTTCTCGATGGTGGCCTGGCGGCTGATGCTGAAGACCCCGCGCGGGGTGATGCCCTTCACGCTGCGGACGTCGGTGGTGTAGTACTTGGCCTTCACCCCGAGCCTCCTCATGTCGGTTATGTCGACGGCGTCGGCCTTCATTATGGTCTGGTAGTCCAGCAGGTAGTGGAGGTACTTCTCCACCGTGCGCTGGTCGGTGACGTTGGAGTTCTGCCTCAGGGCAGAGAGCGTCGTCACGCTGCCGATGTTGTTGAGTATGTAGAGGGCGAGCCTGCTGATGGCGACGGTGTCTATCCTGGACCTGCTGCCGATGTCCCCGTTGAGGATCAGGTTGAACATCCCCTCGGAGATCATGAAATGGTCCTTCTGGCTCATCCCCATGTTCATGAACGGCTGCCCGCCGAAGGACACGTACTGCTCGAATCTCTCGCCGTAGCCGTGCTCGTCCGTGATGGGGTAGGCCTCCAGGAACTCCTTGAATGAGAACGCGTAGATGGTCGTAACGTCGTAGCTCCCCAGACCCTCCAGCATGGGCATGTACTCCTCCGAGAGGGCGTAGGGGACGACGATGTAGATGTTGAGGTTGTACCTCTGCCTCAGATCCGTGATGGCGCTGCTCCAGTCCTTGACGAAGTTCATGTCGTCGACGAGGAGGAACGCGTTGTCCGAGGATAGTTTGGTTTTAACGAGGGCGGTGAACTGGAAAGAATCGTCGACCGTCCCGATCAGCTCGCTCATGTCCAGGTATACGACGTCGGACTCGGGGGTCCCTTTGCCGACCAGCATGTCCCTGAACTGGGTCAGGAGGGTGGATTTGCCGCAATACCTGTTTCCGGATATCACCTTGACGATGCTTCTGTCTGTGCTCAGTTGGTAAAGCCTGTTCAGGTAGGTTTTACGAACTATTGCCGGATGGGCCATATATGGTATTGATTGAGCTCATACTATTTAAAATCTAATCAAAATATGTAATAAGATGCCGAATATTTTTGTTATGGATGCGTACAAATGTCGTATACGGCAACATATAAAGCGAAGAGGAATCTCACGGGCCTCCCCTCACAGCAGGGATTCCAGCATGTACATGTATGCGACCGCGATCGCCACGGTGGCGGCGGCGATGGGTATGCCGGAGCGGAGGTACCTGAAGAAATCCATGCGGACGCCGTGCTTCTCCCCCTCGTCCTCCACCATTATGTTCGCCGCGGCGCCGATGAGGGTAAGGTTGCCGGCGAAGGTCGAGGAGACGGCGAGGGTGATCCACAGCATCATGTCCCCCTGCGGCAGGAGCTGTCCGATGAGCATGACCGAGGGGACGTTGCTGACCAGGTTGGCCATCACCGCGGAGAAGGCGGCCAGGACGCCTATCGACGGGACCTCCCCTCCCCCGATCCCGAACACCTCGGAGATGGAATCGATCAGTCCGGACGAGGCGGCGCCCGCGATGACGACGAACAGCCCGATGAAGAAGAGCAGGATGGACCAGTCCACGTGCCCCATGACGTACCCGAAGGCCTTCCTGCTGCCGGTCATCACTATGAGCAGGGCGACCGCCCCCGCCGCCAGGGCCACCTCGGACACCTTCACGCCGATCGCGCTGGACAGGGTGAAGAGCGCCAGGGCCGCCAGGACGACGGCCAGCACCGCCGCGAGGCGGGGCCTGTCGACCTCCCTCGAGTTGAACACCTCGTCCGAGAGGGAGGAATCCTCCGTCCCGAGCTGGCGGGCGTAGGTGCGGTGCAGGATGAGGATGGCGACGGCGGTGCATATGACCGCGAGAGGCAGGACGCGCACCGAGTAGTCCACGAAGCCGAGGCCGGCCATGGCGGCCACCAGGGCGTTCTGGGGGTTGCCTACGACGGTGGCGGCGCTGCCTATGTTGGCGGAGACGAAGACCCCCACCATGTAGGGGATGGGGTCGGCGCGCATCCTCTGGCAGCAGCGGAGGACGATGGGGGTGAATATCAGGACGACGGCGTCGTTCAGCATGACCGCGGAGAGGCACGCCGTGATGGCCATGACCCCCGTGAGGAAGCTCTTCCTCCCCTTGAAACGCCTCATCAGCATGTCGACGACGATCTCGAAGAAACCGCAGTACTGGAGGGAGGCGGTGAGCATCATCATACCCACCAGCAGCATGATCACATCGAAGTTTATGTAATCCAGTGCCTCGGAGGGCGTGACCACGCCGAAGAGCAGCATCAGTCCGCCGCCGAGGACGGCCGCCGTCCACGTCTTGATCCTGCGCCCGCGCACCTTGCGCACGGCCACCAGCGAATAGGTGAGGACGAAAACCGCCAGGGACACCAGCAATACCGTCGACATGGGCCTCCGTGCCGGCCGTCACAGACCGGCGATGAAACTGGCGGCGACCACGAAGACCACCATGAACATGGTCAGCGCCATGAAAACCGCATACACCTTCCTTCTAGTGTCCGCTCTCATCGCCAGACCGATTGGCGACTGGGTATAATTCGCTTATGGTGTCAGATCTCGAAATCCTCTTCCGGCAGCAGCCTCGGCCTGCGTTTGGCCGGGTCCCTCTCCCTCTCGGCCGCCTTGGTCTGCGCGCGGTTGAACGTCGCCGGGTCCAGCGGGACCTCCGCGTAGTGGCGGAAGGTGACGTCCTCCCATCTGAGGTAGCCGGCGTAGACGGGGTTGTGGAGGATGGTTCCGAGGTTGTAGACCGTCCACCTGCTGCCGCGCCTCGTGCGGAGCCCGCCGCGGTTGAGCTCCTCGGATATCCTGGCCAGGGACATCCCGGCCAGG
The DNA here is from genome assembly GCA_002503545.1 of Candidatus Methanomethylophilus sp. UBA78. Taxonomy (GTDB): domain Archaea; phylum Thermoplasmatota; class Thermoplasmata; order Methanomassiliicoccales; family Methanomethylophilaceae; genus Methanomethylophilus. The sequence goes on from DARY01000028.1 coordinate 32,064, forward strand.
TACCCGTCGAATATCTCCCTGACCACCTTGAGCTCCTCCGGCACGGCCGTTATGAGGCCGTCGCAGAGGACGTACCCGTAGGGGGGGTTGAACCCCAGGGTCCTGCTCTCCCCGGGCGTGTTGTTCATCGTCTCGGCCTTCTCGCGCATGCCGAGGTAGGTCCTCTCGCCGATCTGCTCGCTCTCCAGCTGGGCGATGCTCTGTATCATCGACATGACGAACTTTCCCATGGCGTTGGTCGTGTCGAGGTTCTCGGTGGCGGAGACGAACTGCTTGTTGCGCCTGCCGAGCTCGTCCATCATGTTCATGAAGTTGCGGGAGTTCCTGTGGATCCTGTCCATCTTGAGGACCAGCATGACGTCCCACTCCGCCATCTCCCCCATCATCTCGCGGTAGGCGGGACGGTTGTCGCTGCGTCCGGAGAAACCGTCGTCCACGTAGACCTTGAAGATCTCGTAGTCCTGGGCGACGCAGTACTCGGAGAGCAGCTCCCTCTGGGCGTCGATGGAGTAGCCCTCGAGGGCCTGCTCCTCGGTCGATACGCGAGTGTAGAGTGCCGCCATGACCATGGTATCACGCTATCGGTCCGTTGACGGATTCGAAGGTCTCCGCGGTCACAATCGCTTCCTGGGTGCCCGGGCGCACGATGCCGTCCCACCGCATGTACCCGGCATATACCGGGTTGTGCAGGATGTTGCAGACGGACTGCCGGCTCCAGACGCCGCCCTTCTTGGCGGGTATGCCGGCGTTGGTCAGGACGGAGGCTATGTTCTCCATGGTCCTGCCCTCGAGGTACATGTCGAAGATGCGGCGGACGATGCGGGCCTCGTCCTCTATGACGACCAGCCTCCCGCCGGCGTGGGTGTACCCGTACGGGTCGGGGGAGCCCATGGGACCGGCGCCCGTCTCGGCCTTGCGGGTCATGCCGATCTTGACCCTCTCGCCGATCTGCTCGCTCTCCAGCTGGGCCATGCGCTCCACGATGTCCATGACGAAGCGCCCCATGGCCGTGGTGGAGTCGAACTTCTCCATCATGGAGTTGAAGTCCTTCCCGTTCTCCTTCAGGACCTCCATCATGTTGGTGAAGTTCACGCTGTTCCTGTGGATCCTGTCCATCTTGAGGACGAGGACGACGTCCCACCCGTCCATCTCGGAGAGCATGCGCTGGTATTCGGGGCGTCCCACCGTGCGGCCCGAGTAGCCTTCGTCGCGGTATATGCCGGAGATCCTCCATCCGCGGACGGCGCTGTACGCCCTCAGCCTCTTCTCCTGGGCGTCGAGGGAGAAACCGTCCCGGGCCTGGTCCTCCGTGGAGACCCTTATGTATATCGCTACGCGTAGCTGTTCCGAATGCATCCTATCCCGCTTCCCGCATCTGCATCCTAGGTTATAAAATTAGGGGGGATGCGCGGAATCGGCTCTTTTCGGACTCGGTTTGCAGATATATGGATATATTTGATATATAGTAAGATAGATAATATTTCGGGATAATATATATCCATTACATTTCTGACTGATTACTAAGGTGAAAACCTTGGACGACAAAACAATGAAAATAGCAGCCGTCGCTGCCATTGCCATAATCGCCGTCGCCGGAGTCGCCATCTTTGTGATGAACGACGACAGCGGCGACAGTGACAAATTCAAGATAATGGATGTAAACGGTGTAGACGCCACCATCGACAACGTCGTGAAAGGCGACTACGTCCTGCAGAGAAATCTCCTCTTAGCGACCAAAGGCACCCCCTCCGGGGCCGCCGCCGACCTCATCAACTACGTCCTGAGCGCGGAAGGCCAGAAGATCGTGGAAGAGAACGACTACATAGCCGCCAACAGTTCCGCCCCCGCCTACAAGTCCACCCTCGACAAGAACACCAACTACACCATCGCCATCCAGGGATCCACCACCGTGGCACCCATCATGGCTGCCGTTGAGGAGGCTTACGAGAAGATCAACCCCAACGTCAAGATCAGCATGACCGCCAACGGATCCGGTACCGGAGCTGCGGCTGCCATCGATGGCACCGCCGACATCGGAATGCTCTCCCGCGACCTCAAGCCGAGCGAGAAGACCGAAGGCGGACTCGTCGAGACCATCATCGGAAAGGACGGCATCGCCATCCTCGTCAACAACTCCGTCAACGGGGTCACCAACCTGACCCTCGAGCAGATCGCCAAGATCTACTCCGGAGAGTACACCAACTGGAACCAGCTCGGCGGAGAGGACCACAAGATCGTCGGTCTGCGGCAGGGAGGCATCCTCCGGAACCCGCGGAGCGTTCGAGGAGATCCTCACCCTGAAAGTATCCGGATTCAGCTCGAAGTCTGTGACCAGCGGCATGGCTGAGTTCAACAGCAACAACGCGCTCCTGACCCAGATTGAGAAGACTGATTACGCCATCGGCTACGTCAGTCTGGGAATCGCTCTCGAGGCGATCTGAGCAGAGGCACCCAGATGTCCGAATGCAGTAACGTCCTGAACAAGACGGGGACCGTCAACGCGGACTCCGTCTGCAAGATCGCCATGGCGGCCGTGGCCTCTTTCGTGGCCGTCATGGTGGTGGCGATAATCGTATTCATCGCAGGACAGGGTTTCGATGCCCTGAAGGAAGTGGGCATCTGGGAGTTCCTCACCGGCAGTGTGTGGAGACCGCATGTCGATTCCTACGGCGCGGCCTCCCTCATCGCCGGCACCCTCATGGTGACCGTAGGCGCCATGGCGGTCTCCTGTCCCATCGGGATAGGTATCGCCATCTACCTCTCCGAGGTGGCCAGCTCAAACACCAGAAACAAGATCAAACCCGTTATCGAGGTCATGGCCGGCATACCCTCCGTGGTATACGGTCTCCTCGGAATCACCATTCTCGTCCCGGCGGTGCACATGCTGTTCCCCGAACAGACGCTGTCCGGGCTCTCCTGGCTGACAGGGTCACTCCTCCTCGGGATAATGGCCCTGCCGACCATCATATCCGTTTCAGACGATGCGCTCAAGACGGTGCCCGCCTCCTACAGGGAGGCCTCGCTCGCCATCGGCGCAACCAAATGGGAAACCATAACCAAAGTGATTGTCCCCGCCGCCGCCTCCGGGATATCGGCAGCGGTCATACTGGGCGTGGGAAGGGCCATCGGAGAGACCATGGCCGTGATGATGGTCACCGGCAACACGGCCATCATGCCGGACCCCATATGGAACGTGTTCTCCACCGTGAGGACCATAACGGCGACCCTGGCGCTCGAGATACCCGAGATAGTGGTCGGAAGCACCGCCTACTCGGCCCTGTTCCTCCTGGCCCTCATACTCATGCTGATGATACTGGTGATCAACCTGTCCGTCAGGGCGATCATGAACAGGTCCGCCCGCAAGTTCTCCGGTGTGGAGAAGGTCGGACGCCTCACCCTCCTCGTCGAGAACATGGACCGCAGAGTGGTCCATGCGGTGAAGGAGGTATCCCTGATCTCGGCGATAGCAATAGCGGTCTTCTGCGCGGCATCCCTGTTCACGGGGACCATACAGTCCGCGGCGGCGGCCGTGGGCGCCGTCGTCGCATGGAAGGTCCTGACGGTGGCGGGCCCCAGGAAGGTGGGGAGGAAGAGCAGGCAGAAGCTCGCCTTCGGCACCCTGTCCGCCACCGCCTTCGGCATCGTGGTGGGACTGGTCCTCGTGCTCGTCTACATCGCGGTCAACGCCATCCCCGCCCTCAGCCCCGAGTTCCTGCTCGACAACCCCTCCCGCGCCGGAAAGGCGGGAGGCATATTCCCCGCCATCGTCGGTACCCTCGAGCTCATCGCCGGGACGGCCCTGCTGGCCGTACCCGTCGGCATACTCACCGGGGTCTACCTGACCGAGTACGGCGGCAAGGGGAGGGTCACCAAAGCCGTGACCGCCGCCGTCGACATCCTCAACGGGACCCCCTCCGTCATCTTCGGACTGTTCGGCATGGTCGTCCTCGTGATCTACCTCGGCATGGGCTACAGCCTCGTGGCGGGATGCATCACCCTGGCCCTCATGACCATGCCCGTCATAATCAGGACCACCCAGGAGGCCGTCGCGGCCGTCCCCGGGGACCTGAGGGAGGCCTCCCGCGCCATCGGCGCCACCAAGATGCAGACGACCTTCAGGGTCGTCGTCCCCGCCGCCATAAGCGGCATAGTCACGGGAGCCATCCTGAGCCTCGCCCGCGCCGCGGGAGAGACGGCCCCCATCATGTTCACCGCCGTCGTCATAATGTCGAAGGTATCGGACTACGCCCTGACCGAGCCGGTCATGGCCCTCCCCTACCACCTTTACTACCTGGCCTCCGAGGGGCGCGCGGACCCCTCGATGATGTACGCCACCGCGCTGGTCCTCCTGGCCATCGTGCTGACGATGTTCCTCCTCGCGTCCGTCGTCAGATCCCGCGGAGAGAGGAGGCTGAGACAGTGAAGAACACCATAATGAACGTCGAGAACCTCGACGTGTGGTACGGAGACAAACGCGCCGTCACCGGCGTCAACATGCCGGTGGAGGAGCACGGGGTGACGGCCCTCATCGGGGCGTCCGGCTGCGGCAAATCCACCCTGCTGCGCAGCATGAACAGGATGAACGACCTCATAGACGGCTGCCGGATAGAGGGCAGCATCACCTTCCGCGGCAGCGACATCTACGCCGCCGGGACGGACGTCAACGAGGTCAGGACCAGGATCGGCATGATCTTCCAGCGCCCCAACCCCTACCCCATGAGCGTGAGGGACAACATCGCCTACGGTCCGAGGATCCACGGCGTGACGAAGAACTCCGAGCTCGACGAGATCGTCGAGAGGACGCTCCGGCAGGCCGCCCTGTGGGACGAGGTGAAGGACAGGCTCAAGAGGTCCGCCCTCGGCCTCTCCGGCGGACAGCAGCAGAGGCTCTGCATAGCGAGGGCCCTGGCCGTCAACCCGGACGTCATCCTGATGGACGAGCCCACCTCCGCCCTCGACCCCATCGCCACGGCNNTCACCCACAACATGCAGCAGGCCAAGAGGGTGAGCGACCACACCGGCTTCATGCAGCTGGGGGAGATGATGGAGTTCGGGACCACGAAGCAGATCTTCGAGGACCCGAGGAACGAGACCACCTCCAACTACATACACGGCATATTCGGATGATATATATCATATAAAGGGAAAATATGATAAATATATATCCTGATAACCCCCGTATGGACATAAGACGGGTGCAGATCACCGGGGGCTCCTCCTTCATGATCACCCTGCCCAAGGAATGGGCGGAATCGGTCGGACTGAAGAAGAACGACCCCGTCATGGTGGTCCCGCAGCCCGGGGGCGGCCTCCTCCTCACCCTGGGGGGCGCGCAGGCCCCCTCGGAGGACGACGCGACCGAGATCAACCCGGAGAAGGTGCAGGACGCCGTAGCGCTGTACAGGCAGCTCATAGGGGCGTACATCGCGGGCTTCCGCACCATCGTAGTCCGCTCCGACTACCCCCTGAGGGGTTCCATGCTCGAGTCGGTCTCCCGTTTCACGCAGACCTCCATCGGGATGGAGATCGTGGAGGAGGACGAGAACCGCATCGTCATGAGGGACCTCATGGACATAACCGAGGTCGTCCCGCGCAAGAACATACGCCGCGAGCACCTCCTGGTGAAGCGCATGGTGTCCGACGTCTTCCAGGCGGCCGCCGACATGGACGCGGAGAGGCTGGAGGGCATGTCCGACCGCGACACGGAGGTGGACCGCATCCACTGGATGGTGCAGCGGCAGTCCCACATCCTCCTGAAGGACCTCGGCCTCAGCGCCGGCATGGGCGCCGACCTGCGCACGGTAATGGGGTGCGTCTCCGTCAGCAAGACCATAGAGAGGATCGGCGACCACGCGGTCATGCTGTCCCGCTACATGGGGGAGATCATAAAGTCGGACAGGAGGGACGTCTGCGCCGCCATCGGGGAGCTGGGTGAGGGCATCATAGCGCTCATGGACTCCTGCGTGCAGGCGTGGATGGACACCGACCGCGGCGAATCGGAGAAGTGCATACGCGCGGCCAAGGCGGAGACGGCGCGGATCGCGGCGGCGTTCGGGAAGATGGAGGCCTCCGACAAGAGCGTGGAGGTGGACGCCGTGGCGGGGAGCTCCCGCAGGCTGGCGGAGTACTGCGCCGACATAGCGGAGATGGCGCTGAACTCGGCGATGGAGAAGGTCTGAAGCCTAATTGGTTTTCGGGTTGCAGAATCGGACTGATTTTATCACGATGTCCGAACGGGATGCGCATCCGCAGAATCTGGCCGGGATATAACATCGTGTCCGATTTATATTATAAAACCCATTTTACATTCAGAAAGCAGAAGAAGTCAATATGGTGCGCCATCGCGCAGCACCGAAGTGCGGGTTCGGCAAAGCCTTACTTGAACTCATATTGACAAACATAGAATGCGTTTCTCAGATAAAAAGGTGTTGCAATGACTAAGAAAACATTCGGAAGCTACTATCTCGGACTTGACATAGGAACCGATTCTATCGGATGGGCCGTCACCGATCCGCAATACGAGATACAGAGATTCAATGGAAAAGCCATGTGGGGGATACACCTCTTTAAAGAGGGCTCCACGGCAGAAGAACGCAGAGCACACCGCATAGCACGCAGAAGACTTGAAAGACGCAATCAGAGAATCAAACTGTTGCGGATGCTGATGGACAGCGAGATATCTTCGGCCGATGCCACGTTCTTCGGCAGACTGGATGAGAGCGGTCTCGTGCTGGAGGATAAGAAAAGCGGGCAGAAGAACAGTCTCTTCAACGACAAGGGGTTCACGGATAAAGAGTACCACAAAAAATACCCCACAATATACCATCTGAGGGCGGAACTGATAAACACAGGTAGCAAACCGGACATCCGCTTGGTATATCTGGCACTGGCTCACATAATGAAGCACCGCGGCCATTTCCTCTACGAAGGGCTTGGCGACGATGCCGTGCCGGATTTCGAACCGATTTTCAACCAGCTCCAGGACGGACTGGAGGACCTTCAGCTCATAGACAGCAGGATCACCGAGGAGATACCTGTCGTATCGGAGATAATACAGAGGAAAACCGGCATATCTTCGAAAAAGGAAGCCCTCTCTCCCGTGATGATGTCTATGTCGGAAACCGACGAGACGAAAAACACGGTCGAGGAGCTGATAAAGGCCCTGTCCGGCGGCAAATTCTCCATCGCCAAGATGTTCGGGGAAGAGTTCGAGGAAGCCCTGAAGGAATCGTCCTTCAAGAGCACGGTATCCCTGAGCGACACCAAGATCGACGACGAGCATGATGAACTGGAATCGCTCATCGGACCTGAACGCACGGACATCCTGGACATGCTCAGGGGAATCTACAACTGGTCGGTGCTATCCAGACTGTTGGAGGGGTCGGATTACATCTCGCAGGCCAAGATAAGGCAGTACAACCAGCATAAGCAGGACCTCGCTCTCCTCAAGAGCATACTTAAAAAACTGGACGGCGGGAAGCTGTATGACAAGGTGCTCCGCTCCAACGAACCCGATGGATACGCAAGTTACTCCGGGAATGTCAAGAGCCTCAAAGAAGATGTGGAGAAAGGGACGACCCAGGAGAATTTCTGCAAGAACCTCGACAAGATCCTTGAAAAACACTGGGATGGGATCAATTCCCTAGAATCGATGAAAGGATACGAGTCCAAGATAGAGGATATGAGGACCCGCATAAAAGACGGATCATTCATGCCCCTTCAGAGGTCTAAGGACAACAGCATCCTTCCTAATGCGGTCCACCGTGCCGAATGCAAGGCCATACTGGATAACATGTCTGGATTCTATCCCTTCCTGTCGGAAACCGACTCCAAGGGCATCAGCGTACGGGACAAGATACTGATGCTCTGTACGTTCAGGATGCCTTACTACATAGGCCCGGTGAGTAAAAACTCCAAGACGGGATGGGTGGTCAGGAAATCCGACGAACGCGTGCTTCCGTGGAACTACAAGGATGTGATAGACGTCGAAGCGACATCCGAGGGATTCATAAGCAATCTCATAAACTTCTGCACATATCTCATCGGGGAGCGCGTCATACCCAAACAATCCATACTGTACTGCAGGTTCAAGCTATACAACGAGCTGAACAATCTCAGGATAAACGGCGAGCGCATAAGCCCGGAGATGAAAACCGCTCTGGTGAAAGAATATTTCGAAGGCAGGGAATGGCGCGTCACTGCCGATACCGTGAAGGGATTCTACAAGAAACACACCGGTGCGACCGACGTCCTCGTCGAAGGGATGGACATCACTATAAAATCGAATCTGGAATCCGAAAACAAATTGAAGAACATGCTCGGGGAATCCTACGACATCGATCTGGCCGAGGAGATAATACGCATCGTCACCATATATGGCGATGACAGGAAACGTCTGAAAAACCAGCTCGAATCGAAATTCGCAGACAGGATCTCCGCGGAAACGATATCAAAACTGTCCAATCTCAGATTCAGGGATTGGGGCAACCTTTCGGAGAAATTCCTCAAGGACGTCTATTCCGAGATAGACGGAAGGGAGATGAATATAATCTCCGCACTCGGGAACACCAACAAAAACCTCATGGAACTCCTTTCCGAGGATTACGGATATTCCGTGAAGATCCGCGAGCTCAACAGCGACATCACCGGAGCCGACGACATAGAGAGCGTGACCGAACGTATGAGGTGTTCTCCCTCCGTCAAGCATTCCATAATGAGATGCTATGTGATATTGGGGGATATACTGAAGGTAACCGGACATCCTCCGACCAAGGTTTTCATAGAGACCGCCCGTGAAGACCAGGAATCCAAGAGGACCGTATCCCGCAAATCGGAACTCCTGAGCAAATATTCCGCGATGGTATCCAACAGCGATGCCAAGGAGCTCCTGGAGTCCCTCAATACGATGGATGATGCACGCCTCCGCGGGAAGAAGTTTTTCCTGTACTACTCGCAGCTGGGGAGATGCATGTACTGCGGTAAGCACATAGATCTGAACGACCTCGGAAACAAGGAACAGTGCGACACGGATCACGTATTCCCCCAGTCCAAGGTCACGGATGACAGCATAAGGAACAATCTGGTCCTTACGTGCAGAAGCTGCAACGGGGACAAGAGCAACAGGTACCCGATAGATCCTGGCGTGAGGATCAGGATGGCCGGTTTCTGGAAAATACTCAGGGATGCGGACCTCATATCGGCTGAAAAACACAGCCGTCTGACCCGTTCCACGGAATTCACCGAAAAAGACCTAAGCGGATTCATAAATCGCCAATTGGTGGAGACCAGCCAGACGGTCAAGGCCATGGCGGAGATCCTGAAATCGAAATTCGGTGAGGCCTCGGACATAGTGTACGTCAAAGGCAAGAACGTGAGCAGTTTCCGTCAGGAACAGTCGGAGAACAAACCGTACTACATAAAATGCCGCAACATCAACGACTACCACCATGCAAAGGATGCATATCTGAATATAGTGGTCGGGAACGTATTCGATGTGAAATTCACCAAGGACATCCTGCACTTTTTGAAAACGAGGGAGGACTACAATCTAAACAAGATGTATTCCCGCAACGTGTCGCGTAACGGCATAGTTGCATGGGTGGCTGGAGAAAGAGGGAGCATCGTCACCGTCGACAAATGGATGAGGAGGGATAACATCCTCTATACCCGTGCACCGTACAAGGAATCCGGCGAACTGTTCGATCTAAACATACTCAAAGCGGGAAACGGACAGCTGCCCATAAAATCGGATAAGGACATAGAAAAGTACGGAGGATACAATAAAATCAAAGGGTCCTACTTCGCACTCTTCGAACATGATGAGAAAAAGAAGAAGGCCAGAACATTGATGTTCATACCCAGGATGATGGCCGGCGGGAAGGAGTCGAAATCCGAATTGGAACGCTACGCCTCCGAGAAGGCAGGCCTGGTGAATCCCTCTCTCAGACTCGCCTGCATCAAAGTCGATTCCAGAGTGGACATCGATGGATTCAGGATGAACATACGCGGAACAAGCGGCGGCGGCTCGGGGATACTGTATCTCTGTGGCGAACAAATGTCTGTACCGTTCGACATGATCAAACCATTCAAGAGTGTGTTCAAATACACCGACGAACCGAACAAAGGCCGTAACAGAAAATACACCTCCGGTGAAATGGGTGTTACGGAAGAGGATATGATGAATGCATACTCCTTCTTGATGGACAAACTATCGAGAAAACCGTATTCTGCGTTATCTCCTCTGAATACGGCGAAAGAATCACTAGAGAAGGGCAAAGAGACCTATCTGACTCTGGATCTTGATAATAAAACCGAGACGATCTCCCAGATCCTCAAAATGTTCCACTGTAACGCTGAAAATACAAATCTGAACAGCATCAACGGGCCCGGAGTGGCTGGTCGTTTGATACTGTCTTCCAAGATATCGAACTTCAGCTCAGCCCAGCTGGTTAACCAATCACCTACGGGATTGTTTGAGAACAAGACTGACTTGCTGAAGATATGACCTGGAGAATCGTGGATGTATCCAGCAACAGCAAGCTGGATCTCAAACTAAATTATATGGTAGTCCGCAGCGGAGAAGGCGTCAGGAAGGTCTTCATACCTGAGATCGCCGTAGTCGTCATAGAGAGCACGGCGATCTCAATGACTGCGGCACTACTGTGCGAGTTGACACGCCGGGAGGTAAAGATAATATTCTGCGATGAGAAACGCAATCCGTATGGAGAGCTGTCCCCGTATTTCGGAACCGTGGATTGCGTGGAAAAAATAAGGACGCAAATCTCATGGGATGACGAACTGATTGAACTGGTTTGGTCAGATATAATAAAACATAAAATATTGAACCAAGGAAGGCTGCTTGCAAAAAACGGTCATCCGTGCGAAAGCTCTATGCTTAACAGCTATGCTCGCGAGATATTGCCAGGGGATTCCACTAACCGTGAGGGCCACGCATCCAAAGTGTATTTCAACGCCATTTTCGGAAACGGATTCTCGAGACGGGACGATAATCCGATCAACTCGGCTCTCAACTACGGGTACGCCATACTCCTTTCCACCGTAAACAGGAGCATAGTCGCATTCGGATATTCGACCATGCTCGGCATATTCCACAGCAACGGTTCCAACCCGTTTAACCTCGGAAGCGATCTGATGGAACCGTTCAGAACCGAAATCGACGAACTCGTTCTGTCTATGGAATTAGACTCGTTTGAAACAAAACATAAGAGAGAAATACTCAATATTTTGGATAAAACTGTCGTCATAGAGGATAAGCACAACAGTCTTCTCAATGCCATACGCATCTATGTACAATCATTCTTCACTGCGATGGAAGAAAAGGATCCTTCCAAAATAAAATTCCACAGGGCGGTTGGAAATGAGGCAGAGGTTCATGAGAGTCATGATTTTCTTTGATTTGCCGGTACTGACTAAATCAGATCGTAAGGAATACTCGAAATTCCACAGATTCCTTCTCGAAGACGGATTCGTGATGATGCAGAAATCCGTCTATTCGAAAATCGTACTCAACGGTCATGCTTCTAAAATCGTAACCGACAGGGTCAGAAGGCATAAACCCCCCGATGGAAAGATACAGATTCTGACGATAACTGAGAAACAATTCCAGGGGATCGAATACATATTGGGAGAACCTCAGAACGAAGTCGTGGATAGTCAAACAAGGTTGGTCGTATTATGATATTGGCACATCCGACATTTGAAAGCATGATAGAATTCAGGGAAGATATGGTTACAGCACTGACTGTAGAGAATCCTCGCCGTTTTTCATCATATATATCGGAACTCAACTCCCAGATAAACGGCGAAACGGGAGAATTCTCCCTGTTCTACAACGATAGAGAGCTTCCAATATCATAGATAAGACTGGTCATAGATCCATTCAACCTGGATTTCAATGCCAAGGATGTGCAGAATGGGATAAATTCCAGCATTAAATCAATCCTAAATGGTGAAAAATATTACGTTCCTCTGATAAATCTGCTGTCCGATATGACTAGATTTTCGTTTCAGATAATGGGTGAAGCTGACATCGAACTGGTTGGAACGGAAATCGATTCGGCGGCATTAATCAAATTGATGGGGGCGCATTATGAAAATAGTTACGGGGACCTTCTGGAAAACATCTGCCGCTACATTCATATTTTCTCTAAATTCACAAAAAGTTGCATTTTCGCCTTTGTGAATCTAAAGACATTTCTAAATGATGAACAGATGGAACAGTTGATTAGATACGCATTGTATGAAAAAATTCATCTATTTCTTATAGATTCTTCTCCCCATAATAATGCAAGATACGTAAGAGAAATCATCATAGACTGCGACCTGTGTGAAATACATTCGTTTGATCAATGAACAAGCATGATTTTGAATAAATTTCAATTTGAGGCTTGAGAATATTGACAAACTTGAGTAGTGATCACCAGGAATCGTAGAGCTCGAACGACCCGACACGCTTGAGAATATTGACAAACTTGAGTAGTGATCACCCAGACTACATCGTACATAATATTAATTAAGGCTTGAGAATATTGACAAACTTGAGTAGTGATCACCACATCCTTCTAATCTGATACCCATACCAGTGCTTGAGAATATTGACAAACTNNCAAACTTGAGTAGTGATCACCAAGAACTAAGGAGTCTGTTGCAATGATCGAGCTTGAGAATATTGACAAACTTGAGTAGTGATCACCCCGATAAGACCAAGTTCAAGGAGACCGACGGCTTGAGAATATTGACAAACTTGAGTAGTGATCACCTATCTATTCCTGTGCATCAATGCACAATTAGCTTGAGAATATTGACAAACTTGAGTAGTGATCACCACTCGTGGCCGGCGAATCTGCGCTCGGCCTGCTTGAGAATATTGACAAACTTGAGTAGTGATCACCCCTATGTTAACAGTACAAAAGTCGACGGCAGCTTGAGAATATTGACAAACTTGAGTAGTGATCACCCCGCATCCGCGATGATCTTGGCGAAGATGTGCTTGAGAATATTGACAAACTTGAGTAGTGATCACCAGAAGGTCGAAAAGAAGCATTGGACCGCTAGCTTGAGAATATTGACAAACTTGAGTAGTGATCACCGAAGGCTCAACCGTGGCGGAAGCGAGGGCAGCTTGAGAATATTGACAAACTTGAGTAGTGATCACCTTGCGAGGTGCCACTGGCAATTAAAAGTCTGCTTGAGAATATTGACAAACTTGAGTAGTGATCACCCGATGTCGTTGATGGTCTTGATCAGACTCTCGCTTGAGAATATTGACAAACTTGAGTAGTGATCACCCACCAGCCTTGATGCTGTCACGGAAATCGCGCTTGAGAATATTGACAAACTTGAGTAGTGATCACCTGGTCTTGGCGGTCACGATGGTCTTGGAGTGCTTGAGAATATTGACAAACTTGAGTAGTGATCACCTCCTACTTCGGAGGAATCAACATCTCTGAAGCTTGAGAATATTGACAAACTTGAGTAGTGATCACCTGCGGAAGCCGAGGGACTCCATGGCCCTCTGCTTGAGAATATTGACAAACTTGAGTAGTGATCACCCTTCTCTTCCGTCGTCCCAGACGATATGAGGCTTGAGAATATTGACAAACTTGAGTAGTGATCACCTAGAAGAAACGACGATGGCCGGCATGTTGTGCTTGAGAATATTGACAAACTTGAGTAGTGATCACCTCTCCCGCCTATTACTCTGTATACATCTTTGCTTGAGAATATTGACAAACTTGAGTAGTGATCACCTCTCAATCCGTGTTTTTGCCTCATGGGTATGCTTGAGAATATTGACAAACTTGAGTAGTGATCACCTTCCGTATCTCAACTCTCCGTCAATCCAGAGCTTGAGAATATTGACAAACTTGAGTAGTGATCACCTCACTTTCAGATATTGCCTATCTCCGATATAGCTTGAGAATATTGACAAACTTGAGTAGTGATCACCGTTCATGCGGGATCGCATCGTCAATGAAAAGCTTGAGAATATTGACAAACTTGAGTAGTGATCACCACATCTCGCCGCTAATGATAAGTCCCATACGCTTGAGAATATTGACAAACTTGAGTAGTGATCACCCTTGTTCTTTAGTAATAATTCCGTTGATAAGCTTGAGAATATTGACAAACTTGAGTAGTGATCACCTGTGTACGGACCGCCGCACCATTCTGTGTTGCTTGAGAATATTGACAAACTTGAGTAGTGATCACCTGTCTATGTCGAGCTTCGGATCGTCGGAGGGCTTGAGAATATTGACAAACTTGAGTAGTGATCACCCGATGTTGTCGCACAGAGTGTAGCGAACATGCTTGAGAATATTGACAAACTTGAGTAGTGATCACCCTGCGATGAATGCGCATGCAGGGTTTCCGCGCTTGAGAATATTGACAAACTTGAGTAGTGATCACCAGAAGCGCATGCTGCGCCTGAGCTTTCCCGGCTTGAGAATATTGACAAACTTGAGTAGTGATCACCTGGGACACGGTTCCCTGGACGATGGTGCCTGCTTGAGAATATTGACAAACTTGAGTAGTGATCACCGAGGCAACTCCGTCCATCTTTTCCTGAGCTGCTTGAGAATATTGACAAACTTGAGTAGTGATCACCCTTAGTCTCCTTTGCCGTTCCCGGCATTATGCTTGAGAATATTGACAAACTTGAGTAGTGATCACCACAAATGGTCTCAACTATTTCCTCCTCTGCGCTTGAGAATATTGACAAACT
>DARY01000027.1:0-84251 GCA_002503545.1 Candidatus Methanomethylophilus sp. UBA78
ACGCAGGTCATGGCCTCGAGCTTCTCGAGGGTGAGGGCGCCCTTCGAGGCGGCCTCCGCCATCGATGCGTCCTCCGTCACCGGTATGAAGGCGCCGGACAGTCCGCCGACGTAGGAGGAGGCCATGATGCCCCCCTTCTTCACCTGGTCGTTCAGGATGGCGAGGGCGGCCGTGGTGCCGGGGGCGCCGCAGTACTCCATCCCCATCTCGTGGATGATGTCGGCGATGGAGTCGCCGACGGCCGGGGTGGGGGCGAGGGACAGGTCGACGATGCCGAACGGGGTGTCCAGCCTCCTGGACGCCTCCTTCGCCACCAGCTGCCCGACGCGGGTGATCTTGAAGGCGGTCTTCTTTATGGTCTCGCAGAGGACCTCGAAGCTCTCGCCCTTGACCTTGGAGACGGCGGTCCTGACCACTCCCGGTCCGGAGACGCCGACGTTTATGACCTTGTCGCCCTCGGTGACGCCGTGGAAGGCCCCCGCCATGAACGGGTTGTCGTCCGTCGGGTTGCAGAAGACGACGAGTTTGGCGCAGCCGATGGAGTCGCGGTCCTTCGTGGCCTGCGCCGTCTCCACCACCTTCTCGCCCATGATCTTGACGGCGTCCATGTCGATGCCGGTCTTGGTGGAGCCGAGCGACACGGACGAGCAGACGTGCTCGGTCTCGGCGAGGGCCTGCGGTATGGATTCGATGAGGAGCCTGTCGGCGGCCGTCATCCCCTTCTGGACGAGGGCGGAGAACCCTCCCAGGAAGTTGACGCCGACCTTGCCGGACGCCCTCTCGAGGGCCTTGGCGATCTCCACGAAGTCGCCGGGGGTGCGGCAGGCGGGGGCGCCGACGATGGCGGCGGGGGTGACGGAGACCCTCTTGTTGATGACGGGGATGCCTATCTCGAGGGCGATCTCGTCGCCCACGGACACCAGGTTCTTCGCGTTCTCGGCGATCTTGGCGTAGATGTTCTCGCAGAGGTCGTCGAGGTCGGGGGTCATGCAGTCCAGGAGGGAGATCCCCATGGTGATGGTCCTCACGTCGAGATTCTCGCTGGAGACCATCTGGTTGGTCTCTATGACCTCGTTAAGATCGACCATCCTATCAGATCCTGTGCATCATGTTGAAGATGTCCTCGTGCTGCGCCTTTATGGAGCAGCCCACCTTCTTGGCGATCTCGTCGAGGTCGGAGGTGAGCTCGGGGAACGTCTTGCTGTACTTGTCCAGGTCGACGATCAGCACCATGTTGATGAACTCCTCGACCGTGGTCATGCTCAGATTCAGTATGTTTATGTCGTTCTCCGCGAAGTAGTTGCAGACTGCTGCGATGATGCCTGTGTGGTCCTTCCCCACGAGGGTGACTACGGTTCTGTTGGTCATTGGGATTTGCCTTCCTTCTCTTTGTAGATGGCGTATTCCACCGAATCTAGCAGTGCGTATAGCGACGCCTCTATAACGTTTTCCGATACGCCCACGGTGGTCCAGGTGTGATGTCCGTCGGTGGACGTTATCAGTACCCTGACCGTGGCGGCGGTGGCCGCCTTGCCGTCGAGGACGCGGACCTTGTAGTCCGTCAGCTTCATCCCGTCGATGACGGGGAAGAAGCGGGAAAGGGCCTTCCTTATCGCGTTGTCGAGGGCGTCGACCGGTCCGTTCCCGTCGGCGGCGGTGTGCTCGGTCACGCCGCCGGCGTCGCGGACCTTTATGCTGGCCTCGGACGTCAGCTTGCCGTCCCCGGACGAGTCTATGAACAGGCGGAACCCCTGGAGGCTGAAGGCGGGCCTTATCTCGTTCCTCATCTTCCTCACCAGCAGCTCGAAGCTGGCATCCGCGCTCTCGAACTGGTATCCCTCGGACTCGAGCAGCTTGACGCGGTCTATGATCTGCTTGGAGTCGTCGCTCTCCTCGATGCCCAGCTCCTTGAGCTTCTCGGATATGCTCGACCTCCCGGCCATGTCGGACACCAGGACCTTCCTCCTGTTGCCCACGGAGGCCGGGGTCACGTGCTCGTAGGTGCGGGTGTCCTTGGCCAGGGCCGATACGTGCACCCCTCCCTTGTGGGCGAAGGCGTCCTCCCCCACGAACGGCAGCCCGTTGGGGCGGATCACGTTCTCGATCTCCGCGATGCCCGCGGAGAGCTCGGTGAGGCCCCCCATGTCCATGCCCAGGTCCAGCCCGAGCTTCAGGGCGAGGATGGGCATGATGGAGCAGAGGTCGGCGTTCCCGCACCTCTCCCCGATGCCGTTTATGGTCCCCTGGACCATGGTGGCCCCCGCCTCCACCGCCGCGACGGAGTTCGCCACCGCGAGGCCGCAGTCGTTGTGCGCATGTATGCCGACCGGTGCGTTGTAGGTCAGGACGACGTCCTCCACGGCCTCGGAGATGTGCCCGGGCAGGCTGCCGCCGTTGGTGTCNNGAGCCACGAGGCCCCCGCCCCGAGGGCGGCGCCGAGGCATTTCATGGCGTATTCGCGGTTGGCGGCGTATCCGTCGAAGAAGTGCTCCGCATCGAAGATGACCTCCTTCCCGGCCTCCCTGAGGAAGCGCACGGACCCGGAGATCATGGCCAGGTTCTCCTCGGGGGTGGTCTGGAGGGCGCTCCTCACGTGGAAGTCCCACGTCTTGCCGAATATGGTGCAGACGGGGGCGGAGGATGCGGCCAGGGCCCGGAGGTTGGGGTCCTCCGAATCCCTGATGTCGGGTCTGCGGGTGCTGCCGAAGGCGGCGAGCCTCGCGTTGGCCATCGCGGGGGGTTCGCCGAACAGGGCGTCGTCCACCCGGTTGGACCCCGGCCATCCCCCCTCGATGTACGGTATGCCGAAGGCGTCGAGCCTCCGGCAGACCTCCCTCTTGTCGTCCGCCGAGAACGATATCCCGTTGCTCTGGGCTCCGTCGCGCAGCGACGTGTCGTAGATGAAGATTTCACGCATGTCCGTATCTCTCGTCGAGTATTGCTATCAGGTCGCTCAATATGGCCGAGGCGGTCTCTATCTTGCCCGCCCCGCGGCCGTTTATCGTTATGGGTCCGGCCAGGTCCGCGTCGATCTGGGCGATGTTCAGCGTCCCCGAGATCCCCAGGGGGTGTCCGACGGGTATCAGTCTGGGAGAGACCTCGAGCTTGGTGTCGGAGACCTCCCCTATGAGCCTTATGACCATGTTGTGGGAGGCCGCCTGCGCCACCGCGTCGGCGGTTATCTGGCTGATCCCGGTGATCTTGACGTCCTTGAAGGTGACGTCGCGGTGGAAGACGGAGTTGGCGAGGATGACGCATTTGGCGGCGGTGTCGTAGCCTTCGACGTCGTTCGTCGGGTCAGTCTCGGCGTAGCCGAGCTGCTGGGCCTCCTTGAGCGCCTGCTCGTAGGGCTGACCCTTGTCCATCTTGCTCAGTATGTAGTTGCAGGTGCCGTTGAAGATCCCCCTCACGGAGCGGATGTTCTCCCCCACGAGGTTCTCATGGCAGAGGTTGATGATGGGCATGGCCCCTCCGACGGTGCCCTCGAAGCGGAACTTGCACCCGTTCTTCCTGGCCAGCCCTATCAGGGAGGAGAACTCCAGCGCCAGGGGCCCCTTGTTGACGGTGATGACGTCCTTGCCCCGGCTGAGGGCGAGTTTTATGTTCTTCAGGCCGACGCCGCCCGTCTTTATGTCGGTGGGGGTGACCTCTATCAATATGTCGTAGTCGACCGATCCGAGGACCTCGAGGCTGTCGGAGTAGGTTTCCGTGCCCACGGAGCGGGTCTCCAGCTTCCTCTTCTCGATCTCGGCGAGGTCGAGCCCCTCCGGGTCCCTCGCCACCGTCTTGGAGTCCATCACGCAGACGACCTTGGGTGCCGACCCGTACCTCTCGGTCAGGAACTTCTCCCTCCTCCGGAGGACCTCGGCCACGCCCTGACCGACGGTGCCGAACCCGGATATGGCCAGAGAGACCATCTCAGAGCCCCCTTATCAGCATCAGGTTGTCGCGTTCGCAGGAGTGGACGAAGAACTCGTCGAGCCTTATCCTCTCCTCCTCCCCGCGGAGCTCCGCGGTGATGAGGGCCGTGCGTTTGCCGGAGACCGATTTGCCGCTCGAGTACCCGACGTCGACCGATTCGAAGTTGACGATCTTCGAGGCCTGTTCTATGAGGCCGTCGACGTAGGCCGCGTTGAACTTCCCCAGGACCATGTACTCGGTGGTGATGGTCTCGTAGACGGAGCCCATCTTGGAGATGATGATGTCCATCGACTTCCAAATGGCCTTCAGCTGGTCCAGCTGTCCGCTGGTGGACACCTCGAAGGTCACACTGACCAGGATCCTCTGGTTGACCATCTGTTCGCGGTCGTGGACCACGCCCACTATGTTCCCGTCCACCATCGATATGGGCTCGAGGGAGCCGACCAGTTGGCCCGGTAGGTCTCTGACGTAGAGCTCTGCGTTTACCATCATTTCGAATCACCGGACAAAGTCCTAAGGTTATGTGACCATCTGATGCGTATCATTATATAAAAAATAGGACAGGCGCACGCATGCGCGGACCGTCTGGAACGCCCCGAACATATTCGGTGTCTTGATTATATCGCCGCAAGGGCATCATCGGGGCATGTACGAGAGGGTCCTTATCACTACCGACGGCAGCGAGAGCAATAAGGATGCGGTGAACAGCGGGTTGGAACTGGCCAGCAGGTTCGGTTCTAAGGTCACGGCGCTCTGCGTCTTCGACGTGGGGAGCTACGGGAACATAGCGCAGACCTACGGTCTAGGGGACGAGCGCGAGTACATGATCAAAGCCTGCGAGAGCGCCCTCGAGTACGTCGTCAGCAGGGGCAGGGAGCTCGGCGTGGAGGTCACGCCGAAGATCGTCGCCGGCCATCCGGCGGAGGCCATAGTGGACGAGACCGCCAGCCACGACCTGGTGGTGTGCGGGACCCTCGGCAAGACCGGCATGAAGAGGGTGCTGCTCGGAAGCGTGGCGGAGAAGGTCGTCAGGATGTCCAAGTGCCCCGTGCTGGTGTGCAGGAACCCGGTGGAGGAGTGAGACCCTGGAAGCCGAAGGCACCTTCGAATGTCCCGGCTGCGGCGGGCGCATGGCCCGGCATGCTAACTTCTGTCTCTCGTGCGGCGCATTCCGCGAGGGGTTCCCGCATACGCAGTACTCCGAGGGGGAGGAGAGGCCTGCTTCTGAAAGACTGCTCGAGGACTGCGGTCTCCGGCAGGTGCGCGAGCTGGTGGCGAGGCGCGTCAGCTCCGTCACGACGCTGGCGATCCTCGCCTGGGTCTTCATAGCGGTCGCGGAGGTGTCGTCGTACGTCATCATCCCCCGTCTCACGGAGGGACTGTTCCCGGAGAGCGTCCCGCTGGAGTGCTGGGTCATGCTGTCCAGCGGCCTGTGCGCCCTCATGAGCGCCCTGCTCTGCCGCCGGAGGGGGTACTGGGACCTGGCGGCGGTCTCGTGCGCCGTGGCCGCATGCATGCCTCTGGCACTTGTGCTGGCGGGCGACGTCTACGGTCTGGTGTACGTGGCGGCCGGCCTGCTCGTCACGCTGAGGGTCTTCAAGACGAGGTGGGCTTTCTCCCGTCCGTCCTGACGTCCGCCTTCCGGACGGAACGGCCCGGTATGCATTTCGACCATACGAAAACACAATCGGTGTTACGATGATGGGCAAATTTTATTACCAAACCTGTCTTTGTCGTCCCCATGCGCAGGATCGCGATATACGGCAAGGGCGGTATCGGGAAGTCGACCACGTCGTCCAACATAACCGATGCCCTGGCCGAGAGCGGGAAGAAGGTAATGCAGATCGGGTGCGACCCCAAGGCCGACTCCACGCGCCTGCTGACCGGTACCGACAGACCCATCACGGTCCTCGAGCTGATGAGGGACGGCAGGGAGCTGGAACTGGGGGATTTCGTCCGCGAGGGCAGGCACGGTTGCCTCTGCGTCGAGTGCGGGGGCCCCCGTCCGGGCATGGGCTGTGCGGGGCGCGGGATCATGGCCGCGTTCGCCGAGATGGAGCGCCTCGACGCCGTCGCCGAATATGACCCAGACGTGATAATCTACGACGTCCTCGGGGACGTCGTCTGCGGCGGTTTCGCCATGCCCATCAGGAACGGGTACGCCCGCGACGTGTTCGTCGTCACCTCGGGGGAGATGATGTCCCTCTATGCGGCCGGGAACATCGCGGAGGCGGTGGCCGGGTTCAGGGAGGACGGCTACGCCCGTTTCGGAGGGCTGATCCAGAACTCCAGGAACGTGAAGGACGAGGACGCCCTCGTCGATTCGCTGGCCGCGGAGATAGGCAGCAGAACGGTCTTCAGGCTCCGGAGGAGTCCCGAGGTCCAGCTCTGCGAGGGCAGGGGGACCACGGTCGTATCCGGTTCCCCGGATTCGGAGATGGCCGATGAATACAGGAAGCTGGCACATGTCCTCATGGAGCTCTCGGAGGATGTATCCGGGGGCATGAGGTTGGGCGGTCCTGCGACAGGTTGTGATTGCAATGACTAAAGGGATAATGATTGTAGGCTACGGCACCAGGAAAGGGAATTTGGAGGAGATCCTCTTCAGGCAGGCCGCCCGCATGAGGGCGAGGGGCATAGACAACGTTTACGTCGCATACTTCCGCGTCAGCACCCCCTCCATCCCCGCGGCCCTGGAGCAGATGGCCGCCGACGGCATCGACGACATCCTCGTCATGCCCTACTACATAGCCGAGGGCAAGCTCACCCACGACCTGATCCCGGGGAAGCTGGGTATCTCCAGGAACGTAGGTACCGTCGAGGTCGGCGGCAGGAACGTGAAGGTGCGCATGGCCCCCGCCTTCGGCGGCAGCCCCGTCCTCGCGGACATCGTCTGCGACAGGGTGGCGGACGCCGGCGGGAGCAAGGACGACGGCGTCATGATCATCGGCCACGGGTCGAGGGACGACATGTCGGGCAACAAGGAGGTCATGGAGGCCAACGCCTCGCGCCTGAAGGCGAGGGGGTACGCCCACGTCGCCTACACCTTCAACGAGTTCTGCGAACCCACCATCGCCGAGGCCGTGGCGGGCCTCGCCGGGGAGGGAGTCGGGAAGATCGTGGCGGTCCCCCTTTTCGTGGCGATGGGGCTGCACCTCGGGGAGGAGGTCCCCGAGCAGATCGGCATCCCCGCCTACTCGCAGGGAGGGACCATCACGGCCGGCGGCAGGAAGATCGAGGTGAAGTACACCAAACCCGTCGAGGACGACCCGCGCCTGCTCGAAATCATGGTCGCGGGAGCCAAAAACTTCTACGTGATGTAATCCCATAGGAGAGGACATGACCAAGGGAGTACTGCTGATCGGGTACGGCACGCGCACGGGCAACCTGGAGAAGATCCTGGGCAGGCAGCTGGAGAGACTGAACGCCAGGGGCCGGGAGAGGGTCTACCTGGGGTACTACAGGGTGAGCGAACCCTCCATAGGGGAGGCCCTCCGCAGGATGGCCTCCGACGGGATAGACGACGTCCTGGCGATCCCGTACTACATAGCCGAGGGCAGGCTCACCTACGAGCTCATACCCCGGAGCATGGGCGTGTCCATCGGCGGTAACGGCGAGACGGTCGTCGGCGGCAGGAGGATGAGGATCTCCATGTCCCCCGCCTTCGGCATGACCCGTACGCTCTTCAACATACTGTGCGACAGGATAGCCGAGTCCGGCTGCGGGAAGGATGCCGGGATGCTCATCGTGGGCCACGGCTCCCGGGACGTGGGCAGCAGCAACAAGGCGATAATCGAGATGAACGCGGAGCGCCTCCGCAAGGCGGGGTACTCCCACGTGGCCTACGCCTTCAACGAGTTCGACGACCCCCCGATAAAGGAGGCCCTCTCGGGACTCGCGGCCGAGGGTGTGGGCGAGGTCGTCGTCCTGCCGCTGTTCATAGCGACGGGGGTGCATCTCTGCGAGGATGTCGCGGAGAAGATAGGCATCCCGAAGTACTCCTCCGGCGGCGACGTGGAGGTGGACGGGAGGAGGATCTCCGTGAAGTACATGAGGCCCGTGGAGGACGACCCGCGCCTGCTCGAGCTCATCGATTCGGAGATCTCCGATTTCTACGGTGACTGAGATGAAGGTTCTCATATTGGATATGGTGCACGGCGGCAAGGTCCTGGCGAAATCCTACCTCGACAGGGGGTGCGAGGTGACCGCCGTGGATGTCTACAAGATAACCCCGAACGACATACTGAAGGACATACGCCACATGGGTGCCCGGGTGGCGGACGAGGTCCCCGCGGAGCACTTCGACCTGGTCGCGATGCCCTGCCACTGCCCCGATTCGTTCATCGGCGCCGCGACCTACGGCAGGAGGATATTCTTCTCCGAGGCCGTGCGCGACATGATCTCCGACAGGAGGTTCAGGATCGAGATCACCGGGGTCAAGGGGAAGACCAGCACCTGCTACGTGCTGGCACATATACTCTCCCTCACCGGGAGGAAGGTGTACCTGCACACCTCGAGGGGCATGGGGCCCTACGCCATGGGGAAGCATTTCATCACCGAGCTGAAGTCCATCGCACCCCCCATGCTGCTGACCCTCCCCAAGGGGGAGTACGACGTCATGGTGTGCGAGGTCTCCCTGGGAGGTTCCGGGAAGGCCGACATAGCCGGCATAACGAACCTCCTGGAGAACTACGGGATAGCCCGGAACACCAGGACTGCGGAGTCCGGCAAGAAGGACGTGCTCTGCGACGGGATCAACGTGGTCCCGGAGGCGGAGAAGGGTATCTGGGACAAATACGGCAAGCCCCTCAGGACCTACGGGAGGAGGGTGGCCGTCGCCGGTAAGCCGGAGTTCGGCAGGCCCCTCGCGGTGTCCGTCGCCTACCGCGGCGAACATGCGGTCGAACTGAGGCCGGACTATCTGGCACTGCAGTACCTGGACGCCATGGACATGGCGCTGGAGATCTGCGACGCCATGGACGTCCCGGCCGAGACGGTCCTGGAGGGGCTGCGCACCTTCCCCGGGGTACCCGGTAGGGGCGAGGTCTCGGTGGAGGGCGGCGTGAGGTACCTGCGCGACAGGAACCCCGGGGTCTCCCACATGTCGGTCGAGAGGACCTTCTCCTGCCTGAAGGAGATGGGGGCCCTGGACGATGCGGTCCTGATAATCGATCCCGTCAGCAGGAAGGTCTGCGACAAGATGGACAAGGACCTCATAGCGGACGTCGCCGCGAAGTACGGCGTCCCCATGATCGTCACGGACGGCAAGGGTTCCGCGGAGGATGTGCCAGAGGGTATGAAGACGGTGATTAGGATGTTCAAGGAGGGCTACCAGTGAACACGGCGGTCATCCATCCCCGCCCCAATCCGATAGTGGCGGCGATGTACACGGTCCGCGACATGGACGTGGACGTCATCGTCCTCCACGGGCCGGCCGGCTGCAGTTTCATGGCCTCGAGGCCCCTGGAGAACGCCGGCGTGAGGGTGGTGACCTCCGCCCTGAAGGACAACGACCTCATCTTCGGGGGCGCCGAGTCGCTGGTCAGGACCCTCAGGGAGGTCAAGAACAAGTTCAATCCAAAGACCGTCGCTGTCGTCGGCACATGTGCCAGCACCATAATAGGCGACGACATGGCGGCCGCCATCAAAAGGGCGGACATCGGCTGCAACGTCTTCCCGGTTGACTGCCACGGCTGCATGGCGGCCAACACCGACGGGGCCATCATGGCCCTGAGGGCCGGCGCCAAGGCCGGCATCATATCGGCGGAGGAGCGCGATCGCCAGACGGCGCTCCTCAAGGCCGCCACCGACCTGGAGAGGCAGAGGGGCATGGCCGCCAGGACGTACCTCTCCCCGGCCGTGAGCCCTACCAAGCTGCACGTCTGCCGGCGCATCGCCGACGTGCTGAGGTCCGGAGGGAAGGTCGCGGTCGTGATGATCGCGAAGAAGGAGTTGGCATACCGCTTCGCCGACATGTTCGTCGCCGTCGACGAGGCCCGCAGGAAGCTGGGCGGGAAGATTTTCTTCGCGGCCAACATGGACGGTTCCGTCGGTCTTCCGAGGATCAGGAGGTACTGCTCCAACATAGCGGCGGAGCTCGATGCGGACGGAGTCGCCATCGACGAGATCGTCGGCGGACTCGACGAGTACGCCGTGGTCGGGGAGCGGATGAAGGAGAAGGTCGATGCCTTCGGACCCGACCTCACCATACTGCTGGGTATATGCCATGCTTACCCGGACCCGAAGAAGGACGACGTGCTCATCACGGACCAGCCGAGGGAGCTGGCCAACTACCTGAACCAGAACTTCCTCTCCGCGGTGGGGGAAGTCGCCTCGCACAGCATGGTGATGGGGGCTACCGGCATCGTCCACCTCGAGACGGCCGACACGCTCAGAGAGATCGTCAGGGAGATGTGAGATGAAGGGCTTCGTGGTGGCCGGGACGGGCAGCGGCGTGGGGAAGACCTCGGTCACCACGGGTCTCCTCTCCCTGCTTTCTAAGAGGTATAGGGTGCAGGCGTTCAAGGCCGGCCCCGATTTCATAGACCCCATGTACCACACCGCCGCGACCGGGAGGCCCTCCCGGAACCTGGACTCCTTCATGATGACCGACGACACGATAAGGAACGTCGTCGGATACGCCTCCCGCGGCGCGGACCTGTGCGTGGTGGAGGGGGTCAGGGGCCTTTACGAGGGGTTCACCGGGGACGGGGAAGTCGGTTCCACCGCCCACATCGCCAAGATCCTGGGGTTCCCCGTGGTTCTGGTCGTGGACGCCGGGTCGCTCACGAGGAGCGCGGCCGCCATCGTCAACGGTTTCCGCTCCTTCGACCCCGAGGTCAGGATCGCCGGCGTCATACTCAACAAGGTCTCCGGCAGGCAGCACGCCGACAAGCTCGACGTCGCCATGGGGACCTACTGCAGGGGGGTGGAGGTCCTGGGGAAGATACCGAAGGACCGGAACAACACGCTGGGACAGAGGCATCTGGGTCTCAACACCCTGCACTCCTTCGAGCAGGGGGAGATCGAGCCGCTGGAGAGGCTGGCGGACCCCGTGGACCTGGATGCCCTGATGGGGGTCGCGGAGGAGTGCACGGCCGACCTGCCGTCCTCGCCGCCCTACGTCCAGAGGAAGGCCGGGATGACGGCCGCCGTCCCGATGGACGACGCGTATTCGTTCTACTACCGCGAGAACATCGAGTGCCTGGAGGCGTCGGGGATCGAGGTGAGGACCTTCAGGCCGGCCGACGGGGAGGGCATGCCGGACGCCGACATGGCCTACCTGGGAGGCGGGTATCCCGAGCTCTATGCGGACAGGATATCCTCCAACAGGGACTTCCTCGACGGTCTCCGCAACATGTGCCAGGAGGGGAAACCGATCCTGGGGGAGTGCGGCGGTCTGATGACCATGTGCTCCGTCATGACCGACAAATCGGGTGCGGAGTACCGCATGTCGGGGATCTTCGACGCCAAGGCGGATTTCGTCGACAGGAGGCATGGGCCCACCTACGTCCTGGCGGAGGCCAATCCGAAGAACCCGCTGTTCTCGGGGCCGATGAGGGGCCACGAGTACCATTACTCCGAGGTGCTGGCACGTGCCGATGCGGAGTTCTGCTTCGACGTGAGGAGGGGCCTGGGGATAAGGGACGGCAGGGACGGCCTGTTCAGCGGGAATGCCGTCGGCACGTACATGCACCAGCATGCCCTGTCCTGTCAGGACTGGGCCCGCGGTTTCGTCGAGTCCGTCCGCTGAGCGTACTTCCCCTCGATGGTGCGGGCCTTATCCAGGGCGCCCTTGCGGTCGCCCTCCTTCAGCTTCCGCCATACGGCGTGGTCGTCGAGGACCTCCGCCAGGAACGCGGCCCGGTCGGTCTGCAGGGAGATCCTGTCCTTCAGGTCCTTCCTGAGGTCCGTCAGCAGGGAGAGCATCATGTCGTACTCCCTCCCCAGGAACCCGTCGATCATCTTGGCCACGTACGGGGGGAAGGCGGGCACGGAGCCCTCGGACGATACGGCCACGGTGTAGCCTTCCTTCCTCACCGACGAGGGCAGCAGCACGTCCCCTCCCCCGTGGGCGGAGTTCACGAGGATGCCCCTGGACTCGGCCGAGTCCCTTATGGCCGCGTTGAGCTCGGCGCTGTCGGTCGCCGCGACGGCCATGAACGCCTCCTCGAGATAGGCGGGGACGTCGGAGGGCTTGAAGCGCTCGCTGATTATCTCGTCGCAGACCTCGTCCATTCCCTGCACGGTCCTCTCCGCGACCACGGTGATGCGGAAGCCCTCGAACTGCTTGCATTTGCGGTAGGCCACCATGCCTCCTCCGAACACCACTATCTTTCTCTTCTTCGTAGGTTCCAGGAAAACGGGCACCATCCTCGGGGACATGAACGGTGATTGCGTTCGTCGATGATAAATCTTTGACGGAAGGCTCCTTTGAGTAACACGAATATATATCTTCTTATGCGTAAGTTTAAGTACCGCCGCGGATATCCGTCATGCGGGACGAAAGGCCGGCAGGCACCGCGCGGAGGTCTTTCCCTTCCCGGGGTTTCGCCTTACTTCCTTCCCCGGGAGGGCCCGGCCGCGGTGCGGGATCCGCTTCCTTCCATGGGCGTGCGGACAGGCGCCGTCCAGCGTTTCCGGGACATGTTTGGGGTAGGCTTTTTTATTGCATACCGGAATGCTTCATCATGGATCCCGGGTCTGAGAAGGCGGCCATGGAGTTCATAGAGAGCTTCTACAAGGGGGAGAGCACCGGCCACGATTACTGGCACAGCATCCGCGTCTACAACACCGCGATGACGATATGCGACACGGAGCCGGAGGCCGACCGCGCCATCGTCGGGATGGCCGCGCTCCTGCACGACCTCGACGACAGGAAACTGGGCGGGGACGAGGACGGCATCCCCGTCGCCAGGGGGTTCTTGCAGACCCACGGGGCGACGCAGACCGAGATGAAGGCGATCGACAGGATAATCCACCAGATCTCCTTCAAAGGGGACGATTCGGTGGTACCCGGCTGTCTGGAGGGGAGGATCGTCCAGGACGCGGACCGTCTGGACGCGATAGGGGCCATCGGCATAGCGAGGGCGTTCGCCTACGGGGGAGCGCACAAGAGGCCGGTGTGGGACCCCAACAGTGTTCCCAAGGAGAGGATGTCGGCCGAGGAGTACTACCTGAACAGGTCCGACAGCATATCCCACTTCTACGAGAAGCTGCTCAAACTCTATGGCATGATGAACACGGCCGAGGGGAAGAGGCTGGCACAGAGGAGGCACGAGTACATTGTGGCCTACCTCGACGAGTTCATGGCCGAATGGAAGGGGCTCAGGTAAGGGTCTTCTGGCCCCGCCGCACCGGGCCAGACAAGGCTCTGTCCGAAACGCTTATATGTAAAATCATAATTGGGTTGGATAAGCTCCTGTAGTGTAGCGGCCAATCATGAAGCCCTCTCGAGGCTTCGACACGGGTCCAAATCCCGTCGGGAGCACTTATCATTCTCTCATATCCAGATTATTCATTGGGTACAACTGCCTTCATCTCTAACAACCATGGTCTCACCTCGAGGTCAGGGGCCGCCACCGCCTCGCCGACCATGTTCGCCGCACGTTCAAGGTCGTCGAAGATGTCATCCGCGTTCGGAGGTGTTCGGTCCGAGGCCGTGTTTTCAGATCCGAGGATCGAATGGGAACGGATGCCGAATCTTCTGTATCGATGGTTTTAAGTCCGATTGCAGATGCAGTGTTGCGGGTCGCTCCTTCAGCGATTCAGTGGGGGGATTGTGGTCCCTCGACCACTCACCCCTGCACCTTTTCGCGATCCCCCGTCAGTCCGGGAATATCGTCAGTCCGCATCCTATGGCAATCGTCGAACATTACTTACGACGATTAGAACCAATCAGTCACGTGGAAAGGAAGCGGTCCGTCTCCTGGGAAGGGAACGTTCCGCCCGAAGGCGGCGGCCTTCCGTCTTTACATTCCGGGAAGATATCTGGCTATTTTGCGGATTAACGGTAAACAATCATTAATTTCCCTTGTATGCATTCTATAAAATCTCAACCGTAAGGGTCATCAATTAAATACGAAGTATAATTTGAGCGCTCCGTTATGACCATGAGGAGCCGTTCTAAGAAGTCCAATGAACACTCTTCCTACAGGTCCGGGTCCCGGAGAAAGGGCAGGTCCCTCGAACAGCGCATAGAGGACATGCCCGTCAAGAAGGCCTCCACACTGTCGAACGTCCTCTTCGCCGCCGACATCTTCTTCGTGATCCTCATCGTCCTCTTCTTCACGGGGAACCTCGGGGAGTACAGGGCGACGCTCTTCCTGCTGCCGATACTCGCCTACGTCGTATTGGAGAGCCCTGGCTTCAGGCTGCGCACCCTCAAGAAGACCACCTGGGTGCTGCTGGCGGACGTCGTATCCGTCGCCGCCATAGTGATCTTGTGCATCGAGATAGACAGGATCCTGATGGACGCCGGTGCGGCGGAGATCCTCCTCTCCGTGCTGTACCTTGCGGTCATGGTCGTCATGTCGGAGTTCCTGTGCAGGAACAAATGGGCCTACTACCTGATGATGCCCGTGACCTTCGTCGCGTTCATCGCCATCGCCCTCCGCCACATGCCCGGATACGAGATCCTGGCCTCCACGATCGGTGCGGTAGCGGCCATATCGGTCACCCTCTCCTACAGGAACCACCGCTACTACTTCGGCTTCGGCAGGGACGACCGCATCCTGGCCCTGGTCTCCGAGAGCAAATGGGGCGAGGAGGAGGCCATGAGGCAGACGTTCTCCGAAGAGGAGATGCGTCAGATGGTCTTCGTCAGGGAGAGGAAGCCGTGGAGGGAGAGGATCCCCAAGAAGGGGGAGACCCCGGAGAAGGAGAACGCCCCGAGGAAAGAGACGGTCCCGGACAAGGATCCCGAGGACGGCCGTGCCGGCGGGGACAGGGACTGAATCAGATCTCCCCGGCCGCCCTCATCCTCTGAACGCGGTCCAGGGCCTCCCTCGCCCCGGGATAGCCCTGGGCGGCCGAGCGGCGCAGCAGTTCTATGGCCATGGTGGTGTTCGGTTCCGCGGTCTGCTTCCTCACGTGCATCATGGCCAGACGGTACTGTGCCCGGGCGTCCCCCTTGCTGGCGGCCGCGCGGAACCACCTCTCGGCCTTGCGCAGGTCCTTCCCGACGCCCTTGCCGTCGTGGTACATGGCCCCCACCGTCGTCTGCGCCTCGGGGAGCTTCCTCTTGGCCGCCTCGTAGTACCAGCGGAAGGCCTTGTAGTAGTCGGGGAGGGTGCCCTCCCCGCGCTCGTACATGCGTCCGAGCTCGTATTTGGCCTCGGCCGAGGCGTGCCCCGCCACCTCGAGGAGCATGTTGAAGGCCCTGTCCTCGTCGCGGGCGACGCCCTGTCCCCGGCGGTACATCATGGCGACGGCCGCCTTCGCCTCGTGGCTGCCCTGCTCCGCCGACCTGGAGAGCCAGAGGAAGGCCTTCTCGTCGGACCTCCCGACGCCGAAGCCCTCGAGGTACCTCCTGCCGAGCTCGTACTGCGCCTCCCCGAGGCCGCCCTCGGCGGCGATCTCGATCCATTCGGTGCACTGCTGGGGGGAGAGCAGGTTGTACTCCCCGCCGATTCCGGCGACGGCGTAGGCCGCCTCGGGACCGCCCGTCCGGTGGATCTCGCCGAGGCATGCCTCGGCGGTCTCCACGTCCCCCGCCTCTATGGCCGCGAACGCCCTCTCGATAAGTTCCTCGTCCATTTCGTTCACCGAGGCGTCACGGTACCGGTAACGCCGTATGCGACGATAAAGCAGACGGTGCCCCGTCTCACTCCTTCCCCGCCTCTTTCTCCTCTATGAGCTTTATGTGGTCCTTCGCCCTCACGAATCCGAGTTCGAAGGCCCTCTGGAAGTACTCCTTGGCCTTGCCGAGGTCCCTCTCCGTCCCGTCCCCGTAGAGGTACAGGACAGCGGTGTCGTAGACCGCCTTGGCGTAGCCGCCCTCGGCGGCGGTCCGGCAGAGGAGGAACGCCTTGGCCGGGTCCTTCTCCACGCCCCTGCCCTCGTGGTACAGGTGGCCCAGGCTGTAGGCGGCTTCCGGCATGCCCATCGATGCGGCCTTGAGGTACAGGAGGGAGGCGTATCCGAAGTTCACCTCGCACCCGAGTCCGCTCTCGTAGAAGGTCCCGAGGTTGTAGATGGCGCTGCGGTTGTTCTGCGCCGCCGCCTTCTCGGTCCACTCGAAGGCCCTGGCGGGGGAGCGCTGCGTGTTCCTGCCGGTGGCGTACATGAGTCCCAACTCGTTCTGCGCGTCGGCGTTCCCGCCGACGGCGCCCTTGCGGAACCACATGAGAGCCTTCTTCAGATCCTGTGCGGCGCCGATACCGTAGTAGAGCATGTTACCCACGCGGAACTGCGCCTCCGCGTTGCCGTTCTCGGCGCTTTTCAGGAAATGCCCGAAAGCGCCCTCGAAATCCTTCTCCTCGAACGCCTTCCTCCCTGCTTCGAATTCGGCGTCCGTCCTGTCTTCTGGCATGGGTGGTACGTATGGGGACGGTCGTATTTTACAGATGGTACCTCAGGTCCTCGCCGGCCGCCTCCTGGCGGCCTCGCTGATGCACTCCCAGGCCCTCTCGGAGGAGCGTTCGACGCCGATCCCCTCTTGGTACATCCTGCCGAGGATCAGGAGGGACTCCGGGTCTCCCAGTCCGGCCGCCCGGCGGTAGATGCGGGCGGCCCTCTCGGCGTCGGAGGGGGCGAAGTCGCCTTCGAAGAACATGCGGCCCAGTTCGCGGAGGGTCTCCACGTCGTCGCTGAGCTCGGCGCCGTAGTACAGGGCCAGGGCCATGCGCTCGCTCCTCTCGACGCCCTGCCCCACGTAGTAGAGGCGTCCCAGGCGGAGGCAGGAGGGGCCGTCCCCTTTGACGGCCCCGGATGTCAGGGTCTCTATAACGTTGACCATGTTAGATTGTATGGTGTATTAAATATATATCCGATAGGATGTTATTAACACATATTGGAAAGGATATGTCAGATGTTCTGGGGCATCGCCATCGCTCGCAAACAACTGGATGAAGTATGTCTGGCTCATGCATCGTTTCACGGGATCCGGATCGCCCGGATCATCCTTCGTGACAGCGGTATCCGCTTTCCGGCCGCGAGTACAGAGAGATCTTTTCTAAGGTGACAGACCCAGACTCCGCATCGGACGGACAATGCTCTGCAGAACGGTCCTGCAGCGGTCCGTATCCCCGCAGTCTGGATCATTGAATCCGGGTCGGCTGGCGCCTCACCGTCCGCCGATCTCCGCCATCGCCTCGGCGGCCTCCGGGACCCCGGCCTTGGCCGCCTTCCCGAGCCATTTCCTCGCCTCGCGGTCGTCCTTCTGCACCCCGAGCCTGTCTATGTACATGGTCCCCAGGAGGTATTGGGAAAAGGGGTCGCCCCTGTCCGCCGCCTTCCTGAGGACGGCGGCCGCCCGGACGTACCTCTCGGATTCGTAGTAGAAGAGACCCAGACGGGAGAGGACGGCCGCATCGTCCGACCTCTCGGATGCGGAGAGGAGCTCCTCGGCTTTACCGTCGTCCTTCTCCGTCCCCCTGCCTTCGGCGGTGAACATGGCGGCGTAGAGGGCGCCCATGGCGGAACCGTGCTCCGCGGCCCGGGTGAAGAGGTCGAAGGCGGTCTCGTCGTCCTTCTCGACGCCGAGTCCCTCCGAGTAGTTGTAGCCGAGGTTGAACTCGGCGTCGCCGAAGCCCTGGGAGGCGGCGGCCGAGAACCAGTTGTTCGCCTCCTCGAGGTCCTTCTCCACGCCCTCGCCGGAGGCGTAGACGGTGCCGACGAAGGACTGGACCTCGGGGTCGCCCTCCTCGGCGTATTGCAGGAGGACGGGGATGCTGTGCTCGTAGTCCCCCTTCTCGAACAGTTCGAAGGCTTGCTCCAGTTCAGGGTCGGCTGTCATGGGGGAGGGAAGGGAGTTGAGGTATTAATGCTGTCGAATTCTTGTTTGAACAGTTTAAAATATAATTAATGGTTGAAGGTATTTGATATACCATTCAACCACTTAAGAGAGTTTAATTTAGTTTTTCAAGTCAATTTTTAAATCATTGAGTTCTTTGAACTCATTTAGGGTTTCTCTCATGAACGAGATCATTTCCTGAGGTGAGGATATATTCATGACTTTTTCGTGGATTAACTCTAATCCTCCGAGAACATATTCGTCGATGATTTCGCTATTATCCCCGTATTTTGATTTAGCTATCAAATTTTCGTTTGATACGTCATTTGTTGGATAATCAAATCTGAGGGCATTATCTATTTTCTCAGAAAATGGAGTATCTGTTGGATTTCCATATAGTAAAATTATTTTTCTAAGTCTGTCATAACCATATATTCCGCCTTTATCTGCATAAGCCCATCTGAATCCAGAGGGGTCTGAGTTGTTTGGATTGTCTATAGTTGGATCGTAAGTATGCTTTCTGCCTTTCATGAGGCCATAGAGTGCGCAGAACGCATAACCCTCATAAATTTCATTGAATATTTTTTGGTAAGATGCAGCACCTCCCGTAAGGTCTTTCATACAATCTGCATACTTTCCTCTAAAATTCCATACCTGTGTCGTCTCATTTTTGTTTTTAGAGAAAGCCATTAATCCGCCTCCACTATACGGGACTGTGTTTCAGATATTTTCTCAATACGGTATTTTTTTCCTACATTTTTTTCAAGAGTTTGAGATGCTACAGACCAATCCTTGTCCATTAATGCCATAATCGCTTGTTCTGAAAGTTTTGGCAGTTCTTTGCATATGTTTTTGATGTGTCCTTCGTCTGTATTGGAGAATACTGCATCCATGACCAATGGGTATGCTTCTGATCTTAGATCCAGAACGGTGCGTTCTTTGGCAACTTTCAAAAGAGAAGCGATGAATGCAAAATTTTGAACAGTATCCAATCCTTTTGAATTATCGAGACGATCTCCGCCAACATTCAAAGTAACTTTGTAGTCTGGAGTAAGTTCGATCGTACGTTTTCCATGATACATATTATTGAATACATTGGTCAATGTCTCTTTTACATCGTCAAATATTTCTTTCGAGTTAGATTCATAGCTTTCCTTAGCTTTTGCACAAAGTGCATTAACATATCTTAATTTTTCAAGAATTTCTTTATTGAATCTATCTTCTTTACCGGCAGCACTGAGTTGACGATTGAGATCTTCGATTTTCTTTTGAATTGTTTGTATAGTCGCTTCATATCTGATTCTGTCTCTATTGAATCCATCTCTTTGGCTTCTAAGGCGCTCATACTCTTCTTTTACAGTATCTGCGTCTCTATTGTCTCCAATTCTGTCTGTGATGATGGATTGTTCGTACTCCATAACATCGAGAGTGGCTAATTGTTTTGAATATGCAGTATCTAGTCTTTCGAATAGATCTCTTTTCGAATGTTCTTTTTGTAAGGCAGAAAGGTCATTATTTAGATGGCGGATTTGTGTCCCTATAGATTCTGGGGGTAGATAAGACAATAATTCTATGAGTTCATCTCTGCAGTTTTTATTTGATGATAAGTCTGTTCCACATATGCATTTTCTACGAGACAGCAGGTAATTTACCGCAACCGCAGTCATGTCGGGAATCCCTTTGTCTTCGTAATTTAGAGAAACCATATTTTTTAAGATACTTTTAGAAACATAATTTACTATCAGCTCTGCTGTTGCTGGAACAAATGCAGAAACAAGATCTATTTCTGTGTTGGCAGAATCCTTCTGTATTTCTTTGATTTTTGTATCAAGAACTCTCAATCTGGAAGCGTCTTCTGCATATCCTTGGATTCTACCGAGTTCCTGTGCTTTACTACTTACAAGGTTTTCAAGAGTATTGTAACGTTTTTCTGCGTCTTTGTAAGATTCTTGAGCTCTTTCAAGTTCATTTTTCTGATTATTTATTTTTAAATTTATTTCTCCAATGCCCGAATCTTCTTTCATTAGTCCGCGGAGAGTTTTTTCAACATTATTCCGTCCATTTTCTAAATGGTTGATCATATGTTCCAGCGGAACTAATCCCATTATTGTGTTGATTGAATTTTTGACATTTTCGGGTTTGCGTGATTCGGCTATTTTCTCTCCGTCGAAGAAAAAATATTCTGAAAGAGACTCTGGGAGAATTTCTTTGAGTTTTATATCTCCTCCCTTGACAGCTATTTTTTCACCGTTTGAGTCGTAGAAGTAAGTCATCGAAGACCGATTAGCGAGATATGCATCTCCTGATTCTTTAGAGATATATTCATACTTTCTATAGGTCTCATAAGTTATTCCTTGGTGTATAAATGTTAGAGATACTTTGACATCCTTAGTATCTCCTTTGCGCATTTGTTTACGTACGTCGCTATTTATGACATTTTTTTGATCTGATTTTTTACCAGTAAAGTTGCAATCGTCATACAACACCCAACGGAATGCCTGGACAAGCGTGGTTTTTCCACTGGTGTTTTTGCCAAGGAACAGGGTTACATTTTTTTCAGTGTCGGTGGAAAATTCTATTTTTTCATCTACGTACTGTCTAAAGTTATACAGATGGAGGGTTTTTAGTAGCATTCTTTATACACCTCATCTATTATTTTCATAATGTTTTCGACGGCAGCGCGATCCCCATCTATCATGCCATCCCCTCTTTCATAATCCATTATTTTTTTCCACATTTTCTCTATTTTATTTTGATTTAAATCATTCATTTTGATCTTCCCCGTATGTGTTTAAAAGATCTTCGATAGTTATTTTGTATGCTTTGGAGATTCTTTTGAATACATTCTCAGTTTCTTCAGGATTCAGTGAAATTCTAGAGAATTCTTTCATTCTGAGAATTTCTTTGGATAACGCTTTCATTTCCAGTCCAGAATGTTCACCTAAGGATCTGTCGCTATCAAGACTTTTAGGAATCACTATTAAATCGTAAATGTCTGCGTAGTCCTTTCCCGGAGATAAGCGGAGGACCCTTCCTCTTCTTTGAATATATTCACGAGGATTGTTATTACTGCTCATTATGACTGCGGTTCTTATTGAAGGGATGTCAATCCCCTCATCCAGACAAGAGATTGCAACAATTCCATCTATTTCGCCGTTATCAAATTCTTTTATGATTCTTTTACGCTCTTGGGCATTTTCTTCGTAAGTTATGCGAGATATTTTGAAACCCAGTCCATTTAATCCCAAGATGCGAGATGCTTTGTCGATGACCTTTAAGAAATTTGAATGACTATTTTTGTCAAAATCTCCTTCTTCATCTGTCTTGGTTTTCCCACAGTATACTAAGAAGTGGTTTTTATTTTCAAAACCCATCATTAGTTTTTCTAGAGCCGAGAATTTTGATAGCATCTTGGCGTTTAATGAGTAACTATATTCGATATACTCGTTTTTTGCAGATGTTTTTTCGCGTTCGCTCGCATACGGATTCGATAAAATCTGATCGAGTTTTTCATTGGATTCTACAATCTGAGAGTACTCTTCTTCTGAGTAATTGCATTCTATTGGATGATAGAGATAATTTGCCAGATATGTTCCTATGGCAGACTCTATCGGTAAATTTATGCATTCTTCTCCGAAGTATTTTTTTAGTTTTTCAGTCCCCAACGCGTCATTATGTCTGTCAATAGTTGCAGAAAGAGCCAGACGATATTTTGCATTCGGTGGCAATTTGGTTAAGCGATTAATGGAACCCATGTTGTGGGCTTCATCGACTACTATCGCCAGGTTTTTGATTTTAGAAATCCACTTTTGGATTTCGGTTGATGAAAATGAAGATATTGTCGTAATCAAACAAGAATTGCGAGGAGATCTTTCGTAAAGTGACATGTGTCTTCTAAATTTATCTTTCCACATTCCAGATGATGAGTCTGAATGGCCGATTATTGGTATGACTCCGAATGATTTTACTTCCTCGCCCCATTGATCTACTAAATGTTTTTGTGGAGCCACAATTATAGTGAATATATTTTCATCCGGATGATCATTGTACAGTTCTTCCAATGCACACAATGCGGTTTTTGTCTTACCTGTGCCTGTGGCCATATTGAATATTCCACGACCATCATGTTCAAGCCAGTTTTTTATCGCATCTTTCTGGTATGGGCGCTTTATCAGTTCTTTTGGCGACTTAAAGTATCTTGATTTTGGTATGCAGTCGTATTTTTCGAGAAGTTTTTTGTCAAGATCTAGATTTATTTCGCCTACTCTATATCCACCTATAAGATCTTGGACGACCTGTGGCATTTCTAAAACCATCACAGATTCATCAGAGTTGTTCCAAAGATCTTCGAATTTTTTGGATAACGTCGCAATGCGTTCCTCATTATTTGCACTTGCCGAAGACACTTCTATAAATTCCCAATTTCCACCCATTCCATTTTTGGATTCATTCATCGATCCGCTGAACGCAGCCTTATTTCCAAACGAGTCTGTCATGATTCCAAATTTTGGGTGAAATACAGCGTCGGGGTAATCGTCAAGGTTGCGCATCACTGCGATTTTAATTTTTAAAATGCCTGCAGCGATCAATTCGGACAGAAGAGATATGCGATCAAGAGATGTAGCGTCGTCTGGATTTTCGAAGCTGTTAACCATAGATGTGCCAACAGTTTGTATTAGATCATACCCCTTTTTTATTGCAGATATGTCTTCTTGATTCAGACGAGGTGACGTTATGATTCTTATTTTTCCGCCTCTTGATGCAAGATCACATACTCCAATTGAAATTTCAACAAGAGATGATGACGTAAAATAGCCTGATGCTCTATCATAGCGATCACTGTTTTTCAGCGCAGGTATGAAAAATTGCCGAATGATATCATCTTTTGGTGGAAAATAGAAATTTTTGAATTCTACGTCCTTTAGGTTATTCATCAGGCATCCTGTCCAGATCTTAAGATCTATGGCACAGTATATGGATGTGGCGGATTGATAACTTAAAAAGGTTATCTTTCATTCATCGATTTTTAATTTTATGTACCAAATGATACAATTGGTTTCAAATTAAATTCAAAACCGCCGGAAGTATGTTTTAATTCTCCCTCTTGTAATGGATCATTTCTAATCTTGTAGAAACATCTTTTTCACTAGTTTCTGAAACGAATTCGATTAATTTCTTTATGTTTGTAGTGCGTCTTATGGCGGTAGAATGTCTGATTCCAGATTTTGATATTATGTCACTCAGATAAACATGACCTTCTTTGGTATGGATGATTAATTGCTGGATTATAGGTATTCTGAGTATCAACTTTCTATAGATGTCTGCGCGGTCCTTTATATTCATTTTTGAGATATATTCTCCAAGTGGACTAAGCAGTACATATTTTCTGTGATCTTTGGGGTCATTAGAGGTTTTTATTATAGCTAAATCCAGCATCGATGCTGTTTTGGCATGGTTCTCTCCGAATTTTGTATTTGATACTTTGTTATTTTTGCCTCTGTATAGTTTTGAACCAAGGGTTTCGTAGCTTAATTCTGCATCGCATTCTTTTAAAACATCTATGAGCAGATCAGTACAATAACTCAAATCGCCGCCAAATTGTGGAATGAATGCGGAATCAATCGAAACATATGGGAATGTATCTATGAGTTTAATTATGTCTGAAATAGAGTGTGATTTAAGAGCCCTAATTAAGCGTTCACAGGCTTTTTCAGAATTCGTTCTGCAACCGCATGTTGGATTTTTTCTCACCAGACAATAAAGATCCAAGGTTTTTTCATAATAATACTTTAGCCATTCGTCTGTTTTGGACGCTACTACGGAGTCCCATGTAATTGAATTGATTATGCAGATTTCACAGGGTTCAGTTTTTATGCGCCCGTAGTTAAACGAAAGATCATATTCATTCTCATTTTCATATTTTAAGTAAAAATATTTTTTTGCAATTTCAGGATATTTTGATTCGAAATCTGTCATCGCTTTAAATGCAGAGCAGTATTCTTCCCCCTTCGTATAGTCCTGATTGGCTTTGCAAAATTCTCCGAATGATTTTTTTTTAAAGAATTGCGGTTGGTTGCACCAGCGGGCCAGCTGTACGTATACGTCTCTAAATTTACTGGTGTTGTAGTCTTCATAGCGCATAATGTATGGCAGACATCCGTGTTCCATCAGGATTTTGATGCGTTCAAATGTGTTGATTACATCGATTAACTCTGGGTCGTAATTCGACAATGTTATGTTGCTATTATGTGGATCATAGGCGCATAAGACATAGAGTTTGGTCGTCTTTTTACAATATTTACGCCATATCCTAAGTTTCTTTATAATTATGTCTTTATCTTCAATGTGGTCAAATGCGAATATATAATCGCCGTAATACATAGACTGCGAAAGAATCTTTGCACGTTTTTCCGTAATTAGGCGGATATCTAGCCCTTGTCTGAATTGAAAAGGTTTTCCTGTGAAATTTAATTGGTTCAGTATGTTTTCCCAATCTTTTCCGCAAGCAAGGATGTTATCATCCCAAAGGTATATTCCGGGTCTTGTTTCATCTAAAAACTCGTTCACATCTGCGTGTTTTTTGCAACGAGAGTATTTTTTGTTAACACAGAACGAACATTTCCTAAAACAACCTCTTGTCGTAAATCCTATTGAGAAATACTTATAGTCGTTGAAAGATGATTCTTTGTAGCCCTCCTCCACCATTTTAGCGATATATTCATCATAGAGGGTGTAATCTGGCATTATATGTTCTATGCACGGATCTAGATTTCTCCCTCCATCATTGAAGAATCCTGTTCCGCCGATTGACAAAACAGGTTTCTTTTTTGGTTCCGTATCCTCTAGTGTTTCAATAATAGACGTGTTTAGTAGTTTTGGGTTGTTGACTACTTCTGGAAACTTTTCTGTGATTTGATGAGGTAATTTTGTAAAATTAAAGACTTTTGAAATTATGATAGCATCATATTCTTCTAGATTATTCAGTAAATCGCCAAAGATTAATTGAGTGACGTGGCCTTTATCTTTGCAATATTTGCTGATTTTCATTTGAGCCAAGTTGGGATGTCTTGTACCATTATCTATTAGATCTGCATCGATCATCCCAACTTTTAACATGATTCGTGAGTAATGTTGCGATCATTTATTTACGTTACGATCTATTGAGAAATTTGTTATTGACATGATTGGAATGGGATTTACAATAAGGTAAAGTTTTGAATTGAGCGAGTATAATGAATTTTTCATACCTGTAATTTATCTACAATCATGGGAAACAGAATGGTCATTGGTTGCCCCTGCTGCGGCGATGCCGAGTCCCCCATCCTGAAGACCTGCTGGGACGAGGACGGCGGCCACATAGAGGTCTACCGGTGCGTCTGCGGTTGCAGGTTCGCCGTCACCGTCGAGGTGCTCGACCGTCCGTCCGCCGACGGTCAGGTTTAAGACATCCTCCGTCCTCGAGTGTCCGATGTCAGTCGAGATCAGACCGTTCCGTGCCTCCGATGCGGAGGCCGCCGCAGCCATCTGGAACATTATAGTGGAGGAGGGCAGGGCCTTCCCGCAGGAGGAGGTCCTATCCGTCCCCGAGGCGGAGAGGTTCTTCGCATCCCAGTCTTACACCGGCATCGCCTTCGACACCGCCACCGGCGAGGCGCTGGGTCTCTACATCCTCCATCCGAACAACGTCGGCCGCTGCGGGCACATCGCCAACTGCAGCTACGTCGTCCGCCCCGACGTCCGCGGCAGGCGCATAGGGGAGAGGCTCGTCCTCGATTCCGAGGACCGGGCGAGGGAGCTCGGGTTCCGCATAATCCAGTTCAACGCCGTCGTGGCCTCCAACACCGCCGCCCTGGGTCTGTACGAGAGGCTCGGCTTCTCCCGTCTCGGCACGATCCCAGGGGGATTCCGCACCAAAGACGGCCGTTACGAGGATATAATCCCGCACTACCTGGTTTTGTGAACGCTCTCCGCCCCGTCTCCGACCCCACAGTTTAAGCAGTCCTCCGTATAATCCCCCGTATGGAGAAAGGTACCGCGGGAGGCGTGCGCATCGTCGAGAGGGAGGGCGTCTACGGCGTCCTCGCGGGGGACGGGAGGTTCTCGCCCGTCTACCGCGTGCCGGAGGAGGCGGACCCCCCGCGCATCCCGCGCTGGGTCTCCGACCTCGGCGGTACGGAGTGGGACTCCTGCGTCGCCTTCGTCAGGCATGCGGAGCGCCCCGCCCACTTCCTGAGCGACAGGGAGGGGATCGGCTCCACCGACCTCACCCCGCGGGGGAGGGAGGACTCCCGCCTCCTCGGCTCGCTCCTGAAGGGTTACGATCTGGCACTCGCCTCCAGCCCCGTCTCCCGCTGCGTGTCGACCTGTGCCGGGGTCGCGGAGGGGTACGGCAGGGATATACCGGTGGATATGAGGCAGGAGATAGGCGGTTTCGGGACCGCCATGTACCTGGACGGCTACGCCGGGTTCTTCTACCGCGAGCCGGGGACCACCGCCGTCCTGGGGAACCTCGGCGGACGCCCCATACCGGGCTGGCACCCCCTCGCGGAGTGCGTACGGAGGATGATGGACATCATCGTCCCTTACCTGTCGAGGGAGGGCACCCTTACCCTGTGCGTCAGCCACGACCTCTTCGTCGCCCATCTGGCGGGCGGGACCACCGGCCGCTTCCCCCTCGACAGGTGGATCGGCTACCTGGACGGCGTCCTCGTCTGCCGGCGCGGGGAGGAGGTGCGCATCGTATGGGACGGGACCGGCACCCCGTACACGGGCCCTTTCGGGACGGCCGACATCTCCCCCTCGAACGCCCCGCGCGATCTGGCACTCCCCGCCTCCGGGGACATCCCCGAGGTGAGGGACTTCCCGCGGGACGGCATCGCGTGGGCCGGTGCCCCGAGCGACGGCAAGCGCCTCCTCATCGACTCGCGCGGCTACTTCCGCCACGTCTGCGACGACGGCTATCTGGTCTGCGGGCAGACTTATGACTGGGCAGGGGATTTCATCGACGGCGTCGCCCCCGTGGCCCTCGAGGGGGTAGGGGCGACATTCATCACCGATTTCGGGGACCTTCTGCACAACAGGTGGTTCCGCGAGGTCAGGAACTACCGCGGCGGGGCCGCCGCCGTCAGGGACCGCGGGGGATGGTTCCACGTGGACCGCGGCGGGGAGCCCCTCTACCCCGAGCGTTACGACTCCGTGACCGATCTGGAGGACGGTGTCTGCCTCTGCACCAGGGACGGCGTGACGGTGGAGAGGGGACCCGCCTCTGGCAAACCTTTTTAATCAAGTACCAGATACGACGGGTTACGGCCGAGATAGCCCAGCCCGGTAAGACGCAAGCCTGGAAAGCTTGTGGGAGCAATCCCTCGGGAGTTCAAATCTCCCTCTCGGCGCCATTATTGCCTTATTACATTAAAATCGAACTCGCAGAGCCGTAAACCATGTCGGTTCTTATCAAGGCTCGCATGGCGTCCGTTGCCATATGTGCATTCTATGCATCGCCAGCCACCGTCTGTCCGGTGCCGCCGCATGTGCGGAGAACCCTCTGTCCGCTCCGACCTCCCTCCGGTACTGGGCCATCTTCTGTCCAGGTTGTTGAGTGTCGATTCCGGCCGGCTCTCTTAACGTAGACGAAAAACCGTGTCCAAAGCAGAAAGTAACCATATGCTACGGTTCACCGCCAAATACTTATTGTCTCGGGGCGTCATAAATTCCGAAAGGACATGTTCGACTACGGGAAAGCAGAGGAAGCAGT
The DNA here is from genome assembly GCA_002503545.1 of Candidatus Methanomethylophilus sp. UBA78. Lineage (GTDB taxonomy): Archaea > Thermoplasmatota > Thermoplasmata > Methanomassiliicoccales > Methanomethylophilaceae > Methanomethylophilus. Next base: position 27,630 of record DARY01000027.1, read on the forward strand.
CAGGAAGATCATAGCATCTGTGAATCCCAAAATGATAATCGTTTTCGGCTCGGTTGCGCGCCGTGAGGCGCGCGACGACAGCGACCTCGATCTCCTGGTGGTTTTCGAGGGAGATGTCGATGAAAAGCAGATGTATTATTCAATATCCGGTCTTTTCATCGGTTTGCACCTGCCGTTTGACCTGATCATCATGTCCGAGGACAAATTCAACCGCTACAAAGATGATGGGTTCTCGTTCACGCACGAAGTGGTTTCCACAGGGGAGATCGTTTATGCCCAATGATGATTCGAACGAATCCATCATCGCGGCTGAACAAGACCTCAGCGCTCTGGAAGATCTTAGACGATTCGGGTTCGGTTTATCGCCGCAATCGTGTACATTCGGATCATCAGAGGTAATCATCGACCATGGAGACGTATTGCTTGCTTGATGGGCTGTGCTGTTGTTCCGAATGTCTGGTATGACATAATTTCCAATGTTTCCGATTGCCATTTCTTATTCCTCGCAATGGTGTATTGAAGAAGTTTAGACAACTTGGCAAAAGGTGAAAGAGGACGTTACCGCCGGTGCGGTCCACATCACCGGACCCAAGGGGTGCGGGAAGAGTACGACGGGCGCACGCCAATGCGCCACCGAGTACCGTCTGCAGGACCCCGAGGGCGCGTCCCTGAGGATGCTGGCGGCGACCAAGCCCTCCGAACTGTTCAAAGCCGAGAAACCGATACTGCTGGACGAGTGGGGGGAGGTCCCGTCCCTCTGGGACGCCGTCAGGAACGAGGTCGACAGGAGCGACACGATGGGCGGTTTCATCCTCACGGGTTCCTCGGTACCCAGGGAGGAAGGGTACCGCCATTCCGGTGTGGACAGGATGGCGCCCATGAGGATGCGTACGATGTCGCTTTTCGAGTCGGGGGATTCGGACGGCTCCGTCTCCCTGGGATCCCTGTTCGACGGGGATCTCGAGGTCTCCGGCAGATCGTCCCACACTTTAGGCGACATAGCGTTCCTGATCGTCAGGGGCGGATGGCCCAGGAGTGTCCGTGTCGACAGGGAGTATGCGCAGGACGTGGTGATGAACTACTACAACGCCACCATCGGGATAGACGCGTTCAGGGTCGACGGCAGGAAGAAGAACGTGGAGGCGGTGGACAGGCTCATGCGTTCGTATGCCAGGAACATCTCCACCACGGCATCGATGAAATCGATCATCGACGACGTGATATCCCGCGACAGGCTGGTCACCCAATCAACCGTGGAGGAATATGTTGATTCGCTGACCAGGCTGTTCATAATCGAGGATGTGCCCGCATGGTCCCATAACGTCAGGTCCAAATCGGCGATCAGGACGACGCCCAAAAGGCATCTCGCGGACCCGTCGCTCGCGGCCGCATCCCTGAACATGGACGGGGAGAAGCTGATCTCCGACATGAAGACGTTCGGGTTCTTCTTCGAATCCCTCTGCGTGAGGGACCTGAGGGTGTATGCGGACCCTCTGAAAGGCAAGGTGAGGCATTACCGCGACGGCAACGGTCTCGAGGTGGATGCCATCGTCGAACTGCGTGACGGCAGATGGGGGGCGATAGAGGTCAAGATGGGCGCGGGCGACATCCCCGAGGCCGAGGAGAACCTCGTGAAACTGAGGGACCTGGTGGTGGACGGAGGAGGCCGGGAGCCGGCCTTCATGATGGTCCTGATATCGGCCGGATACGTCTCGGTGACGGAGAAAGGCGTACTCGCGGTCCCGATAGGGTGCCTGGGGCCGTGACGGCCCCCAGGTGTTCAGGACGGGCCCCTCTTCTCGAACACGAGCATCTCGGATTCCCGGTCGAAGCCCTCTCTCGACACCAGTGCGATGCCGGCTTTGGCAAGCTCCTCTATGTAGACGTCGCCCTCGTTGGAAGCGGCGGCGGAGTGCCTCTTATCCCCCTTCCTGAAGCCGTCCCATGCCCTCAGATTCCATTCGAGGTTCCGTAAGGCTCCCGTCGTGGCGGCGGCCGTATGGCGCCTGACCGCCAGCCTGCCTCCGGGGCTGAGTGCCGCGGCGATGTTAGGTACGAGTTTGGGGTCTGAGCAGGCTGGGTTGAAGGATATGAACATGAGGTCGTTGCCCCCGGGAATCGGGTCCTCGTACAGATCCCCAGGTACGAGTTCCAGCGGGACACCGTAGTCGCGGCAGTACTTCTCCGCCGTCTTCAGTATTCTTGGGCGGTCGAACACCCTCCCCTTGAGCTCCGGATGTCTGGCACATAGCCCTATCATATACAGTCCGTGTCCTCCGCCGACGTCGGTCATGGTGCCGGAAAGATGTCCCAGATGCTCTTCCAGGTACGTTATCACCTTGCCAGTGGAGCCTCCCCTGGCGCCAGTAGCTATCATCGTTATCCACTTCTCGCCGAAGAACTCCTTCTGGCTCACAATTTCTGGACCATCCTGCACGCGCTGTACCAGCGTCTCCCACCCCCTCATTCTCTCGGCGGATGCGGCTATGCTCTCCTTCTGGCAGAAGGGGGACGATTCCGTGAAGAACAGCTCCGCCGCAGGTGCGTTCGAGTATAGGTCCCCCTCCTTTATGAGGAGTCCCATCTCGGTCAGGCAGTCGCAGAGCAGTCCCGTCATCGCGGGATCGGCTCCAATCCTCTTCGCCAATGTTTCCTTGTCGGATGGATGTGCCAGATTATCGAATATCCCCATATTCGCCGATGTCTCCAGCACTCTGAAGGCGCGGTAGCCGTCGATGTACTCCTCTATCTTGTTCCTGTACTCTCCCCATTCCGGGTTCGGTACTCTGGCTAGGTCTTTAGGATCATATTTAGTGTTCATGTTCTCCAGTCCTATTGGGTCTCCCGGTGAAGATGTGGTCCGCGGCGCTGTGTGGATGGATGTGGTCGCAGATGTGCTCCCTCGCCGCTCTTCCATGCACGGTTCTGCAGGGTACTATGACGGGGACGGAGCCGTGGTCAATGACGTCCACATCCATCCCGTACACCCTCTTGACCAATTCCGGGGTGATTATCTCCCTTCCTCCGCAGGCCTCCATGCGCCCGTCCTTGACGAATACGAGTACGTCCGAGTAGTACGAGGAGAGGTTGATGTCGTGCATGGTCATGACCGCGCAGACGCCGAGGTGCGAGACCATCTCCGACACCATTTCCATGGTGCGATGCTGGTTGGTTATGTCGAGGTTGTTGGTCGGTTCGTCCAGCATCATCACCTTGGATTCCTGGGCGATCGCCCTCGCGATCTGCACCTTCTGGAACTCCCCTCCGCTGATGCGGTCGACGTACTCCAGTGCCAGGTCCCCGAGCCCCATCCTGCCCACCGCCCTGCTGGTGATCTCCAGGTCCTTCGCGGTGACGCTGAGGTTCACGTAGGGTTTCCTCCCCAGGAGGACGGAGTCGTAGACGGTCATGTGCACCCTCGGTACCGTCTGCGGGACGAAGGCGAGGTTCCTCGCCAATTCGTTCTTCGTCATTTGCGAAACCTCCTTCCCGTCGATGGTGATGCTGCCGCCGTCCGGCTTAAGGATGCCGCACATGCATCTCATCATCGTCGTCTTGCCGACCCCGTTCGGTCCGAGGATGGAGACCGTCTGCCCCTTCCCCGCAGAGAAGGAGATCCCGTCCAGCACCTTTCTGTCACCGAACGAGAAGGAGAGGCCATCGACCTTCAGCATATCCTCGACCTCCTTCCTATGAGGATGGCTATGAACACCGGCCCTCCGATGACGGAGGTTATTATCCCCACCGGGACCGACGTGCCGATGGCCGCCGGGAGTACGTGTGCGGCGAAGATGTTCGATACCAGCATGACCGTCGCACCGACCAGTGCCGAGCCGACGAGCCGGTACCTGTAGTCGCTGCCGATCAGCCTCTTCACGATGTGGGGTGCGATGAGTCCCACGAAGCCTATGACGCCCATGAACGTCACCACGATGGCGGTGACGAAGGACGATACGATGAGACCGGTTATCCTGGTATTCCTTATGTTCACCCCCAGGCCTCCCGCCATGTCGTCCCCCGCCTCCATAGCATTGTAGTCCCACCTCTTGTAGAAGAAGTAGACGAATGCCATCAGCAGGGCGAAGAAGATGATGGGCATGTTGGTCCAGGAGGCCTTCGAGAGGCTCCCGAACTGCCAGAAGACGATGGTCGAGAGCGTTGCCTCGGATGCGAAGTACTGCAGGAATCCGTGGGCTGAGCTGAATATCGCACCGATGGCGACTCCGGCCAGGATGACGGTCTCCGGGGAGGAGTCCGTTAACTTTATCAGCAGCAGGATGACGCCCACAGAGACCATGGCGAAGACGAAGGCGGCCACGGTGACGGTGTAGGGGTTGTTGACGGTCTGTGCGGACATGACCCCTCCGCCCAGGATCATTATGCCGAACCCCGCCCCGAAGGCGGCGGCATTGGAGATGCCGAGCGTGGAGGGGGAGGCCATGGGGTTCCGGAGGATCCCCTGCATGACCGATCCGGTGAGACCGAGGGCGGACCCGCAGAGGATCGCCGCGATTATGGCTGGCAGCCTCCAGTCGTATACCGTCCAGGTCATGACCGGGTCATCCTTGTGGATCAGGGTGTGTATGATGTCTCCGTACGACATGTCGGCCGCCCCAAGCCTTATGGTGACCAGCGACAGCACGAGAACCAGAGCTGCCATCGCGATGATGAAGTTCACCTTCAGGACCGTCTTTTTCAGATATCCGGTCGTTATGTCCGAATAGTCGTCGACGGTGATGTCGTCCATCGTCCTCGGGGCACAGGCGTCGGTCAAATCAGGCCGCTCCCGTCAGCACGTAGTTCTCCCCGGTTTTCTCGACCGCGACCTCCTTGAAAACCTCGGTGTCGCATCCGGCCGAGATGCCCAGGTCGTGGTAGTAGACCATCATGTTGTCCAGGGTGTCCTCCCCCGCCGCACCGTAGAGCGACACGAACACTGCCGAAGCCCTCTCCAGCAGGATCTCGTAGTCCGGGGTGCCGTAATTAAGGTAGGCCATGAAGTACGCTCCCGCCAGAACGCAGTCCCAGTTGGCGCCGTGGCTGATGGCGGGCAGTGTCATGAAGGTCTTCACGTCGTTGCCGGGGTTGTCGTCATGGTTCTTCTGGTATATGTTCAGAAGCACCCCTTGGCTGTTCGGGGACAGTATCTGAGCCTTGTCGAACCCTTTGCCGACACCGAAGGTTCCGGGGTCCACGACCATGCAGTCGAATGTCAGACCATTGACGTACTCGGGACTGTTGTCGATCCTGTTTTCACTTGTCTGGGTCATTGCGTTTTTCCCACCGACGAGAGACAGGGTCGGATATGGGTTGTAAGTGGATGTAAGCGGATTGGCGCCCTGGTTGATCGGACCGCCGATGTAAATGGTGTACTCCGGTTCGCCCGTGCAGTACCCCCTTATCGCATCGATGTTGTCCTGGAATATACTCTTGACATCCTCCGCACGGGCCTTGTTCTTCAGGAGCTTCCCGTACAGGTCCGCCTGGTCGATGAACCTCTTGCAGAGTTTGTAATCGGAGTCCCAGAATCCTCTGCCCTCCATGTCGCTCATGGTATCGACGACGGCCAGCGGGAACAGATTTCCCAGCGAATCGCATTTGTCCTTGTTGGTTTTGTACGTCATGTCGTTGACGAGGATCAGACTCGGCCTGAGTTGGACTATCTTCTCCGAATCGTCGAGGTTGTCGTTGGAATGCGTCGCGACATTCTTCAGTATGTCTGCATAGGCATAGGAATATGCCAGCGCACCAGTTTTGATGCTTTTCTGTATGCCGAGGTCGATCATGACGACCTTCTGCATCTCCTCGGGGAAGTATGCGAGCCACCGCAGGGCGCTCAGCCTCCCTACGGTGACTATGCCGTTGTCCAGGTTCTCGGGGATGAGCACCTCCCTGCCTGCGTAGTCGGTTACCGTCTCGTCGGAGACGTCGCTGTTGTCGGAACCGTTGTCGGACAGGATGTATGTCGAGACGCCGGCCGCCACCACTATCGCGACTACGAGTATGACGGCGATATGTTTGTTGACCATCTTAATCACGTAATATTATTTCTAAAATAAGTATTACCTAATGTTACTTATAATAATTGTTGAAATTATTTTTGTTACTAAATAAAAAATTAGTATGTCTAAACTGTTTCAGTCGCATCGTTCGCCGTCCTTCGCCCCGTCCCCCTCGGCCATCCCGCGGAGGACTCTCCAGAGCCTCTCCTCCGGGAAGTCCCTGAAGCGGCAGGCGCCGTCCATCAGGCGCCTGAGCGCCGGCGACCCCGCCCTTCTCCCGACGACCCTCGCGTTGATCCCCTCGATGAGCGGCAAGATGCCGGCCAGGACCCGGTCGTCCCCGTCCCCCGGAAGACGGTTCTTCGTCCCCCCGTAGAACAGGAGGACCCTGCCGTCCTCCAGCCGGAAGGACATGAGCGAGTCGTAGCCCCTCCCCTCCACGGTGACGTTCCCGAGGGCGGCGTACCTGACCGGGAGGTCCGCCCCCGTGTCCGCCGTCCCCCGGAGGATGTCCGAGAGGGCGAGGCGGAAGAGTTCCGTCAGGAGCGGGCACCGCACGTGCTTGGAGTCGGAGACGAAGGTGTCGCACTCCGCGCTCCAATCCTCCCCCTCGAGGAGGAACCTCCTCCTCGCCGAGGGGGACAGGGTTATGAGTGCCAGTATGGGGAGGACGACCTCCTCGTCCAGAAACTGGGGGTACCCGTCGGCGAACCATCTGCCGATGTACCAGGACTCCTCCTCGCACTCGGCGGGCCTCACGGCCTCCCCGCGGGCGGAGAGCTGTCCGTAATGGGCGGCGACGCAGTTCCTGCCGAGGGAGGCCAGGGCCTCCCTCTCGGCCTCGGTCAGGTACAGCCCCCTGCCCCAGGACTCCCGGCGGAGTACGCTGTCCGGGTCGAGGGAGAAGCGGGTCTCCATCGGGACGGAGGACAGGCCGCCCTCGCCGGCGGCGTCCTCGAACCTCTGCATGTCCCCCAGGAAGGAGTCCACCCCGTCGATCACATGTTCCAGATACCCGAGGTTGGCGTCCCTGCAGCCGGTGCCGTCCGGCACCTCCCCTCCCTCCACGACCCCCTCCCGGACCTCGGGGTAGAGGGCGAGGAGGACCTCCCCGTCGTCCATCTGGGAGAGGGTGTCGGAGAGGCGCATGAGCCGGTCCTGGAAGTCCATGAACGGCTCCTGGTCCTCGTAGACGCGGAGGTACCTCCCCACCAGGGCGGAGTTGATCGGGTAGACGGTGCCGGTGCCGGGGCTGCCGAGGGAGACGGTGACGGTCACGCCGTTCCCCCTCAGCACGTCGAGGACCAGTTGGCGGTCGAGGACCGCATGCGCGTACGCGGAGGCGCAGAGGACTCCGCCGCCGTCCGACCCGGACCTCACGAGTGCCAGAACCCCCTCCTCGGACTCGTTGGGGTAGTAGAGGGTGCGGTTGCGGGCGTTCCCGGGGCCGCCGCGGACGAGCACCCCCTCTCCGCAGAGGGAGCGCAGGATGCGCCTCACCGCCTGGTAGTTCTGCATCCTGGACGGGAGCGCCCTCAAGGCGCCGGAGGTGTCGTTCAGGCAGTAGCCGCGGGGGTAGTCCCTCCCGTACGCGCCCTCGGGGAAGAACGACTCCGCGGCGTCCTCCCCCACGAGGCCCGACAGGGCCATGTAGCGCTTAGATTCGCTCTTGAAATCGGTGACCGGGCGCGAATACACGGTGTCCAGGAAATGACGCATCAGAAGACCCAGCATGTTTCCGCGGCCGCTGTCCATGGGATATGCAACGGTTTTTCAGTTTATAATATGTATCTTGGACAGTGATAAACTGAATCTCCGGGACCACGTATTAAATCCCCATACACCGTTCTTTTCCGTATGAAGTTCAACTACAAGCCGAACGGCGGAGGGCCGGCGAAGAAGAACCCGCCCAGGCAGTGGGAGGTATGGCTCGCGGACGTGTCGTTCGACGCGGGCGCCGGCAGGCGCTGCCCCGTCCTGGTGGGCAAGAGGAGCGGCATGAGCTTCGCGGTCTACGAGATCGTCCCCTCCTCCGTCCGCGGGGGGCAGGACGTGGTGATAACCGACATAATGAGGGCGGGTATGGACAAGCCCTCCGCCATAAAGGCGAAGTCCCCGATAAGCATAGAGATCGGCGCCTTCGTCCAGAGGTTGGGGGACCTGGACCAGAGCGACATCGCAAAGTGCATATCGGCGATGAGATGACCTGGCACGTCATCCCTTGAGGGCTCTGAGCTCCTCCTCGGCATCCTTCTCCCCGTGGCGGGCCGCCCTCCTGAGGTACTTGAGGGCGAGTTTCTCGGAGGCTTCGACCCCTTCCCCGGTTATGTAGAGCCTCCCGAGCGCCAGTTCGGCCTTGGGGTACATCTGCTCGGCCGCCTTCATGAGCCATTCCGCGGCCCTGTCATCGTCCCTCTCCGTCCCAAGACCCTCCGAGTATATGCGGTAGAGGCTGTACTGGCTCTTGTAGTACCCCTGCTCGGCCGCCTTCAGGAACCAGGAGAGGGCCATCTCGTAGGACCTCTGCACCCCGTCCCCCATGGCGTAGGCCGTGGCGAGGTTGTGCTGGGCCCTGACCTCTCCCTCCTCGGCCGCCTTGGTCCACCACTTGACGGCCTCCTGTTTGATCTGCGGGACCCCCTGCCCCTGGGCGTACATGATGCCGAGGTCGGACATGGCCCCTACATGACCCAGAGCGGCGGCGTCGGAATAGAATTCGGCGGCTTTCCCGTAGTCCCCGCTCTTGTATGCCTTGCATGCGTCTTTGAAGATCTGCTCGCTGGGGTCTTTCTTGGAGCCGAACATGGGCCTCCGAACGGCATCGTCGTATTTCAAGAGGTGCATCGGTGCGGCTGCATCCGTCCCGCGGGATGCGGGGCGTCCTCCGGCGGGGTGCCTTCGGCCATGCGGGCCCGCATAATATGACCCAGATCGTTGTTCCGGTACGGAACCGGGCACATCCCCGCGGTACAGATATGATGTGCCAGACGCTCAGAGTATCCAGCGTATGTCCGATCTGAGGTCCCTGAGGTGGGGTCTCGCCGCCCGGGCGTGCTCCACCACCCCGTTGTCGGCGTAGGTTATCAGGATCTCCTCCCCGTCGCCCGCCTTGACGATCTCCTCCCCGAGGGGACTGTAGAGGGCTGAGCCGCCGAAGAAGACCATCCCGTCCCTGAAGGGCCCCATGCTGTTGCAGTAGACGGTGTAGACGGTGTTCTCCAGCGACCTCGCCGGCAGGATCCTCTCCATAGCCGTCCTCGAGCGCTCGGCGGACGCCGAGATGACGATGACCATGTCTGCCCCCCTCGTGGCGTAGAAGCGGTGGACCTCGGGGAACATGACGTCGTAGCAGATCTCGAGGCCGATCCTCATGCCCTTCCATTCGACCATGACGGGGCTGTGCCCCTTCTCGAACGCGTTCTCGTCGTAGGGCGGGAAGTTGGCCGTGTACAGCTTGTCGTAGCGGTAAGTATCCAGGGGCGTCACGAAGAGCATGGAGTTGGTTATGCCGTTGTACCACTGCATCGGCGCACCGACCGCGACGGCCACGTCCAGGTTGTTGCAGATTATGCGCAGCCTGCTCTCGGTCACGACCGCGTCCTCCGGGTTGAAGTCGGAGTTCCCGTATCCCGTCAGGTAAAGCTCGGGGAAGACGTATAGGTCCGCCTTGTTCTGCATGATGGCGCCCTCTATGCGTTTGAGATTCTCCTTCGGATCCGAGGTGCCGGCAATCTGGCATATTGCGATCCTGATGCCCATGGCGATATCAGCACTTATGCGGTATTAAAACAATGCGCAGTTTTAATCATTCAAGCGCCCCGGGGCGGGCGCCATCGGAACACTATATTAAGAAAAAAGACATTTCCCACGCTATGGCCTTCAAGGAGCTTCACAGGATAACGCGCGCTGACGCAGACTCCCTCATCGGATTCATCAGGGGAGTCTTCGAAGAGACCGGTGCCAAAGGCGCGGTCGTCGGTATCAGCGGCGGCGTGGACTCCGCGGTGGTGGCCAAGCTCTGCGCCGATGCCATCGGCGGCGAGAACGTCCTGTGCGTCTTCATGCCCACGGCGGTGACTTCCGGCGAGGACTTCATCCAGACCAAGGCCATGTGCAAGAGCTGGAACATACGGTACAACACCATCAGCATCCAGCCGGCGGTGGACGCCTTCTCGGGCATGCTGCTCACCGGCAAGGAGGCCCCCCTCGAGAAGGGGAACATCATGGCGAGGTGCAGGATGATCGTCCTCTACGACAAGGCCAAGAAGGAGGACTACCTGGTCGTCGGCACCACCAACCGCTCCGAGCTCCTGATGGGATACATGACCAAGTACGGCGACGGTGCCGAGGACGTCATGCCCATGTACAACCTTTACAAGACCCAGGTGTGGGAGATGGCCGAGGTCCTCGGCGTGCCGGAGGAGATCATCCGGAAGGTCCCGACCGCCGGCCTGTGGGAGGGTCAGACGGACGAGTCCGAGATGGGGATAACCTATGCGGACCTCGACAGGGCCCTGAACGTTCTGGAGCAGGGCGGGACCGACGCCGAGATGGCGGAGGCGGCCGGCATCGAGGTGTCCAAGGCGAAGGAGCTGAGGCAGCAGGTGCACAGGATGAGGCACAAGAACTCGCTCCCCCTGGTCCCCGAGTGATTTCCGTCCGTTCCGGGATACATTTATGTCGGGCGACGCCCGTGACGGTACCGATCGAGATGCCGTCGACAGTGAAAGTCAACATGCGCGTATGCGACAAGACCTGCAGGATCACCGCCACCCACCGCGAGGGAGGGGACGACATAACCATGGTCTCCGACTGCAAGCAGCTCCGGGACATGGCGGCCGCCCTCGAGGGAGGGGTCTCCTCCGATGACATCTTGGACGTCTACAACAGCAGGGTGATGAAGCCCGAGGTCCGCGGCACCGTCTGTCTCGAATGCCTCGCCGTGCCCGCCATCTTCAACGCGTGCTGGCTGGAGGAGGGCATGATATCCAAGTCCCTGGCCAGGAAGAACGGGTCCAACTCCGTCGATTTCGACGAGGTCTGAGGGCCTTCCGCCGCGTCGGGGGACACGGTCCGCCGTCAAACGCTTTATAGTTGGCTATTATATCCAATAGTCATAGGATAGTCGGGGTTTTGCAATGGGCGCCATAGAAGGGGAACAGGCTTTCGTGTACGTCGGCGGGAGGAAACTCAGGAGGGGTTTCACCACCGGGTCGTGCGCCGCCCTGGCGTCGAAGGCCGCCGTCCAGATGCTGCTCTCGGGTTCGCCCGTGGATTCCGTGGACATCGTCACCCCGAAGGGCATCCCCCTGCACGTCCCCGTCGAGGACGCGGCTATCTCCCCGGACCGCGCATCCTGCGCGGTCCGCAAGGACGGAGGGGATGACGCCGACGACACCAACGGCGCCCTGATCTACGCGACGGTATCCAGGAAGGGGACCGCCGGCGTGGAGGTGGAGGGAGGCCCGGGCGTGGGGAGGGTCACGCGCAGGGGGCTGGACCAGCCGGTCGGCGCCGCCGCTATCAACCGCATCCCGCGCGCCATGATAATGGAGGCCGTCGGGGACGTCTGCGGGGCCTTCGGATACACGGGCGGCATCTCCGTGGAGATCGGCGTGCCGGAGGGAGTGAGGATCGCCGAGCGGACGTTCAACTCCCGCCTCGGCATCGTCGGCGGGATATCGATCCTGGGGACGAGCGGCATCGTCGAGCCCATGAGCGAGACGGCCCTCCTGGATTCCATCAGGGCCGAGACGAAGGTGTTCCTGGCCTCCGGGAGGAGGTACATCCTGACGGTCCCCGGGAACTACGGGAAGGACTTCCTCGCATCCTACCCCGGGTTGGAGGGCCGGCAGCCCATCGAATGCAGCAACTTCGTGGGCGACTTCCTGGACATGGCCGCGGAACTGGGGGCGGAGGGGGTCCTCCTGGTGGGGAACCTCGGCAAGCTCGTCAAGCTGGCCGGTGGGATAATGAACACGCACTCCCGTAACGCGGACGCGAGGATGGAGATCCTGGCATCCAACGCCCTGCTGGCCGGGGCGGATGCGGAGACCGCGTCGAGCATACTGGGCTGCGTCTCCACCGACGACGCACTCGAGGTCCTCTCCGGGAAGGGGCTGGTCGGACCGACGATGGACGTCCTCATCCCCAAGATCGAGTTCCACATGAACCATCGCGTCAAGGGAGCCATCCGGGTCGCGGCGATAACCTTCTCCTCCGAGTTCGGGATCCTGGGGGAGACCCCCTCGGCCGGGGAGCTCCTCAAGAAGATCGAGGCGGGAGAATGAGGGTCCGCATAATCGCGTTCTCGACCAAGGGCTGCCGCAAGGCGTCGGAGATAGCCGGGTTCTTCGCCGAGGGGGAGGCGGAGCTCTTCGCGAAGACGACCGCGGATTCCCTCGGCCTGCGGAAGGTGGATGTCCCCATGAGGGAATGGACGGGTAAGGCCTTCTCCGAATGCGACGCCATAGTCTTCGTCGGCGCTGCGGGAATCGCCGTCAGGGAGATCGCCCCGTTCGTCAGGGACAAGACGGTGGACCCGGCCGTGGTCTCGGTCGACGAGCTGGGCAGGTTCTGCATACCGCTCCTGTCGGGCCACATCGGAGGGGCCAACGGGCTGGCGGTCGGCATAGCCGGGCACATAGGCGCGATTCCGGTGGTCACCACCGCCACCGACATAAACGGCAAGATCGCCATCGATGCGTGGGCCGTGGGCAACGACCTCTCCATAACGGACATGGGTGCGGCCAAGGAGGTGGCGGCCAGGATACTGGCCGGCGACCCGGTCGGGTTCGTCAGCGACGTCCCGGTCGTCGGTGCGGTCCCTCCCGAGCTCTCGGCCGGGGAGGCGCCCACCGGCGTATACGTCGGAACGGAGGACAGGAGGCCGTTCGGGACGACCCTCCGGCTGGTCCCCCGGGACTGCGTCCTCGGGATAGGGTGCCGCAGGGGGACCCCGGAGGAGACGATCCGGGATATGGTCTCCAGAGCCCTGGCCGCGGCCGGTCTGACCCCGGAGAGGGTGCGCGCCGTCGGCAGCATCGACCTGAAGAAGGACGAGGAGGGACTGCTCTCCTTCGCCTCCCGCCGCTCCCTCCCCGTAACCTTCTACACGGCGGCCGAGCTGAACGCCGTGCCGGGGGAGTTCTCCAGGTCGGGTTTCGTGCAGTCCGTCACCGACGTTGACTGCGTATGCGAGAGGGCCGCCGTCAGGGCATCCCGCGGCGGCAGGATAGTTCTCGGGAAGTTCGCGGGGGACGGTGTCACCGTGGCCGTCGCCCGCGAGGACTTCTCGGTTGATTTCACGAGGTATGTATGATGACCCAGAGCGTTCTGGTTTTCGCAGGGACGACCGAGGGCGGGGAGATCGCGGACCTCCTCGCCGGAGCCGGCGTCATGGTGCATGTGTGCGTCGCAACCGAATACGGCAGGACCTCGGTCAGGGAGCATGGGAACGTGGAGGTCTCCTCCCGCCCGCTCTCCCCCGAGGAGATGAGGGACCTCATGAGGAGGTATCCCGTCGTGGTGGATGCGACGCACCCGTACGCGACCAGGATATCGGCGCATGTGAAGGAGGCCTGCGCCGACACCGGTGCGGAGTACATCCGCCTCGTCCGCCCCGCCTCAGAGGGTTACGGGGGCATGAAGGTGGTGGACACCATCGACGAGGCGGTGGAGTACCTTAAAGGCACCGAGGGCCCCATACTGACGACCACCGGCAGCAAGGAGCTGGCCAAGTACACGGGGATCCCCGGGTTCAGGGACAGGGTGTTCGCCAGGGTGCTGTCCCTCCCGGGGGTCGTGGAGGTCTGCGCCGCGCTGGGGTTCGAGGGGAAGAACCTCTTCGCCATGCAGGGCCCGTTCTGCGAGGAGATGGACTACGGCATGCTGGTGCAGACGGGTGCCAGGTACCTGGTGACCAAGGACTCCGGCGCCCCCGGCGGTTTCGACGAGAAGGTCAGGGCCGCCCGCAGGGCCGGTGCCGAGGTCATCATAGTGGGCAGGCCCGAGGAACAGCCCGGGACCGACTTCGAAGGGACCTTGGGTATCCTGTCGTCCAGGCTGGGCATCGCCCTGAGACGTCCCAGGAGGCTGCTTTCCATAGTCGGGACCGGGGTCGGTCCCGGGACCGGCCTGACCGCCGCCGGTTCCGCCGCCGTCAGGTCCTCCGACCTGGTGGTCGGTGCGGAGAGGATGCTCCGCATACCCGAGGCCGAGGGCAAGGCGTCGCTCCGCGAATACGCCCCCGACAGGATATTCGACTATCTGGCACATCATCCGGAGTACCGGCGCGCCGCCCTCCTGGTCTCGGGGGACATCGGGTTCTACAGCGCCACCAGGTCCGTCCTGTCCGCCCTGGACCCGTCGGAGTACGATGTGGAGACCCACTGCGGGATCTCCTCGGTCCAGTACCTCTGCGCCAGGGCGGGGATCCCCTGGCAGGACGTCAGGTTAATCAGCGCCCACGGCAAGGGGGCGAACTTCGTCGGAGAGGTCAGGAGGAACGGGACGGTCTTCTCCCTGCTCAACGGCAGGGACGGCGTCATGGAGATGTGCCAGCAGCTCGTGGATTACAACATGGGTGTGAACGTCGCCGTCGGATGCGACCTCGGGTACCCCGAGGAGAAGTACTTCTACGGGACCCCCGCGGAGATCATGGTATCCGACATCGGCGGCCTATGCGCCGCCCTCGTCTTCAACCCCCGCCCCGACGGCCGCTGTCCGATAGGCATCCCCGATTCCGAGTTCATAAGGGGCGACGCCCCCATGACCAAGTCGGAGGTCAGGGCGCTGTCCGTGGCCAAGATGAAGCTCTCGGAGGACAGCGTGGTCTACGACGTGGGGGCGGGCACCGGTTCGGTCTCCGTCGAGGCGGCCCTGGTCGCCGTGTCCGGCACCGTCTACGCCATAGAGAAGGAGGAGGTCGCGGCCGCCCTCATAGACCAGAACAGGAGGAAGTTCGGGACGCCCAACGTGGAGATCGTCACCGGCAGGGCCCCCGAGGCCCTGGCCGGGCTCCCCTCCCCCGACTGCGTGTTCGTGGGCGGTTCGTCGGGCAACCTGAAGGAGATCGTCTCGGCGGTCCTGGAGAAGAACCCGCGCTGCAGGTTCGTCGTCAACTCGGTCACCCTGGAGACGGTATCCGAGGTGCTGGGTCTTTCCTCCTGCTGCCGCGTGGAGCAGGAGGAGATAGTCTGCGTCAACGCGGCGAACTCCCGCCGTCTGGGACGTTACAACCTCATGACCGCGCAGAACCCCGTCTACATAGCCGTCTTTAGGGGGGTCGCGGAATGAGCCTCGCCCGCTTCATGATCGCCGCCCCGGCCAGCGGCAGCGGCAAGACGACCGTCACCTGCGGCATCCTCCAGGCCCTCGTGAACAGGGGGATGAAGGTATCCTCGTTCAAATGCGGGCCCGACTACATCGACCCGATGTTCCACTCGAGGGTGATCGGGACCAAGTCCAGGAACCTCGATTCGTTCTTCTGCGACGACGACACCCTCAGATACCTGTTCTGCCGCACGGCGGAGGATTCCGACATCTCGGTCATCGAGGGGGTGATGGGATTCTACGACGGCATCCGCGCCGCAGGCACCGAGGGGTCCTCCTACGATGTGTCCCAGAAGCTCGAGGCGCCCGTCGTCCTCCTCGTCAACTGCAGAGGTGCCAGCATGTCGGTCGTGCCCGTCATCAAGGGCTTCAGGGAGTTCAGGGAGAACCGCATCGCCTGCGTAATCCTCAACAACATGAGCGCCCATGTGTACCCGGAGGTCAAGGCGGCCGTGGAGAGGGAGACGGGGCTCACGGTCGCCGGCTACGTGCCGAAGCTCAAGGACATGGTCCTGGAGAGCAGGCATCTGGGTCTCGTCCTCCCCGACGAGGTGGCCTCCCTCAGGGAGAGCCTCGACCGCCTGGCCGGGATGCTCGAGGAGACCGTCGACATCGACGCCCTCGTCGAGCTGGCCCGCGGAGCCTCCGAGATATCCGGCAGGGCGCCCGCGCACGGCGTGCTTCCCGGCAAGGTGAAGGTCGGTCTGGCCTATGACGACGCATTCTGCTTCACCTATGAGGACAACATCGCCCTCCTCGAGGAGTGCGGGGCGGAGATCGTCCGCTTCTCTCCTATGAGGGATGGCAGGATGCCCGACGGGATCAGCGGCATAATCCTGTCCGGAGGATACCCGGAGCTCCACGGGGAGGTCCTCAGCGGCAACGCCTCCATGCTGGAGGATATCCGGGGGAAGGTCGCGGCCGGCATGCCCTGCCTCGCGGAGTGCGGCGGCTTCATGTACCTCCACGAGAGGATGGAGGACGCCGACGGGAGGATGTGGCCCATGGCCGGGGTAATAAAAGGGGAGGTCCGCAACACCGGCAAACTCAGCCGCTTCGGGTACGTCTCCCTCTCCTCTGGCGACCCGGGGTCGATAATCGCCGGTGGCTGCAAGGGGCATGAATTCCATTACTGGGACAGTACCGACTGCGGGACCTCGTGGGAGGCCGTCAAGACCTCCGGCAAGAAGTATCAGTGCGGACATGAGGAGGGCGGCCTTTCGGCCGGGTTCCCCCATCTGTACTACTACTCCAACCCCGACGTCGCCTACCGGTTCCTGCTGAAGTGCCAGCAGTACGGGGTCCGATCAGATCTCGACGCCGCCCATGAGGGCGCCGGAGATCATCCCGACCGCGATCACGACGACGATGCCCAGGAGGAAGATCCCCATCTGGCGGAGGTCCTTCCTCCGGTGGTGGAACGCCTCGGGCAGCATATCGCACATGGTGACGAACGCGAACACCCCGACGGAGAAGCACAGTGCCAGTCCGGCCATCCCCAGCCCGCCGGTGTCGAGGGCGTAGTACGAGACGACGGCCGCCAGGGGCGAGATGAGGCTGAAGACGGTCAGGTACAGCCAGGTCCTTTCCCTGCGGTGCGACATGAGCATGGTCGAGGCCAGCGAGAACGCCACCACCACCTTGTGCAGGCAGAGGGCGATGAGCACCATCGCCCCCACATCCTCACCGGCGATGAAGGCCGCCGCCAGGGCGAGGCCGTCGAAGAAGGAGTGGATGGAGAGTCCGAGGAACGCCGAGAGGGATGTCACGTCGTGCTCGCAAGCCTCGCATCCGTCGTACTCGTCCTTGTCCAGGTACTTCTTGACCAGGAAGTCCATCAGGAACAGCAGCAGGAATCCGAGGAGCATCATGTACGCCGCGTTCTCCGTCGAGACGCCGTTGTCAAGGGCCCTCTCGAGCGACTCCGGCAGGAGCATGATGAAGAGGACGCCGAGCATGATCCCGGTGCTGAAGGTGATGAGCATGTGCAGTTTTATCTTCCTGCTCTTCCTGAACATGAAAGGCAGGCGCGCCGCCGCTATAGTGACGACGAATATGGCTACCGCGAAGAGGATGAGCGTGACGTCTTCTCCCATGCATCTCGTGTGGCCGTCTTATTATTAATGTCTATTGAACAGGTTAATAATTCCACATCGCCGGGAGGCCGTTTTTTATTAACCCTCTGTGCTGGTTTTAATAACTGCGAAGTTTTTTCCGTCCTCATGACGATTGTAAGCATCTCCCTCACCGACGAGAACCTCTCCGATTTGGACAGGATCCAGGAGACTTTCGGTCTCGGCGGCCGTTCGGAGGCGGTGCGCAATGCCATCTCCTCGGCCCTTTCGGAGATACAGGACATGGAGAACCTGGAGGGCCTGGTCGAGGGCGTCCTCATCGCGATAAAGAGGGACCATGCGGACCCGTGGATGGGCGTGATCCAGGCCAAGCACACCGGCGCCATCAAGACGCAGCTCCATTCCCATCTCAAGAACCACAAGTGCCTCGAGGTCATGGTCATCTCCTGCGAGGCGGCGGAGCTGCAGAGCATGATCCGTGAGATAAAGGCCACCGGCAAGGCGGATTACATCCGTTTCGTCAGTGGATGAGGTCCTCCGCGAGTCTTCCTGGACCTGTGTTAACAGGCATTAAATGCGTCTTCGCGCATGATTATATATCTTAAACGCATACAGGAAGCCGGATGGGATGGGAGATGTGGAAATCACACTCGGACAGTGGTAACGCTCGTTTTCAGAGCGTTCTGGCAAGGGTAAAGGTGCTTCTCGGGTTCGGAAACGGCGCAGCCGCCGGCACACCCCGGGGGATAGAGGCCCCCAAGGCGCGCGGACTCGACTGCAACCAGTTCAGCAGGGTCGATGTCGGTTCCGGCATATTCGTATCAAGGGTCTCCGACAGCAGATACTTCGACGAGGTGCCCGAGTACACCCCGTTCATCAAGCCGGTCTGCAGCGAATCCGCAGAGGATGCCGAGGTCGTGGAGAGGCCCGCGAGGGGCGGTGCCGCCTACAGTGATCCGACGGAGCTCTTCTCCAACGCCAGGAAGAGGCCTGTTTACGAGGCCATCGATTTCAACGAGATAGTCGTCAAGAAGCCCGCTCCCCTCGGGAGCGCATACGGCGGTTTCCCCGCAGAGGAGGACACCACCGGTCTAGTGGAGAGGGAGGACACCACCGGTCTAGTGGAGAGGGAGAACACCGTCCCCGAGACCGCACCTGCGGCCGAGGGGTTCTCCGTACCCGCTCCGGAGGAGGTCGAGTACATCGCCTCCGCACAGGGAGTGTACGACGAGGCCATCGCCGTCGCGGAACCTGTGCCCGGGGTGCAGATGATGGAGCCCTTCGCTGCAGACGTCTCCCCGTTCACCGAGGCGCAGGTGCTCGAGCCCTTCACGTCCGATGCCGTCCCGATGCAGGAATCATATGGGGAGGCGGCCGAGGTCTGCGACATCCTCGCCGAGCTCGCCATAGCGGAGTACTCCGCCCTCGCCCTGTACGAGGAGGTCAAGAGGGTCCAGGCGGAGGTCGAGGACCGCTCCGAGGCGCAGGACATCGCGGACACGGACGAGATCATGGCGGAGCTCGCCATAGCGGAGTACTCCGCAGTCGCCCTCCACGAGGCCGTCGAGAAGGCGAAGGAGGCCGCCGCACCCGCCGAGCCCCTCATGCTCGAGACCGACCGCACCCACATACTGGCACTTCCGCAGGGAGAGCCCGTCGTCCTGCTCGGAGTTCCCAGCGTCTCCGTGGCGGACACGGTGGTCGTGCAGACCGAGCCCGTCCGCATGTCCCTGCCCAGGTTCCACTCTGCGGAGGACCTCGAGAGGGAGGCCGCCGAACTGGAGGACGCCAACTACGGCCCGGAGTCCTACTCCGTCCCGCAGATGGCCGAGACCTCGGAGGCCGCCGAGACCGTCGGCGCAGTCTCCGTCGCCGAGTACGCCGAGCCCAACCTGGTGAGGGAGGTCATCGAGATCGTCGACCCGAGCAGGGACGTCCTCTACGCCTACCGCCCGACCCTCGCCAACGACGAGGACCTGTTCCTCGCATCCTCGAGGGATGACGATGCGGACCTCCCCGAGGACGGCCTCGAGTCGTACGACAGGAAGTTCAAGATCAGAGTCAGAGACCTCGACGCCTATGCGTACCGCTTCTCCGGGAACCTCAGGCAGCTCTGGTGAGCCGGCAAACCACACCCCTCCTCCCCCCGGAGGCGGGCCATCCCCTTTTTAACATCTTTTTCCGTTCCATTTATAAGCGAAGATAATATCACGCAATTCTATGGAGATAGTCTCGATCCTCCTCATGCTCCTCGTGCTCTTCGTACTGGCACGTGTAGGTAACAGGATCTTCGAGCATTTCGGCATCCCCGGACTGATCGGAGAGATCCTCGTAGGCATTCTGATAGCCAACGTCGCCATCGGCGGCAGCACCCTCCTGGATTTCCTCGATATAGAGATCCCGGCGCCGGGGAGTGGCCACGCGGGCACGAACTACTCGATCCTCTACGCGGCCGCGGAGATCGGAGTCATCTTCCTCTTGTTCTCTGTGGGTCTCGAGACCAAGGTCAAGGAGCTCCTGGGGGTCGGCAGGAGCGCCATGCTGGTGGCGGTCCTCGGAGTGGTCATCCCGTTCTTCCTGGGGTTCGCGTACATCGAGTTCACGGACTCCAACTTCCATCACGCGATGTTCCTGGCGGCCGCCATGGTGGCCACCAGCGTGGGCATCACCGCCCGCGTCATCAAGGACATGCACCTGATGGACAAGCTCGAATCCAGGATCATCATCGGGGCCGCCGTCATCGACGACATCCTGGGTATGATCGTCCTCGCCATCGTCAAGGGGGTGGCGGGTTCCGACTCCGGCATATCGGTCATAGGGGTGATCGAGGTCATTGCGGTGGCCTTCGTCTTCGTGATCGCCGCCATCCTCTTCGCGAAGAGTGCGGTGCCCAGGATCTACCTGTGGAACGAGAGGAGGGTCAAGAAGGCCCGTGAGGAGGGCAGGACCCCCGCATCCTTCAACATGCTGGCACTCGCCATCGCGATATGCCTCTTCATGTCCTGGCTCGCCGAGAGCATAGGCCTGGCCGCCATCATCGGCGCCTTCCTGGCCGGCATGATGTTCGCCGAGCACGCCTGGGAGTGGAAGCTTGACCAGAAGTTCGAGACCGTGACCGCGGTGTTCATCTCGTTCTTCTTCGTACACGTCGGCATGCAGGTCGACCTCGGCGACCTCGGCAGCACCTCCGTCATAATATCGGCGGTGGTCGTCATCCTGCTCGCGGTCGTCGGCAAGTACATCGGCTGCGGGATCGGGGCCAAGATGGGCGACAGGAGCACCTCCAGGGAATCCTGCAACATAATCGGCATCGGAATGGTGCCCAGGGGCGAGGTCGGCATCATCGTCGCCTCCATCGGCCTCAACACCATAGTGGAGGGGGCGCCCGCCCTATCGTCGTCGCTCTACGCCGTCATAGTCCTGATGGCCGTCGCCACCACGGTAATCGCGCCGCCCATACTCTCCAAGCTGTACAGGAGGAAGTACCCGGCCGAGTACACCATCACGGCGGACGACAGGATCTGATCCGCGGCCGGGCCGGCAAAAAACCTTTTACTTTTCTATTTCGAAATCCACCCGCATCAGAAGTCGGTCTGTGATACCAAGTTTACTAAAACAAAAATATCTCAGACCGGGAGCGGAATCCGAACGTGTTCCAGCCGGTTCTATGCAGAATCCGATGAGTTTTCGGAAAGATAAGAGCTTCAGCAGACTGACTTCAATGGAAGAAACAGCGGCCATGGTCCGAGGGGTGCCGGAAGGATCGATGGCTACGCCTGAGGGAGATCATCCGAAGAATGCCGCACCGCGTCCGTTCACATGGGGAGGAACACGGGCAGGACGATGACGAGGACGGTGAAGGCGATGGCCAGGGCCACTACGAACCTGGGGCCGATCTTGATGCCCTTGTCGTCTTCGGAGTCGAAGTACCTCATCAGTCCCGCGGACGAGGAGAAGGATTCGCCTTTGTTCTCTTTGGCCATTGGCATTCGTATATTGGGACAATATTTAATCCCATTGGTGGAAGGGTCTATTTAAAAGGCAATCTTTTTATTATTCCCCCATGATGTGCGCGTCCGATTAGCATGCACTGGGCAGACGTTATCGCCAAGGACATTGCCGAGAAGGCAGAGCATCCGCTCATCGCCACCGGCATCAGCCCCACCGGGATCATTCATGTAGGGAGCCTCAGGGAGGCCATCACAGGGGAATCTATACGCAGCGCGGTGGAGGGACTGGGCAAAGACGTTCGTCTCATCTACCTCATCGACTCCTTCGACCCCCTGAGGAAGAGGTACGACTTCCTCCCCGCCGAGTTCGAGAAGTACGTGGGCATGCCCATCAGCAGGATACCCTGCCCCTGCGGCAAGCACAGGAACTATGCGCACCACTTCGTGCAGCCCTTCCTCGACGCCGTCGATTCCCTCGGCGTCCACTGCGAGATAATATGGACAAGCGATCTCTACAAGGAGGGCAGGTTCGCCCAGGCCATCGACCTCACCTTCAAGAAGAGGAAGGAGATCATCGACATCCTCCATGAGGTGTCCGGGAAGGAGGCCGACCCCAATTACGCCCCGTACAACCCCCTCTGCGAGAAGTGCGGACGCTACACCAAGCCCATCTTCGAATCCTACCAGTTCCCGTTCGTCGATTACGACTGCCCCTGCGGGCACCACGGCCGTGCGGACGTCAGGAAGGATGACGGCAAACTGACCTGGAGGCTCGAGTGGCCCGCCAAGTGGCTCATATTCGGCACCTCCGCCGAGCCCTTCGGCAAGGACCATGCGGCCGCCGGAGGCTCCTACGACACCGGCAAGAGGTTCGCCAGGGAGGTCTTCGGCATAGAGCCCCCTTTCCCCATCCCCTATGAGTTCGTTCAGCTCAAGGGAGTGGGACAGATGCACAAGTCGCTGGGATGCAGTGTCACCGGGCTCGATGCCATCAGGATGACGCCCCCGGAGGTCCTCAACTACCTGTTCCTCAGGGTCCAGCCCTCCAGGGCCATCGACTACGACTCCGGCATCGGCAACCTCGACATGGCCGACGAGTACGACAGGATGGAGAAGGCCTTCTTCTCCAAGGAGTTCACCGAGGCGGAGGAGAACTCCGTCCGCGCCTACGAGATCGCCCAGCACAACCACGTCCCGAAGCGGATGCCCGTGCAGGTCTCCTGCAGGCACCTCTGCAACGTCGTGCAGATCGCCGACAACTTCGAGGAGCAGATGGAGGTCCTCTCCCGCACCGTCGACATCTCGGTCGCCAACGAGGAGGACATGAAGAGGATCAGGAAGCGCTGCGAGTGCATGCAGTACTGGCTCAAGGCGTTCGCCCCCGACCAGGTCAAGTTCTCCATCAGCCAGACCGTACCCGCGTGCATCGAACTCAAGATGAACGACAAGGCGTTCCTGCAGGCCCTCGTC
This sequence comes from Candidatus Methanomethylophilus sp. UBA78, assembly GCA_002503545.1. GTDB lineage: Archaea > Thermoplasmatota > Thermoplasmata > Methanomassiliicoccales > Methanomethylophilaceae > Methanomethylophilus. The sequence continues at coordinate 50,460 of DARY01000027.1, forward strand.
ACCAGGATGAACGACTGCAACTGGGATCCCGAGACCATCAGCAACATCATATCGGACTGCGGCAAGGACTCCCCCATCGGACTGAAGAACGCCTACAAGGTGATCTACGGCCTGATCATCGGCAAACCGGCCGGTCCGAGGCTCGGCACGTTCCTGGCCTCCATAGACAAGCAGTTCGTGATAAACAGGTTCAACCAGGCCGCCTACAACTGAGCGGCCGGGGGCTCCGGCCCCTTCCCCGCCCGGTGCGGAGAACGCACCGGGCGGTTTTCCCCGTAACAGGTTTGAAGTGCCAGACTCTTCAGAGAAGACCCAGCTGGGACAGTTTGTCGGGCAGGTACTTGTCCGTCACGTAGTCCAGGCCGTATTTGGCCAGCGCCTGCTGCTCGGCCTTCCTGTTCATCTCGAGCATGGCGCGTATCTCGGTGTCCCAGAACTCGCTGTTGAACCTCGGGTCGCTCAGCTCCGCATGCAGGGCCCCTATGTCCTTGTCGTTCAGCTTGTCGGTCGGGAGGTCGTAGTTCAGGATGTCCGATGCGGTTATCCCGACGAAGTTGGCGGTGGGGGTCGCCAGATACTCCGAGATGTGCGCCGTCTTGATGGCCCCGTAGGCGACGGACGCGAAGATCCTGAAGGACCACGGGTCGCCGTCGGTGAAGACCACGACCGGGAGCCCGTTCTCCTCGTTGAGCCTCTTGATGAGCCTCCTGGTGGACCGGGCGGGCTGTCCCGACAGATGTACCAGGCAGCATCCCGCCTTCTCCGGGAACCCGTTCTCGATGAGCCTGGCGTACATACCGCCGGTCTCGAGCGCCATGATGAACCTCACATCGTGGCTCTTGATCTCGAAGGTATCCTTCTCCACGCTGTACGGGACGGCGAAACCCTGCTCGGAGACGTCGTCCATGCAGTTGATGTCCTTCATGCCCTTCCTGGTCATGGTCCTGAAGGTGACGTTGCCGTAGACGTGCGCCCCGCTCTCCTCGGGCCTGAGCTTGAAGTCCTCCCTCATGCAGTGGGACATGGTCTCGAGGTCCTCCGCCAGCAGGTTGCCCTCGTCCTGGCTGTGGAACTTGGCCGCGTTCCAGCCCTCGGAGATGTAGTACATCTCCCTCAGCGTGGAGGACTTGTTCTCGCGTATCATCTCGTTTATGAACTCGGTGGTGTACGCGGTCCTCAGCATGGTGGTCGCACCCTGCGTCGTCTTGGCGGTGCGGGTCGTCTTCAGGTTCCCGTATTTCCACACCTGGGTCATGGGGTCGAACTCGATGTTCCTCTTGGAACGCAGGGGCAGGGTCATCTGCGGGATGTCCCCTCTGTCGAGGGCGTCGTACACGCCCTCGGCCATCTCGGTCAGACGGTCGAAGGCCGTCTTCTGTCTGTCATTCATCGTCCATCGCCTCCTTGCTGAACTCCTCCTCTTCGAGCTCTTCCTTCTCTTCCTCCTCGGCGGAGTCGTCCTCGGGGACCGGGTCATCCGTCTCGGTTATCTCCATCCCCTTTATGCCCCAGTCCCCGGGCAGCGCCTCCGCACCCATGACGATGACCGGGTTTATGCCGGACACGTACACGTCGTCCGGGTCGAAGGTGTCCGCCATCTCGCCCTCGAGGACGAAGGAGACCTGCACGGATTTCGACGGCTCGAGGTCCCTTATCACCCACTGGGTCTTCCCTTCGTCGTTGACGGAGTCGAACATGGGCGCCCCGGTCACCGCCTCCGAGATGCAGTCCTTCGGCAGCGCCATGTGCAGCATGAGGGTGTGGGGGCGCACGGTGTAGTTGTATACCGTGTACGATATCGCATAGCTTTTCTTACCCTCGGTCCTGCTCTTGGCCGGCTCGATCCACACGACGTTCATGATCTTCGTGATGGTCCTGCTGAGGTCGGGGACCGGTCTGCCGAGCTGGGCGGAGACCTTGTTGGCAAGGTCGGGCAGGATCTTCTGGACGATGTCGAACTTCTCGTGGGTCTTCGACTTGCGCTCCATCTTGTTGAGGTGGGACTTGAGGTTCCTGGCCACCAGCCTCAGGGCGGCGAGGATCTCGTCCTCGATCTCCGGGAGCGAGGCGATGGCCTCCTTGCCCTCGGAGGTGAACGGGACCTTGGTGGAGGCCACATGCACCAGCACTATGGCGGGGCCGTAGGGTATGCCCTTGCCGCCCCTCTGCTCGAGGCCGTACCTCCTCCAGTCGAATTCGGAGACGGCCTTGGTTATTATGTCGGCTCCCTGCTGGTACAGCAGCGGCACGCGGTTGGCGAACCTCATGATGGTCACCTGGCCGTCCGAGGGGATCTCCCCTCCGTACACTATGCCGGCCTCCACGGTGAACGGGTTGCCGTTGACCGTGTGCGCCGGCCTGGTCACCGGGGTGGCGTAGTATTCGGGGCGCATCCCCTCCAGGATGTGCATCAGCCCCTTCTTGATCAGCGTGTCCCCTATGGGGGAGAGGCAGTCGGACGGAGGGGCCATTATCTTCGTGTCGGCGATGGCGGAGATGAGCTTCATGCTGCCCTCCCTGCCCAGGTCCTGGGGCCTGGAACCGGGGTCCACCCCGGCCTTCTCGCAGACCTCGGCCGCGAGCCTGTCGGTCATCCTGCAGAAGTCGTTCTTCAGGAAGTCCCTGACCGTCCTCTGCTCGGACCGGGCCGAGTAGCTCATCATGTCGCCGATCTCCATCCCGGCGGGGTGCGGTTTGATCTCCTTCGCCTTCGGGGGCATGACCTCCGTGGCCCTCTCAAAGGTCCAGATCTTGCCGTCTGGGTCATGGAACTCTATGCGTGCGTGGGGGTTGACGATGGCGGTCTCCTTCAGATACTCGAAGATGGACTGCTTGCCGGTGACGTAGCGTCCCTTGGTGGTGTACTCTATGAGGGTCCCGTGCGCCTTGTCCACCCACGGGAAGGCCCTGTCGTTGGTGACGATCGGGCGGTTGGTCTTGGTGTCGATGGAGATGTCCATCTCCCAGGCGACCTCGTCCTCCCCCTCTATCCTCGAGGCGATGTGCGCGGGCTTGCCGGTCGACACGTTGGCGTACATGACGGTCGCGGATATGCCGATGCCCTGCTGCCCCCTGGACTGGCGCATGGCGTGGAACCTGGACCCGTAGAGGAGGCGGCCGAACACGTTGGGCATCGCACGGTGGACGATGCCGGGTCCGTTGTCCTCGATGGAGACCTCGTACTCCTCCTCCCCCACCTTCCTGACCTTGACCACGATGTCGGGCAGGATCTCCGATTCCTCGCAGGCGTCCAGGGAGTTGTCGACGGCCTCCTTGACCCCCATGAGGAGCGATTTGGCCCGGGAGTCGAATCCCAGGATCTGCTTGTTCTTCTCGAAAAACTCCGTGACCGAGATCTCGTGCTGTTTGTCGGCGAGCTCCTCGGCCCTGGCTCTGCCGCTCCTCGCCGGCCTGGCCGCCGGCTCTGAGTCTTTTCCCATCGGGGCGGAGATGGGTTAAAGGGTTTTATTGTTATGGTTCGGGGTCATCCTGCGGTGTAGGTCCTTCCCTTCCCCCGACGCTGTGCCAGATACAGGAATCCGAAGAGCATCAGGAGGACTCCGACCAGGTACAGGAAGAAGTCCCACAGGTCCTCCTCCATGGACATCATCGCGATCGCGACGAGGACCAGGGCGACTCCCGCGAGCCTGTTCGCGTCTCTGTTGCCCAAGTCCACCCTCACGATCCCCAGGGGCATTTCGAAGATTATCTTCAGTCCCAACTCGGCCACCACTATGACGGTCAGCCAGTAGAGGATGTACGAGGGCGCCATGGACAGTGCCATCACGAACCCGACGAGGGCGAGCATGCATCCTCCGAAAAGAGAGCTCTTGAAGCCGTCGTCCATCGCTTTTTTCAAAACCAGGAGCATGCCGCATACGACGGTCAGGACTCCCACCACCTTCAGGAATTCGTCGTCGGAGGCCAGTTCCATCGCCTTAACGACTATGGCGGCTACGCCGATGACGATCATGGCAATCGCAAGCAACGCTCCGAGCGAGCTGTTCCCGTGCTGTTCGATTTCGATCATGGGCTCACACTTTACCGTAGTTTACCCATCATGTCCAAGGCTTTAATGATATGCAGGCACCCGAGCACTATCACGATGATGCCGATGGACAGCATCATTATGTCGGCCAGGTCCGCTATGTTCGCCGCCATCACTATGCCAGCGGCTATGAGTATGATACCGCCGATGTGGTTCTTCCTTACATTCCTCGTGTCCAGTCTGACCCCGAGGAACCTCTTGGTGCCGAGGATCATGAGGATGCCCATGAGCACTATCCCGGCACCGAGTATCAGGGAGCCTCCGACGGTGACCGCCAGAGCTATCATGACGGCCCCGGCGACTATGGCCACCGCGCCCGCATGGGTTATCTCGGAGTAGGACAGGAAATCGACGACTCCGAAGACTATCAGGAGAATGCCCCCTATCGTTATCACGATGTTCACGGATTCGGTTTTGCTCGCAGCCATTATGATCCCGAACATCGTCAGCAGCACCCCCACCAGCAGCATGTTGTACCATGAGCGTCCGACGAAGCGCTTCAGGTCGAGGCTGTCCCTTCTGTCCATCACGCGTTCCCGAATGGCGAATCACTATAAAAGTTGTAACGGAGGGGCTTTCGCACTCTTCCGCGGCCGCGGCGGTGTCCGGGTGTTTCCATACAGCACCGCCCCGCGGTCCCGCCCGGACGGCAGCGATCCTCGGGTTTTCCGGGAGAGTCCCGGCGGAATATGTGCCAGCATCATGTGTGCGCCCGGGCGGACACGGAAAACATCACCGGGAATAATCCGCGGCCGCCATGTCCGCGGCCGACTGTCTGGATATGTGTTCCACGCCCCGATTCCCGGATTCCGTGGTGTCGGATTTTCACCGTGTGGATATATTTACGCTTCGGGAAGTGTATGTATTTTTATACTTTTTTGTAAAAAAAGACGGTTTAGCTTAACTTTTAGTACATAAAGTTAAAGCTTGGATGGAATAGTATTCATATTTGAAAATGCAATTCTTACTTCATGTCATTCCTTGACAATACTAAAACTGCAGGGACGGCACTTTGGATCGTCGGTATCCTGATGATCCTCTCTGCCCTCGTCACCATCGTCTTCGCTGTAACCGATGACGTCATGAACGACAACATGGTAGGATGGATAATCCTCGGAATCGGGGCCCTCATCTGCGCTCTCGTGTACTTCGGATTCGGAAAGAGCGTCCGCAGCGGAGAAGTCTCCGACAAGTTCGACATCGTAACCAAGTTCGTATACGTTGTCGGATACACCACCATCATCACCGGAATCTTCCGCGCCATCTCCGGAGTGTTCTTCGACGACATCGGAGGATACCTCGTCTCCGGAATCATCGGCGTCATCCTCGGTCTCATCATCCTCTTCGTCCAGAAGAAGATCACCGACGGAAGCGTCGGCACCTTCGACAAGATCATGTGGATCATCCTCCTCGTGATCTTCGTCATCCTCCTCATCAACTCCTTCCTCGGACTCCTTGGAAACGGTGAGGGACTCCAGCTCATCATCAGCATCGTCATTGCCATCTGCAACGTCGTGATCTACCTCTTCATGGTAGCTTTCATGCTCGACAACAGTGTCAAGGCGAAGTTCGGAATGTGAGTAGGGTAAACATTTGAACAAGGCCCCAAAGGCCCCCTTCGGGGGGCCCGGGACCTACAATTGCAACTTCTTCTGTTTCCGGTTTTATAGTGTCGGGTCCTCCGGTTCTGGACCCGTACCGTGCCATCCCTATCCGTATCCGACGTTGTCGGAAGGTTCGTTCTTTACGGCTGGGTATGTATCGTGCGTCTGCGGGGAAGGTTCTCCGCCGCGAATGGGAGCCGTACGGTTCCCCGGGGTTGCGGATATCCGGACGATACCGTCCGTCCGATCCGTGAGGGACATCCTGCCGCAGGCAGGTGTGCACGGGGCAAGGCCGCACGGACCGACCGTCAACGGAGCCGCAGGCGTCTATATGTTCCGCAGGTATGGGTGCGCCGGATCGGAGGTCCTTTCGGCCGCCATGTCCGGCGGAAGAACCGATCCCCGGGATGAAAAGTAAGAGGGGGATATCCCCCTGGGTTTCAGAACTTCTTCCCGCACTTGGGGCAGAACTCGGCGTTCTTGGGGACGGTCGCCTTGCAGTTGGGGCAGGAGAAGGACTCCTCGCTCACATCCACCTTCCCGTCCGCATGGGAGACGATGTTCTCCTCGCCGTCGAACTTCGCACCGCACTTGGGGCAGACCTGGGCGTCGCCGGGGACCTCCGCACCGCATTCGGAGCACTGGAAGAAGTCGTCCTTCCTGCGCCTCATGTCCTCGGGGCGGTCGATGTAGGTGCCACACTTCCTGCACTTTATCTCGCCGGGAAGGACCAGAGCGCCGCATTTCTCGCATCTTCCGTATCCCTGGGGGTACAGACGGCCGTCGCTCTCCATCTTGTCCCTCTTGCCCTTTATGGTCCTCCTCATCACGGTGGAGAAGATCAGGATGACGAAGAATATGAACAGGACGTAGAGTATGACGGTCGCCGCTCCGGCGAAGCACTGGGAGCCGTATTCCGCCCCGGTGAACCCGGTCAGGGTGGCGACGGAGGCCGATTTGACATCCAGCGTGACATTCCCGCTGCCGTCGTCCTTGCCTGCCGCCAGCACTATGTTCTGCAGTTCCGACATGTCGAAATCGGCATCGGTAAGGGTGTACTGCAGATGGCTGCCGGATACGTGGGCCCCGTCCAGGAGCACGGTGTTCAGGGACTCAATCTGCGGCGAGCTGTTGAACGGTACGAGGGTCACCTTGCCGTAGCACAGGTAGGGCGCGTCCCCGTCGTATCCGGTCAGGTCGAAGTCCGCATCGACGGTGATGGTGTCCGCGGCATCGTCGTAGTCGTACGTCACGTTGCTGAAGGCACCGCGGTCGGAGACCGATTCTTTGCTGTTGCCCTCCACGAAGGCGGGACCGACGACCGCGCCTCCGACGATTATCGCCAAGACGGCGAAGACGGCGAAGAACCCGATTTTCCCCCTGGGTTTGACACCGAAGAGGTGCGGAATCATGTAGACGACCACCGCCGCTATGAGCCAGCCTATGGCCGATCCGCCGAAACCGGCCACGCAGAGGACGGCAATGCCGATCACGGCGGCGGCGCACATCGCGATGATCTGCAACACTGTGATGGAGCGGAAGACCTTCCTGGAGAAGATGGAGCCTTCTGCACTGTTGGAATCCATGAGGCGCAATCTTGTTTGCTCTTAAATAAATAATGGCCCCCGCGGCCGTCTGTTCCAAGTATTTCGGCGGGTGTCGCGCATCTCCGCAGGATCATCTCGTCTGGCACATCGGGCACCAGCAGGTGCTCCGTCCCCCGACGGTGTTCCTGACGATCGCCGTCCCGCATCTGGGACATGCTTCGCCGCTCCGTCCGTACACCTTCAGGGGGCTCATGTCGTAGTACTTCCTGCTCTTTCCGGCCAGATAGTCCCCGCTGCTGACGGCGTTGCTCTCCACGGCGAAGGCTATCTTCTCCGGTATGGCATGTACCAGACGTTCCAGCTGCTCCCCGGTAAGCTCCCTGCACGGGGTCAGCGGGCAGATTCCCGCCTCGAAGAGGATCTCGTCGGACCATATGTTGCCGATGCCGGCCACGACGGACTGGTCCAGGAGGGCCTCCTTCACGGTCGTCCCCCTGCGCCCGATCCTGGCCTCCAGATAGCCGGAATCCAGTGCCGGGTCGTCCGGTTCGATGCCCAGGCCCTCTATCCCGGAGGTGTCTGTCTCACCGCTGCGGAAGTGCCAGATGCGTCCGAAGCGTCTCGGGTCGACGTATCTCAGCTCCGTCCCGTCGTCGAGGAAGAATACCTCGTGGGTGTGCCTCTCCTCCTCGGTCCCCCGCGGGCATACGTACAGCTGGCCGGTCATGCCGAAGCGGATGACCGTGCGTCCGCCCAGGTCGTCCGTCAGGACGAGGGCCTTCCCCCTCCTCCCCATGGATGCGAACCTCCTCCCGGTCAGCATCCCCGACAGGCCGTCGGGCGTGGTGTTGGCGAGGACCTTGTTGTCGGCGGCCCTGACCGACACCACGGTCCTACCCAGCAGCTGCGGTCCCACGACCCTCCTGACCGTCTCGATCTCCGGCAATTCTGGCATATGTCCCCTCGTATCCTCCGCCCGGATTAAAATAACAATGCCTTAATAGTGGGTGCATAATCAGTAGCCCCTAAGGAGGTTTACCGATGGCTACGATAGAGGAGCAGATCGAGGAGTTGGAGAAGGAGATCACCAACACCAAGAAGAACAAGGCCACCGAGGCGCACATCGGCAAACTCAAGGCCAAGATCGCCAAGCTCACCATGGACAGGGAGAAGAGGCTCGAGACGATCAAGTCCGGGGGAGGGACCAAGGGATTCTACGTGAAGAAGGCCGGCAACGCGACCGTCGCCCTCGTCGGTTTCCCCTCCGTCGGTAAATCCACGCTCCTGAACCAGCTCACCGGGGCGCATTCCGAGGTCGGGGCCTACCACTTCACCACCCTCGACGTCGTCCCCGGGGTGATGGAGTACAACCATGCGAAGATCCAGATCCTGGATATGCCGGGTCTCATCAAGGACGCCTCCAGAGGCAAGGGGAGAGGCAGGGAGGTCATCGCCGCCGCCAGGTCCGCCGATATAATCCTCTTCGTCGTGGACATCTTCAACCCCGACATCAGGATCCTCCACAAGGAGCTCTACAACTCCGCCATAAGGATCAACCAGCGCGCCCCCGACGTCAACATAACGACGGGGCAGCAGGGCGGCATAATCGTCAAGCCCACCCTCAAGCTCACCAAGATCTCCGTCGACACGATCAAGGACATGGTCTCCGCCTACGGCCACATAAACGCGACCGTGGTCGTCCGCGAGGATATAGACGTCGAGCAGATGCTCGACGTGCTCGCCGGGAACCGCGTCTACATCAAGGCGGTCATGGCCATCAACAAGGTCGACCTCGCCAAACCCGGACAGCTCGAGGCCGTGCAGGACATGCACAGGGAGTTCAGGAGCGTCGGGGTGTCCGCGGCCACCGGTTACAACATGGACGCCCTCAAGCAGGAGATCTACGACCAGATAGACATGATCCGCATCTACCTCAAACCGCAGGGTCAGGAGGCGGACATGAAGGAACCCCTCATCGTCAAGAGGGGCAACTCCGTGGGCGACGTCTGCGAACTCATCCACAGGGATTTCAAGAACGCCTTCAGGTACGCGATGGTGTGGGGCACCAGCGCCAAGTTCCCCGGCCAGACCGTGGGTATGGACCACATCGTCGAGGACGAGGACATCCTCAGCATAATCGTGAAGAGGTCCTGATCACCGCGCGAATCTCTTCCTGACGGTCTCCAGCATCCCTTCGAAGGTGGAGACCTCCGCCACGGCGTCGCACGGTACGCCGGTCTTGCGCATGGCCTCCGCGGTCGGTATGCCGATGGCCACCTTGAAGGTCCCCCCGAGCACCTCGTCCGTCCTCCCCTTCCCGAAGCGGTCCACCATCTGGCCGTAGAAGACGGCGAAGGAGTTGGGACTGGTCATCAGGAGGGCGTCCAGGGTCCCCGACGCGGCCTTGTCTAGGAGCTCTATGGTGTTCTCGCATATGGGTGCCGGTATCATGTCGTAGACCGGTTCGTCCAGGACCTTGGCCCCTGCCTTCTCGAGGATCTCCACGATCTTCCCGTCCCCTCCGGCCGACCTCAGCAGGACCACGGTCTTGTAGGCCACCTCGTCGGCTATCTCCTCGGCCACCCCGACCCCCGAGTAGATTTCGGGGATGAGGTCGGAGTCCCTGCCGACGAGTTTCTTCAGGGCCTTCTCAGTGCTGCTGCCGGTGCAGGCCACGTTGGTCCTCTCCAGAAGTGCCAGCAGTCTGTCCCTGCCGTATTCGTCCACGCATTCCTCCACCGCGGTGATCGATGCGAAGAGGGTGAAGTAGGCCCTCCCGGAGGAGAGGACCTCCTCTATCTCCTCGAAGACCTCCCTGTCCCCTCTGACCGGGTCGAAGGAGGGGGCGCCGAACGGTTCGAAACCCATCTCGGAGCAGACCCTTTCCCCCTCGGCGATCCTGTCCCGGGGCCTGGTGAACCCTACCGAGATCATGCCAGGTCACCGAGGACCTCTCTGAGCTGCACGACCGTCCCGACGACCATGATGCCGGGCGTGGCGACGTTCTCCTCCTTTATGGTCCTCTCCAGGTTCCCGACGGTGGTCACGTAGACCTTCTGGTCGGGGGTGGATCCCTTCGAGAGGACGGCCGCCGGCATGTCGGGCGACATGCCTCCCTCGATGAGTCCCGCCGAGATGTTGCCGGCGTTCTCTAGGCCCATGAGGATGACGAGCGTGCCGTGCCCCCCGACGAGCTTCCTCCAGTCGATGCGGTCCTGCTCCCGGTCCCCCTTCTCGTGCCCAGTCACGAAGGTGACCATCGACGTGTGGTCCCTGTGGGTCACCGGGACCCCGCAGAGCTCCGGGACCGAGATGGCGGAGGTGACGCCGGGTATGACGTGGACCTCCACGCCCGCCCTGCGGAGCTTCTCGGCTTCCTCTGCCCCCCTTCCGAAGAGGAACGGGTCCCCTCCCTTGAGCCTCGCCACGACCTTCCCCTGTTTGGCGTACTCCACGAGCAGGTCGTTGGTCTGCCACTGCCTGAGGTGGTGGTCGGCCGCCCTCTTGCCGGCGTCGATGAGCTCCGCCCCCGCCCTGCACTCTTTGAGGAGGTCGGGGCTGGAGAGGGCGTCGTACATGACGACGTCCGCTTCGCGCAGGGCTTTGAGCCCTTTGACTGTGATCAGCCCGTTGTCGCCGGGCCCCGCACCTATGAGATACACTTTTCCGGTCATCTGGGTCATGCCTTCCTCAAAAGTCTGTCCGCGATCTCCTTGGCCTTCGCGTCGGCCTCCTCGACGGGGAACTCGGTCGCGATCCTCACCGCGGGCATGTCGGTGAAGGAGACCGCCACGAGCTTTATCATGCCGTCCACCAGCTCCGCGTTCACCCCTATGGGGGACGAGCAACCGGCGTTCATGTGCCTCAGTATGTCCCTCTCCAGTTTGACCTCGGTGCGGGTCTTGGCGTCGTCGACCTTCTTCAGGAGCTCTATGGTCCTGGTGTCGTCCGCCCTGCACTCGATGCCGATGGCGCCCTGTCCGGCGGCCGGGACGAAGACGTTCTTGTCGATCGGATGGACGTCCCTGTCTATACCCAGGCGGTCCAATCCGGCCTTGGCCATGATGATGGCGTGGTACTCGCCCTCGGCGAGCTTGCTGAGGCGGGTGTTCATGTTGCCGCGCAGGGTCTTCACCCTCAGGGATGGTTTGCTGGCTCTCAGCAGCATCTCCCTCCTGACGCTGGAGGTGCCGATTATGGCGCCGCACTGCAGCTGTTCCAGGGAGGCCGGGATGATGGCGTCCCTCACGTCGGCCCTGGGGAGCACGGCCGCCACGACGAAACGGGGGTCCAGCTGGGCGGGTATGTCCTTCAGGGAGTTGACGGAGCAGTCTATCTCGCCCCTGAGGAGCGCCTCCTCCAGCTCCTTCACGAAGACCCCGGCCCCGCCCATGTTGGCCAGGTGGGTCTGGAGGTCCTTGTCACCGGTGGAGGCTATGCCCCTGATCTCGCAGACCTCCCCCGTCTTCTTCTCGAGGAGCGCTTTGAACTCCTCGGCCTGTACCATAGCCAGCTGGCTCTCTCTGCTTCCGGCGATCATTTCCTCACCTGTCTCAGGAACCCTTCGAAGGTCTCCGCGATCTTGTCGCAGGCCTCCTCGTCGTGCGCCGCCGACATGAATTCCACCTCCATGGGTCCCGGAGGGAGGTAGACGCCGCGGTGCAGCATGTAGTCGAACATCTCGGCGAACATGTCCCTGTCCGCCTTCTGGGCCTCCAGCCCGTCGGTTACCTCGTCGACGCCGAAGAACACGGAGAACATGGACGCTACGGACTGTATGCATCCGCGGACCCCGCTGTCCGCGAGGGCGTCCCTCATGCGGGATACCAGGTCCTGGGTCTTCTTCTCGAGGCTCTCGTACCTGCCCTTCTCGGCCATGAGGTTTATGGTCTCGAGGCCGGCCGTGGCGGATATCGGGTTGCCCGCGAAGGTGCCGGCCGCGTAGACCGGTCCGTTGGGGGCGACCATCTCCATGATGTCCCTCCTCCCCATGAACGCCCCCGCCGGGTAGCCTCCGCCGATGATCTTGCCCATGGTAGTCAGGTCGGGGGTGACGCCGTAGCGTCCCTGCGCGCTCTTCGCGGAGAGCCTGAACCCGGTGATGACCTCGTCGAAGATCAGCAGCACGCCGTGCTCCCTGGTTATCTTCCTCATCTCCTCCAGGTAGCCCTTTTTAGGGGTGACCACGCCGACGTTGCCCATGACGGGCTCCATGATGATCCCCGCGATGTCCTCGTTCCCGTCGAGGAGCGACTCGAACATCCCCGCGTCGTTGTACTCGACGACGTAGGTGTTCCTCGCATCGTCCGGGGGGACGCCGAGGGAGCTAGGGGTACAGCCGACCGAGCCCGACCCGGCGGCCACGAGGACGGTGTTGTGGGCGCCGTGGAAGCCGCCGTTCAGTTTGACGATGCCGTTCTTCCCGGTGTATCCCCTGGCGAGCCTTATCGCATGCATGGTCGCCTCGGTGCCGGAGACGGTCATCCTGCACATCTCCGCCGAGGGGACCGTCGAGACGATCTTCTCGATGAGCATGGTCTCCGGGTGGGACGGGGCGCCGAAGACGGAGCCGTTCCTGGTCTGGTCCCTGACCGCCTTGTTCACGCGGGGACAGGCGTGCCCCGCTATGAGCGGACCGTAGGCCATGCAGAGGTCGACGTACTCGTTGCCGTCGATGTCGGTTATCCTGCACCCCTCCCCGCTGTCGATCACGATGGGGAACGGCTTGAAGGCCCTGACGGGGGAGGACACCCCTCCGGGGGTGATCTCCCTGAGACGTCCGGCCTCCGATTCGGAGTTGGAGAGCCTCAGCTCACTCCCCCCTCAGCATTCTGGCCGCATCCTTCGCGAAGTAGGTTATGATCATGTCCGCCCCGGCCCTCTTTATGCCGACGAGGGACTCCATCATTATCCTCCCCTCGTCGATCCATCCGTTCGCCGCGGCCGCCTTGATCATGGCGTACTCGCCGGAGACCTGGTAGGCGCACAGGGGCACGGGGAAGGCGTCGGCCGTCTCCCTGATGATGTCGAGGTAGGGGCCCGCCGGTTTGACCATGACGATGTCCGCGCCCTCGTCGAGGTCCGTGGCGGTCTCCCTCAGGGCCTCGCGCCTGTTGGCCGGGTCCATCTGGTAGGTGGCCCGGTCCTTCCTCGCCCCGCATCCGCAGGCGGGGGCGGAGCAGGCGATGTCCCTGAACGGCCCGTAGTAGGCGCTCTGGTACTTGGCGGAGTAGGCCATGATGGGAACGTCATCGAAGCCCTCGGCGTCGAGGGCGGTCCTTATCGCGTCGATCTGCCCGTCCATCATCCCGCTGGGCGCGACGATGTCGGCCCCCGCCCTGGCCTGGGAGACCGCGATCCTGCCGTAGAGCTCGATGGTCGCGTCGTTATCCACGTCGCCGTCCTCCCTCAGCACCCCGCAGTGCCCGTGGTCGGTGTACTCGCACATGCACAGGTCGGTTATGACGAGGAGCTCCCTGCCGTCCAGGGCCCCCTTGAGCCCCCTCGTCGCCTGCTGGACGACGCCGTCGTCGGAGTAGGCGTCGGAGCCGACCGCGTCCTTTTTCTTCGGGACCCCGAAGACGATGACGGAGGAGACCCCGCTCCCCAGGATGTCGTCCACTATGGAGCCGTAGCCGGAGAGCGGATAGGTGGGGACGCCGGGCATGGAGCCGGTGTACTTCACCTCGTCGATGTTGGCATCGAAGAACACGGGGAGTATGAGGTCCGAGGGGTCCAGATGGGTCTCGCGTACCAGCGACCTCATGCCAGGTGTCTGTCTAAGTCTTCTCCCTCTGTTTATAGGAAACATATCATTCACTCCTTCTCGTTACATTGCTCTCCGTTCAGTCCGAACAGCCTCGTCGCCGCCTCCACGATGTCGGAATCACCGTCGAGGGCGGCCCTGCGGAGGTTCTTTATGAACTCCGCGCTTATCATCTTGACTATCGCATGCGACATGTCGTCTATGACCTTCGAGGGGTCGTCCCCGTTGCCCAGATGGGACTTGGCCAGGGCCGCCTCGTCGTTCCTTATCCTCTCGCACATGATGCTGAACTCGCGGATGGTGACGTTGGCCTCCCGGACCTTGCGCTCGTCCTCGATCTTCTGCATCTCCTGCTTTATGATGGCCTCGGCCGCGCTGATCTCCTTCTTCCTCTTGGCCACGTTCTCCGCGGCTATCGCATCGAGGGAGGCCATGGTGTGGAGCCTCACGTTGGGGACCTCGGTGACGTCCTTCGAGATGTTGGTGGGGACGGACACGTCGATCATCAGGAGGGGCCTGTCCGGCCTGCCGGCCATGGCCCTCGCCACATTCTCCTTCGAGACGACGTCGTGCTTGGCGGAGGTGGCCACGAGTACGAGGTCGCTCCTGGCCATCATGCCCTCCAGACGGTCGAGGGTGACGGCGGTCCCGCCCAGCTCCCTGGCCAGCTCCTGGGCCCTCTCGAAGGTCCTGTTGGACACGAATACGGTCTCGGGGCCCTTGCCGACGAGGTTCTTGGCGATCACCCCCGCCATGTCGCCCGCACCGATGATGGCTATGTTCTTGCCGTCCAGGGACCCGATCTCCTTCTCGGCGAGCTCGATGGCGGCGTACCCGACGGAGACGGCGCCCTTGTTTAGGTCGGTCTCCGTCCTGACCCTCTTCCCGACCACGATGGCGTTGTTAAAGAGGGCGTAGAGGGATTTGCCGACATGCCCCTCCTCGCGCGCCTTCATGAAGGCGTCGCGGGTCTGATGCTGTATCTGGTCCTCGCCCACGATGAGGGAGTCGATGCCGCAGACCACGGTGAAGAGGTGCTTGATGCATTCGTCGTCCTGCAGGATGTACCAGAACTCCCTGTCCGAGTAGCGGATGGTCTTCTTCACGGTGCTCTCCATGAGCAGGCGCACGCTGTGGTTGTCGTCGGTGGCCACGTAGGCCTCCAGACGGTTGCAGGTGCGTATGATGACGTACTCGTTGACGTGTTTGGATCCGGCCAGCGCCTTCCCTACGGATTCCTCGATGCCGGGGATTATGTCATTGAGGCATTCCATGCCTCCGGCCGACGAATGGGTTATGTGCAAACTTACCAACATGAGGGGCCCCACATACCGGACAATCATCCAGTGTTACGATTATGTTCTTACAGTATTATGCCGGCCTATATATCCTGTTCGTCTGCCGGGGGCCCCCGGTCCGGGGGGCATCCGGACCCCCCGCCGCGCCGGGCAGATGGAATCATCATCCAATTTCCAATGTGCCAGATTTACAGAACCCTCGTTCCCGGAGCGTTCTCTCCGTACGGCATTGCGTATTGCCGGGGGTCGGACCGCGTGTCTCGGCGGTCCCCGGGGGATGCAATCAATTTAATACTTCGCGACCGTCAGTGGTTCCATGATACAGTGTCCCCGCGGAACGAGGGATTTTCTGCCCGACGAGCTTGAGAAGAGAAGGTCATACGAGGGTATCCTCAGAGGGGTGGCCCACAGGTTCGGATTCAGGGAGATCGAGACCCCCATCTTCGAGGACGCGGAGCTCTTCATCCTGAGGTCCGGCCCCGGGGTCCTGAAGGAGCTCTACAACTTCAAGGACAAGGGGGACAGGGACATCGCCCTGCGCCCGGAGATGACGGCCCCCGTGATAAGGGCGTTCGTCAACGGCATGGGCAGCTACCCCAAGCCGATCAAGGTATTCTACTTCGGCCAGTGCTTCAGGTACGAGAGGCCCCAGGCGGGCAGGTACAGGGAGTTCTTCCAGTTCGGGGCGGAGATAATCGGCTCGGCCACCCCCGAGACGGATGCGGAGGCCATAGCCATGGCGGCGTCCATGATCAAGTCGCTGGGTCTTAAGGAGTACAAGATCCGCATAGGCCACATAGGCGTCCTCAGGCAGAGGATCGCCGACATCGGCGTGCCCGCGGAGAGGACCGCCGAGGTCCTGCAGAAGCTCGACAAGAAGCTGTACGACGAGGCCAGACCCATCCTGAGGGACATCGGGGTCGCCGACGCCGACGCGGAGGCGCTCTTCGACCTCACCGAGACCGTCGGCGGGACCGAGGTCCTCGACAAGGTCCCCGGGGAAGCTGGCACATATCTCAGGGAGCTCGTCGGCATACTCGGTTCGATGGGCGTGGAGGACCTCGAAATCGACCTCGGCGTCGTCAGAGGTCTCGATTACTACACCGGCATGGTCTTCGAGGCCGAGGCGCCCGTCCTCGGCGCCGAGAAGCAGATCTGCGGCGGCGGCTCCTACACCCTCTCCGAGCTCTTCGGCGGAGAGAAGGTCTTCTCCACCGGCTTCGCCATCGGTTTCGACAGGATCCTCCTCGCCATGGAGAAGGAGGGCATCGAGTACGAGCAGGAGGGCATCGACGCCTACGTCATCCCCGTCTCCGACGACGTGAGGCGCGACGCCGCCGTCATCGTTTCCCGTCTCCGCGGGAGCGGCAGGAGCGCCGACATCGACATCATGGGCAGGAAGATGGCCAAGGCCCTGAAGTACGCGGACTCCATACGTGCCAGATACGCCGTCATCGTCGGAAGGAAGGAACTCGACGGCGGCTGCGTCACCCTCAGGGACATGAAGACCGGGGAGCAGAGGGAGGTCCCGGCCGACGACATCTTCCGCGGTGTCTGAGCCGGCCGTCCCGTCCCCGGCAGTGGGTCCCGTACCTGCACACATCCCTCCCGTGCAATAGTAATATAAGCGAAGGGAGGATAGGCTCCCCCAACGCCTGTTGTATGGGCGGGAAGGGAAAACCCAATGAAAGCATTATTCAGCGACGGAAGCGTAAGAGAGGAAGAGGACGCCCTCCATGTTCTGAGGCATACCACCTCCCACGTCCTTGCGCAGGCCGTGAAGAGACTGTACCCGGAGACGAAACTCGCCATCGGCCCCGCGATAGCCGACGGATTCTACTACGATGTCGACAGGGAGGGCGGTTTCACCGACGCCGACCTGGAGAAGATCGAGGAGGAGATGAGGAAGATCGTGAAGGAGAACCTCAAGGTCGAGACCTTCACCCTCCCCCGTGCCGAAGCCATCAAGCTGATGGAGGAGAAGAAGGAGGACTACAAGGTACAGCTGATAAAGGACCTCCCGGAGGACGCCGCCATCAGTTTCTACAAGCAGGGGGAGTTCACCGACCTCTGCGCCGGCCCGCACGTGCTCTACACCAAGCAGTGCAAGGCCTTCAAGCTCACCTCCCTGGCCGGAGCCTACTGGAGGGGGGACGAGCACAACAAGATGCTCACCCGCATATACGGGACCGTCTTCGAGAACAAGGAGGACCTCGACAAGTACCTCGCCATGCTCGAGGAGGCCAAGAAGAGGGACCACAGGAGGCTCGGCAAGGAGCTGGGTATATTCATGTTCTCGGAGGAGGGCCCCGGATTCCCGTTCTTCCTGCCCAACGGGATGACCCTCAAGAACACCCTCCTCAACTACTGGAGGGGGATCCACTTCCCCGAGGGGTACAAGGAGATATCCACCCCCCTGATACTCAACAAGCACCTGTGGGAGATGTCCGGCCACTGGGACCACTACAAGGACAACATGTACACCACGACCATCGACGACGAGCCCTACTGCATCAAACCCATGAACTGTCCGGGCAGCACGATAGTCTTCGCGAGCGAGTCCCGTTCGTACAGGGACCTGCCCCTGAGGCTGGGCGAGTTCGGCATCGTGCACAGGCACGAGAGGTCCGGCACCCTCCACGGGCTGTTCAGGGTCCGCTGCTTCACCCAGGACGACTCGCACATCTACGTGACGCCCGACCAGATCGAGCAGGAGATCACCAACGTCGTCCGCATAATCGACAGGGTCTACAGGCAGTTCGGCTTCAAGTACCACGTCGAGCTCTCCACCCGTCCGAAGGACAGCATGGGCAGCGACGAGGACTGGGAGAACGCGACCAACGGACTGATCCACGCCCTCGGGACCATCGGGCTCCCCTACACCGTCAACGAGGGGGACGGGGCGTTCTACGGCCCCAAGATCGACTTCCACCTGGAGGACTCCATCGGGAGGACCTGGCAGTGCGGCACGATCCAGCTCGACTTCCAGATGCCCCAGAGGTTCAACCTCGAGTACGTGGGCGCCGACGGGGAGAAGCACCACCCCGTCATGATCCACCGCGTCGTGTTCGGTTCCGTCGAGAGGTTCATGGGCATCCTCATCGAGCACTACGCCGGCAAATTCCCCGTATGGCTCGCACCCGTGCAGGTCAAGGTCCTCTCCGTCTCGGAGAAGAGCAGGGAATACGCCGCCAAGGTTACTTCCCGGCTGATGGCCGCCGGCATCCGCGTCGAGAACGACGCGAGGGACGAGAAGATCGGATACAAGATCCGCGAGGCCCAGCTGCAGAGGGTCCCGTACATGCTCGTCATCGGCGAGAAGGAGAGCGAGGAAGGCACGTCCGTCGCCGTCAGGAGCAGGGACAGGGGCGACCTCGGCTCCTGCACCACGGAGGAGTTCATCTCCACCGTGCTCAGGCAGAACGCCGAGAGACAGGACTGAGTCCAAAACGGGGTCCCGGGCGGGACCCCTCTTCATCCCGCATCCGCGGGATTATCTTTTCATCCCATCAGTTCGTCGGGGCCCACCAGCAGGATCCCCTCCTTGGCGGCCGTCTTCGTGACCTCCCCGTCGAACCCCGAGAAGGAGAACATGGCCAGCCTCTTGTCGGCGGCCTCGACCAGCTCCGCCCTGGCCTTCAGGTTCTCCAGGGCACCCATGTCGATCTTCCCCTTCCTGAACTTGCAGTCGCACAGCAGGGTGTACTCCGACCCGCCGTCCCTCACGACGGCGGCGAGGTTTATCGCGCTCGAGGACTCCCCCGCGCGCCACCATCCGCCCGCCTCCGCGCAGTCGAGATGCTTCTTCAGGTAGTCGTAGCACGCCCTGCGGAAACGCATCTCGAGGAACATGCGGACGTCCGGTTCTATGTCGGCGAACCCGGCCCTGTCCTGCATCATGATGTCGGGGTTGTTCCTTATCACGGTGTGGTAGAAGTCCAGCAGTGCGTTCCTCACCACGTATATCGGTTTCCTGGGGGCGTTGGCTATCTGGGGTACGCGTGCGATCAGCCCCTCCTCCTCCATCTTGTTCAGGTAGACGTTGCAGAGCTGGCGGGAGATTCCCTGGCTGTTGGCGATGTCGATGGGGCGCCCGTACCCGTTCGAGATGTCTGACATGATGGCGGAGCAGTAGGCGTAGGGGACGGACGACCTCCTGGCCATGTTCTCCGCCTCGGCGCAGAGACGGGGGTAGCTGCCGAGGAAGCACCTCTCCACGCACGATTCGTAGTCGGGTTTGTTCATCAGCGTATGGTAGAGAGGGGTCCCCCCGACGGTCAGATAGCACCGGTAGACGTCGGACTGCTTCATCTTGTCGTGGATCTTCGCCAACTCCGGCAGGGGCAGACGTCCCAGCTCTATCGTCTCCGAGATAAGTCCCCCGAGGGGAGGTGCGGCCGCCATGCCGGGGGACGTCCCCTCGCAGGCGGCTCCCACGATCAGCATGTTCTCCGTCCCCTTTATGTTGGACTCTATGAATCCGGCGAGGGCCCTCCTGAACTCGGCCGAATCCGCGTTCTCCGCTCCGTCGAGGACGATGATGATCCTCTCCCTGCCGCATACGCTGCCGATGAGGCCGAAGGCCTCTTCGAAATCCTTCGGCTCGGGGAAGGTCTCCGTCCTGAACCTCTCCGCATAACGGCGTACGGCCGAGAGGTTCTCGTTCGGGGTCCCCTCGGGGAAGCAGACGGTGAAGGAGCGTTTGCCCCTGCAGAACTCCCTGATCAGGGTGGATTTTCCGATACGGCGGGGGCCGCACACCAGACAGGTGCGGAGGTCTTTTCCGGAGTTTATCCGCATGAGGCGTTCCAGCTCCTCTTCTCTGCCAGCGAACTGTGCCATGAACACATGTAATCGTTTGTCAATTAATAAATGACATCCCTAACGCCTTCCTGTACTCCCTCATGGCGAGCGCGACCAGGCATATCCCGCCGAACCAGTGCACGGCCACCATGCAGTAGATTATCGCCTCGAAAGAGTAGTTGCAGGCGACCGCGTACATGCCGATCTTCAGGAATCCCCAGAGCACCATGTAGTACATGGGGATCCTCGCCTTCTTGAGGGCCTGCAGCATGGAGGAGCCTATTCCCATCATGGCGCTGAACGGGACGAGCAGCGCCGCCGTCCTGAGGGTCCACACGAACTCGGGGCGCAGGGCGGCCATGCCCTCCTCGTAGGTCAGGAGCGCCATCAGGGGCTCCGCCAGCAGGTACATCGCGGCGGCCAGCAGCGTGCTCGCCGCGAATGCGACCTTGAGCGTGTACATGAATCCCGTCCGCATCTTCTCCAGGTCCCTTTGCCCGTAGGCGGCGGCGCAGACCGGCATCATGGAGCCGTCGAGGGCCCCCGCGGGCAGGTTGACTATGTTCACGTACCTCCAGGAGTAGTTGTAGAGCATGACGGCGGTGGTCCCTCCGGCTATGATGAGGAAGACCCTCTGCAGGACGTCGGTGATGTTGGATATCAGGGTCTGGACCGTCTTGGGGCCCCCGACCCCGAGGATCTCCCTCATCATCGGCCCGTCCGTCCTCAGGAAATGCTCCCTCCTCAGTCTCACGACGGTTTCCCCGCGGAAGTACCACCGCAGACCGATCAACAGTGCCAGCAGGGAGGATGTGACGGTGGACAGACCTGCGCCGAAGACGCCGAGGCCGAGAACGTAGATGAATATCGGGTCGATGGCCATGTTCAGGACCGCGGCGCTCATCTGCACCGCGGTGGATTTCCTGGCCGCCCCCTCGCCGCGGAGCATGCCCCCGAGTATGGAGTTCAGGAGCAGGGCGGGGGACATGAGGATGTAGGGCAGCATGTAGGCCTTGCTCTCCTCCCTGACGTCGTCCGCCCCGATCATGCTTATGATCGGATCCATCAGGACGAACATGACGGCGGAGCCGATCGCGGCGAAGGCAGTCCCGAGTATCATCGCATTGGCCGCCAGCCTGTCGGCCCCCTCCCGGTCCTTCATACCCAGACGGAAGGCGATGGTCACCGTGGCCCCCGTCCCTATGCCTATCGCGGCGCACATCATGAGGCCGTACAGGGGGACGATGGTGGCCACGGCGGCGCTGGAGGAGACCCCCAGACCGGAGACCCAGAAGGTGTCGACGAACTGGTTTATCTCCACCACGGCGGCGGCGATGAGGAAGGGCACGAACATGCTGAGGATGGCCTTCCTGGGTTCGCCCAGCAAGACGTTCAGCTCCGATCCAGAGTTCCGCACCGACCGACACCCCCGTTATGTTCGTTACGACAGCATCCAGGAAATATATATCGCGTCCGAGGTCCCCGCTTCACCAACCTTCGGGGATCTTGGATTCCATCAGCGAGACCACGTCGCCCCCCGCCCCGAGCGGTGCGGCCACCGACCATGTTCTTCCATACTGGGTCATCCCTTCTCCGATGATTCCGGCGGTGCGTTCCGAGACGGAGAACATCATGGGGAGGACCAGGATGCGGGAGGCTCCCATGTCCGACAGGGCCGAGGCCGCGGAGGAGACGGAGCCGGGACCTCCGGTCACGCTCGCTTCCGCCACCATGGGGAATCCGGCCATCCTCAGTCCGTCCGCATGGAATCTGGAATCGCGGGCGCTGCGTGCGACGGCGGAACCGCGGCGCAGGAGGAGTATTCCGCAGGTACCGTCCGCTCCGGCCGAGCGGGCCCGGGAAAGCAGTATCTGGGTCATCGCATCGGTCCCCGCAAGGGCGGTCATGAAGCGGATGGCCACCTCCCCGCCGGCGGCACGGGTGAAGGACATGGAGTTGTCGCACATACCCAGATCGGCCGGCATCAAGTCCACGGTAAGCCTGCCCTCGGATACAACCGCCGGTATGACGGCGACCGGGTCCGCGCCTATGTCCATGAGCTCCCTTAGGACGGAGACGGCCGAGGGTCCGCCCCTGTGGTAGGCGCTGCGCACGTTGCGGTGTCCGCGGGACGACAGTTCGGCCGCGATGTCCTCGACGTAACCGCAGGACCCGGAATCGACCCCCATCACGATTATGCCCGTGATCATGGGCCGGGGTAGGTGTTACTAATAGAATAATATTCACAACAAATATGTTTAATAAATAGGATTATTATTACCGAGCATCCGGGACAGGCGTCCCGCCAAACGGAGAATCCGTCATGAAGAAGATCATATCGACCGGCAAAGGGGGAGTGGGGAAGACCACCACCATCTCCACCGTGGCCACCATGATGGCCCGCGAGGGGAAGAGGGTCATCGTTTTCGACACGGACCCCAGCATGAACCTCGCCATGACACTGGGCATTCCGTTCCTGGAGACCCCCACCATAACCGAGCACAAGGCCGAGATAAGCGAGGAGCTGGAGGCGGAGGGGGTCGTCCGCATCGGACGCGAGGTCATCGAGGAGCATTCCCGCGTCAACCGCGACGGCATCCGCGTCGTGGTCATGGGAGCCATCCCCGAGGGCGGGGGAGGGTGCCTCTGCTCCGCCATCTCGCTGGTGAAGATCCTCCTCAGCTACCTGGACTCCCCCGACTGCTCCGAGAAGTACGACGTGGCCTTCGTCGACTCGCAGGCCGGCCCGGAGATCCTGGGCAGGGGGCTCGCCAGGGAGTTCGACTGCAACGTCATCCTCACCGAACCCACCCCCAAGTCGGCCGAGGTCTCCCGCCAGGTGGTCAAACTGGCCAGGGACCTGGACGTCAGGAACAACCTCCTCATCGTCAACAAGTCCGAGGACGATGCGGACATCGTCAGGGTCTCCGGCATGGTCGGGCTCACGCCCGCATGCACCGTCAGGGTCCGTTACGACCGCGCCGTAATCCAGGCGGACTGGGACAACCGTCTCCTGGTCGACGCCTACCCCGAATCCGGGGCCGTGGCGGACATAAGGGGCGTTATGAAGAGGATGGAAGAACTGGCGGGGATGTGAGATGTGCGAGTTCACGGTTTATCTGGACGGACACGAGGACGGGGACATAGTGGCCGAGAAGGTCATCAAGGCCACCGTCAAGGACGGCCGCACGGTCCTCATCGACAACGCCGGGAAGACCTACCGTGTGGACAACGCGGTCATAACCAAGGTCGACACCATAATGGCCGAACTGATCCTGAAGACCGCGGAATGAGGACCGCGGCGGACCTCCGTCCGTATATCTTTTGATTTTTCTTATATTTTAAATAGATACAAATACGACGATTCGTATTACCAAAAATGAATCCCAACACCTTCGACCCAGAATTGGTCAGAAGCCTGAGCAGAATGATATACGGCCACGAGACCTGGCTGGAGAACGTCAGGAAGGAGGGGGGCAGGTTCGTCGTCGACGGCATGTACGGCCACCACATGGTCAACGACCGCGCCATGCCCGACGTCTACTCCAACATCGCCCTCTTCGGGGACAGGGGCAGGGTGGAGAACGGTTTCGAGCTCTCCGTCGAGGACAACTGCAAGCGCCTCAGGTTCGACGACACCGGCGACGCCGTCTACACCGTCTACTACGATTCCAACAACGTCCCCTGGATAAAGAACGACGAGGGCTGGGCCATGGGTGTCAAAAGGGACTTCTCCAACGTCACCTACGCGGCTGCCTACAACCTGCTGGCGAAGAAGATCGTTTCCCGGGACGGGAACCCCGGCAGCGTCGTGTACGCCGCCCTCGACATAATGCCCGACACGGTCAGGCCCGCCGTGGGGTCCAAGGTGAGGACCCAGATACTCTACGAGGGGAAACCGCTTCCCAAGGCGAAGGCCGAGGTGTTCAGGAGGGGGGCCTCCGAGGCGGACAAGTACACCGCCGACGGGCAGGGGTTCTTCGAATTCCCCGTGGAGGAGGCTGGCACGTACATGATCCTGGCCAAGCACGCCGACGAGAGCAAGGCCGTCGAGGATGAGTACGACGAGGCCGTCTTCGAGTCCACCCTGGTCATCGAGACCGCCTGAGTCCCTCTGAGGGAGAGGGGCCCGGGGGTCTCTCCCCCGTTCGGCCATGTGCCGCAACGGAACATCTGGCACATGTCCGCGGGACCGCGGATTCATTCAATCCGCCGAAATCGGTTGGAATCAAAATTCTTTTTCTTATGCAATTCGTGTTATTTTATTTCAGAAAGTGTTATTAATGGGCAGGGCATAGCACCTGCAGATTCGTGAGACGTTACCCTGTGCCTTCCGGGACCCGTTCCCCGGTGCCGGAGGCGGAGGCTGGGTTCTGTGCGGATAACGGTGAGAAAATGGACAGAAAAATCATCGCAGCGGTGCTCGTGGCGGCGTTGGTCGTCATGGGAGGGGCCGCCGCCTTAGTTCTCAACAGCGATTCCGACGACGGATTCAGCTACGATCCGACCGGATATCCGGCATACATGGCCGTCCTGGGCAACGCCGACCTCGACAACGACTTCGACGCCGACGACGTGTCCAAGATCAGGGGGTTCGTGGATTCCCCTCCCGCGGAGTACGGGTACGGGGACTACTACATGTACGATGCCGACTACGACGGGGACATCGACGCCGACGACGCCGCCAAGGTCGAGGCGATAGTGTCCGCCATCGACTCCGGCGACTGGAGCGGGGTGGGGAAGGTCCATTACGTGAACGTCGACCTCGAGATAGCGGCGTACGACATGACCAAGAACAACAAGGTCATAACCCTCATCGCACCGCCTCTCGACAGCGTCCTCGCCATGGGCGGTCAGGACCTTGTCGTCGGTACCGACAGCAGGATCACCACCGGCAAGTACCATGCCGAATATGCCAGCACCTTCAATTTCGACGAGCTCTACGACGTAGGCAGCTGCGGCGAACCCGATACCGAGGTGATCTCCAAGGCCAGCAAGGAATACAGCGGAGTCAACGTCGTCTGCGGGACCAGGGATTCCTACGGTCCGACCCTCGAGAAGGTCTTCAGCGGCACGGACGTGCAGATAATACGCATAGCATCATGGGAGTACGGGGGGACGCTGTACGGGTTCATGACCCTCGGTTTCCTGCTGAAACTGATGGACGGCGCCACCGAATATTTCAACTGGTACAACGGCGTCATCGGCACCGTCCAGAACATTGTGGACTCCGTGGACCCCGGCAAGAGATCCGAAGGCAAGGTGGGTGCCGCCGCCTGCTACGGATACCTCGACGAACTGTCCCTTCTGGGCGAGTACTCCGGGGAGTACGCCAACCTGATGGCGCTTGACCCCTTCGATTCCGCCGAGGACTACCTCTCCGGCAAGACCACCGGCGGACACGGGGACGCACTGTCCGCGGAAGGCATCAGCGCGATGTACCAGCAGAACCATCTGAGGAACCTCATACTCATGGTGGGGGCGCCGTTCCAGGTCTCCGCCGGTTACGGAGCCCAGGCCAGCCGGCAGTACATGGAGGACGTGTACGACAAGTGGTACGACCTCATCGGAGTGGAATCGATGGAGGGACTGAGCATCTGCGTCACCGGATACTCGTTCAGCACCGGCGTCTCCGAGGTCCTGAACAGGCTCGTGCTCTGCTACTACCTGTACAACGAGGAGTTCCTGGAGTACTTCGGCCTCACCACCCAGGAGGAGGCGCAGGAAAAGATCGGGGAGTACGTCGATGCGTACTGCAGGTACATCCACATCGATGGATTGTGGAGCTTCCACGGGGGCAGCGGGAACGGCATGAACCTCCTGTACTGCGGGGAGGGCTCCGAGATGAACATCCTCAACGGCTTCTGAAGGGGACAAAGGTAATATGAGGCCGACGGATAGGGCGGGACGGGTCACTTGAAGACAGACGGAATATTGAAAACCATCTCGGAGAAGGTCAGGTTGGACAGGACCGTCGAGAGGGCCGAGGGCGAGTCGGACGAGGAGTACGTCTACAGGGAGTACAGGGCATCCTGGCACTCCAAGATGGTGTTCCTGGCACTGTTCCTGGCCCTCTTCTTCGTTCTCATAGGGTACAAGGTGACGCTCGGGGAGTACGACATCGGCTTCGGCGACGTGTACTCGACCATCTGGCACCATCTGACCGGCGACATCGTGGATGCGGGGGACGACAACGTAGTCTGGGACCAGCGCATGCCGCGCGTCCTCACGGCGATAATCGTCGGCATCGGACTGGGGGCGGCCGGAGCCGCCATGCAGAGCATGATGAAGAACCCCCTGGCCGACCCCTACACCACCGGGATCTCGTCGGGCGCCCTGTTCGGTGCGACCCTGGCCATGACGCTGGGCGTCTTCATCATCGACGGGTACTACGGCCGCGTCCTCAACGCCTTCGTGTTCGCCATGGTGCCGGCGCTCCTGATAATCCTCCTGTCCAAATGGAAGCGCCCGACGCCCGCCATGATGATACTGGTCGGCATCTCCATAATGTTCATATTCAACGCGTTCCAGTCCTACATGATGCTCAGGGCGGACCCGAACTCCGTGTCCGCCGTCTACACGTGGAGCGTGGGCAGCATAGGCATGACCACCTGGGACCAGATCCCCGTCATACTCGTGTTCTCGTTCGCGGGCCTGATTATCCTGTGCATGATGTCGAGGACCATCAACGCCCTCAACAGCGGAGACGAGTACGCCAAATCGCTGGGCATCAACGTCGACCGCGTGCGCATGCTCTGCATGCTCGTGATATCGATGGTGGCCGCGGGGATAGTCAGCTTCACCGGCATAATCGGCTTCATCGGGCTGGTGTCGCCGCACATCGCACGCATCTTCGTCGGTTCCGACAACCGCATACTGTTCCCCGCCTCGGCCCTCATGGGGGCCTGCCTGATGCTAATCTGCGACATCGTGGCCTTCCTGCTGCTGGGGAAGAACATGCAGATCGGCATCGTGACCGCGATGATAGGCGGTCCCCTGTTCCTCGCCATACTGATGGCCCAGAAGAAGGAGGTGTGGTGATGCCGTCCCTCAGGACGCAGGGGCTCGGCGTGGCCTACGGCGGCAACCGCGTGTTCGAGGACATAAACATCTCCATCGACGGACCCGGGCTGGTGGGGATCCTGGGACCCAACGGGGTCGGGAAGTCCACCTTCATGAACGCCATAAACAAGGTCATAACCCCCAGCGAGGGGAAGGTGTACCTCAACGGCAGGGACACGTCCGAGATGTCGTACAGGGACATAGCCAGATTCGTGGCCTACGTCCCGGCGCAGTCCAAGGAGACCTTCTCCATGAGCGTCATCGACACCGTGCTGATGGGCAGATACCCGGTATCCGGGATATCCACCACCGACAACGACGTCCGGATCGCCGCCAAGTGCATCGGGATGATGAACGTCTCGGACCTCGCCATGCGCAGATTCAACGAGCTGTCGGCCGGTCAGCACCAACGCGTGATGATCGCGCGCGGTCTGGCACAGGAACCGGAGATAATGCTGCTCGACGAACCCACGTCCAACCTCGACATCTACCACCAGATCTACGTCATGAGGCTCCTGCGCGACCTCGCCAGGGAGCGGGGGATCATAGTCCTGGCCATCTGCCACGACCTCAACGTGGCGGCGAAGTTCTCCGACCGTCTGATCCTGTTCTCCGAGGGCAAGGTCGTGCAGGACGGTCCGCCCTCCGAGGTGATAACGTCGGGGAACATCAGGGAGGTGTACGGGGTGGACGCGGACGTGGTGCAGGTGGACGGAAGACCTTACGCGGTCTACCACGCCGACCCGCAGACCCCCGGCGGAAGCATGGGGACGGCCCCGTCCGATTGATCCTTCGCGATTCGGAACATATGACCCAGATCCGTCCAAGATGTGCCTCCCCGCGGCGATCCTCCGGGAGAGAGGATGGTTTTTGAGATTCGCGGGAAGAACATCGGGGGGTTTGAGGGCATCCCGGTCCTGCCCAAATCAACGTCGGGAACCCGCGCAGGTCTTCCGGAAAGGAAACTACGGGTTGCCGGTTCCAACATGCTGCCGTGCATCCGCAGCCATGCATCAACCTTCGGGATCATGTCCCAGATCTCATTCGGATTGTACTCGCGGACGGATTTTATCCGTTCCGGCGCCTTTTTTGATTTCCAGTCGGTTGCGATACAGGGCCCGGATCGCGGTTCAGGCCGTGTCAGGTCCTCCGCAGAACCAATCAGTAACGTTGACCACATCTATCCCCTCGTACGACCCGAGTCCCAGACGGTCGGTCGTCAGGATAATCTTGCGGTAGTTGTCGGGGATCTTTCTGAGAGGTCCGATCTCCCTCTCCCTCGTCTCTTCGGCGAGCATCGTCTGCGTGACCTGATAGTACAGGATTTTGTCCGCTTTCTTCGCAGTGAAATCTATCTCCGAATCCCTGTAGCTGCCTACGGAGATCTTGTATCCTCTCCTCAGCAATTCGAAGAACACGGCGTTCTCCAGAGGTTTGCTCAGGTCGGCGAGGTCGCTGGCATTCAGCAGCATGTACCTCATCCCCAGATCCGTCGCATAGTACTTCCCTTTGGATGACAGGTATTTCCTTCCCACGATGTCGTATCTGTCGGCATGGTAGAACAGGTGGGCGGAGACGATTTCATCCATGTACTTGTACACGTCGTCCTTCGGTATTCCCAGTGCCTCCGATATCCTGTCCGGATTGGTCACATTGCCGATGTTCGAGTAAAGGAATCTGCATATCGCAGTCAGCCTTCTCGGGCTTCCCGAGATGCGTGCGAGTACGTCCTTCATCAGTACGGTGTTGAACACACCCTCTGATTGATACATGCATATCTCCTCACCCCTGTCCGGATCCACCATGGGGAGTCCGCCGCATGTCAGGTATTCCCTGAGCCTCCTCTCCCTGTCGCCGGGGTGCAGCTCCATGTATTCGCGGAACGATAGGGGGAGTACGTCGATCTCGATGTACCTCCCAGATAGTTTCGTGGATAGTTCGGACGACAGCATCTTGGAGTTAGAGCCGGTGATGTACACATCGCAATCCCTTCTGGCGACCAGCATCGCCACCAGTCTCTCCCAGCCCTCCACGTTCTGGATCTCGTCGATGAGTATGTAATGCATGCCATCCGCATTCAGGGTGGGGTCTATCCGGGACTGCAGCCATTCCAGATCCCGTTCTTTCAACTGCAGGTCCAGATTGATGTGGCAGATGTTCGCTTCGTCTACGCCCTCGGAACGGAGACGGTCGACATACTGTTCGAGCACGGTGGTCTTCCCGGTACGTCTCATCCCGGTGAGGACCTTCACGGTGCTGGGCATGTCTTTCGAGGAGGAGAGGGTGTCCAAGTAATCCTTCCTGATGATCTCCATGTGCAGCAGGATGCATCCTGACTATTAAAAAATTCTTAAAAAATAGAATTAATGGTAGGTATTGACAATTATTTCTGAATAAATAGAATAAATTGCGATGTCAGCCCGTAACGCAACCGAAGACCGATCTCCTTCCCCAGGTTCGATGAACATTCCCGCAGCGGCAAGGCGGAGATTCTTCCGCCGCGGCATCGGTCTTGTTACAAACCGATGCTTGCGCCGATGGCAACTTACTTCAATCCTTCTTGCCATACGGGGAATGGATTCCAATGGACGGCAGCGGGAAAGGTGTGACGGACAGGCTGTATCTCTCGGCCCTGGCGGTATATGCGGCGCTAATAGTCGTGTTCGTCGTCGCATACATGGTGCTGAAGGACGGGGATTCCCTGGCGGCGGCCATGTCGGCTTTCGCCCTCGTCTTCCTCTTGATCTCGGCGGTCCTCGCGTATCATGTGTTCTCCCGTCTTCCGAAGGACAGGGCGCCGGAGGACCTCTCGGAAGAGGCCTGGGAGAAGAAACGACTTCTCCGGGAACCGCATGATGAATATGGCGGGATCGGCAGGCGTTCCGGTTCCGTCAGGGTCCGGAATCCTCCCGCGAAGGCCCCGGGCAACGGAATGTTATGGGGTGGCCCCCAAAATATGTCTCCGGGAAGGTCGCCGGTCGGACGGCCGATGAACCGCCTGGCCCCTCCATCATATGCCGTATCATTACCCGATTACCGTCTCCGTGACGGCGGGAATCGGGAAAATGTTCAAAATATGAATTCGTGAAAAATAATAAAAGTCACAAGTCCGTTTCACCAACCATGTTTTACGAATCTCTCAGGGGAGGGGATGGCGTTCTCCGTCTCCGTTCCCATGGTAAATTGCTGACCGCTTTGGCCGCCGTCGCTGTTCTCGTGGCTGGATGCTTCGTCCTCCTGGACGGATCCGATGGATCCGATGCAGAAGAAGTCACCGTCGATGGGATAATATACAAAATTGACACCGGTACCGCCACGGCCGCCGTGACCGGGTACGACGTTTTCCCCGTATCATCCCTCCGTCCGTGACCTATGAGGGTATAGAGTATGAAGTAACCTCTATTGGAGAAGCCGCGTTCCTTAGTTGCACCGCCCTGAAGTCCATAATTATCTCCGATTCGGTCACAGCTATCGGACCCAATGCATTCGACGGATGCACCTCCCTGACATCCGTGACCATCCCCGAGAAGGTCACCTCCATCGGAGACTCCGCGTTCTACGGATGCACATCCCTGACATTCATTGAGGTCGAGGAGGGCAACACCGCATACTCCTCTGAGGAAGGTGTCCTCTTTGACAAGTCGAAGACGACTCTCATCCAGTATCCCGTAGGGAAGAAGAAAGAATCGTACGATGTCCCCGACTCCGTCACCTCCATCGCAGACGCTGCGTTCTACGGATGCACCTCCCTGACATCCGTGACCATCCCCGGTTCGGTCACAACTATCGCAGGTTCCGCNNATGGGCTGCACCTCCCTGACATCCATTGAGGTTGAGGAGGGCAACACCGCATACTCCTCTGAGGAAGGTGTCCTCTTCGACGAGTCGAAGACGACTCTCATCCAGTATCCCGTAGGGAAGAAGAAAGAATCGTACGATATCCCTGACTCCGTCACCTTCATCATAGACTCCGCATTCAGGGGCTGCACCTCCCTGACATCCGTGACCATCCCCGAGAAGGTCACAACTATCGCAGGTTCCGCATTCATGGGCTGCACCTCCCTGACATCCGTGACCTTCCTCGGTTCGGTTACAGATATCGAATATGAAGCATTCTCCGGATGCACCTCCCTGACATCCGTGACCATCCCCGAGAAGGTCACCTCCATCAGAGACTCCGCGTTCTACGGATGCACATCCCTGACATCCGTGACCATCCCCGAGAAGGTCACCTACATCGGAGACGAGGTGTTCTACGAATGCACCTCCCTGACATCCATAGTCGTCAACGGCTCCAACAAGAATTTCTCCTCCGATGGCGGAGTCCTCTTCAACAAGTCGAAGACAATTCTCATGCAGTATCCTGCGGGGAAGAAAGACTCATCATCATACACCATCCCCAGTTCCGTCACTTCCATCGACCCCTGTGCACTTGATGGATGCATCTTCCTGACATCCATCGAGGTCGAGGAGGGCAACACCGCATACTCCTCCGATGGCGGAGTCCTCTTCAACAAGTCGAAGACAATTCTCATGCAGTATCCTGCGGGAAAGAAGAACGAATCGTACGTTATCCCTGACTCCGTCACTTCCATCGCAGACTCCACATTCAGGGGCTGCACCGCCCTGACATCCGTGACCATACACGGCTCAGTCACCACCATCGGAGCCGAGGTGTTCTACGGATGCACCTCCCTGGAATCCATCAAGGTCGAGGAGGGCAACACCGTATACTCCTCCGAGGGCGGAGTCCTCTTCAACAAGTCGAAGACAAACCTCATGCAGTATCCCGCAGGTAAGAATGATTCTTCCTATGTCATACCCGACTCCGTCACCTATATCAAAGAATATGCGTTCTACGGATGCACCTCTTTGGAATCCGTGACCATCCCGGGAAAAGATATTCACGTGAGTATCAATGCATTCGTCGATTGTACCTCGCTGGAGACCATCCGCATAACCGGAGGCATTTTTGTCATCTTCGACGAGTCCTCGATAAAGTTCACGGACGGTACCGAGCACACCCTCTACGTCGTGGCACCGGAGGGGTTCGTCATCCCTGGTGATGCCGTATCCGGAGACGTGAAGATAGTCTACGGCGAGAAGCCTTCCGGCTCGGACGGATTCCCGATCGTGTACGCCGCCGTCGGCATCGTTGCAGCCCTGGCACTCATCGGAGGTGCGGTCGTCCTCAGGAGAAGGCGCGTCTGAAAAACCATTCGGGGTCCGGCTTCCGCCGGGCCCCTCAAACATCTTTGCCGCATTGGTTCCCGCAGGGTCCGCACGGCTTCTGCCGCCGCATACGCAACCCATGCATCATCCGCCGCGATTTTTCGGTTCCGGACCGCGGAACCTTCATCCGCCGTGCCGATGTCCCGTCCGCATCCGCGACGGCGGGAATCGCCCGGAATCCATGTCTGTACAAAGCGATAAAAAAGACAAACGTGTTTCTCCGGACATGTCTTACGAATCAGTCGAGGGGAGGGACGGCGGTCTCCGTCCCCGCTCCTCCGGCAAAGCATTGGCGGCTCTGGCCGCCGCTGCCTTCCTGGCCGTCGGATGCTTCGTCTTCCTGTACGGATCCGACGGATCCGACGCGGAAACAGTCACCGTCAACGGGATAGAATACGATGTCGATACCGGCACCGTCACAGCCTCCGTGATAGGGTACGACGGTCTTCCCGTATCGCTTTCGATCCCTTCGTCCGTGACCTATGGGGATAATGAATATGCAGTCACCTCCATCGCGAGAGGTGCGTTCTTCGGGTGCAGCTCTTTGGTATCCGTGACCATCCCCGATTCCGTCAGCTACGTCGAGGAAGGTGCGTTCTACGGATGCCCTCCCTGGAATCCATACACGTCGACGCTTCCAACGAGAAGTACTCCTCCGAGAACGGGGTCCTCTTCGACAAGCCGAAGGAAACCCTGATCCAGTACCCCGCGGGAAAGGATGATCCGTCTTACGCCATCCCCGGCTCCGTCACCTCCATCGGGGACTATGCGTTCGAGGAATGCGGTTCTCTCGAATCCATGACCCTTCCCGACTCCGTCATCTCCGTCGGATATGCCGCATTCTTCAGATGCACCGCCCTGGAATCCGTAACGTTCGGAAGATCCGTCACCTCCATCGGGGACTACGCGTTCCCCGAATGCACCTCCCTGGTATCCGTGACGATCGGAGGCTCCGTCACCTCCATCGGGGACTATGCGTTCTATTGGTGCACCGCTTTGGAATCCGTGACGATCGGAGGCTCCGTCACCTATATCGGAGACTACGCGTTCGAAGATTGCACCTCCCTGGAATACATATCGGTCGACGCCTCCAACGGGATGTACTCCTCCGAGGACGGCGTCCTCTTCGACAAGCCGAAGGAAACCCTGATCCAGTACCCCGCGGGAAAGGATGATCCGTCATACACCGTCCCCGGCTCCGTCGAGTCCGTCAGTGATAAGGCGTTCTACCATTGCACTTCTCTAAAAGACGTGACGATCGGAGACTCCGTCTCCTACATCGGAGAAGG
Source organism: Candidatus Methanomethylophilus sp. UBA78 (assembly GCA_002503545.1). Classification (GTDB taxonomy): domain Archaea; phylum Thermoplasmatota; class Thermoplasmata; order Methanomassiliicoccales; family Methanomethylophilaceae; genus Methanomethylophilus. The sequence continues at coordinate 84,109 of DARY01000027.1, forward strand.
TGCGTTCTACAAATGCACCTCCCTCGAATCCATAACCGTCGGTGTTTCCAACACCAAATACTCCTCCGAGGACGGTGTCCTCTTCGACCGCGATAAGAAGGAGCTGATCCAGTATCCTTCGGGGAAGAAAGACCCGGCCTACA
>DARY01000027.1:84317-120572 GCA_002503545.1 Candidatus Methanomethylophilus sp. UBA78
ACCGTCCCCGGCTCCGTCGAGTCCATCGGAGACTTCGCGTTCGAAGATTGCGTCTTCCTCGGATCCGTGACCATCCCCGGTTCCGTCACCCACATAGGGGGCTATGCGTTCTCCTGGTGCACCTCCCTGGAATCCATCGAGGTCGAGGAGGGCAATACCGCGTACTCCTCCGAGAACGGCGTCCTCTTCGACAAGCCGAAGACGGTTCTCATCCAATATCCCGTGGGAAAGAGCGATCAGTCATACGCCGTCCCCGACTCCGTCGCAGTCATAGGATCCCAGGCGTTCTCCGGATGCACCTCCCTGGAATCAGTGACCATCCCGGGCGGAAACGGGGTTTTCGTGCAGAATAATGCGTTCGTCGACTGCACCTCCCTGGAGACCATCCGCATAACCGGGGGCACCGCTGCCTTCTTCCAAGACTCTTCGATAACGTTCATGGACGGTGCTGAACATACCATCTACGTCGCGGCCCCGGAAGGGTTCTTCCTACCCGACTATTCCCTGTACGGAGACGTGAAGATAGTCTACGGCGAGAAGCCCTCCGGGTTCCCGACCGTGCCCGCCGCCGTCGGCATAATCGTGATGCTGATGCTGGTCGGGGAGGCGTTCGCCGTCAGGAGAGGGAGGAACTGAAAACATTCATCGGGGTCCGGCAGGTTGCCGGGCCCCGCGAGCCTGCCGGAGCGGTCATCCTGTACAGGGGAGCCGGCGTTCGGTTCCGGAGGATGCCTCTCGTCCGTTCTATATATGTTTATATGGTGTTGAGGCGTATTCAGTACGGGGATCGGAATGATAGAAAGACCGAGATGGTTGGATTACGCAATCTTCGAGGACGTGGGCGGATACCCCTACCTCGTAGGGTTCAAGAAGGGTACCCCGGAGGAAATCCTGGAGGAATACAAGGAGTTCAGGAAACATGTCGAGGAAGCCGAGAAGAAGGGGATAATGCTGTGAACCGTTTCGACTTCAAACCCCTTCCCTTCTCATATTGTCTCAGAAAGACGGGTGCAGAGAGTTTTGCGGGACCGTCAAGGATGGTTCAAGTCCGTTTCCATAACAGGGCCCGGCGGGTCGGGAGATTCACCTTCATGAACGCCATTGACAGAAAATTAACCTCTATGACGGGAATATAGTCCCTAATACGGTGTTGAAGTTCTCCGAGGGCAGGGCCTGCAGGACGGCCCCGTCCGACCGGACGTCTCCGACTCGGAATATATGTTCTAGATCAGTCGGAGATGTGCCGGCCGGGGGTATCGGTCGATCGTCTGGGTCATCTGTCTATGGCCGCCTTGACCCCTTCGGCGAACCTGTCGGCGTCGAGGTCCTCGAGCCTGAAGTACCTGGCACCTATGCTCTCCGCCAGTTTGCGGGCGTTGTCGAAGTGGGGGAAGCCCATGCCGGCGTCCACCACGACCCATTTCACCCCCGGGATGCTGATGTCCTCCGCCATCTTCTGCACCTCCTCGTTGGCGTCCGCTCCCTCCCTGAGCGGTACGTTGGCCCTTCCGTCCGTCACCAGGATGATGAAGCACCTCTCCCCGATATGGCATCTCGCATAGGCCGTCATGTACTCCTCCACCTTCACCAGAGCCTCGGAAAGGGGGGTCTTGCCGCCGGTCGGAAGGTCTTCGAGGCATCTGTAACTGTACTCCACGGATTTGGTGGGCGGCAGGATCATGTCGGCGGAGTCGCGGCGGAAGGCCATCATGCCTATGCGGTCCCTCTTCACGTAGCTGTCCCTCAGCATCGAGAGTATCGCACCCTTCACGGTGGCCATCCTCTTCCTGACTCCCAGTGATCCGCTGGCATCCACCAGGAACAGCAGCGTGCATCCGCTGCGCCTCTCGCGGACCTTCTCCCTTATGTCCTGCGGTTCTATGACGAGAGCCACCCTGTCGCTGTGCCTGGTCCTCTGGTGGGGGGCGGCGGCCCTGATGGTGGCGTCGAACGCCACGTCGCCCGTCCTGCCGTCGGGGATCCTCGAGCGGGCGTATCTCCCCGTCCCGTCGGCGCTGACCGCCATCGCCCTGCGCCCCTTGCGGGTCTTGGTCCTCGACGGGAGTCTCTCGTTGGTCTCCAGATAATCGATGACACGGAACTGCCTGCCTATCTCGAACATCATCTCCTCGAGGCCCGGAAGGTTCGGCGGCTCCGGGGGAGTCTCGTCCCCGTCCTCTTCGTCGTCCTGTTCTTCCTCCGTGTCGTCGTCCCCGTCCTCCGGGGGTTCCCCGCCGTCATCGTCATCCTCCTCCGGCGGAGGCTCGGGCGGCTCCTCCTGCGGAGGGGGAGGAGGCTGGTCGTAGTTCCTCCTGTGCGGGAGGCAGAGTACGGCGGCCTCCTCCACATCCTTTCTCATCACCTCGTCGCGTCCGTTCAGGGCGGCCAGCGATTTGGAGCATTGGACCATGGCGATGTCTCCCCTGAGCCCGTCCGCCCCCACCTTCAGGCACAGCTCGGATATGACGGAGACCAGCTCGTCCGATATCGACACCATGGGCAGGATCCTGGAGGCCCTCCCTATTTTCTCCCTCTCTTCCGCCTCGTCCTTCGAATACATCTCCGCGAAGCGTTCGGGGTCCCTGCAGAACTCGGCATTCCTCGAGAGGATGCTGCGCCTCTGCTCCCCGTCGGTTTCCGAAGCGTAGGCGCAGAGGTCGAAGCGGTCGAGGAGATGTGAGCTCAGGTCGCCGTCTTCGGGGTTCATCGTCGCGATGAGCGTCGTGTCGCATCCGTAAACGGCGGATATCGGCCCCCTCTCCACGCGGACCACGCCGGACAGGACGGCGTCAAGCATCCCGGCCAGCATGCCCCTGTCCATGAGGTTCACGTCGTCTACGAAGAGTACGTTGCCGTCGGCTCTGGCCAGAAGCCCCGGCAGGAGGACCGGTTTACCGGTCTTCACGGCCTCCTCCGCGTCCATACCCCCGAAAAGCTGCTCGTCGGTGACGTTGAGGGGGCAGGTGACGATCGACCTGTCCGTTATGCCGGCGGCGGCGCGGGACAGGACGGATTTAGCCGTCCCCTCCTTTCCGCGGAGGAGCATCGTGCGGATGTTCGGGTTCGAGAGGGCGCATTCGAGGGCCCTCTTGGCATCGTCCATGCCGACCACGGCGGTGAACGGCAGCGACGTCAAAGGGACTGCAGGCATTTCTCGAGTTCCTCCCGGTCCAGACCGGTCTCCTCGAACGGGCGCCTCTTCAGGCGGTGCGCGAGGACAAGCTCCGCCGTGGAGCGTATGTCGTCCTTGGTGACCGCCGTGCGACCCTCGAGGGCGGCGTTGGCCTTGGCGGCCTTCAGGAGGGTGATGTCCGCCCTGTGTCCGTCGACCCCGAAGTGGATCATGACGGAGACCACCATGTCGACGACCTCGTCCCCGGCAACGACCTTCGGAAGCATCTCCCGGGCCCTGGACAGTCTCTCGCAGGTCTCGTCTAATTCTTTTTTACATTCTTTCAGATAGGATTCCGGGTCGGAATCGTACAGGGCCCTCCTCTTCACGACCTCCGCCCTCCTCTTGACGTCCCTCTCCCCCTTTATGTCCAGGGAGAGACCGAACCTGTCGAGCAGCTGGGGCCTCAGGTTCCCCTCCTCGGGGTTCATGGTCCCGACGAGCACGAACCTCGCCGGGTGGGAGAAGGAGACCCCCTCCCTCTCGACGTAGTTGACGCCCATGGCGGCGGAGTCCAGGAGCAGGTCGACGAGATGGTCGTCCAGGAGGTTCACCTCGTCCACGTAGAGGATGTTGCCGTTGGCGGCCGCCAGGACGCCGGGTTCGAACTTCTTCTCGCCCGTTTTCAGGACATGCTCCAGGTCCAGTGTGCCGGAGACCCTGTCCTCGGTGGCGGAGAGGGGCAGGTCTATGACTCTCATCCTGCTTTCGACGGGCTCGAGCCTCTCCCCCTTGGAGGCCCTTTCCCTGCAGTAGGGGCAGTACCTCTCTTCCTTTCCGAATTCGCAGCGGAAGGGGCAGCCCTTCACGACCGATCTGTAGGGCAGCACGGCGTTCATCGACCTGACGGTGGTGGATTTGGCGGTCCCCTTCTCGCCTTTTATGAGCACGCCCCCGATGCCGGGGTCGATCACGTTTAGCATAAGGGCGCGTTTCATGTTCTCTTGGCCCACAATCCTTGTGAATGGGAAAACGAGGGGTTCTTCCGTCATGGTCTCTACCTGTTCTAATTGGATGATTATGCCAACGTCAATCTCCTTTAATTTCTTTGCCATGTGGAATCGTGATTCCGGCGGACGGCAGCGGGAGAGGTATGACGGATGGGGGGCAGAGTTTGCAGTATCCTCTGTGTGAACGCGCATCCACAGCTTCATATCCATCGTCCGCGGCACAACACATCGGGTCTCGTCATGGATAGCGGATCTTAAAATTGGATATATAGTCCAAGTTCATACTCGTCCCCTGATGGCAATGTCCGAAAGATCCGACAGACGCAGGAAGAGGTTCACCGCCGTCGCGGTGCTGGTATACGCATTGTTCCTGGCGGCCGCCGTCGCTGCCTACCTCTCCCTCGACGATTCGGAGTCCATGTCCATGGTCCTGTACTTCATCAGCAGCTCGCTCTCGCTGGTGACCGTTATCATGGCGGTCTTGATTATGAGGCCGTCCCCCTCGGAGGAGTACTACGAGAGGTACCTGCGCGAGGAGGACGACGGGAAACGGGAGTGACCCATTCATCTGTCGGTTATCTCCTCGATCCGTTCCTCCGTCTCGATAAAGAGGTCCTTTATCCTTCTCCTGTACTCGTCGTCCGCGTTCCAGAGTCCCCTCTCGATCGCCTCCTGCAGACGGTTCAGGATGTTCATCATCGCATACGGGTTGACGTCCTCCATCCATTCCCTGGTGTCCGCATCGAAGAGGAACTTCTCGGCCAGACCCTCGTACATCCAATCCTCGGCCGCATCCGAGGTCGCTCCCCAGGCCATCGTGTACTCCGTGAGGTTGGCCATCTCGGCCGCACCTCTGTATCCGTGCTCCTTGAGGCCGTTTATGAACTTGGGGTTCAGGACCTTGGAACGGAATGCGAAACGCAGTTCGTCCTTCGTGTGGCGGACCCTCGTCTTCTTGGGGTCGGATCCGTCGCCCATTATCGTCAGTGCATCGCTCCTGCCGTAGGCCCTGACGAAGGCGTTCATCCCTCCCAGGTACTCGTAGACGTCGTCGCAGTCCAGGAGGTCTATCTCCCTGTCCGGCATGTTCTTGACGGTGACGCCGACCCGGGAGAACCTCCTCACGAACTCGTCCCTCATTTTCTGGCCGTAACTGCCCTTCTCGTACCCGTTGCCGCACCAGTCCAGGTAGACGTCGGCGAGGTCCTGCACGGTCTTCCACGAGCCCGCCTCTATGGCCTTGTTCACGCCCGTGCCGTATCCTCCCGGCGGTGCACCGAATATGCGGACCGCATTCCTCCTGCGGGCCTCGTCGGGGGTAAGACCTGCTGCTATCCCTTCCACGATGTCCCTGCGGAGATTCGCCGCCAGGGCGTTGTCCTCGTCCTCCTCGTCCAGGGCGGCGACGAGCTTGACGGCGTCGTCTATCATGTCGATGAGGTTGGGGAAGGTATCCCTGAAGAGACCCGTTATGTTGACGGTGACGTCCGCTCTGGGTCTTCCCAGTTCCGAGAGGGGGACGACCTCCAGGTCCACGACCTGTCCGCCCGTCTTCGACCACACGGGTCTCACGCCGAGCAGCCACAGGATGTAGGCCACGTCGTCTCCTCCGGTCTTCATCGTGTCGGTGGCCCATATGATGAACCCCACCTCGCGGGGGAACTCCCCCTTCTCCGCAGTGTACTTCTCGATCATCTGATCGGCCATCCTCCTGCCGATCTCCCAGGCGGCTCTGCTGGGTATGGTGTCCGGGTCGAGGGAGTAGTAGTTCCTCCCCATGGGCAGTATGTCCGCATTGCCCCTCGTCGGTGCGCCGGAGGGTCCCGGGAGGACGTACCCGCCCTCCATCCCGTGCAGTATGTTCCCGACCTCGTCCGACATCCTGCGGATGTTGGGAACCAAGGTCTGGCACATGTATTCCACGGACCTGCGGAGGTCGTCGGACACCCTGCCGTGGGCCTTCTTCAGCCTCTTCATGCACGACCCTGTATCGTAGTCTGCTGACCTGGCCCAGGCGATGAACTCCTGGAGGTCCGCATCTATGCGGTCCACCGCCTCGCTTTTAAGTTCGCCGGACGGAAGCCTCCCCGCCGGGTCCTCCGCGATCCTCCTGATGTCCATCCCCATGTTCTCTGCGAAAGCCTCCCTCAGGCTGCGTACGTCCCCGTTGTCGAGCCTCATCAGGGAGTAGACGGTCTCGTCGAGATGCGCATCCCGGGGGGCACGTCCCAGTACGTGGAGGTCCGACCTGACGAGGGCGTCCTTGACCTCGGACAGGTATTCGTGCAGCGGCACCATGTAGGGGAGGAAGCCCTCCGGTCCCGGGTCGTCCTCCTCGGTGATGCCCAGGTCGTTGAGCATCTTGTGCTCCCTGGCGGCCTCGTACACGTTCTTCACCAGGACCCCCACGCGCTCCGCATCGGGGGAGTCCTTCTGTTTGAGGTACTCCTGCAGGGGCAGCTCCACGGCCTCTATATCCTCGTACTGCCCCGCACGGGCCATGGAGGGGGGCATATGGCCGATGAGGACGCTCTCGATCCTCCTCTTGCACTGGGTACCCTCCCCCGGGTCGTCGACGATGTACGGGTAGATGTTGGGAAGTCCTCCGAGGACGACGTCCGGATCGCACTTCTGGGACATGCCCACGTTCTTCCCCGGGAGCCATTCGATGGTTCCGTGCGTCCCCACGTGGACGACCATGTCGGCTTTGAAGGAATCCCTTATCCATCTGTAATATGCCAGGTACTGATGCTGCGCGAAGAGGGCAGGGTCGTGGATGTTCTGCTCCATCTTCTCCGCGGTCCCCCTGAGGGGCTGGTATCCGATGAAGACGTTGCCCTTCAGGATCCCCGGGATGACGAGCCTGTCCCCGTCGACGCATATCTCCCCCGGCGGGACCCCCCAGTCCTTTATCATCATCCCCTGGTCCCATTCCGGAATGTCGAGGAAGTCGTTCCTGTAGGCGTCCGCACTCACGAGTGCGACGGCTTTCTCCCTCATGGTCCCGGCGGACATGCCGTCGAGGTCGTTGGTGACCCCGTCCAGTATCTCCTCCACCAGCTGTCTGCCGTTCTCCGGTACGTTCTCTACCGTGTACCCGTGCTCCGACATGCTCTTCAGCAGGTCCGACACGCTCTCCACGGAATCCAGTCCGGCGGCGTTGCCGATGACCCCCGAGTTGGGGCGCGACTGCCACAGCAGGATGGCGACGCGTCTCTCCGATGCGGGCTTGTGCCTGAGTTTCGCCCAGTTGTACGCCAGGTCCACCAGCCTCTCTATCCTGTCCGGTATGGGTCTGGCCTTCTTCATCCCGCTCCTCCTGGGGGTGAAGGCGATGGGCACGGTGATTATGTCCCCGTCTATCTCAGGGAACGCCACGGACGAGGAGATCTCATGCTTGTTCAGACCGATCTTGTCCTCCTCGAAATCGGCGTAGTCCCCGGTCACGCTCATGCTGTGCAGCATGGGGACGTCGAGCAGGGTGTGGTAGTAGTTGTCCTCATCGGAGACGCCCACCCCTGTGTCTCCGCGCGAGTTGTACATGACGGAGAAGGAGGTGTGGATTATCACGACGTCCGGTATAGGCTTCCCGTTCTCGGTGAAGTAGGTCTCGAAGGTCTCCCTGGTCCCGGGCTCCCCGTCCCTTCTGTACGATGCCGCGGAGTAGAACACCGGGAGAGTGTTCATGCCCCTGTTCTCGATGGAGCTCACGAGGGCGTCGACCGCCTCCAGGTTGTCGTATGCCCAGAGGCTGCTGGCGAAGAGGATTCCGACGGTCATCTTGTCCGGGTCGAGGGTCCTGAGGTAGTCGCTGCGCGAGATGTCGCGGTCCATCCCCCCGTGGTAGTACCCGTCGCGCCTCTGCTCCACCGGTTCCGGAGGCTCCTCCCCGGTAAGACCCAGACGGTGTGCGAACCATTTCATCATGCCGAGGTCGTTCTCGGGTCCGCGGGATGCGGCGTAGCGTGAGACCTGTGCGAACTCCTCGTCGGTTCCCTTGAAGAGGTTCCTCTTCATCATGGTGACCTCGGGGTTCCCGCTGAAGACGAGGACGTAACCCCTGCATTTCTCCAGGACCTTCTCGTATCTGTCGTACCTCTTGAAACGGCCTGTGTCCGACATGCAGCGCATGTAGACGAGGTCCGCCGCATGCGTGCGTCTGACCAGTTCCTGGTAGACCAGTACGTCGTCGTCCGCATCGTCGGAGTTTATGGCATACACGTCAGGTTCTATCCCGAGGTCCTTCAGTCTCTCGGCCGGTTCGGCCATGGTCACGGCATCCGCCGTTTGGAGGGACAGTATGACGATATGCATCTTCATGAGTGTTGGATGTATAATCCAATAATTAAAATATCGTATCGGAGTATCCTCAGTCTGGTTCGAATGCTCAGGATAGCAGGCATGGGGATCGGCAGCAAGGACGGCCACATACTCGCCCCGGCGGTGGCCAGGCTGTCGGAGGATTACGATATAGAGCTCATATGCGGGGATGCCGTGGACCTGGACGGCGATCCGGAACGTCTCGGGGATTTCCTGAAGAAGATCAAGACATGCGATTCCATGCTCATCTGCGTGCATGGCGACGTAACGTACTTCCGTCACTTCCGCGAGCTGAAGGACACGTTGGACGGATCCGGATGCTCCGCACTGCTGGTATGTTCCGAGCCGGAGACGACGGCCGAGTACCGTGCCCTCTTCAGACAGGGTGACGAGGACTATCTCATGCTGAGGCGTCTGGAGGAGATAGGGGGCGACGACAACCAGAGGGCGGTGGTCCTCTGGGCGCTGAAGACTTTCGCCGGGGCGGACGTCGGGATCCCCGAACCCGTCATGCCGCCGGCCCAGGGGATATATGTGCCAGGCGAGGGATATGTTCCGCTCGGGGAAGGCATCCGCAGGGTAGGCGGGAAGGGCCTCCCTGTCATCGCCGTGCTGTTCCATCAGAAGTACTTCCTCACCCACAACACCGCCGTGGTGGACGAACTCTGCCGCGACATAGAGGAGAGGGGTGCGGAACCGGTGGCGATATTCACGATATCGTCGGTCAGGGAATCGGTGGGATCCATAGGCCTCCGCGGCATAGTGGACGGTTACCTCATCAGGGACGGCAGGTCCGTGGTGGACTGCGTGGTGAACACGATGGGTTTCGCCCAGACGCTTCTTGCGGAGCCGGGGGACGGAACCCAGGTCTCGGAGGACAATTTCTTCGAGAGACTCGGCGTCCCCGTCCTGCAGGCCGTCACTCTCTACGGCGACCCGAAGATCTGGAGGGAGAGTCCGTTCGGTCTCGCCCCCGCCGATATCGCCATGAGCGTGGTCAACCCCGAGTACGACGGGCAGATAGACACGGTGCCCGTCTGCGGGACGGTGCTCTGCTCCAACGGGTCCTACAGGACCATGCCCATACCGGACAGGTGCCGCATGGTGGCCGACGCCGCCTTCAGATGGGCGTCCCTACGCCATGTGCCAGATGGCAGGAGGAGGGTCGCGGTCATCGTGTACATGTACCCTCCCAGGCAGGATCTGGCCGGTGGAGGCTACGGTCTTGACACCTTCCAGAGCGTCTCCGACATGCTGCGTGCCATGAAGGGGAGGGGATACTCCCTCGACTGGGTCCCGGAGGACGGGAGGGAGCTGGTCTCCCGTATGCTGGAAGGCATCACCAACGACGACGGCTGGAAGTCCGATGCGCAGCTGCGCAGGGCCGCCGGGGAATTCGTCGAAGTGGAGCAATACAAGGCATGGTTCGAGGGGATAGCGGAGAGTGCGCGCAGGAGGATGGTCGAGGGTGGGGCGAGCCGCCGGGGGACATCCACGTCCTCGACGGGAGGCAGCTCCTGCCGGGCATAATGAACGGGAACGTCTTCATAGGGTTCCAGCCCGATAGGGGCAAGACGACGGCGCAGGCTTATCACGATGCCTGGATGGCCCCTCCCCATCAGTATCTGGGATTCTACAGGTGGCTGCGCGACGTCTGGAAGGCGGACGCGGTCGTCCATGTAGGTACCCACGGCACCTTGGAGTGGCTGCCAGGGAAGGGCGCCGGGCTCTCGGAGGAGTGTGACCCAGACATAATCTTGGGGAACCTGCCGAACGTCAACCCGTACATCATAGACAACCCGGGAGAAGGGATGCAGGCCAAGAGGCGCAGCTACGCCGTCATAACGACCCACATGATCCCGGCCATGGTGCGCTCCGGAGGATACGACGGGATGAACGAGCTGGAGGATGTAGTGCAGGCGTTCCTCAAGGCGGAGGAGCATGGGCAGGAGGATAAGCTGCCGTCCATCACAGAGAAGATAATCTCCGTGTGCACCGGCCTCAACATGCTGGAGGAGGCGGGTCTTTCGCCCGGTTCCTCCCCGGAGGAGATCCACGGGAAGATCGACGCACTCTATGATTACGTGCTGGAGATCAAGGATGCGATGATAAAGGACGGTCTCCACGTCCTGGGGGAGATCCCCCGCGGCGAGAGGATGGCGGAGACCGTCTACACTCTGGTGAGGTACGCCAACGGCGATGTCCCGTCCCTGAGGGGGGTGCTGGCCGGGATGCACGGCTGGGACATGGGGGACCTCCTCGGGGACCCGTCGGGGATGCTCCCTGACGGTACCCTCAAAGGCGAGGCCGCGGATGCGGCGGACGAGGAGGCGTTCCGCCTCATCGAGCTGATGCAGGATGAGGATTTCTCCAAAAACAGATGTCTGGCACTTGCAAGGCATAAGTTCGGCGAAAGCGAGGACCTCGACAGGGTTGTATCGTTCATATGCGGGGATCTGATCGATTCCCTGCGCCACATGGGTGACGAGATCGGCAACGTTCTCCTGGCCCTCGGCGGGGGATTCGTCCCGCCCGGGCCGTCGGGATGCCCCAACAGGGGGAGGGCGCAGATACTGCCGACGGGGAGGAACTTTTACTCCATGGACCCGGACGGTATCCCCTGGCATTCCAGCTGGGAGATAGGCTGCAGGATGGCCGAGCAGATGGTGGAGCGCTACGTGAGGGACAGCGGCACCTATCCGAGGGCCGTCGGAATCGTCCTGTGGGCCACCGACACGATGAAGACCGGAGGCGACGACGTCTCCTACATACTGAGGCTGATGGGTCTGCGCCCGGTGTGGACCGGCTACGGCGGCAGGGTGAAGGACCTGGAGGTGATCCCGCTGCCGGAGCTGGGAAGACCCAGGATAGACGTGACCCTCAGGATAAGCGGTCTTTTCAGGGACACGTTCCCCAATCTCGTGGAGATGATCGACAGGGGCGTGCAGATGATAGCGTCGCTCGACGAGGAGGACGAGTTCAACTATCTCGCGGCCGACCTCAGGAGGGATGTCGCGGAGGCGATAGCCTCGGGGGTTCCGGCGGATGAGGCACGCAGGGCCGCCTCCGTCCGTATCTTCGGGGACGCCCCGGGGCAGTACGGCTGCGGCATAAGCGATGCGGTGGAGATTGGCGAATGGAAGACAGTCGGGGACCTGGCCGAGGTCTATGTGAGACACGGATGCTACGTCTATGGGAAAGGGCTCAGGGGGGAGTCCAGACCAGACCTTTTTCAGGAGGAGGCTCGGGGAGATGGACGTCACCGTCAAGAACCACAACTCCCGGGCGGTCGATATGCTGGACATGGACGACGACATGGATTCCCTCGGAGGTTTCAATGCCGCCGTCGAGGGAATAAGGGGAAGGAAACCAGTCTCCTTCATGGGCGATTCCTCGGACATGCAGAACCTGAAGCTGAGGACGGCCGGGGAGGAGATAAGGTCCATCTACCGCAGCAAGGTGGACAACCCCAAGTGGCTGGAGGGTCTGAAGAGGCACGGGTTCGCCGGGGCGAAGGAGATATCCAAGCTCTTCGATTTCACCCTCGGATGGTCTGGCACATCCGGGATAGTCGACGACTGGATGTACGACGACCTGGCCGAGCGCTTCGTCCTCGACGAGACGGTCCGTGAGTGGATAAAGGACGAGAACCCGTATGCCATGGTGGACATGCTGAGGAAGCTCGACGAGGCGATCGAAAGGGGGCTCTGGGACGCCTCCGACGACATGAAGGAGAAGCTGAAGGAGGTCTACATGGAGTTCGAGGAGAGGATCGAGGAGATAACCGACAGGTGACGATCCACATGTGCCAGATGGGAGGTTCGGGGCAGTCCTCCCCCTCATCTGGTGTTCAGGACCCTGTCGGCGACCATCCTGCATCCGGCCAGTCCGATCACCGACCTCGGCATGATGTCGAGGTATTCCCTGCTGGGGATGGAGATGTCCACCGCCGTGCGGCATTCCCCCTTTTCGGCCATCATGTCGGCCATCGACCCCGGTCCGAAGACAACGTCCGAGTACCCGTCGCGTATGTCCTTCCCGAGCGCCTCCCCGGAGCTCATCCTCCCCAGGAATTCCCTCAGCGCCGTCTCGTAGCTTCCGTCGTTCTCGCTGAGGACGACCGCGTTCGGCACCATCCTCATCTTCTTGGAGAGCCAGCTGGCGAGGGGATAGGCCACGGAGGCCTCCCCCAGTATCGAGTATGTGCGGAAGTCCATGATTTCGCCCATGGCGAGCGACGACTCGATTATGCAGTTCATGTCGCATTCGTCCTCGTCGATGATCTCCAGTACCTCGGAGCAGTCCGTATCCGTGCACTCGGCCACGGCCCCGAACCAAGCCCGCAGGGCATCGTATCCGACGGGTGCACCGAGCGGTCCGCGGACGAGCGGGACGCCGAGCTCCTCCTCGTAGAACCTTCCGCATGATGAGAAGTACTCGGGGCAGAGGCAGACGTTGGCGGAAGCCGAGGACGACCTCCTGATCTGTTCAACCGTGCACCCCGGACCTATGTCGGCCGTCACCTCCAGCCCCATGATTCCCAGGAGGCCGTGCATTTCCCTGACCAGATGGTGGCACCCCCTGGCCGTGTGGCTGAGTCCGACCAGGTTCACGGTCCCCTTTCTCTTCTCCTGTCTGCGGGCCAGTTTCTCAGCCATGGCTTCCAGGGTGCGGTCGTACCCGTAGGCGAACGTCTCTGACATGTAGCATTTCCCCAGTACGGCTACGCGGTCGGACATCCCCTGTTCGATGACCTCGTCCTGCAGCTTGTCGCCGATGAGCGAGGCCCCCGGGGACTCGAGCACGGTGGCGAATCCCACGCTTTCCGACCCCAGCATCTTGAGTATCATGGCCACTTTCTTGGATGCTCCGTAGATGTAGTCGTCGCGGTCCACGAAGGTGCAGGGTATCCGGGAGCGGTGGAAGAAGAACTCCCCCTCCACCGTGGTGAAATCGCGGCGGACGGTCCTCGAGGACATGCTGGATGCCAGCACCCTGCATCCTCCCGGCCCGTGCAGTATGGTGGTCCCGTCGATCAGGCTTTCCGCAGCCAGCATCGATCCGTAGAATCCATCCATGCGCGAGTAGTTCAAAGTCCGCTCACCTCCATCATCCTGACGATACGTTTGGCGTACTCGAACGCACTCCTTATCCCTGTGCGCGGACGGCGCAGGCTGTAATGCGGTATGGGCACCTGGCTCATCATCAGGTTGTTGCCCAGGGCCATGTCGGGTCTCTCCGATCCGATTATGTTTCTGAACTCATCGAAGTCCACGTCGTATCTGACCGGCACCCCGGCCCTTTCCACCATCTGTTCCTCCACCAGGTTCCATTTGTTCTCCGCGGGGCAGCAGACGGAGTCGATCTTCACCCCCAGTATCCCGAGGATCTCTATGACCCAGTCTATCTCGGACCAGGTGTTGAAGTAAAGGATGCAGCGCGAACCCTCGAGCCGTCCGCCGTAGGTTCCTTTGAATGCTTCGGCCTCCCGGGCGAAGATATCCGCCAGACGGTGGCGGCTGTCTTCCGGGACCCCCATGTGCCGTCCGAAGTCCTCCATCCATCTCAGGGTGTTCGAGATCCCCACGGGCAGGGGTTCGGCATATCCGGGTATCCCGGTCCTCTCCTCGAGGAACCTCAGGGCCCTCTTGTTTCCCACGGCGCTCGAATACATCAGATTGGCGGCGCCCCTGCGGAGGTTCGCCACGTCCCCGGCGGTGTTCTCATGGAGGAACAGACAGTTTATGCGGAGACCCAGACCTCCGATCAGTCTCTCGGTGTCGTCGACCGCCATTATCGTCCTGTCGGGACTGCAGTCGTAGCCGATTATGTTCACCGCATCCGGTTCGGGCCGTACGCCCATGTCCACCAGCGAGGTGATGGCGGAGAGTGCGATGTCGCGCCCCTGGGTGGCTCCGCCGTTGAGTATGCCGTCCGCAAGGACAGGTACGATGCGGGCCCCCGTCTCCTCCGATACGCTGGCACATATCCCTTCGACGTCGTCGCCTATGATCCCGGGGACGCACGTCGTGACTGCGAATATGAGTCTGGAGCCGGCTGCGGCCCTGGACCTCAGCAGGGTCTCGAGTTCCCTCCCTCCCCCGAAGATCGACGACCTGTCGGTCAGGTCGGTGCAGAACATCCTCTCGCCGACGCTCTTCACGCGGCGAGCCCTGTCCTCGGACATCATGGCGGAATCGTATCCTCCGCTGAAGAAGTAATGGCAGCTGAGGGGCCCGTGCACCACGACGTCGGCATCCTCTATCCCCGTGCAGCACAGCGCGGCCATGGACGCTCCGCAGCTCCTCAGGGTCTCCCTCTCGCTCACGGCAAGAGCCCTCTCCCCCTTGCCGTGGCGGCGGTTTCGTACGATCCTGATTCCTTTCGCGACCTTGTCGAGGTCTTCGTCATCCAGGGGGTCGGCGGGATACAGAGTCCCGTCGCCGTTGCGCAGACCCTCGATGACGGAGGCTATCTTCTCCATGGCCGCGCTCCCTTCGGAGTCGGGGAAACGTTCGGAGACGGTCTTCCCCTCCGATTCCGATATGGAGAAATCATCTGATCTGGGTATCACGGAGACTATGGGCAGGCCCACCGCATCCGCGAAGTTCCCGACGTATTCCACCTCTCCTTTGTTCCCCCTGCGGTTGAGGATGAGTCCGGCCACGCGGCATCTGTCTCCGTCGAAGTTGCGTATCCCTTTGAGGACGTTGTTGGCGGCATAGAGGGACATGAACTCCCCCGAGGTGACTATGAAGACGGCGTCGGCGTACTTCCTCCGGAGGGGGACGGCGAACCCTCCGCAGACGACGTCCCCCAGGACGTCGTAGACCATTACGTCCGTGTCCGCATCCACCAGTCCGTTGGACTCTATGAAGTTGAAAGCCGTAAGGATGCCCCTGCCCGCGCAGCCGACCCCCGGTTCGGGGCCGCCGGCCTCTATGCAGACCACGCCGTTCTTACCGACGGCGACGGTGTCGCCCGGTTCCCCTCCTTTGGAGTCCATGTACTCCAAAACGGTGGTCTGGCTCCTCCCTCCCAGAAGCAGACGGGTGGAGTCGTGCTTGGGATCGCAGCCGACCTGCACGACCTTCAGGCCCCTCTTCGAAAGTTGGTACGATACGTTGGCCGATATCGTGGATTTCCCTATTCCGCCTTTTCCGTATATTGCTATCTGTTTCGTCTCCCCATCCTCCTGTTGGATGTATATGACAATAAGGTGTTTGCCTCCCTGCTCCGGAGAGTCTCTGAGAGGGTGCCGCCCGTTACGGGACGGAAGGGGTTTCAGATCTTCCTGTTCTTTATCAGGTACAGATTGATGAGATAGAACGCCAATGCGAACAGTGCCAGTACCGCCAATGCCCAGTACGGGAACGGATACACGTCCAACGTCGCAGCCCTGATGCAGACGCTCGCCTCGGTCAGGGGGAGGGCGTAGAGCAGCCCCTGCACGGCCCCGGGCAGGGCCGCCACCGAGAAGAAGGTGCCGCAGAGGAACGTCATCGGGGTGATCACAAGGCTGCTGAAGGTCGACATGGCCTGATGGGACTTCACCATCAGCGCCGCGGTCTCCCCGAGGAGGGAGAACGTGAAGCAGGCCAGGACGACCGACACCACCAGGAGCGGGGTCAGGTTCATGTAGGATGGTTCGAGCACGTACCCGATGATGAACATGAGGCTGCAGCTGAGGAGGCTCCTGAACATACCCAGTGCGGTCTTCCCGATGATTATCGCCGAGTTGCTGAGGGGGCACATCATCATCTCGTCGAAGCTCCTGTAGTAGAGCCTTTGGACGTTCATCCTCGTGGACGTCGAGGAGAAGGAGGATGACAGCGAGGTGAGGGCTATGATGCCGGGTATGACGAAATCCAGATAGGGAATCATATGTCCCTCTATCTCCACATCCCCGGCCCTCAGACCGTAACCGAAGGCGAGGAGGTACAGTATGGGCAGCATCAGACTGGAGATCAGTATATTGAGTACGTTGTGCCTCATGAAGCGGATGTCCGACCATGCGACTGCATGGACCTCGGTGAAGAAAGACAGTCACATACCCCCTTTCTTCTTCACGCCCATCCCGTTCTTACCGGACTGTCCCAGCATGAACCCGTTGTCCCCGATCTTGTTGCCGGTCATCTCCACGAATGCATCCTCCAGGTTGGTCCTCCGGACCGTGACCGTGTGGGTTTCGTCGAGGGTCTTGGAGAACTCGTCTGCCTCCGCCCTGGTCTGGAAATGCCTGTATTGGGTCTTATGGTCGGGGCCGAAATACTCCACGGTGGCGGCACCTATCCTGCGCGCCAGTTCGCCCGGGGGCCCCTCGGCGATGATCCTCCCCTTCTCTATGAAACTGACCCTGTTGCAGAGGGACTCGGCCTCTTCTATGTAGTGGGTCGTCAGGAAGATGGTCATCCCGTCGTCGTTGAGTTTCCTCAGGAGGTCCCAGAGGCCCCTCCTGGCCTGGATGTCCAGGCCGACCGTCGGTTCGTCCAGGAAGAGCAGTTTGGGTCTGTGGACCAGGGCGCAGACTATCGCGACCCTCTTCTTCCATCCGCCGGACAGGTTGTCCACCTTGTAGTTGTAGTATTCGCCGAGGCCGATGTACTCCGAGAGCTGGTCGATCCTCTTCCTGCGCTCCGCCTTGGGTATCTGCTGGTACAGTGCATGCGACATCATGTTCTCCCAGACGGTGAGGTCCTTGTCCAGAGAGATGTGCTGCTGGATGACGCCGATGGCGGCCTTGGCCTCCCGGGGTTCCTTGACGATGTCGTGGCCGTCTATGACGACCGAACCCTCATCGAATCCGGTCAGGGTGCTGAGCACGCGCACGGCGGTCGTCTTCCCCGCTCCGTTCGGACCGAGGAAAGCGTACATCTCCCCCCTTCTGACTTTCATGTTCACACCGTCTATGGCGGATTTCTCGCCGTAGCGTTTGACGAGGCCGTCTACTTCGATTATGCAGTCGCCTTCCGTTCAGTCACGCCCCCATATCTAATTGGATGATACATCCATAGTATAAATCGGTACGCTGTCACGGCATCGCGTCCGGTACCCCGAGGGATTCCAGGTGGGCGACGGCGTCATGTTTTCTGCGAGATCCGTGTCTGGACATATGGCCGAGCGGCCTTCACGGCCCCGTTCCATCGTGACGAACCTTGTATGAAGCGTTCAACTATGTGATGATCGGAGGGGGGAAGGCACAGATGCTTTTGCGGGACGTCCTTTAATAAACCGCGATCGTGAATGATTTTAACGGGATCGTAAACCAGGAGACGTAGCAAGAACGCCCGTCTTGGAGAAAGCCTGTCGCTGCCTATTGTCCGCGCGGCCGCAACCGTTTCCGCATCCCGGCCGCCGATGGCGACAAATCAATGACCTGTCTGCGGGCAGGCGGCGTCTCGTATCGGCACTGTTCCCCATGAATCTCCGTACTTCATTTCAGCCAGATGTTCAGATCCGGCAATAGCGCATTGAAGCCGTCGCCGTCCGGTGCCCTGTCCTCGAACGCCAGCCTGTACCTCTCCACCTCCCCGAGCTTCACGGCTTCCCTCAGGGGCATCACGCGCCGGTTCTCGTAGTCCGATGGGATGATGCTCTCCACGAGCACCATATCCCGTACGGCTCCGAGTCTGTCGACCAGTCCCCTCACGTCGGTCCTCTCCCCCGGGAGCATCCATATGTACCGGCCCATTTCCACGGGACGGTCCCTGCGGAGTTCGTCGAAGAGATGCGCCAACGGTTCGTAAGTGCCGCCCCGGGAACGGAACATGAATATCCCATCCATGTCCAGGGAGCCGTACAGGAGCTCCCTGATGCCTTCGGGGGAGACGGTGGATCTTATGGCCGGATGGTAGTGGGGGTGCCACTCTGTCTCGTACTGATGGACGGCGATGAAACCGCCCTGCCGGAGGTACCAGCAGGCGAAGGGGACGAGGAGATAGCTGTCGTACATGCAGAGGTGGAAATCCCCCCGGGGTTCGCCGCCGTTGACTGTTACAGGTGCACATCTGTAGATGTGGAGATCCTCCGGGTCGACCCCGAAATCGACCCTGTCGTAGGAATCGGACAGCATGATCTTCTTGCGTCTGTCGTACTCCATGAATGCGAGGGGCCCGAGCAGATGACCGCATCTTCGGGTTCGTTCCTGTGCGTGGTTTCGCAGAGGTCCTCGAGATTCAAATCGGTGATGATGTAAGTCGGCATGGTCTCTCACGATTCATTCATATATGGCCGGACCGGAGAATACGGGGTCGCCATAGAACATATGGGCGGGATGTTGTGTTACTGTGTGAAGTGCATGATGATAATGTGAAAATCCAATCTTTCCATGATTATCATGCCAGATGTATCCCTCGGATACCTTTTCACAAAAATCCTTTGCAGAATGTTTGTCGTCCATAAATAGAAGGGCGGAGGCGGACACCAGTAGAATGACGGAGATGGCGACCGTGATGATACTTCTGCAGTTCATGGAGATCCGGAAAATAAACGGCGTGAACGATATATGTGCTTTTTTGAGTCGTTTCATCTGTCTCGGAGAGGCTCGCCGCCACCCCGTCGTCCGCACAATCGCAGCATTCGGCCGCCGATGGCAATAAATTAATAACCCGTCTGCGTTCCTGTTTCAATTGGATATAATATCCAACTCAAGACGGGGGTCGGAAATGCAGATTAAAATCGACGGCCTGGAGTTCGGTTACTCCAGCATACCAGTTCTGAACGACATCACGCTGGACCTCTCCGGTTCCAAGTTCGTCTCCATAATGGGGCCCAACGGGGTGGGGAAATCGACCCTCATACATTGCATCAACAAGATCCTGACCCCCACCTCCGGCACCGTCATGCTGGACGGCAGGGATGTCAAGGACATCAAGATCAAGGAGATGGCCAAACAGGTCGGATACGTGCCGTACTCCGCGAACGACACGTTCCCCCTGACCGTGGTGGACACGGTCCTCATGGGGAGGCATCCCCACAGCAAATGGAAATCCCTCGACAGCGACCTCGACATAGTCTACGACACCCTGAATATGCTCGGGATCTCCCATCTGGCCATGAGGAACTTCAACGAACTCTCCGCGGGCCAGCATCAGAAGGTCATGCTCGCGAGGGGCCTCGTGCAGGAACCGAAGGTCCTCCTCCTGGACGAACCCACCTCCAACCTCGACGTGAGGCATCAGCTGGACGTCACCAAGATGCTCAAGAGGCTCTCCGTCGAGAAGGGCATACTGACCGTCATGATAAGCCACGACATCAACATCGCGGCCAAGTTCTCGGACGAGGTGATATTGATGCATCAGGGCCGCATCTACGATGCGGGCACCCCCGAACAGGTTATCAACGAAGAGAACCTTAGGGCGGTCTACGGCGTGGAGGCCAGAGTCGTGGACGACGACGGCAGGCCCCACGTGATACTCAGGGACGCGGTCCCCATGGACGAATCGGCCGACAGGGCCGACCGCGTCGGATCCCCCGCCATGGCCGCGGCCATAAGGAAGCGGCGCGGGGAGGCCGGAGGACTCACCGAGAGGGAGAAGTCCGAAGCCTGAGGGGATCCAAGATATAGGTGGTGTGAAAGACGAAAGGCAAACTTTACGGTATAGGCGTAGGTCCCGGCGACCCGGGCCTGATGACGGTCAGAGCGAAGGAACTCCTGGAGGGTGCGGAGGTGATAGCCTACCCCGTCAGGAAGCTGGGCGAGGAGGGCACGGCGCTCGAGATCGTCAAGGGTGCGGTGGACGTCTCCGGCAAGGAGGTCGTGGAGCTTCTTTTCAGCATGAACCCCGACGACGAGGTCCGCAGGAGATGCCGCGCCGAGAACATCGAGAGGATGTGCGCCATGCTCGACGAGGGCAAGGACATCGCCATGATAACGCTCGGCGATGTGGCGGTGTACAGCACCTACATGTACCTCGACAGGGAGATCAGGAACAGGGGCTACGAGACGGAGGTGGTCCCCGGTATACCGTCGTTCTGCCATGGGGCGGCCAGGGCCCGGCTCCCCCTCATGATCGGCGAGGAGAGTCTCGCCGTCCTGTCCATGGCCAAGCACAACCTGGACAAGGTGGAGAGGGCCGTGGACTGCATGGACAACATAGTGATAATGAAGGCGTTCGCATCCATCCGCGAGATCGCCGTCATGATGGAGCGCAGGGGGATCCCCCTTTCCAACGCCACCGTCATGAGCAACATAGGGATGGAGGACGAGTACGTCGGCCCCCTCGATGCCGACAGGGAATACGGTTACTTCACGACCGTGCTCATCAAGAAGAAGGTGGAATGAATGGAGATGGTGCATTTCATAGGTGCGGGTCCCGGCGATCCCGAGCTCATCACGATAAAAGGAAAGAAACTGATAGACCAGGCGGACGTCATAATATTCGCCGGGTCCCTGGTGAACCCCGCGGTCCTGGCCGGCAGGAAGGAGGGTGCGGTTGTCTACGACAGCGCCTACATGAACCTCGACGAGGTCATGGACGTGGTAATCCCGGCGGCCAAGGCCGGCAAGAAGGTCGTCCGCGTCCACACCGGCGACCCCTCCATATACGGTGCGATAAGGGAGCAGATGGTCAGACTCGACGCCGAGGGCATCGAGTACGACGTGATCCCCGGGGTGTCCTCGTTCTGCGCATCCGCCGCAGCCGTAAAAAAAGAATTTACATTACCCAGCGTATCCCAGACGGTCATCATCACGAGGATGGAGGGCAGGACCCCCGTCCCGCCCAAGGAGAAGCTGAAGGACCTCGCCGCCCACCACGCCTCCATGTGCATATTCCTCAGCGTGGGGTTCATGGACGAGCTCACCAAGACCCTCATGGAGGCCGGGTACGAACCGGACTGCCCCATGGCCGTCGTCTACAAGGCGAGCTGGCCGGAGCAGAAGATACTCTACGGCACCGTGGAGACCATGGCGAAGCTGGTGAAGGACAACAAGATCGAGAAGACCGCCATGACCATGGTCGGCGGGTTCCTCGGCGACGAGTTCGAGCTCTCCAAGCTCTACGACAGCCACTTCACCACCGGATACCGCAAGGGGACCGATTGAGATGGCGGGGAAACTGACGGTGGTCGGCTTCGGACCGGGCGGCAAGGAGGACATGACCCTCCGTGCGGTGCATGCGATTGAGTCCGCCGACATAGTGACGGGCTACACCACCTACGTGAAGCTCCTGCAGGAGTTCTTCCCGGACAAGGAGTACAAGGCCACCGGCATGATGAAGGAGGTCGACAGGTGCAGGATGGCCATAGAGGACGCCCTCTCCGGCAGGAACGTGGCGATGGTCAGCTCCGGGGACTCCGGGATATACGGCATGACCGGGCTCGTGTACGAGCTGGCCGAGGAGATGGGTGCCGACATCGAGATCGAGTCGGTCGCCGGCGTCACCGCGGCCTCCTCCAGCGCCTCCGTGCTCGGGGCGCCCCTGATGCACGACACCGCCCTCATCAGCCTCTCCGACCTGATGACCCCCATCGACAGCATCATGAGGAGGGTAGACTGCGCCGGGCAGTCCGATTTCGTCATCGCACTCTACAACCCCAAGAGCCACGGCAGGACCGAGTACCTCGGTCAGGCCGCGGACATCCTGCTGAGGTACCGCAGCCCGGAGACGCCCGTCGGGATCGTCAGACAGGCCGGGAGGAAGGATCAGAGCAAGACAATCACCACCCTCGGGAAACTGAAGGAGGCCGATGTGGACATGTTCTGCACCGTCATAATCGGGAACTCCCAGACCTATGTCAGGGACGGACTGATGGTGACCCCCAGGGGATACAGGGAGAACAAACGCTTTTGAGATATAAGGAGTGAGAGAAATGGTTTTCGAGATAATGACGCCCCGCGAGATCGAGGCCAAGAGCATGGAGACGATAACCGCGGAGCTCAACGGCCGCACCTGGCCGGAGCCCGAGTTCTCCATCGTGAAGAGGTGCATACACACCTCGGCCGATTTCGACTACGCCGACAACCTGTGCTTCTCGGAGAACGCCGCGAACATAGGGGTCGAGGCCCTGAGGAACGGCGCCGACATCGTCACGGACACCAAGATGGCCGCCGCGGGCATCAACAAGAACAAGCTCGCCTCGTTCGGCGGGGAGGTTCACTGCTTCATAAGCGACCCGGATGTCGTGGAGGAGGCCAAGACCAGGGGATGCACCCGTTCCACCGTCTGCATGGAGAGGGGGGCCAGACTGGGCAAGCCGACCATCTTCGTCATCGGCAACGCACCCACCGCGCTCATCGAACTCGACAGGCTCATAAGGGAGGAGGGGCTCAGGCCCGCCCTCGTCGTCGGCGTCCCCGTGGGGTTCGTCAACGTCGTCGAGTCCAAGGAGCTCATCATGGAGGCCGGCGTCCCCTACATCGTGGCCAGGGGCAGGAAGGGCGGAAGCAACATAGGCGCCGCCATCATCAACGCCATGCTCTACACCCTGGGCAGGTGAGGCGGACCCCTCCTCATGCCCGGGGCCTCCTCCCCGGGCCGGATGCCCGTCGCGGCATACGGCGTACTTTTGCATCGCTGGCACTTTGCTCGCCGGGGTCCGCGGAGAGAAACCGTTGAAGGGGTCAGATTTCCGACGGCGGCCGTGTCACGCGAACTTCTTCGCATGCGCACAGAAGCCGTCTACCGCCTTCTTCAGAAGACCCAGCGTGTGCTCGTTCGGCACATCCCCGTCGAAACCGCTGTCGATGTTCGACAGATAGACTTCGGGCAGCTGCATCGGCATCATGTCGAGGTTGACGAAGGTCTGGCGCAGGGCGTGGTTGGCCGCCATGCCGCCGAGCCTCCCGGGGGAGGCCGAGAAGACGGCCACCGGTTTCCCCGCCCAGCCGCTCCCCTCCGGGTCCCTCGAGACCACGTCTATGGCGTTCTTCACCGCCGGGGCATAGGAGCGGTTGTACTCCGGGGTGAAGAATATGAACCCGTCGTGCTCCCTCGCCTCCCTGCGCAGTCTCACGTACGACTCCGGCGCCATCCCCTCGTCGAACTCCTGGTTGTAGAGGGGGACGTCCCCTATCTCGATGAAATCCGCCTCGAAACCCTCTCCGAAAAGTCCCTTCACCGCCTCGGCCACCTTCCTGTTCCAGGAGGCCTTCCTCAGCGAACCGACAATCAATCCGATCCTCATATGCATACTCCCCATGTGCCAGATTTCCCATTCCCATGTTCAGTGCTCGGGCTTGAAGTCCAGACGGTCCTTTATGAACGTGCCCGCCCTCAGCTCGTCGAAGGCCAGGTTGAGCTCGTTCCTCGTGTTCATGACGATCGGTCCGGCCCAGGCGACGGGCTCGTTCAGGGCCCTGCTCTTCATGACCAGGATCTGCGAGCCTCCCGCCGCCCCCTTCAGGGTCAGGCGGTCCCCGTCGGATAGCTTCACCGCCGTCTTCTCCTGGACGGCCTTGCCGGCTATCACGGCGTCGCCCAGGAGGGTGAACGCCATGACGGAATCGTCCTCCGCCGTGTCTATCGGGAGTTCCGCCCCCTCGTCCAGGTGGACGTCGTAGTAGTCGAGCGGGAGGTGGTCACCCTGATGTCCCCTGTGCCCGTTGAAGCTCCCGGCGAGCAGCCTGACGAACCCTCCCTCGATTTCGATGTCCTCTATCTCGCCCTTCCCGACGGCGCGGTAGGTTGGTTTGCTCATCTTGTCCTTCTTGGGGAGGTTGAGCCAGAGCTGCACCCCCAGCATCCTGTCGGCGGCGGGTATCTGCTCCTCGTGGAGGATGCCGGAGCCGGAGTTCATCCACTGGATCTCCCCGTCGGAGATGGTGTCCTGGTTGCCGATGGTGTCCCTGTGCATCATCTTCCCGCGGTAGAGGTAGCTGATGGTCTCGATGCCTCTGTGCGGGTGCATGGGGAATCCGGCGGTGTAGTCGTCCGGGTTGGTGCTGTCGAACGAGTCGAGCATCAGGATGGGGTCGAAATCCTCCACGGTATCGTGTCCGAGGACGCGCACCAGGCTCACACCCGCCCCGTCCTTCGTCCTGTAGCCCCTCACGCTCTTCGTTATCTTCCTGTCCATCGTCGTCCTCCCTTCTTTGATTTTATCTCGATTTCCGAAGTCTGGGTCTTCATGCGTCCCTGTGCAGCGGCTCCCCTTCCCGGGGATGAACCTCCCCGGGTGCGGCGACGGGTTGCGGATCCCTGCGGTCAGGCCGTCGGATTCCGAAGCCTTCCTGAGTTCCGTGCAACTGCGGACTTTCAAAAGCCCGCCTCCGAACGGGACCTGTCCCGTCACCGGGAACCGGCGGACATCCAGGATGTCCGTACATGTAACTGCATGATGCGGTCCGCATCCGCCATGCCAATGTATCCTGTTGCATGCATTTCTAATGTTCTTCCGCAGACACTGGATTATGTTATCCATTACTGGTTTTCGGACCGTGCGTATGGATGCGGAACAGGTCGCCGTCCCCTCGGCGCCCATTTCGGACGGCCCGTAGGTCTCGGAGAATCTGGCACATACGTTTCCGCCATAGAGCGGGGGATCTGGCAGTCCGTCTGTAACCGAGCCGTCTCATCCTCCGCCGGCGGGAAAGGCCCTCACCGACCGGAATGCCTGTCCATTTCGGCGTTGAGAAGGGCGTCCGCACGGGGTATCAGCCTCTCGGAGCGCCTGACGTTGGTGAAGGTCACCTTGGGGATCATGGAGACCAGGTTCACCGCGTCGTCGTGAAGTGCCAGCATGTCCGGGGACCTGACCTTGTACTGCCCCGTCATCTGCCTGATGACCAGCTGGGAGTCCATGACGAACTCGACCTCGTCCGCACCGAGCTCCAGGACCTTGGATATTCCTGCGATGAGGCCGCGGTACTCCGCGTAGTTGTTGGTGTGCACCCCGAGGAACTCGGCGTGCTCGTGGACGACCCTGCCGTCCTTCGTGACGACGATGGCATAAGCGGACGGTCCCGGGTTCCCCCTGGAGCCTCCGTCGGAATAGACGCAGTACATCAGTACGTTAGCTCCTTGGCTATCCTGTTGTGCGCATCGACGAGGACGACCTTGGCCTCTATGGGTCTGTCGGTGAGCTCGTAGCCCATGATGATGACCTTGTCCCCCACGGAAGCGAGTCTGGCCGCCGCGCCGTTGAGCGCTATGGTTCCCGACCCCCTCTCCCCGGGGAGTATGTACGTCTCGAAACGCGCGCCGGTGTCGATGACCGCGACCGTGACCTTCTCGCCGATCCACATGCCGCATCTGTCCACGAGGTCGGCGTCAACCGTGATACTGCCCTCGTAGTCCAGTCTGGCCTCCGTAACGGTGGCCCTGTGGATTTTGCTCCTGAGCATCCAGCGCATGGTTTCTTAATTTGTCCGCAACTTTTAAAGGTTTCCCCGTTACCGACGGCCGGTGTCCGGGCCTTTCCATGTTCGGTTCGGTGTCGCAGGGATCGCGGCGTGCCGAGGTTCCCATCGTTCTTTTTGCACCGGCGGTCCCGGAGACGGCCGGTCGTGTTTTCTGAAAATCACTAACTGAAAACTCTGAAAATCACTAATTATTAATAATCAATAAAATGTTATATCAATTATGACACTGTCTCCGGCAGGATACCGCCAGCGTCTGGTGGATGGCCGCATAAAGTCTATGTTGGACATATTCGGTGCGGTATGCGTGGAAGGTCCGAAATGGTGCGGGAAAACCTGGACCTCGCTCAACGCTTCCGAGAGTGTTTTCAGTGTCGGCGATCCTTCCGGCAATTTTCAGAACAGGAGACTCGCGGAGATCGATGTGTACGCCGCTTTCGAAGGCAAGGAACCTCACCTCATCGATGAATGGCAGGAGGTTCCATCGATATGGGATGCCGCCCGCTACGAGGTCGACCGCTCGGACAGGAAGGGGAGGTTCATCCTGACGGGCTCTTCGACCCCGGTCTTCAAAGGAATCATGCACAGCGGTGCCGGACGCATAGGGGCCGTCCGCATGCGTACGATGTCCCTTTTCGAATCGGGGGATTCGGAGGGCAAGGTGTCCCTCGGAGCCCTGTTCGACGGCACTCAGGGTACCGCATTGCCCGACCGCGAGGTCCCCCTCAAGAGGCTGATCTACTTGACCGTCCGCGGAGGTTGGCCGTCCACCGTCTCGATGGACGAAGGTGCGGCGACCAAGGTATTGAAATCGTATCTGGAGAAGGCCGTGGACGATGCATCCGTTTTCGAGGGGAGGACCCGCGACCGGAGCAAAGTCGCGATGTTGGTGCGCTCGCTCGCCCGCAACGAATCCACCTATGTCTCCGCCGCACGCATCGCAAGGGACATCTCTGATACGGAGGACGGATCCATCTCCACGGCGACCGTGGCGGAGTACGGAGACATACTGTCCCGGATGTTCCTGACCGAGGATCAGCCCTCTTTTAACATGAACTTCCGTTCTTCGGCCAGGGTGGGGAAGTCTCCGAAGCGCCATCTGACCGACCCGGCCCTGGCGGTCGCCGCCCTGGGCATGAGCGGGGAATCCCTCTACAGGGACCTGGAGACCTACGGGTTCATGTTCGAGGCCATGTGCGAGAGGGACCTGGACGTCTACGCTTCGGCATACGGGGGAAGGCTGATGCAGTACCGGGACTCTGGAGGTTTGGAGGCTGATGCGGTGGTCGAGATGCCCGACGGGAGATGGGGTGCGTTCGAGATCAAACTCGGTACGAACCAGATCGATTCCGCCGCCGAGAACCTCCTGAAGCTGGCCGCGAGGGCTCCGGAAGGGAGGGAGCCGGCCCTGCTCTGCGTCATATGCGGCACCTCTTCGTACGCATACCGCCGCGAGGACGGGGTCTACGTCGTACCGCCGACCCTTCTCAGGAACTGATTCTACGGGCGACTCGGTGTCCGCGATCTTAATCGCGGGTATGTGCCAGACGGCGATATGTAACGGATACGGGCCTGGAATGTCAGCGGGTTCAATCTACGAACAGATGGACACCGCACCTTTTCCGTGGGTATCACTCTGATGTTCTGAACATCCTTTTAAGTAACACGATTTTTACCAAAAGTAAGCAAAACATTATTACCAGCATGCGCATGCCAAATCCGATTTGTGATCTAAATGGCAGTCAATACGAAAATCATCACGGCGGTGCTCCTCGCCTCCGCCGTCATATTGGGATGTGTGACCGTAAGCGATTCCTCGGATGCTGATACTGGTTTCACAGTGACGGATTCCACAGGGAAGGACTTCTTATATTCGGCTCCCTCGGAACACATAATCGTGACCGGTTATGCGGTAACGCTCACACTGATAGACGCAGGAATGGCTGGCAAGATATACGCCGTCGATCAGTACGGTGCCGATGCTTTCAAAGACCGCGGCATCGAACTTCCCTCGCGCGTCTGGACCACGACGTATGGGGATACGTCGGCACTCAAGTCCAACATAGTGCATGCGGCCGAGGAAGGTTTCGACAAATTGACTGACACGATCATATTGACAACATACAAGACAGATTTCGTGGGTTCGGACGGCAACGGCGGATTGCGTTCCGAGCTCATGGATGCGGAAGTCGGATTCAAACTCGTCCCCTTCTACGGGAGCATAGTGGATTACAATGCGATCGTCAGCTGCGTCGACGATATCGAGCGGATTTCCGGGAGCACGGCCGGCCTCACGGAACATATGGTTTCCGTATACGACAGCGTGACGGCCGCCGTATCGTCCGAAGATAAGAAGGATGCCATATTCATCAGGTATTCCAGTAGCAGCGGATGGGGCATTGGGGTTTCTGGCTCTATCGCGGTGGCACTGATCGAAGCGGCAGGCGGAAGGAACATCGGGAGTTCCGCAGGCACGAACACGGTTTACAATCAGGCGAAAATTGTGGAACTCCTTTCCAATCATCCGGACGCCCTGATACTCCTCGACAGCCCCTATTTCGATACTTACGGCGGCACGTTCGAGAATTTCGTATCCGATGTGATGGGCGGAGAGCAGGGCAGTCACGGCCTCGTGAAGGTGCAGAAGACCTGGAACAATTACGATCCCGGGGCCGCAGACGGTCTTCTGGCCATAGCGCACGTAATGCATCCCGGTGCTGTGGACGGTACTCTGGAAGCGTACTACGTCGACGGGAACGGTGACAGCGACAACGCTCTGCTGTACATCGGCATATGTGCGGCCGCCTTGGCCGTCATCGTTGGGATAGTGTTATTTATCCGTTCGAGGAACTGACGGTACGGTGACATGTCGAGGATACCAGGCAAGAGGGGCAGGATTCTGATATGCGCAGCAGCGGTTTCAGTCATATTGGTACTTGCAGTTCTCTACGACCTCACCTGGGCCACCTACCGCATATCGTTCGGCGAGGTGTTCGACGTCATCGCAGGCAACGGCACGTGGGGGAACAGAATCCTTGTCAAGGATAACGCCCAGAGGGTCCTTACCGGGGCCTTGGTGGGGGCCGGACTGGCCGCATGCGGATGCGTCATGCAGGCCCTCTTCCGCAACCCCATGGCCTCCCCGTACATACTGGGTCTTTCCTCGGGGGCATCCCTCGGCGCCGCCGTCGGACTCCTGTTCACGATACCTTTCATACCCGTGGCGGTCGCCACGCCAATCCTGGCGTTCGTCACATGTCTTGCGACCATGTTCATAGTCTACGGAATCGCCCATGTGGGAGGTTCCTCCCACACGGAGACCCTCCTGCTCACGGGCATAGCGGTCTCGGCCATGATGTCGGCCGTAGTCTCCTTCCTCACCTTCATAGCCGGGGACAAGATGGAGGACATAGTGTTCTGGGGTATGGGCAGTCTGGAACGTGCGGAGTGGGCGGACATAGCCGTAATCACCCCCATGGTCGCAGCGGGCATAGCGGTCATGGCATGCTATTCGAAAAGCCTGAACGCCATCATGATCGGGGACTCCCATGCGATGGACCTCGGCATAGAGGTCGGCAAGACGCGTCTTATACTGCTCCTCGCATCCACATTGGTGACGGCAGCCGCGGTGGCTTTCGTAGGGGCCATAGGCTTCGTCGGTCTGATCATCCCTCATATCTTCCGCATAATCCTAGGTCCGGACAACCGTCTGCTTCTCCCCATGAGCGCTTTCGGAGGAGCGGCCTTCCTGATATTATGCGATTATCTGGCACATATGGTGACACCAGGATACGGCGTACTCCCTATCGGCGTCCTGACGGCCTTGGTGGGCGCACCCTATTTCATCTACCTCCTGAGAAGGAGGAGGAACGAGGTGGGATGGTCATGACCCTGGAAGTGCGCGACCTGGAGTTCAGATACAGGGAGAGGCCTGTTCTGGACGGGGCATCGCTGGAGATCGGGGAAGGGGAGGTGTTCGGCATACTGGGACCCAACGGATGCGGTAAGACGACCCTTCTCAAGAACCTGAACCGCAATCTCAGGCCCAGTGCCGGGTCGGTCATAATCGATGGGCAGGATGTCTCGGAGATGGCGAAGAAGGACATAGCGCAGATGGTCGCCGCCGTGCCCCAGGCCAACGAGATAAGATTCGCATTCACCGTGAGAGAGATAGTGGCGATGGGCAGGATGCCCTTCCAGAGGTATTTCGAAGGGGAGAGCGGGTTCGACATGCAGATCGTGGACCAGGCACTGAAGGATGTGGGTCTTTACGATATGAGGGACTTCCACATCAACGAGATGAGCGGCGGGGAGAGGCAGAGGGTGATAATAGCTAGGGCCCTTGCGCAGACCCCCAAGTACCTGCTGATGGACGAACCGACCAATCATCTAGATGTGAATATGCAGTTCGAAGTTCTGGATCTCGTGCACAGGCTTTCCAGGGAGAAAGGGCTGACCGTGGTCATCGTCTCGCACGATCTTCCGATGGCATCACGTTACTGCGACAGGATCGCTTTAATCAATGAACATAAAGTGATGTGCTGCGGAACCCCGGAGGAGGTTCTGACGCCGGAGAATATGAGGGCCGTGTTCAATGTCGATGCCGAACTCTCGGTGGATTCAAAGACCGGGAAGCATACGGTGCTTCTCCACGGTGTGTCGTATTGAAACCCATATATCTGTTTCAGAAACCCAGATATCTGTTTCAGATGATGGAACGGCGGCCTCATTTTTCAGTTGATGACAAATTGGCGTCCCGGCCGGAATTCGAATCCGGGTCGAGGCCTCGACAGGGCCTCATGATAGGCCACTACACTACCGGGACAGTATTTCCTCCTTAATGGGATTTAATATATAATCCTTACTGGGACTGTCTCGGAAATCGTTTTTCGAAAAGATGCCGCAACGACGCCGGTGCAGCGTATTCATATGTTGGATGTATAATCCAAGCATTTAAATGCAAGTTGGATATATGTTCCAACTAAACAGGTGATGAAATGGAAAGGAAATCGACTGTGATGATAGCCGCAGTGGCAGTGGCCGTCGCCGTAATAGCCGCCGGGGCCTTCGTCGTCCTCAACGGCGGCGGTAACGATGCAGGCAGGAATGCAACCATCGCATCCGAACTGCAGATACGCGGGAACGCCAACGACGATTACACCATCGACGGTGAGGACATGGCGATCCTGGAGGACATAATCGCCGGCGGTAAATCCAAGGAGGATTATCCTCTCGCCGACGTGAACGGCGATGGAAACGTCGATGAGACAGATGTTTCCCTGCTTAAGGACCTCATCGACAGGAAGAGCGGGACCAGCGTGTACGTGATCTGTCTCGACAGGGACGGGAACACGACCTCCGTGGAGGTAACTTATCCGCTCAGGAACGTGGTGCCTTACGGAACGAACATGCAGCTCCCCCTGCTTTACGCGAACGGCGGACAGTACGTGGCGGGCTATTTCGTCAGCAGCTACGGTGTCGCAGAGGCCTCCATCGCCGCCAGCGCCGTCGATCTCGAGGGTAACCAGAGGTCTATATCCGACGCCTCCTGGTCCAAGTTCACCGCCCTGGACGGCAGCACCGAGGGCGGTCTGGGGGCGATCCTCGTCGACTACTCAGGTATATCGCAGATCACCGACAAGCGCATGGGGGACCTGGAGGAGGCCGGCATACCGATGATATGCTACGAATCCGCCGATGCCACCGCGGAGATAACGACCGTCCTCACCCTCGGATTCCTTCTGGGCGGGGACTGCGAGACCATGGGCGTGGAATACGCTCAGACCGCTTGGAACATAGTCGGGGAGATCAAGGATAAACTCGGGGACGTGGAGGAGAAGGACCGCATGCACTACATCTGCTGCACGATGTACATCTACGTGTGCGGGGAGAGCTCCTCCTTCAACACGAGTGCAACCACTGCCGGAGGCATCTCATATGCATCCGTCAATCCCGAGTTCGCCTCCAAATATACCAAGAACTCCACTAAGATGATGAGCACGGACGCCCTGTCCAACTTCACCGATGCGGACATAATCATAAACAACCGCTCCATGGACTGGGGGCTGACCGCGGACGACATGAAATCCCTGATCATCGACACGTGGGACCACGACAACGGCGGCGTGTCCTCCACGGTGTATTTCGCCAAGTTCCTGGACAGGCTCGTCTACATCGACAACCTGCTCCCCGGGGCCGTGAAGCTCGCTTACATGGCGCATGCGATGTACGGGGACATATTCTCGATGGAGTGGGCGGACGGGGTCCTTCAGACCTACATCGGCATGGGGACCCTGCCCCTGAAGGGTCAGACCGCCGACACGGTGCTCGCATACATCGATGTGGACGTCTACAACGCCGCGGTCGCCTGAGATCCCTCAAGCGGGGGCTCCGCCCCCGCGAACCACCGTGATACGATGGCATCCGACGGCGAAGGTCCGACCAAAGGCGAGTTCATCGCCGAATACCATCATCTCGTCTTCAGGAGGGTCCTGCTCCTCTCGGTATGCGTCGCGGGCATAGTCCTGTTCGTAGGGCTGTTCTCGCTCTCCGCATACGAAGGCGTGTCCCTCTCGGACACCTACCGCATAATATGGGACCACATCTGCGGGAACGAGTACGAGAAGAGGACCCTGTTCTGGTGGGCCGACAGGTACATCTGGAACACCGCGGTCCCGCACGCCCTGGTGGCCATAGTCGCAGGGGCGTCCCTCGCCGTCTGCGGTGCCCTCATGCAGGCCCTGATGGGTAACCCTCTGGCCGACCCCTACTCCACCGGGATATCCTCCGGGGCGTGCCTCGGTGCGGTGGCGGCCATCGTGGTGGGGGTCTCCTTCTCCAGCGTCACCGGGGAGATGGGTATAGTGGCCAACGCTTTCCTGGGGGCCATGGTTCCGGCTGTCGTGATAATCCTGATATCGGAGAGGGTCCGCATGACTCCGGCCACCCTCATACTTCTGGGGACCGCGATATCGTACTTCTTCAATTCCATGGTGACCTACATCATGGTCACGACCGATGCGGACACCCTCAAGAGTGCGTACCTGTGGCAGGTGGGAAGTCTCGACGGCACCTCCTGGTCGTCGGTCCCGCTGATGCTGGCCGTGACCGCGGTCGGTTCGGTTTTCGTGATACTGGCTACCCGGAAGCTCAACGTGATGTCGCTGGGAGAGAACAGCGCCGTAAGCCTGGGCATAGATGTGCAGAGGTTCCGCATACTGTGTCTGGCACTTATGGCTATTATGACTGCCGCCGTGGTCTCCTACGTCGGCACGATCGGGTTCGTGGGGTTGGTGGCCCCGCATATCGTCAGGATCGTCACAGGTTCCGACAACAAGTTCGTCGTACCGATATCCATGGCGGTCGGAGCGCTCCTGATACTGTTCGCAGACTATCTGGCGTATCAGCTTTCCAACATACCGGTCGGTGTGATAATGAGCCTGATCGGGAGTCCCGTGTTCTTCGCACTCATAGTGGTCCAGAGCAAGAGGTCGGGGGCGATGTACTGACGCCGGATTCGGGAGCTCTGCGCAGGGAATACAGGGATTCCAACCGCAGGAAGGCCGTCTTCATCGTGTTGCTGTCGCTGCTGGCCGTCGCCGCGTTCTTCCTGACCCTCGGCTCCGGCGTCTACAGGATATCGGTGGCCCACGCAGTGGAAGTGTTCTTCGACCATCTCGGAGGCAATATAAGCGATGCGGACGGGGATTACTACATCTGGGAGCTCAGGGTGCCCAGGGCACTGGGGGCCGTGATCACGGGTGCCGCTCTTTCCGTGGCAGGGGCGATAATGCAGAACGACTTCAGGAATCCCTTGGCGGAGCCCTATACCATGGGCATATCGTCGGGGGCTTTCCTCGGAGCGGTCCTCAGCATAATATGCGGGATCTCGGTGGTACCTTTCGTGACGGGTACCGCCGTCACCATGGTCAACGCCTTCCTCTTCTCACTGATCCCGACCGCCATAATCGTCCTGATATCCCGGTTCAGGAAGATGACCCCCGCCGCCATGATACTCACCGGCGTAGCCATCATGTTCCTTTTCAGTTCCATATGCCAGGTGATCATGGTCACGGCTCCATCCGAGAGCCTCGCCGACGCCTACATGTGGAGGGTCGGAGACATAGGAAGGGTGTTCTGGAGCTCCCTTCCCCTCATGTCGGGTGCAACAGCTGTCATAGTGGTCATACTCTACTCTATGGCCGGGAAACTGAACGTCATGTACGCAGGAGACAGGGCGGCCATGACCCTCGGGGAGAGTGCGAATCGCATAAGGATCGTGACCCTGGTCCTGGTGTCATTCCTGACGGCGAGCGTGGTCAGCTACACCGGCACCATCGGTTTCATAGGCCTGGTGGGACCGCATGTGGCCAGGATATTCGTCGGTTCCGACAACAGGTACCTCATCCCCGCCTCCGCGGCCTTCGGGGCGGCGTTCATCCTCCTCGCGGACACCGTGGCCAAGGTTTCGGGGGTCAACGGTCTCCCGGTGGGAGTCATAAGCTCGATGGTCGGGGGGCCCCTGTTCATCTGGATCCTCGTGAGGCAGAGGAAGAGCGCCTGGGCATGACCTTTCGGGTACCTTATAAAAGTCCATATAGACGACGCAGCCTTAGGACAACCGTTATGGCAGCGACTGTCGGCGATTACATGGTCCGTAACGTGCAGTACGTTACCCCCAACATGACGGTGAACGAGGTCAAGGAGAAGCTCATAAACTCGAACTTCCACGGGTTCCCCGTCGTGGAGAACGGATATCTTCTCGGATATGTGACCGCCAAGGAGCTCCTGCGCTACATGGACACCCCCGATGCCAAGCTGCGCACCGTCATGAGCAGGGGTACGCTGTGCGTCATCCCGTCCATGAGCATCGACGATGCCATGCGCGTCCTCTTCCGTTACGGCCTCAGGAACCTCCCCGTCGTCGACGAGGAGAAGAGGATCGTGGGCATCATCTCCAACATCGACATCGTCAGGTCCCAGATCGAGAAATCCCGTCCCGGCAAGGTCATCAACGTCAAGAACTTCATGGAGCAGCAGAACGGCATATCCATGAGGATATACAATGCGGAGATCCCCATCGACCAGATGATCCCCACCCAGAAGGAGGTCTACATGGACGAGCTGATCGGCCGCCAGTACGAGATCAAGAGGGGTCTGAACGAACCGCTGATCGTCATAAAGAGGAACAACGGGTACCTCGTCGTGGACGGGCACCACCGCATCATGGCCGCCCACCGCATGGGGCTCAAGACGTTCAAGTGCATAGTCCTGGAACCCAACAATCTGAACATACCGCTCGGTCTGGAGACCACCGCGGAGAGATGGGGCCTGCACACCCTGAACGACGTCAAGATAATCGAAGGGTCCAAGCACCCGTTCATGGAGGTGACCACCATGCTCCTGCCCAAGGAGCAGGCGGAGAACATCAACAAGATCCTCGTCGAGCGCATGGACGAGGACCCGGGACCGGGCATACCCAGCGCGCTGAGTCCCCGCATAACCCGCAAGTCTTCCGCCAAGAAGACAGCCGCGGAGAAGGCGCCGGTGGCCAAGAAACCGTCCGCCAAGACCTCTGCCGGGAAGAAGCCGTCCGCCAAGACCTCCGCGAAGAAGACCGCAACTAAGGTCCAGCCGGAGGACGGGGAGAAGGCCTGATCCCGGACGGCGGTTCGGCATCATATGACCCAGCATCTCCGCGGACGAAGATTTTTCCAATTCCCCGAAGTCCGAAAATCACATGCTGGCACATCACGGCCGTGCCGGGTCCGTGCGGTTCAAAAAGAAAGGGACCCCGCCCCCGGAGGGGCGGGATTTAGTTTGTTCAGAAGCCGTCCTCGTCGTCGCAGGAGGGGCGGTTCATCTTCCTGGCGGCCTCGAGGAGGACCCTCTGCTCGGCCGAGGCGATGATCTTCTTCGTCCTGACGAAGGTGTCGGGGTTCAGGGAGATGCAGTCGATGCCCTGCTCCACGAGGAACTCGCAGAAGTCCGGATAGACGGAGGGGGCCTGCCCGCAGATGCTGACGTGCTTCCCGTTCTTGTGGGCCACCTTGATGAGGTGCTTGATGGCGGCCTTGACGCCGGGGTTCCTCTCGTCGAAGTAGCCCATCTTCCCGAGTATGTCGGAGTCCCTGTCGCATCCCATGGTCAGCTGGGTCAGGTCGTTGGACCCTATGGAGAACCAGTCGCAGTACTTGCAGAACTCCTCGGCCATGAAGATGTTGACCGGGACCTCCGCCATGAAGTACAGCTTGAGGTCGAGGCCGCGCCTGAGTCCCACGGACTCCATCATGGCGGTGATCTGCTTGACCTCGTCGATGGTCCTGACGAAGGGCAGCATGATGTTGACGTTCTTCATGCCCATCTCGTCCCTGACCTTCTTGATCGCCTTCAGCTCGCACATGAAGGCCTCGCGGTAGCTGTCGGACACGTATCTGGAACATCCCCTCCATCCGATCATGGGGTTGTCCTCGTTGGGTTCGAAGTTCGCTCCGCCCTTCATGTCGCGGTACTCG
>DARY01000024.1 GCA_002503545.1 Candidatus Methanomethylophilus sp. UBA78
ATTCCTCAACGTGCCGAATTCACGGTATAATGCATGAGCGACCAAATTGTAATCCTCGCCGTTGTCATTCTCTACTTTATAATCGTCATCGGCATCGGATATTACTACTACAACAAATCCGAGAGCCTGTCGGACTACATCCTCGGCGGACGTACGCTCAACCCGTACGTCACCGCGATATCCGCGCAGGCCTCAGATATGAGCAGCTGGTTGCTGATGGGTCTCCCCGGGGCGATATTCGTCGCCGGTATGGGGGAGGTCTGGATCGGCATCGGTCTCGCAATCGGATCCTATCTCGCCTGGCTCTTCATCGCCAAGAGACTGAGGGTCTACTCCGAGAAAGCCAAAAACTCCCTTACCCTCTCCGAATTCTTCGAAAACCGCTTCCATGACGACAGGAACCGTCTCCGCACGGTCAGCGCCATCATCATCCTCGTTTTCTTCACCGTCTACGTCGCCTCCGGATTCGTCGGAGCCGGCAACGTGTTCAGGATGATCTTCCCCGATGTGGACTACACCCCGGCCATGCTGATCGGTGCGGTCATAGTCGTCGTCTACACATTCCTGGGCGGATTCAAGGCCGTCTGCTGGACCGACCTCATCCAGGGAATCCTCATGGTGTTCGCCATCGTCCTGGTGCCCCTGGCGACCATCAACGAACTCGGCGGCTGGGACAACACCATATCCATACTGCACGGCATGACCGGTGTGCCAGACCACTTCGAGAGCATCTTCCACGACGGGGGTGCGGTGATCGGCGCGGCCGCCGTCATATCGAGTCTGGCGTGGGGTCTCGGCTACTTCGGCATGCCCCACATCGTCGTGAGGTACACGGCCATCAAGAACCCCAAGGACCTCAAGATCTCCAGGCGTGTAGCGACCATCTGGATCGTCATCTGCCTCGCGTTCGCCTGCATCGTCGGACTCGTGGGGAGGGCGTACTTCGGCACACTCTCCAACCCGGAGAACGTGTTCGTGGAGCTGTCCAAGTCCCTGTTCCCCGCGGCGCTGGCCGCCGTCATGTACTCCGCCATCCTGGCGGCCATCATGTCCACCGCGGACTCCCAGCTTCTCGTGGCCTCCTCTGCCGTGTCCAACGACCTCTACCGCCTCTTCGCTAAGAAGTCCGCCCCCGACAAACGCCTGATTCTCCTCGCGAGGATGGTCGTCGTGTTCATCGCGATAATCGCGGCGTTCCTGGCACTCGACAGCGACGGAGCCATCATGGACCTCGTGTCCTACGCCTGGGCCGGATTCGGCGCCGCCTTCGGTCCCCTGATGATACTGGCACTGTTCTGGAAGAAGGTCAACACGCAGGGAGCCCTGGCCGGGATGATCGTCGGATTCGTCACGATCATCCTCTGGAACACCTTCCTGGTCGGCGGAGGGATCATCGCCGGCGGGACCTGGTGCATATTCGACACCGGCCTCTACGAACTGGTGCCCGGGTTCCTGTTCTCCTTCATAGCCATCATAGTCGTGAGCAAGCTCACCGGCTATGCGGACAGGGAGATCCAGGGCGAGTACGCCGAGTACATCGAGGACCTGAAGAAGTTCGAGTGACGAAACATCTTAGCGGGCCCGGGGCCCGCATATAAACCTGAAAAAAACGGACCGGAGCCGGATACGGCCCCGGTCCGCATATGTTTTCCGCTCTCAGAGCATGCTGAGGACCAGGTCGGAGTACTCGACGGGGTTCTCTATCGACTGTCCGGCCATCAGGCACGCCTGGCCGTACATCACCCTGACGATCTTGCCCGCCCTCTCCTTGTCCGTCCTGAAGGCGGATTCCAGCGACCTGAACGCACCGGAGTCCGTGTTCAGCTCGAGGACCCTGGCGGCCTTGATGCCGTCGCCGGCCTGTCCGGGCATCTCCCTGAAGTACTTCTCGACCTCGAAGGTGATGTTCCCCTGGGTCGTCAGCAGGACGGCGTGGTTCCTCAGCTTGCGGGAGATCCTCACGTCCGCCACCTCCTCGCCGAGGGTCTCCTTGGCGAAGGCGACGAGGTCCTTGTACTCCTCGTCCTTCTTCTCCGCCTCCTTCCTCTCCTCCTCGCTCTCGAGACCCAGATCCTCGGTGGTGACGTTGCAGAACTCCTTCTTGTCGAACTCCCTGAGGACGTTGGTCACGAAGGTGTCTATCTCGTCGGTGAAGGCGAGGACGTCGTACCCCTTGGCCAGGACGGGCTCCGCCTGGGGCAGGTCCTTGGCGTGCGCGGCGGTCTCGGAGGTCACGTAGTAGATCTTGGTCTGGCCCTCGGGCATGTCCTCGACGTACTGTGCCAGCGACACCTGTTTGCCCTGCTTCACGGAGTGGAACGTTATGAGGTCCTTCAGGAGGTCCGCGTCCCTTCCGTACTGGTCGACGACGCCGTACTTCAGCTGCCTCCCGAAGCTCTCGTAGAAGCGCGCGTACTTCTCCGGCTCCTCCTTCATGAGCCTCTCGAGCTCCTTCTTCACCTTCTTGGTCAGGTTGCTGCCGACCGCCTTGAGCTGGGAGTCGTGCTGCAGGACCTCCCTCGAGATGTTGAGGGAGAAGTCGGGGGAGTCGACGACACCCCTGACGAAGCGGAAGCAGTACGGGAGCAGGTCCGCGCACTTGTCCATGATGAGGACGCCGTTGGAGTACAGCTGCAGCCCGGGCTGGAAGTCGCGGGTGTAGAAGTCGTAGGGCGCCTTGGCCGGGACGAACAGCAGCGCCTTGTACGTCACGTTGCCCTCGGCGGAGACCCTGATGACCGAGACGGGGTCCTCGTAGTCGCGGAACTTGTCCTTGTAGAACTCCCTGCACTTCTCGTCGTCGGCCTCCTTCTTGGACTTCTTCCAGATGGGGACCATGCTGTTGACGACCTTGTCGACCTTGGTGGTGACGTAGTCCTTCTTGGGCTCGCCCTTCTCGTCCTTCTCGCCGGTCTCCTTCCATTCGCTCTCGTCCACCGTCATGTGGATGGGCCAGCGGATGTAGTCCGAGTACTTCTCCACGAGTTCCCTGAGCCTCTCGGTCTCCAGGAACTCGCTGTACTCCTCGCTGCCCTTGTCGTCCTTTATGTGGAGGATCACGTCGGTGCCGAAACCGTCCTTCCGGCCCTCTTTTATCGTGTACCCGTCGACCCCTTCGCTCTCCCAAACGTTGGCGGTTTCCGCACCGTAGGCGCGGGAGACGACCCTGACGCTGTCGGCCACCATGAAGGCGCTGTAGAACCCGACCCCGAACTGCCCGATGGACTCGTTGTCCTTGTCGTCGATCTCCTTCTTGAACTCCAGCGTGCCGGAGTGGGCGATGTACCCGAGGTTCTTCTCCATCTCCTCGGCGGTCATGCCTATGCCGTTGTCGGACACGGTGACGGTGCCGGCGCCCCTGTCGACCTTCACGTCGATGCGGAAATCGTCCTTGCCGACCTTGCTGTCGGACTCTGTGAGCACCTTGTAGCTGAGTTTGTCGATGGCGTCCGACGCGTTGGAGATGAGCTCCCTGAGGAAGATCTCCTTGTGCGTGTAGATGGAGTTCACCATCATGTCCAATATGCGTTTGGATTCCGTCTTGAACTGTCTTTTAGCCATTATCGGTCATCCTCCCTGTTTCAGATGGTCTTATAGTAAATGCCCTTCTATAAATAACTTCACAAAATAACCCGTCTTCGGACAGCCGCCGTTCCGTGCGGAAGAGCCGATGGCCCAGATGCGAGGTGCCGTCCAGCCCTATCGAGAAAAGAAAAGTCAAGAAATGTCAAGAAAAGTAAATTTGACTTTTCTTTATATATCGGAAAATCCATCCAGCTTGCATGAGGAAGATTGAGGGACCTCCGAACGTCGGCGGATTGGACTCCTCCTCTGTTTTGAAAACGCTCTCGGACAGGGAGCAGATGTCGAAGATTACGGAATTGAACAGGAAATACCTGCACTGGGACGAACTGGGATACGGAATGGATGATGAGTCCCTCGCCATCTGGGCCGTTGCGAAGATGCTGCGCGACGGCAACGCCGAGAGAATACGCGTGTGCGATCTGGACCTGAAATTCAACCTCCTGCCGGAATTCCAGGAACACCTCCATAGGATAGACCGCTGTTCCGCGGGATTCGCAGGTTTGGAGAATCCTCATGAGAAGAATGCGAAGAGGTACGCCATCAGTTCCCTCATGGAAGAGGCGATAGCATCAAGTCAGATGGAAGGTGCCGCCACCGCGAGAAAAGATGCGAAGAAGATGCTCAGAGCGGGGAGGGCGCCTCGGAACACCGGCGAGAGGATGATCTGCAACAACTATGCCACCATGGAGCATATCGAAAAGACCCTCGACCGCGAGATGAGCATAGATCTAATGCTCGAAATGCACAAAATCATCGTGAACGGGACGTTGCACGAGGGGCCCGAATGGGAGGGCAGGTTCAGAGAGGACAATGAAACCGTCGTCGGCGATACGGATAAAGAAGAAGTCGTGTTCCACGTCCCTCCCAAGTACGAACTCATACCGGATCTGGTCCAGAAACTATGCAATTTCATAAACGAAGATTCGAAGGAATTCGTGCATCCGATAACCAAAGGCATAATCATACACTACCTGGTCGGATACATACATCCGTTCGTGAACGGAAACGGACGTTTCGCGAGACTGATGTACTATTGGTATGTCATGAAAAAGAACTACTGGCTCATGGAGTACACTTCCATCTCCAGAATCATCAAAAACTCCAAAACCAAGTACGGACTGGCATATCAGTACTCCGAAACAGATGACCAGGACATCACATACTTCATAAGATTCAATCTGGAATGCATAAAGAAAGCCGTGGAGGATCTAAGCTCCTACATCAAAAGGAAAACAGAGGAACAGAAGAGAATCGCCCGGATGACAGAATCCAACCCCGAACTCAACCTGAACGAAATGGCCATACTGAAAGACTATTCGAAAGAATGCTCCCCGTTCACGATAAAGGAACTGTCGGTCAGGTACCACACCTCGTACCAGACGGCGAGAAGCTGCATCGGACACCTCCGCGAACTCGGTTACGTGAAACCCGTATCCAAGATCGGGAAGACCGTGGTGTACGCCTTATCCGAAGACATGGGCCTGCGGGCCGCCCGAGGCCGACGGCATCCGGCCGCCGCGGAGGACGTCAGTTCCCGCGGCCGCCGTTCAGCATCCCCTGCTTGAGCTCCCACAGCCTGCGGGAGAGGTCGACGTGGTACTCCTGCGGGTTGACGAACCTCTTCACCTCGTCCCACAGGGTGCCGATCTGCTCCTTGCAGTACCTCCTTATCTCCGGCAGGGAGGGGCTGTCGTAGACCCTCCTCCCCTCCCTGAAGACCTGCACCTGCAGCTCCCTGACGGTGAACCCGGTCACGGTCTTCCTCTTCCAGGGGGCCTCGGGGTCGAACAGGGTGAGCGGCTCCGACGGGTCGATGGTCTCATCCGCCAGGCAGACCTGGTCCGCGATGGCCTTGCCGTTCGCGTCGAAGAGCCTGTACACCCTCTTGTAGCCGGGGGTGGTGATCTTCGCGGTGTTGTTGGAGATCTTGATCTTGGGGATTATCCTCCCGTCGGCGTCCTCGACGGCCGCCAGCTTGTACACGCCGCCGAAGACGGGGCTGCTGTGGGAGGTTATCAAACGGTCCCCGACCCCGAAGGCGTCTATGCGGGCGCCCTGGTCTATGAGGTCGCGGATGATGAACTCGTCCAATGCGTTGGACGCCACTATCCTGATGCCCGTCAGCCCGGCCGCGTCCAGCATCTCGCGCGCCCTGCGGGAGAGGAAAGCGAGGTCGCCGGAGTCTATGCGGATGCCTCCCTTCGATACCCCGGCCTCCCTGAACGCCCTTATGGCGTTGGGGACCCCGCTCCCCAACGCGTCGTAGGTGTCCACCAGGAGGACGGCGTTCTCCGGGTACAGGCGGCAGTAGGCGAGGAACGCCTCGTACTCCGAATCGAACATCTGCACCCACGAGTGGGCCATGGTCCCGCTGGCGGGGATGCCGTAGCGCTTGTCGGATATGGTGCAGGCCGTCCCGACGCAGCCACCGATGTAGGCCGCCCTCGCCCCGAAGATGGCGGCGTCGCTCCCCTGGGCCCTCCGGGAACCGAACTCCATGACCGCCCTGCCGTCGGCCGCGCGGACTATGCGGTTGGCCTTGGTGGCTATCAGGCACTGGTGGTTCAGCGTCAGGAGCAGGAGGGTCTCCAGCATCTGCGCCTGCGCGGCCGGCGCCCTCACGGTCACGATGGGCTCCCCGGGGAATATCGGGGTGCCCTCCGGGACCGCGTACACGTCCCCCGTGAACCTGAAACCGCGCAGATACTCCAGGAACCTCTCGCTGAAGGTGCCCTTGGAGCGGAAGAACTCGATGTCGGAATCGTCGAACCGCATGTTCTCGATGCGGTCGATGACCTGTTCGAGACCGGCCATGACGGCGAAGCCGCCCCTGTCGGGGATGTTGCGGAAGAACACGTCGAAGTAGACGATGCGTTCGGACATACCGGTCTCGACGTATCCGTTGGCCATCGTATACTCGTAATAATCGCACAACAGCGTCAGATTGGTATCGTCCTTCTGCATTGGATCGGCGGTTGAATCGCCCAGGAAGGATAGATAATTATCTGCAAGGCCGAAGCCCTCGATCCTTTTACAGAACCCCGTACGGTTTACACGGAATGCACCGTCTCCGGATCGGAGAATCAGCATGCAGCGGGAGGCCGCCGTATATGTCTGTGAGGACAGGCTCACGGTGCATCCCTCGGGTCTTCTTCCGGAGGGGATAACTCTGGAAAACCTCAAGGGATCCCATCCATCGGTCAGATGCAACAGGAAACTGGCCGAGGCGTTCCATACCATGAAATAC
Source organism: Candidatus Methanomethylophilus sp. UBA78 (assembly GCA_002503545.1). Lineage (GTDB taxonomy): Archaea > Thermoplasmatota > Thermoplasmata > Methanomassiliicoccales > Methanomethylophilaceae > Methanomethylophilus. The sequence continues at coordinate 6,833 of DARY01000024.1, forward strand.
ATCGAGGGCCGGGGCCAAGGGATCAAGAGGGTCCTGTCCGCATGCAGGGAAAACGGCAACCCAGAGCCGGAGTTCTCATACATGTCGAACGGACTGCTGGTGACGCTCCGTCCCAAAGCACATCATGATGCCGGCCTCGATAATGTCGAAGTCATTCTCGATCCTGTCGACCGCATGATAATATCGATTATGGCAGCCAATCCTTCCGTTTCTATTGTGGGAATCTCTTCCGAATCGGGTCTTTCAATCAAATCTGTCAGACATCATATCGACAAATTGCGTAAAAACGGTGTAATATCAAGGGAAGGTGGCAAAAAGAGACGGTAAATGTATGGTCAGTATTTGACTGTCAGACGATGATCCGAAGGGTTTATTTGCCTTTTATGCCCCTTTTATGCCCCTATGTTTGCCAAATTGGCAATAATGGATTGTGCGAGGAACCGATGGCTGTCCGAAGGTGGACATGAATCCGCCCACATTATGGATAATCCAGATTACCAAAAGAGGTGGACAGGGCGAGATTCGAACNNCTTCCAACTGATCTACCTGCCCAGAGGATAATCCCTTGATTCAGTTATTGTACTTAAAAGTTATCAATTGCGGAACTAGAACCAGCCACCAGCTGGAACCGGTACGACGTCCTCTAATGTGTGGGAGGCAATCATCTAATCATGTCCGTGGAGATAATGAAAGGGAATTCGCCATAGAGGATGCTGAAGATATGGCGCATCTGAGACGAAGTCCCGGGCGACGGGATTGTCTACCCACGGAAGATAGCCTCTCACCTATTGTTGCGGAGAAGTTCTTCTCATCGCAGACCTTCGATTTGCCCGTGACACCGAATCGAACGGGGATGGTCGTCGACGATTGTCTCAGCCGAACGGACCTGAATTCTCAGTTTTTGAACTGCCTCGCCGCGCATCGATTTCCGGAACCGTGTGCGAACCACAGGACATTGTATGAGAGAGGAACCTGACTATTTCGACCAAGCGGATCCCAAACCCCATGCCGTTGAGACTTTATTGCTGCATAAGCAATAACTGCCACCAACACACCAAGGATGACTGCAATGACTGGAATGAAATTATATTTCATTTGCAGGTGAATCTGTAGAACTTGTTCGTTTCGAACTTCAATTCTTCCGGACTGTCCTTTCCTTTGAACGCAGTGTGTGCGAGGTTCCTCTCCTCCGCATTTTCAACGTCTTCGTCCGACAGAACATAATCGGCATGCAAACGGATATACAGAGGTTCAACCCCGTACTCTTTAATAAGACGGACAATGAATAGTCTGCTGCACTCGGCGTATTCCTGATGCCTCCTCTGCTCGCTTCCCTTCTCATTGGGTGCGTTTAAATTGAATTGCCCGAACACGAACCCGTAATGATATCTTGGCAACAGACGAGGATTGGCAGAGAAACACCTGTCCCACATATCCCCATGACCGAGTTCAAGAGGTTCGTCGGGAATTCTTTTGTTTGTGATCCCGATGCGTATGTCCAATTGTGCAGGCATCTTTTTTTCGACAAACAACATGCAGGCTATCGACATCACATTCCTCCCCATACTGCAAAAAACGCATGCGCCGGAGTCATGTACACATCCATATGATGATAAAGACGTCCGTCTGAAAGATTCCCATGTGTTTCTGGTCCCATGGGTTGGGAGAATTTGGCTTGACATGCAGCATCACATGCGTCGTTCAGGTCACAAGTAAACACCGAATATCCCCCCTGCATTATCGTCGTCCTCGAGTGCCATGTAAAACAGCACTTGCCTGGAGCTTGAATTTGACAATATCTATGCCGTCAACGATTTTTGTGTATTTATAGAACTTATTGATGAAACTGACCATCGGAACTCCAAAGCTATATTCGTCCCACCCTCAAAAACAAGTATCGCGCAAGCAGTTATGGCGGCAATTGGAGCCAGATACAATAGGTCTATGCCCCTTGTGACGATTGCCATAAAAAGACTCGACATCGGCGACCGCTGCCTGATCCGCCCCTGCCCTCGCACAAGGCCGTCGATACGGCGAAAGGGGCATAAGTGTGCAACTTTCGGCGACTCCGCTACCTAATGAGAAGGTTTCCGGTCGCGCTCAGATTGTATCCAGATTGTCAGACTGCGCATGTTATTTGTCCATGAACGGTTTTCCAGCCAGCATGCAATGTGGCTACCTGGGAGCAAGCGGAAGAGGGCACGCCCGCTTCTCCGGCAAAGCGATGACCGCCCTGGCTGTCCTCGCCCTTTCGGCCGTCGGATTCTATGTTCTGGACCTTCAGGATTCCTCCGATGCCGTGTGGGAAACCAGCGGTTCCTGCGGGGACAGCCTCACCTGGACCTACGATACGGAGACGGGTGCGCTCACCGTCATCGGTACCGGAGACATGTACGATTATACGTATCATGGGAACAAATGGGGAAGGAATGTGGTCAAATCGGTCTCCCTGCCCAAAGGTCTGACCTCCATCGGGGATTTTGCATTCCAGGGATGCGACCTCCTCGCATCGGTCGTCATACCCGACTCGGTTGTAACCGTCGGAGAGAACGCATTCTACGGATGCAGCTCCCTCACATCCGTGACCATCCGCGGTTCCGTCACCTCAATCGAGGGCGAAGCGTTCACCAACTGCACCTCCCTCGAAACCATCACCGTCGACGGCTCCAACCAGGCGTACTCCTCCGAGAACGGAGTGCTGTTCGACAGAGATAGGACCAATCTGGAGCAGTATCCGGCCGGAAAGACCGATGCGGAATACACCGTCCCCGGTTCGGTCATCTCGATCGGGAACTCTGCTTTCCACGGATGCACATATCTAACGTCGGTCACCATCCCTGACGAGGCCGCATCCTTCGGATCCTACGTGTTCTATGAGTGCACGTCCCTGACGTCGGTCAACCTCGGAAATCAATCACCTCCATCGGGAAC
>DARY01000026.1 GCA_002503545.1 Candidatus Methanomethylophilus sp. UBA78
GTTGATGATGAGGGTCCTGTCGTATGCCCTGAAGAGCGCCTCGAGCTCGTCGTCCTTGTAGAAGTCGACGAGGCCCCTTGCGATGGCGGTCCTGACTGCGGCCGCCTGACCCATGACGCCTCCGCCCTGTACGGTGACGGAGATGTCGACCTTGGCCGCCTTCTCGGGAACGAGCTGGAGGGGCTCCTCGATCTTGAGTCTCGCGAGCTCCGGGCTGTAGATGGCGATGGGGGTCTTGTTGACGACGACCTTGCCGGTCCCCTCTTTGACGACCGCCCTGGCGATCGCGGTCTTCCTTTTTCCACTGGTGTTGACTGCGTCCATTTGAATCATCTCACCTTAGACCCAAGGAACTCGGATACCTCTCCCAGGGTGACGTATTTGCAAGTGACTTCCCTGTCAGCCTCTGCGGGCCTGACCTTGTTCGAATCCTCGAACTGCTTGGGGGCTCCGACGAAGACGTGGAGGCGCCTGTACGCCTCCCTTCCGCTGGTCGACATCCAGGGGATCATTCCCCTGACGCACCTCTTGAACAGCATGTCGGCGCGGCGGGGGTAGAACGGTCCCTTCCTCTTGGAGACGTCTCCGAGGTCGACCCTGGTCTTGAAGTACTTTAGTATCCCGGACCTCTCGCCAGTGATGATGATCTGCTCGGCGTTGAGGACGACTACCTCCTCCTCGGCCATGATCATCTCAGCGACGTTGCTTGCGAGCCTTCCGTAGATGAGGCCTTTTCCATCGATAACGGTAACCATTCGATTCACCCCATGATCCTGACTTTGGAGCCCGTGGGGTTCTCCTCCATCAGCTCCCTGATAGTCATGGTCTTTCCTCCGGCGGCGACGATGGCTGCCGCGGCCTTGGCGGAGAAGCTGTAGGCGGCGACGGTCACTTTCTTGTCGATCTCACCGGCGGCGAGGACCTTACCGGGTACGATAATGGTCTCTCCGTCCTGTGCGTATTTCTGTATCTTGCTGAGGTTCGCCTCGGCCCTCACCCTTATGGGTGCTTCGAGCCGGAGCGCGATGTCTCGCCAGATAGCAGCCTTCTGGTTCTCCCTAGTCTTCGCCTTCAGATCAGCGATCAGGGCGATGAGCTGGGGGTTAGATTTGTAGCAAGTTCTGCTCATTTTCTGACTCTCCCGACATTGGGTAAAACGCTCGTATGCTGGTCCTGCTTATAAAACTATCCTACTTCCGACAGTAATAATATAATAATAAAGCGACGGACGTCGCGGTCTCCGGCCCCGGGCCGGCGGCGGGAGCCTGTACGCACCACCCCATATATAGGCACCGGGCCATTGCGGACCATGGATTTCAAAGCCCTCGTGCGTGCGAGATACTCCTGCAGGAAGTTCGAAGACAGGCCCATAGAACAGGACAAGCTGGACATAATCATCGATGCGGGACTGGCCGCACCGAGCGCGATCAACAGCCAGCCCGTGCACCTGTGGGTGATCCAGGACGAGAAGTACCGCGAAGAACTGAAGAAATGCTGCAAGTTCACGTTCAACGCACCGTGCATCATGGTGGTGGGTTACGACCCCGAGATCTCGTGGGTCAGGGATTACGACGACAAGGACGAGGGGGAGGCGGACTCGGTGATATTCGCCACATGCCTCCTGATGCAGATCGCGGACCTGGGCCTCGGGGGGACGTACGTGGGGGACTTCGACCCGGCCGCCCTAAAGAGGATCCTCCCCATGACGAAAGACTACGAGGTCATCTGCATGATACCCTGCGGATACCCCGCCGGAGGACCTTCCATCAAACACTCCGACAGGAAGAGGAGGGAGGACAGGGTCACCTTCGTCTGACCCGGGAGGGGCGGAATGCCCCCTCCCCCGCTCCGGAACCTGAAAGGTACGCACAATCGGGATGTGTGGCTAAGGTTTAATACTATAATTCTTGTTGATGGACCATCAGTGATTGTCCATGATAAGATACGGACCCGCCGGTATTCCGCTGTCCTGCAAGGGACGCACCCTGAAAGACGGCATAGAGGACGTTCACAACCTCGCCCTCACCGCCCTCGAGATACAGATGGTCAGACCCAAGACGTTCTTCCGCGCACCCGACGAGGACGAGGAGGTCGGCATGACCATAAGGGAACTCGGAGGGGAGTCCGGATTCGTCATCGGCATAGACAAGGGCGAGGACGACATAGTCTACGACCCTGACGAGATCATAAACGAGGAGGACAACCTCCTCGAGATGGGTTCCGGGATCGCCTACTGCTTCAACGACCTCTACGCCCTCGGCAACATGGCCCGCAGGCACGACGTCTCGCTCTCCCTGCACACCCCCTATTACATGGACCTCGGGGGACCTCTCTACGACGAGTCCTACGAACCGCCGGAGGAGGACGACGAGTATGCGGAGATGCCCCCGGAGACCCTGTCCATGCAGTGCTTCAACACCATCAGGAACGGCGGGGTGATCCTCAACGCCCTCGGCGGGAGCGTCGTGGTCACCAACCTCGGACCCTACGACCCCAAGAGGGACAGGGAGGAGACCGAATCCAACATCATGGGCAACGTCAGGGAGCTCGTGAAATGGTGGAAGTCCATGAAGCTGAAGCCCCGCCTCGGGGTGGAGGTCACCGGACAGCAGGATGTCTGGGGCTCCCTCGACCAGGTCCTCGACCTCTGCGACACCTTCAAGGGGACGGTCGTCCCGGTCCTCAACTTCGCACAGTACCAGTCCAGGACCAAGGGCTCCCTCGTGACCTCGACGGACTTCTCCGACCTCATAGGCCAGTTCGTCCCGTATTCCAAGGACGGGGTCTACTCGTCCTTCTCGAACGTGGAGTTCGATGCGGACGGCAACGAGAGGTGGCTCACCCCCCTGAAGAAAGGGGACCTGAAGTTCGAGAGGCTCGCCGAGTGCCTGGCGGACATGATGCCCGAGATCACCCTGATCTCGTCCTCGCCGCTGCTGGAGCACGACGCCGTGTACATGAGGACGCTCACCGAGAGGGTCCTCTCCAAGAAGGCCGCGAAGTACCTCAAGGACAAGAAGAAGACCGACGAGGCCGAGCGCGTGGCCAACGGCACCCTCGCTCCGGCCGACCCCAACGACGAGGACTGACGCCGGAGGCGGGACCCTTGGAGACCATCGACTATCTGGAGGACCGCATAAAGAGGACCCTCGAGCGCATCCCCGCCGAGGACCGCGACCGCCTGGTCGACCTGATCCTTTCCAGCAACCGCATCTTCATCTTCGGCGCCGGGAGGTCGGGCCTCGTCGGACAGATGTTCGCGGTGCGCCTGGTGCAGCTGGGCCTCCAGGTCTACTTCGTCGGGGACATGACGACCCCCATCATAGCCAAGGGCGACCTGGCCATCCTCATATCCAACACCGGGAAGACCATGTCGGTCACCAAGACCGCACGCATAGCCAGAAGGATCGGTTCGCACGTCGTGTGCGTGACCTCCAACAAGAAATGCGACCTGGCCAAGGCCTCCGACACCTGCATAGTCATAGATCCGATGGAGGACGGCAAATCCGCCGAGTTCGCTCCCCTCGGAACCATATTCGAGGACACTGTCCTGATGCTCTTCGACTGCATGGTGCCGATCCTCATGAAGCGCAAGGGCACCACGGAAGAGGACATGCGCTCCAGACACGCCATCTGGGTATGATCAGCCCTCCATGACCGCCGCCTGTATCCTGCGAGGGACGCCGTCCTCCACGGAGTATATCGCGAAGGAGGACTCCGCACCGTCCACCATCACCGCGAACGCCTTCCCCGCACCGAACAGCGCCATGTGCTTCTCCATGTCCCTCTGGGTCATCGCGGTCCCGTCGGAGGACATCCTGAACCAGCCTATGGCCCCGTCGGCATCTTCCGTTCCGGCACCGATGCCCGAGGCTATTCCGTACACGCCGAGGTCATCGCGGAACAGATGTCCCAGTATCAGACCTTCTGCATCGCCCTCCCCGTAATACGCCTCCTCGGAGGCGTCGGCTATCCGGTCGAACAGCACTTCGTTGACGAAGAGCTCCGCCTTCGATATGCGTCTGCGTTCGGTTATCTCCCTCATCTGAACTCCCAAGGCGCTGGGACTACGTAATACGTTTCCCCGCATATCAGACGGGTCCCCGGCGGTATGATGTCGGTGCCGTTCCTCAGGAGATATGTGCCAGACCGTTCTCCCCAGTATTCCTCCACGATACGGAACAGTGGATCGGCGACCGCCCCGTCGGAGAATTCCAGTTTCAGAGAGGCCCCGTCCCTTGCATTGACGACTTCGATGTCCATTTAGATCCTTCCCCGCTATGGTTGGGACATTTCGGATCCACGCTCAAAGCGATCGTGTAGGTCGATCCGTCCGCCCCATCGTAGTAAAGCATCCCTTTGGTACACAGGTCGCTCCTCCCGCAGGCGATCCGCAGAGCCTCCCCGGAGGCCAGAGAGGCCATCCTTCTCTCCGTCGACGGATCCGCCCTCGTCCTCGCCGCCGCCCGTTCGCGGGACGGACCGGCTCCGAGCCCCATCGTGCGGAGACGGCCCATGCCGCATTCCGCACAGGGGCCCTTGGCGAGAACCACCTGTAACTTCCCTCTCGTTCCGTCGGCCGTGACGTCGATGTACGGGACCCCGTAGGTGCGCGCACGCGCATTCACGAAGAGCCTCGTATCCACATCTCCGGTGCAACCGACTATCACTTCGAAATTCCATCCGTCCAATTCACGGACGTACCCCGCGTGGTAGGCGAACCCGGGACAGGTCGTTTTCTCCCGCATACGCCTGGATGCCGTTTCGGAACGGAACCTTCCGACATCGCTCTCCGCGGCCAGGGGCAGACGGCCTATGTCGTCCTTCCCGACCGTGCGCGGATCCACGATGAGCATGCGGCGGAACCCGCATGCGAACAGTGCCTGCAGCACCTCCTCGCCGAGGGAACCGGCGCCCACCACGAGCACCCGTGCGTTGGCCGTACGGCTGCCGTCGTACCACGCCGGAGGGATATGGGGGTCGGAACCGTCCGTGACATCCATGTCCTACAAATCATACTTCAAGTTTTAAAAGGAATAGATTACATGCAGCATCCATGGCTGATCCGGTAGACCACGACCACTGCAGATTCTGCGGATGTGCGGTTCCGTTCGAACAGGCCTACTGCTCGATGGAATGCTACGAGCGCGACCAGAAGAAGATCAGGAAGGAACGTATCCGCGAGATCGGTCTGGCCGCCGTCGCGGTCGCCGGAGCGGCTGCGATTCTCGTTGCGGGATTCGTGTTCTGATGCCGAAGGCGCATCATTATAACATCGTAGCGGATTAATGTTCCCATGAACGGCCCGAAAATCGTTTCGGAGTTACTCGTACTGGCCATCGTGGTAGGCTGCTGCTATGGCGTATTCACGACCGCCATACCCACCGAGTACCCGCCCGTGGATGTGAAAGCCGACGAGAGCACGAACAACACCGTCGCATACGAAGGCATGGACCTGACCATATCGACCCAGAAATTCATAATAGACTCGAAGATGCCGTCGGACATCACCGACGTGTACATCGAACTGTCCCTCGATGCGGGCGGCCAGAAGTACCATCTCGGGACCATAGACATCGGGACCATACCGGCCAAGACCGTGATAACGACGGAATCCGCCACCCTGAAGGTTCCCGCCTATGTGGTGCTCGCCAGCCTGGCCGCCAACTCCTCGGGGGAGGAGATCAAGACCCCCGTACTGGCCAAACTCCACTTCTCCTATCTGAAGTTCCAGGAGGAGAACATCATCGACCTGGGCCTGAATCTCAGGGTGGATATGGGCTTCGAAGGCGGCGTCTCCGTTGAGCAGACCGGCAACACCGCGACGATGAAACTCGATGTGCCAGCAGGTTCCTTCACAGAGGATATAGTGAAGGTCGCCAAAGACGTCTGCGACACCGATGGGAAATGCTCCATCGGCATAGAGGGCCTGAGCGACGTGGGTTTCGAACTCTACATATCCGGAGACGGCAGGAACGTGACCTTCACGGCCAGCGGAACCGACGGTACGGCGTACGAGGAGATGTCGTCCTTCTTCAAGGAGCACTTCGAGGACAACGACACCCTCACCCTCAACTACAGCGGGGGTTCATCCGGAACATGCACGGTGACGAAGGAGCAGGCCGAATCCTTCGCGAAGATGGTCGAGGCATTCTACGGAGGGAGCGCATGACCTCCGAGGACGCCGTCAAGATCCTGAAGAAGAACGATGCACCCTACCTGAACAGCAAGGCGAGGGTGACGAAGAAGGTCATCTTCTCGCTGTTGGAGTACGTCATCATCGTGATACTGGTCCTCATGATGGCCTCGTACATGGAATCGGGGAAGATCGGGAACCCGCTCGACATGAGCGACTCCATGCGGGAGATGCTCAGTCCCGGGGGATTCGTGTTCAACACCCTGGTCTCCTACCTGCCCATCCTCATACTCGCGAACATCGGCAACTACTTCGGCTCCGGGAGCGGGGGGAAGCTGGCGATAGGGATACTGAGGTGCATCGCGATCGCCCTGTGGCTCACGCTGCTCCTGGACTCCGCCGCCACCAGCATCGAGATACCCAGCATAGCCGAGAACCAGGGTCTCGAGAGCATAGAGATCGGAGTGAAGGGTCTTGCCAGGTTCGCCCTGTTCGTGACCCTGGTGTGCGTCATCGTGCCCATCGGGGAGTTCATAGGGGCCCGCAAGAAGCACCGGGCGGCGGTCGAGAGGAAGAATAGCGACTACAAGGACATCTGATTCACGACAGGCGGCGTATCACGCGCGCCACATCGTGGACCCTCAGGACGTCGGCCCCGCTGGAGTCTGCCATCGCGCAGGCTTCGGCGGTGGCGTCGTCCGCATCCAATCCGGGGAACTTCGCCGAGAGGAACCTCTTCCTGGACGGACCTATCAGGACGGGATACCTCCCGCCGAAGGAGAAGTAGGAGCTGTTGCGGAGGATCTCCATGCTCTGGCCGGGAGTGGTCCCGAACCCTATGCCGGGATCGACGATCAGGTTGTCGTCCCTGACCCCGGCCTCATGTGCCAGATCTATCCTTTTCATTATGAAGTCCCCTGCATAGGCGAGTATGTCCTCCCCTATGAAATCGCTCTTGAACGTCTTGGAGCTCCCGTAGGAGCTCATGACGACCAGGGGGACGTCGAGACGGGCGGCCGTGGAGGCCATATCGGGGTCCTAAAGCCCCCATACGTCGTTTATGATGGATGCCCCGGCGCCGACCGCCGCCTCCGCGACGGAGGCCTTGTACGTGTCGACCGACACCGGTACGGAAAGCGAGGGCATTATCTCCTTCAGAACGGGGATGAGCCTGCGCATCTCCTCGTCGCACGGGACGCAGTCGGCCCCGGGACGAGTGGACTCGGCGCCGACGTCGATGATGTCGGCTCCCGCCTCCACCATCTCGCACACATGTGCCAGAGCCCGGTCGGGGGAGTTCCAGAGCCCCCCGTCCGAGAAGGAGTCGGGAGTGACGTTCAGTATGCCCATTATGAAGGGGCGGGACCTCCCGCCCCTCCTGAGGTCGGACGCCCTCATTGCAGATGCGCATCCACCAGTTCGACGAGGTCGACGACCTTGATGTCCTTGCCCTTGGCCTGCGCACCCAGGTTGGTGACGCAGAACGGGCAGGTGGTTATGATGATATCGGCGAAATCGGCCTCGGCTACACGGGTGTCGGCGATCCTCGCCGCCTCCTCGGGATAGGCCGCGCGCACTCCTCCGCCGCCTCCGCAGCAGTGGCTGAACTGCCTGTTGAAGGCCATCTCCTTGAACTTGACCCCCGGGAACTGGGCGATGACCTGTCTCGGCGCATCGTATACGCCGCAGTGCCTTCCGAGGTGGCACGGGTCGTGGTAGGTCACCGTTACATCCCCGAGGGGCGTGAGGTTGAGCTTCTGCTTGGCCAGGAACTCGGTCATGTGGAGGACCTCGAAGGGTACCTCCACGTACTTGGGGTACTCCATCTTGAACATCCTGTAGCAGCCGGCGCAGGAGAGGACGAGGGTCTTCACGCCGAGCGCCTTGATGGACTCGACGTTCCTCTTGTAGATCTCCACGCGGTCCTTCTCGGACCAGCCGACCCTGCTCATGACGGACCCGCAGCAGATCTCGTCGAGGGTGGTGAAGTCCACGCCGAGCTTCTTGAGTATCGAGAGGGTGGACCTGGCCGTCTCCACCGTCCTGTAGGTGGCGGTGCATCCGGCGAAGTAGGCGACGGGTGCGCTGTGCGGCTCGTAGCCCCACTCCCTCATGACCTCGGACACGGGCTTCTTCTCCGCGAACGGGTTGTGGTACTCGAGGATGTTCTCGCACATGGTCTTGTGCTTGGGCAGGATGTGGCCGTTGGCCACCAGGTCGGCCCTGCAGAGCTCGATGATGTCCACGATCTCGACCTTGGAGGGGCATCTCCTGACGCAGTCCGCGCAGGTGGTGCAGGTGTACATCGACTTGACGACGGACTCGTCGGGCTCCAGCTGGCCCACGGACAGTCCGTAGGTCAGGACTATGCGCCCTCTGGAGAGGTCGGTGTCCCAGTTTATAGCCTTGAAAGAGGGGCATACGCTCTTGCAGAAGCCGCACATCGTACAGGTGGAGAGGGCCTCCCTGACCTTCTCAATGTTCTCGGAAGTAAATACCGTTTCACTCATCTTCATTCCTCCTTGGGGCGGGGTATGGTCACGCTGCCGTCGGCCAGGACCATCACCCTGGCGTCCGGTCTGGCCGCGAGGGCGTCCTTCAGGGCCTCGGCCACGGTCTTCTTGGGGGTCATGTTGGCGCTCTCGATTATGGAGTCGTCGAGGTCCGTGACCGCCCATATGTCGGCCCACGTCGCGATCTCCGCCATCTTGGCGGCCTTGTGGTAGCCGAGCTTGTAGCCCTTCTTTATGTTCTCGATGACGACGCTCGGGTCCTTGGAGGTGGAGAGCTGCTTGAGGAAGCTGTCGTGTCCGATGCCCTCCCTGCACTTCGAGACCATCACGATTATGCCGCCCTTCTTCAGCGCCCACTTCCCGTTGTCGAGCGCCTTCTGGGACTGGTAGAGGTCCACATCCATCGGGTAGGGCGCGACGGATATGACGACGTCCGCCTTCTCGGGGACGGGGACGATGAACACCTCCTCCCCCCACTTGACGGCCTGCTCGAAGGCGGGGTTGAGCTCGCCCGAGGCCACCTTGTACAGGTTCTGGTGGCGGTCCATCACGATCTGGATGGAGAAGATCTTCTTCCCCTTGACGACCTCGAGGGCATCCATCATGTCCTCGTGGACCGGGTTCCCCTCGAGCGCGAGGGCCTGCGCCTCCATCCCCACGGCCATCCTGTGGTTCGTCTCGATGGTGGCGAAGGATGCGACTCCGGGCAGGAAGGACTTCCTCCCCCCGGTCCATCCGGCGAAGTAGTGGGGCTCGACGGAGGTGATTATGACCAGCCTGTCCGCGTCGACGGCGATCTTGTTGACCTCCATGGGGGTGCCGTTCTTGGAGGTCCCCAGGTTCACGCACTCAGACTGCTTGGCGTCGTGGACGATTATCCTGTCCCTGAGTCCCTCGAGGTGGGCACCGAAGATGTTCCTGTACTCCTCCTCGGTCGGAGCCCTGTGGGTACCGGTGGCGATGAGGTACCTGGCGACACGGAGGTCCATCCTCTTGGAGAGGGCGTCCAGCACCTTCGCGGTGGGGGTGGGGCGGGTTCCGTCGTTGACGATGAAGAC
>DARY01000002.1:0-9297 GCA_002503545.1 Candidatus Methanomethylophilus sp. UBA78
GAAGGCGCCCCTCTTGGAGTCGCAGATGTCGTGGATCTCGTCGAGGATCACCCATTCGACCTTCTTTATGGCCTCCTTGAACTTGGGGGAGGCGAGGATGAGGGCCATGGACTCCGGGGTCGTGATGAGGATGTGCGGGGGATGGCGGACCATCTTCTGCCTCTCGTTCTGCGGGGTGTCGCCGGAACGGACGGCCACCGTTATCTCGGGGACGACCATCCCCTCGCGGGCCGCCAGCTCCTTCATCTGCATAAGGGGCTCGGTGAGGTTCCTGTTGACGTCGTTGGCGAGGGCCTTGAGGGGGGATATGTAGATGCAGTAGACCCTCTCCTCGAGGGTCCCCTCCGAGGAGTACTTGATCAGCTGGTTGAGGATGCTCGTGAAGGCGGTGAGGGTCTTTCCCGACCCGGTGGGCGATGAGACCAGTACGCTCTTCCTCTCGTGGATGACGGGGATCGCCATCGACTGCGGTTCCGTAAGGGAGGTGAACCTCTCCCTGAACCATTTGGAAACGAGGGGCTCCATCATGTCGAGGACCTCGTCCATTCCGTACTTCCTATCTACCTTCTCCAACGTAGCACCGCCGAATGAGGATTAATTCGGAGTCCCTAACCCCACGTACTATAAAATATGGTGCTCTGGACGGCAGGGATCCCGCCTCGCAGCCCATGGAACGGACCCTCTGCGGCACATGCCGGAGTGTGAAACCGAGAAGACGAAGTTATAATAGAGAAAAACCGATTGCTAGTACATGCGTCGCTCTGTACTGATCGCAGCCATCGCCGCAGTGGTCCTATGCGTACCCGCATCCCTCGTGTTGGAAAGCGACGGTTCCGATGCCGCGACGGTGTACAGACTGACCGGTTATGTGAACGAGGAGTTCAGCAGCGGCAACGTAGGCCTGGCCGGAGTGGAGGTGTCCATATACAGCTCGGATGGAACCTTCATAGCCAGTGGCACGACCTCGTCGGAAGACAAGGGCCGTTTCACAATAGACATGAGTTCGTATCCGACGACCTGCTACATAGCGTTCTCCCTGGAGGAGTACAGCCTAAGGTCCCTGTCGAAGTATGCGGATGATAAAAACCCCATAACAGTGAACGGACTCACAGCATACCAACTTTCCCTTCCGTCTCCCACGACAACCGAGGAATCGGGGAACACTGTCCGCACATACCTCATCACATCCGATAAGGCGGACGGACTCTCGTGTTTCACCATGGCCACGACCACGGGGGAGATCATCATAAGCGTCACCCACGAAGGGAACGGGGTGATAGGGGCGAAGGTGAAACTGACCTCCGAGGATGGAACGAGCTACTACGGCAAAACCAACAGTTCCGGAATGTTCAGCATGGCCGGGCTCATCATAGGGGATTATGAACTCGAGGTGTCCGCCGACGGTTTCGAAACCGAAAACATCACCGCGACGGTGGTGAAGGGCAGTTCCCAGGAACAGGTGGAGCTGGTCAAAAGGGATTCCGCAACGTACCTGGGAATGGACCTTACCCACTTCCTCATGTTCATGTGCATAGTACTGGGTATCTCCGTCGCACTCTCCGCCATGATCCTCCGCAAGCGCTCCGACGGAAACGGTCCCGGGAATTGAACCCGGAGGCCGGCGACGGAAGATTCAGTAATCCCTTTTCAGACCGTTCCTGACCTTCTCGTACAGGCTGTCCCCGTTGGAATCCATGGCGACGACCAGAGGGCCCAGTCTGCTCGCGTTGAACTTCCACATGGTCTCCGGCATACCGAGGTCGTCCCATTCCGAACCGACCGTCTCGGAGAGACCCTCGGCGAGGGAGACGGCCGCCCCTCCGGTGGCCGCGAGGTACACGCAGCCGACCTCCTTCATGGCATCGGCGACCCCCCGGGACATCCCTCCCTTCCCTATTATGGCGCGGATGTTGAACTCGCGTATGAAACGGGGCTCGAGAGAGTTCATCCTGGCACTCGTGGTCGGACCCGCGGCCACGACGGAGAACCTGCCGCTGTCCATCTTCCTCATTATGGGGCCGCAATGGTAGATGACCGCCCCCTCGAGGCAGTTGGGCACCGGTTTCCCCTCGTCCAGGTACTCGAGGGCGCGGATGTGGACGTCGTCCCTGCCCGTGACCACGGGACCGCTCAGATGCACCACGTCGCCCAGAGACAACCCCCTGACCGTCTTCTCGGAGAGCGGTGCGGTGAGGAGGATCACAGGATGGCCCCCTGCGAGTACTTGATGTCGGAACCGGTTATCCTGGCACTTGCGCGGCGGGTCGCCCAGCAGCCGATGTTGACGGCCACGGGCAGGCTGGCCGTGTGACAGGCTGCCTTCCTTATCTTGACTCCCAGCACGGTGGTGCTGCCGCCGAGACCCATGGGTCCCAGTCCGCTGGAATTCAGCTTCACGAAGAGTTCCTCCTCCAACTCCTTGATGAATGGGTCCGGGTCCTCGTGGTCCAGGGGCTCCAGCAGAGCCCTCTTGGCCATGGCCACGCATTCGTCCGAGGTCCCTCCGATCCCCACGCCCACTATGCCGGGCGGACAGGGGCGCCCTCCGGCGTCCAGCACGGAATCGATGATGAACCTCTTCACCCCGCCCATGCCGTCCGCGGGATTAAGCATACCCAGCCGGGTCATGTTCTCCGATCCGGCCCCCTTCAGGAGGACCGTTATCTCCGTGAAGTCGTCGTCGGTCGGGATGTAGTGCACGCAGGGCATGCCGTCGCCGAGGTTGTCGCCGTGGTTGGCCCTGGTGAAAGGGTCCACCGTGTTGGGTCTCATGGGTATGTTCGCCGTGGATCTCCTGACCGCCTCGGCGATGTCCCGGGATATAGAGGAATCGAACCTCCCGCGCACGTAGAATATCGGGATCCCGGTATCCTGGCACATCGGCTTCCCCAGGTGCTCCGCCTTCCTGATGTTGTCAAGTATCGCCCCGAACTGCGCATAGGCCGTCTTGTCCGTCTCCCACTCCGCGGCGGCCTCGAGGGCCCACCCTATGTCTTCGGGTATCTTCGTATTGGCCAGGCGCAGCAGGTTCTCCACGACCTTCTCCGTTGTCTCCGGAAGTTTCACAACCATCTCTATCTCCTCCTCAGGGTACGAAGTAGAGGACCTCCTCTATCCTCACGATCCTGACCTTCTCCCCGATCTCCGCATCCCTGGGGACCAGGAGGTCCACCATGGAGTAGTTGGACGGGTCCATGACCTGGACCTCGCCGTCGGAGACGGTGATCACGTCGGCGGTGCCGATGTCGGCGGCCTTGCAGTAGACCTTGATCTCCGACATGTCCTGGCGCTTGACGGACGTCTCCCTGAATCCGCTGAGCGCGATGAGCTTGCCCCCCTGGCTGGACACGCGGGCGAGCAGGTAGTAGTGCTTCCTGAAGATGACGATGTCCCCCACATGGAACTCCGGGAGGCGGACGAGGTAGTTCACGCGGTACACGTCCAACCCGTCCCTGGACTGACCGACCAGCTTGGCGGACTCGTTGGTGTCGGCGCAGTAAGCCTCGCTGAGTTCCTTGGTGAGGGCCCTCCCGACGGCGATCAGCGAAAGATAGACGTCGACCCCTCCGGGGACGATCTCCATCTTGGTTATGAACACGTTGTCGTCGGTCGCCATCGCCTCGTCCACCGACTTCTCCACGCGGGCGAGGACCTCGTCCTGCAGGTCCTTGGACAGCGTCTTCTCGGACGTCCTTATCTGCAGTATGGCCTCGTAGTAGTTGCCCAGACGCCTGGAGCAGATCCTGCAGACCGTGTTCTTGACGCGCACCACCGTGGCGGCGATGGCGTCCGCGACGACGTCCCCTATCTGCACGCGGCATGCCAGGGTGACCGACAGGTTGTAATCGTCCAGATACGAGACGGAAGGGGATGTCGAGACGACCTTCCCCTCCTTTATGCAGGACAGCGCCTCCCTCGCCGCGGCCACGGCGGCCGCCTCCCTGTCCATGGACCGCCACTCGCCGTGCCAGAAGAACTGCTCGCAGTTGGTGCACACGTAGAGGTCGACGTGGTCGGGGAGGGTGATGAGGGTCCTGTCCTTGAGGAAGCACTCCATGCAGAGGCCGTTGATGGTGCTGTCGGTCTCCTTCCCGCATTCCACACAGAATCCGTTCACAGCGTCACCGCCTGTGCGTGTTTTACCCCGTCTATGACTATGACGGCCTCGGGGTCGACGACGCCCTCGGCGATGGCTATCTCCACGGCCCTGTTACCGACGATGTTCACTATGGTGAACATACCCAGACGGGACCTGAGCTCCTCCTCCTCGATGAGGTCGCCTCCGTAGAACCCCTTCCCCACGGTGATGCGCAGTTCGCCCTCGCAGAAGGTCTGACCCAGCACCTCCTCGTCGCACACGGCCAGCATGACCTCCTTGGGATGCCTGTGGGCCTTGAAGTAGAAATTTCCTGACATGTCCCTCAGCCCTTGTTGGTAAGTCTGTAGATTACCTTATTGTTTCCGTCCGGCACCTGGTATATGACCCCGGAGCCCTTCATCCTCTGCAGCAGGCGCTTGGCCTCGGCCTCGCCGATGCCGTTCGCCGCCGCCTGCGTTATTATGTCTTCCTCCTCCATGCCGGAGGGCTCGAGCCGCATTATGCCCTCGATGGTCGGGATCCCCTTGCGGTCCTTGGAGGATATCCCGCTGGTGAGGGAGTCTATGTCTAACCCCCCGCCCTCGGTCCCGGCGATCTTCTTCAGGTAGTACTTGATGAGGTCTATGGCCCTCCTCGCATCCTGGGCCTCGACGACGGGGCTCAGCCTCATCCTGGCGGACGCCTCGGACAGGCGGACGTACGCCTCCAGCTGTCTGGCGGTTATGGGCACGGAACCCGTCTCGTCGCCCGACCTCCTTATCGACATGTAGTCGTTCTGGATCATGTCGACGGCCTCCTGCTTCATCACCGGGATTATGCGCTTCGAATAGGCGACGTACTTCCTGAGGGCCTCCACGTCGTAACGGGGCGTTATGGACTGGGTGTTCTCCTTTATCCCCCTCAGGTCGACGCCGTCGAGCTTGACCGTCTCGTCGACCTGCAGCGCCTCCCCGCGGCGGTGGACCTTGAGTATGTGCTCCGTTATGTCGCGGTCCCTCTTCTCGTCCGGTTTGTCGGTACGCACGAAGATGAGGTCGAAACGGGACATCAGGGCGGGAGGCAGGTCGATCTGGCTCACTATGGTGCTGTTCTCGAGGTCGAACCTCCCCAGCTTGGGGTTGGCCGCGGCGAGCATGGAGCATCTGCACTGCAGCGAGGCCGTGATGCCGGCCTTGGCCACGGAGATCCTCTGGGACTCCATCGCCTCGTGCAGGGACGACCTGTCCTCGTTGGACATCTTGTCGAGTTCGTCGATGCAGGCCAGACCCTTGTCCGCAAGGACGAGGGCACCGGCCTCCAGCGCCCATTCGCCGGTGAACTCGTCCCTCACGGCGGCCGCGGTGAGACCGGCGCCCGAGGCGGACTTGCCCGAGGCGTATATGCCCCTGGGGGCCAACGACGACATGTAACGGAGGATCTGGGACTTCGCGACTCCCGGGTCTCCGATGAGCAGGACGTGTATGTCTCCTCTGATCACGGACCCGTCGTCCATGACCTTGCGGGTCCCGCCGAACAGCTGCAGGGCGATGGCGGCCTTCTCCTCGTTCATCCCCTTTATGGTAGGGGAGATGGAGGCGATTATGTTCTGGAAGAGGTCCGGGTCCTTCGACATCTCTATGATGGCCTTCTCGTCGTCCTCGGTAATCTGGATCTCGTCGTACTCGTGCTGCTCGAACTCTATCGACACGACGTCGACGTAGACCTCGAACACGGTGGTCTTGGTCCTCTCCGTCTTCTCGGCGGAACGGATGATGCCGTTTATCGTTACCCTGTTGCCGGGGGTGACGATGCCTGCTATATCGTCGTCTATGTATCCGCCCAGCCTCTGGGGCTGCGCACCTCCCTTCAACCCCTCGGGACTCTCCTGGATTTCGACCTTCTGGGTATCCGTGTAGATCGACCCTCCCTCGTCGAGTATGAAGCGGTTGGCGGATTTGTTGCAGCTGCCGTTGGGGTTGGGGCACATGAGGGGTTCCTGGAGGATCATGCCGTCCTGCGGCTGCCATATCGGCGCCCCGCAGCGGGCGCAGTTGTAAAGTGCCAGCGTCATCCTCGGCTTCACGGGGGTGACCTTCTTGACCAACCCCTCCAGGGCGACCATCTTGTTCAGGTGCCTCGCCCTCAGGTTCCTTATGCCGACCTTGGCATCGCGCGGCAGCCTGATCAGCCTGATGCTGATCTTGTTGACGGGGTCCCAGGAGGGGGGCATCGACTCCTTGGCCACCGCCTCCGCCAGTTTGAGGCAGCGGTCCGGCTCCTCGAGGACGAGGGTGGCGAAATCGGCGCTCTGCATGTCCATGTCGTCGTATCTGACGAACAGGCTCTTCTTCTCGGGGTACATATCGGCGATCTCCCTGAGCGCCTGCCGATACTCCTCTTTGCTGAACAGCCGGTCCCATTCCTCGGTGATTTCGGCATCCTGGTAGCTAGTCATCTTATCCTCCGTCAGCCCGTTCGCTGCGTGTACCTGGAACGGCACTCCCCGTCGGCCCACCATATCCAACCGCCGTCCTCGAAGGAGACCTTCCCCTTGACGAGGCCCGCCTTGCGGTATTTGTTCATGGTCTTGATCAGGTCGTCCGGACATCTGTATTTGAAGTAATCCTCGAGCCTCGCGGCGGCCTCGCTGGTCGATATGCGGTCGTCGCCGAGGGCCTTCCAAATCATCTCCAAAAGCTCGTCCGGCATAACTCCCCGATACATGGTCAACTTCTAAAATAATGTTACTGACTGCAATCAGCCGCGGGCGTCATTCGGAGGAGGGGCGCTCCTCCCGGGTTATGGATTCGACGTACTCGTCGGACATCCTCTGCACGTCGTCCGAGTCCCTCGCCGTCCTGTACTCGTCCAGCAGCGCCCTGTTGAGGTTGACGAACTCCCCGGCCCAGTTGAAACGCGGCATGAACAGCTCCGCCTGCTCGTCGAACCCCATTATCAGGAGGGCGGCCAGGACCGCCTCAGCGCTGTTCAGCCTCCACGGCTTCCCCCAGTTGATGGGGTTGGCGGCCACCAGGTAGGGGAGCTTCCTGGCCCTCTCCCCGCGTATGCGGGGGATCTCGTCTATGTGGGTCCAGGTGAGGTCGAGGACGACCAACCCCCTGTGCGCATGCTTCGCGTCGGCGGGGTTCAGCGTCATCTCCCCGTACGGCGAGAGGACCACGGCCCCGGGAGGGATCCTGTTCAGAGGGACCTCCTTGGCCAGTCCGAACTTCTCCATCCTCTTGGCCGTGCACTTCTTGGGGTCGCACTGGTCCCTGTCGTAGACTAAGACGGGTATCATGCGGATACCAGGGACCCGAGTTTGCCCGGGTCGTCCATGTTCTCCCTCACCCATGCGCTGATGCGGTCGGCCATGGCGAGCAGCTGCTCGGCCAGTTCCGCATCGTCGGTGGCGGTGAACTCGGCCCTGCTCCCCATGTGGGCGCAGATCTGCACGCCCTGCCACGGGGACTTGTGCGCGAGTCTGTCGAAGACCTCCTTCTCCGTGTACACGACGAAATCGAATCTGTCGTCCTCTGGCAGGAAACGCTTGTCGGAGAAGTCCTTGGAGACCTGGTCCCTGAGGTCCTCCCCGTTGCAGTACATCACGGAAAGGAGGTCGCAGTCCACGATGTCGTGCTTGGGTCCGGCGCTGTACACGTCATACGTTCCGGAATAGAATTTCCTGGCGTAATGCTCCGCCAACTGCGAGGACAGGTCGTTGAGGCTGTCCACGAAGAGGATGCGGTATTTCTTCTCGGCTTTCTTCAGAAGGGCCATGATGGAAGCGACGATGCCGAACAACAGCATTAAATTATCGTATGACCAATGGGAAAAACGCTGCGATGATGATCGTTTCATTGAGCTGAACACTGATGATTGACGGGCGAGCTGAGCAGTATTCTTGACCATTAAAATATGCGAAACGCGATTGCGTCGGCATGGAACCGGTTTTACAGGTTGCCCTTGACATGATGCAGCTCAAGAGGAGCATCGGCATCGCACAGGAAGCGGTCGAAGGCGGGGCCGATTGGATCGAGGTCGGCACCCCTCTCATCAAAAGCGAGGGTACCGAGGCCGTCCGCACCGTCAAGAGGACGTTCCCGGGACATAAGATCATAGCGGACACCAAGACCATGGACACGGGGGCTTTCGAGGTGGAGATCATGGCCAAGGCGGGGGCCGACATCGTGACCGTGCTCGGTCTCGCCGAGGACTCCACCATCTCGGAGGCCGTGGAATCAGGAAGGAAGTACGGGACCGAGATCATGGTGGACATGATCAACGTGCCGGACCAGGTCGAGAGGGCGAGGGAGGTCGAGAAGCTCGGCGTCGCCTACATATGCCTGCACATGGGCATAGACACCCAGATGAGGGGCAGAGAGGCCCCCGTCGATATCCTGCGCGAGATAGTCAAGGCGGTCTCCATACCGGTGGCCGTCGCAGGGGGGATCACCGCGGACACGGTACCTGGCTACATAGAGGCGGGGGCCTACGACATCATCGTCGGCGGAGGCATCACCAAGACCGACGACATAAAGGGGGCCGCGGCGAACATAAAGAAGGCCATGAAGGGCCTGAGGATAGACAACGCGGTGGCCAAGAAGTACACGGAGGAGGGGCTCTTCGAGGCGTTCTCCAAGGTCTCGACCTGCAACATATCGGACGCCTACCACAAGAAGGGCGTCATCCTCGGACTCCATCCCTACATAGAGCGCAACGCCAAGATGGTGGGGAGGGCCCTCACGGTCCAGACGACCAACGGCGACTGGGCCAAACCGGTGGAGGCCATCGACATCGCCAAACAGGGCGACATCATAGTCGTGGAGGTGGGAGGGGCCACCGTCGCGGTGTGGGGGGAGCTCGCATCGAACTCCGCCATGAACATGGGGGTCAGGGGCATCGTCATAGACGGCGCCATCAGGGACATAGACGACATCCAGAACATGGGGTTCCCGGCCTTCGCCAGGACCGCCGTCCCCTGTGCCGGCGAGGCGAAGGGCTACGGCGGCATCGGCATCGAGATCACCGTGGGCGGGCAGAGGGTCCGCACCGGCGACTGGATAATCGGGGACGAGAGCGGGCTCATCGTGGTCCCGAAGGAGGAGGCGGTCGAGGTGGCCAACCGGGCCCTCGACGTGCATGAGCACGAGACCCGCGTCCGCGAGGAGATCAAAAGGGGCTCCACCCTCTCGAAGGTCAACGAGATCTCCAAGTGG
>DARY01000002.1:9317-13087 GCA_002503545.1 Candidatus Methanomethylophilus sp. UBA78
GGGGGGGGGGGGAAATCGGCGGACCGGAGGGATTCCGGTCCGCTTTTCTAAGGGATTTCACTGGTAGGATAGCTTGGTGGTGGACGAGTCCTCGCCGGGGGTGTAGACGGGGACCTTGCCGGAATCCATGGCGCCGGCGAGGACCTCGAGCCTCCTGACCCTCTCGTCGGTGGTCGGGTGGGTCCTGAAGAGGTTCAGCATGAAACCCTTCCTGCAGGGGTTGCTTATCCACATGTTGGCGTGGGCGGTGTCCGAGTAGTTGTTGTTGGGGTTCCTGATGCAACCGTCCTCGAGTTTCCTGAGGGCGTTGGCGAGCTCCCTGGGCCTGCCGGTGATCCTGGCCCCGGTCTCGTCGGCGAGGTACTCGCGGTTCCTGGAGACGGCCAGCTGGAGCATCATGCCGGCGATGGGGACGAGTATGACTGAGAGCACCGCCACGGCCAGCATCAGCGCGTTGTTCTCCCTGTCGCGTCCGCCGCCGAATATTGTCCCGTAGAAGAACATGCGGGCGGCGAAGGTCATCACGGAGACCATGAAGGAGGCCACCGACATGATGAGGATGTCCCTGTTCTTCACATGGGCCATCTCGTGCCCTATGACTCCCTCCAATTCGCCGTCGTTGAGCAGGTTGAGGATCCCCCTGGTCGCCACCACGGCCGCATTCTGCGGATTCCTCCCGGTGGCGAAGGCATTGGGCATGGGGATCTCGCTGACCCCCACCTCGGGCATGGGAAGGCCCGCATCGGCTGCGACCTTCTCCACTATCCTGTACAGCCTCGGCTCCTCCTCGCGGGTGACGAGATGGACGCGGTTGGCCCTGAGCGCGCTCTGCTTCGAGAAGAAGTACGAGAAGAAGCTCATGAAGACGGACAACACGAACATCAATGCGAATCCCAGATAGCCGTACCCGAAGAACCATCCGATGACGTATCCGAGGGCGACCATGAACAGGGTCAGAATGACGAATATCGACGCCGTCCTTAGACGATATGCTTTCACCAGTTTACCTCCTTTTTATTATCAAATGCCTATGAATAAGCTTCTATATAACACAGACTGTTCAAACCAGGTTGAACTCGACGGTCTGCCCCGCATAGAAGTCGTTTATCCCCTTGAGACCGAGCACGGTCCTCATCCTGTTCATCCCGGCGATGCCCGTGCAGTGGTTGAGGTACAGCCTCCTGCAGTCGTTGTCCCTGAGGTAACCGGCGTACAGGTCCGCGAGGGTGTCGGCCTTCCTCGTTATGTGGAGCCCGCCTATGAGGGCCGTCGGGTACCTTCCGAACCTGGACTTCACCGCGTCGAAGACATGGTCGAGCCCCGGATGGCAGCATCCGCTCAGGAGGATGAGGCCGGACTTCGAATCGACGACCAGGAAGCTCTCCTCGCTGCCGTTGTCGGTCAGGGGAGGGGTGACGCAGACGTGCTCGCTCAGCTGCACCCAGCCCGGTATGTCGTGCCTGACCACCTTCCCCGCATACTCCGGCGGCTCGGAAATGCCGGTCTGGCCGAAGAGGGTGCGGCGGCCTCCCCAGGCTCCGGCGGGAGCGTACACGTCGATCGGCGAGGACCTGTCCTTGAGGAAGCCCTTGAGCCCGCCGAAGTGGTCGGCGTGCCCGTGGGACACGACGACCTGGTCTATGCTGTCTGGCTCTATGTCCATCGAGAACATGTTGTGCTCTAGGTAGCGGGGTCTGCGGCCGAGGCCGAAGAGGGTGCGGCGGCCGTCCGCCTCTACGAGTACGGACATGCCCGCGGCACCGATGAGATTGGTGTCCGGAAGCGCCCCCTCGTCGTAAACGGAGGAGAACCTGACTTTTTCCATGGTGCGGGATAGGTCCCTCATGGGTAATAAAAAGATGCTCCGTCAGCGGCGGTAGAGGGAATCCGGGATGTCCCTGCATATCCTGAACACCGTCTCCTCGTCGGCAGTGCCAGATGCCAGCATCCATTTCACCTTGTTGGGGACGGTGGCGATGGACATGACGGCCCCCGGCTTGGACGGGTCGTCTATGTAGTCGGTCTCCAGCATGAACCGGTCGGTCCCCTTGGAGAGGGCCTCCTTTATGTTGGTCTTGGACGCCGGTATGGATGGCATTACGCCGTGGGTCTCCTCCTCGGTGACGAAGGGGGGCGAGGAATGCTTTACCACCAGACCGCTGTCCAACCCGACGCTCCTGGCTATCTCCGACAGGCTGCGGTTCGTCTCCGTCGTGCCGGACTCGCAGTGTATTATCACCGGCACATCGTTCTCCTTGGCTATCTCCATCCCCCTCGCAAGGATCCTATTGGAACTGTTCCAGATTTCTGCGGGACAGTCGAAATGGGGTCTGCCTATCTCGCCTATGGCGACGGCGCGCCCCTCCTCCACGGCCTTACCGGCCGCCTCCATCCCCTCCATCATGATCGATTCGGCCTTCTCCAGCCCGTACCTCTCGGCGAGGGCTATCAGCAGGACGGGATACGGACCGACCGCGACGTTTATCTCCATGCCGGTGGCCTCCCTTGCCCTATGTGCCAGATTGAAGGTTATCTCATAGGAGCGGGCGAAATCCCCGCCGACCCCTATATGCACCTCCGGGTACGGGAGGGTGACCAGGGTCAGCGCCGTGCCGCCGGCCGCCTTGTACTCCGCGAGTGCCTCGACATTCCTCCCGCTCGGGCTCATGTGGACGTGGTTGTCGTACACCGGAAGGGGATCCATGCGAGTCTAACGACCTACCTTTAATTAAAGACCACGTACATGGCATGTCCGTATGGATAATGCGAACGCCGGAACCCCGGGGGACACGCTGTTGGACGCCAACAGCCGCTTCATCTTCAAGATGTTCAGGCGCTACTATCGGTCGTTCAGGCCGGAGATGCCGGACCGTTTCACGCGCAGGGAGTTCGGATTCATACAGTTCGGCAGGACCATGCAGAGGCACATGGCGTTCGCGACCCAGGATGACCTCAAGATCTTCATGGCCAGCAAAGTGCCAGCGCACAGTTATTACTCGACATCGTACTACCGTTACCCCTCCAAGCAGATAATGGACGACAAGGAGTGGATGGGGGCCGAGCTTATATTCGACCTCGATGCGGACCACCTCGCCGGGGCGGACGAGATGACGTACGCCGAGATGATGGTGCAGATCAGGAAGGAGATGATCGCCCTCTGCGACGATTACCTGTTCAGCGACCTTGGGTTCTCGGAGGACCAGGTCCATCTCTGCTTCTCCGGCGGCAGGGGTTACCACGCCCACATCAGGTCGAACGACATATTCACCCTCGGGACCCACGAGAGGAGGGAGCTGGTGGACTACATCTCCTGCACCGGCCTCGACATGGACTGGGTCTTCCCGAAGAACCCCTACGTGGCATCCACCCGCGAACGCGGCGACGGTTCGACCGTGTCCAACGTCCGCACCTACCGCCTGATACCCCGCGAGGAGGACGGCGGCTGGAAGCGCAAGATGAGGCGGGCCCTGGCGGAGATATGCAAGGACATAGAGGAATCCGACCCCAAGGCCATCAGGAAAAAATACCCCTCGGTGAAGAACACCAACCAGGTCCTGGTCAAGATGTCGGACCACCTCAGGAAATGCGAGAAGGACATGTTCCAGAGGAACTCGATGGCCGACCTGACCCCCACCGAGCAGGACATCCTGATATGCTGCGCAACCGATGCGGCCCCGCGCCTGTCGAGCGAGGTCGACAAGCCCGTCACTCCGGACATAAAGAGGCTGATCAGACTGCCTGGGTCATTGCACGGGAAGACGGGGCTGCGC
>DARY01000007.1 GCA_002503545.1 Candidatus Methanomethylophilus sp. UBA78
TTCGACGACGGCCTCGTAGAGGTCTCCCTTTCCGAGTGATACGTATGTCGATGAGGCTCACTAGGGTAGCTGGGACGTTCAACATAGGCGTCAACGCAGTCGCCAACGAGAGCCTCGCGTTCATCACTCCCGACGCCGACCCCTCGTTCATCAAAGACGTGGAGGAGGTGTTGGGGGTAAAACCCTTCCAAACAACCGTTTCCGGGTCCCACGTGGTGGGTTCCCTGGTCGCGATGAACTCCAACGGAGCGGTGCTCTCGGGATTGGCCGAGGCCTCCGAGATCGAGGTCATCAGGAAGCACCTGCCGGTACTGCTCCTCCCGGACCAGTACAACGCGGCGGGCAACAACATCCTCGCCAACGACCGCGGGGCCGTCATCAATCCCGAGATCGATGACAGGACCGCGGAGAGGGTGGCGGAGATACTGAACGTAGAGGTAGTCAAGGGGTCGATTGCCGGCTGCAACACGGTCGGATCGGTCTGCAGATGCACCAACAGGGGATGCCTCTGCAGCACGGACGCGACGGACGACGAGGTCGAGATCCTGAAAGAGGTCCTGAAGGTCGATGTGCAGAGGACCACCGTCAACCACGGTTCCAAGTACATCGGCGCCGGCATCATAGCCAACTCGAGGGGAGCCCTCGTGGGCGACGAGACGACCCCCATAGAGATGGGCAGGATCGAGGACGGTCTCGCCCTCTGAACGCACCCCGAAACATCTTAACGAATCATCCTCCGCGGTCTTTTCCGCCGCGGACGGATCGGTCCGCCTTCAGCGGTCGAATATCCAGTAACCGGTGAAGTCGGAGAGGTCGTCGGCCATGAGCTCGACCTCGTTCCCCACGTGGACGAAGTCGTCCCTGTTCTTCCCCTCCATGTACTGGAATATGGGGGACAGGGGCAGGGTTATGCCTCCGACGCGGTAGTCCGTGGGGACCACGACCTTGGGTTCCACCATGCCCACGAACTCGTCCACCTTCTCGATGGGCAGGGTGCCGTACTCCCCGATCGGCACGAACACGATGTCGGTGCCCCTCAGGGCCTCGACCACGCGCTCCGAGGGGATGTCCCCCAGCCCGCCGCAGAAGGCGATGCTGAGACCGTCCATCTCGAACCGGTATATCGTGTTGGCCCCCCTCTCCGCCCCCATCTTGCCGTCGCCGAACGACGGGAGCCCCGTCACCCTGAATCCGCCGAAGTCGATCTCCCCCACCGCCTCGACGTAGTCCTTGTGGTGGCCGTATATGGCTCTGAAGGCGTTGCGGTCGTAGTTGTTGTGGGTGCACAGGACGAGGTTGGCCGACACGGCGGGCGGCCATATGCCTATCGACTTGCCGTCGTGCGGGTCTATCACCATCCTGATCCTGTCGTCGGCGAACTCGAAACACGAGTAGCCGTGCCACCTTATGAACACAGGGGGCAGATTATCGGGCACCGTAATTAACTGTATCGACGCACGGACCCCGGTCCCGGGCCGGGGGAATCCGCATCCGCGAACGAACAATAATTATAACGAAAGTTGATAGCCTCCCGATGAAAAAGACCCTGATTCTGGTTGTCGACAGGGACGACGACTTCGGTGCCAAAGGCGGTGTGGAGACGCCGGTCATAGGTATCGATGCCTGCGCCGCGGCGGCGACTGCCCTCGGCGTGGCCGATCCCGAGGACTCCGACACCAACGCCCTCTTCGCAGCCATGAACATATACAGGGAGATGGAGAAGGACGGCGAGCCCGCAGGCTCCTTCGAGGTCGCACTCATCTGCGGAGACCAGAAGGTCGGATACAAGTCCGACGGCAAACTGGTCGACGAGCTCGACGAGGTCCTCGAGAAGGTCGGTCCGAACAGGGCGATCCTCGTGGGAGACGGGGCGGAGGACGAGTACGTCTACCCCATAATCTCGTCCCGCGTCTCGATAGACTCGGTCAGGAAGGTCTACGTCAAGCAGTCCCCCGGGGTCGAGGGCACGTTCTACATCCTCCAGAAGATCTTCGCGGACCCGCAGAAGAGGGAGCGTTTCCTGGCCCCCATCAGCTGGATCATCATCCTGATCTCCGAGATATACATCGCGGCCGGCATACTGACGGCCGACGACATGTCGGATTTCTTCATCTCGTCCACGACGCTGTTCATCTCGCTGGCCATAGGCGTGATGCTGGTCCTGTACTCGTACAACGTGGGGGACAGGGTCCGCAGGGTCAAGGACAGATGGGTCGGGATGGCCAGAAGAGGGAGCGTCACCATCATATTCACCATCGGCGGGCTCGCCGTCATGGCCATCGGCCTGATATTCGGCTTCATCTCCCTGTCCGATTACTACACCACCCGCACGCTGCAGAGACTGGCCCTTTTGGTCTACAACGCCCTGTGGCCCGTGCTGTTCGGTATCATCATAATCTTGGTCGGCTCCCTGCTCGACCGCTACATGAACGCCCACGTCATAAAATACCGCTTCATAACGAACTTCCTCGACGTCATCGCGGTGGGGATGCTCATCACGGGGGCCCTGGACTTCGTCAACTCGAACCTCGGCCTCGCATACACCAGCATCACCGTGATCGCGTTCGAGATCGCGGGAGGCTTCATACTCTCGGTGGCCGCCCTCGTCCTGCAGCACAGCGTCAACAAGGACATGGGCATCCGCGAGGAAGAGGAGATTGCGGATGAAGTTCTGTGACTGGGAGCCCGTCTACCTCTCCATATGCTCCGACATGGGCTACGACCCCCTGCTCGACGACATGTCGGCCCGGACGCTCCTCGCCGTCCTCCAGAACTCCGATGTGAGGGACGACGACTCGGTGGCCCCGCTCGTGGGGCGCACGGCGACGGTCCTCGGCGCATCCCGCGGGTTGGAGGAGGACATCGCCTCCAAAGGGGTCGAGGGCACGGTCATAGCCTCCGGTTCCGCGGTGGGGAGGGCCCTCGCCGCGGGCGTCCGTCCGGACATCGTCGTCACCGACCTCGACGGGGACATACAGCCGCAGATAGACGCATGCAACGGCGGGGTCCTGACGGTCATACTGGCCCACGGGGACAACCCCGACCTCGTCAGGACCTGCGCCCCCCTGTTCAGGGGCCCCGTCGTCCCCGCCACCCAGGGGAGACCCTTCGGCATCCTCCGCAACTACGGGGGGTTCACCGACGGGGACCGTGCGGTCTGCCTCGCCGACGAGTTCGGGGCCGAGGAGATAAGGCTGCTGGGGTTCGATTTCGAGGACCCGTATCCGAAGGAGGGGAGGGACCCCGAGGTGAAGAAGCGCAAGCTGGCCTGGGCCCGCCGCATAATCTCGGACGTCCTGCGCCAATCCAACAAATCCTTTTACGTTGACGGGGTACGGGTGTCCGAATGAGCCTGACGGTCCTGATCCTCATCGTCCTTGCCGCCGTGTACGTACCGATATGGTATTTCGCATGGAGGAGTCCGCGTGCCAAGGACTACAGGCTCGAGAAGTACGGTCCGGCGGTCAAGATCAACACCCGCATGGGGATAAAGCTGATGGACTGCCTTTGCGTGTACCGTCGGTTCTGGAAGTTCATGGGGGCCGTCTCCCAGGTCATGGCGCTCGCGCTCATGGCCCTCATGATATACGTCGTGGTGGCGGCCGTCATAAACCTGCCCAACATGATCGGCAGCGGCGGCATGGGGGTGGAGTACATCCTCGCGGTCCCCGGACTCAACCCGCTCCTGCCGTTCTGGTACGGTCTCGCGGCCCTCATCGTGGCCCTGGTCTGCCACGAGTTCGCCCACGGCGTGCAGGCGCGCGCCAACGGCCTGAGGGTCAGGAACACCGGTCTGCTCTACGCGGTCGTCCCGCTCGGAGCCTTCGTCGAGCCCGAGGAGGAGGATGTCAGGAAGGCCTCCCGGAGGGCGAGGCTCGACCTCTACGCCGCCGGCATAGCGACCAACCTCGTCATAGGGGTTGCCGCGTTCCTCCTGTTCTCGACGGTGCTGCTGGGAGGGCTGTCGTCACCCTACGACAACAACGCGGCCGTGTACGGCATCTCCGAGGATTCCCCCGCCGCGGATGCGGGGCTGCCCGTCGGTTCGATAATACTCGAGATCGAGGGTGAGGAGTTCTCCTACTACGGCACCCACGATTACTCGTGGGACCCCGGGTCCCAGGTGACGGTCACATACGCCACCGAGGACGGCACGGGGACGGTGGACATGCGTTGGGGCGTGTACGTCTACAGGACGGTGGAGGGCGGGGCGGCCTACAGCAGTTCGCTGACGGAAGGATGCTACATAGTCTCCATCGACGGCAACAGGTTCTACACCGCGGAGGAGTTCTCCGGGTTCATGTCCTCCACTTCGGGAGGACAGACGGTCAGCATAGCGTACGTGGATGCGGATGGGACGCAGGGCACGATGTCGGTGGTGCTGGATTCCAACGGTTCCAGGGGCTACCTCGGCGTGTACACGAACATCTCCGGCATCAGCCTCATGACGCCCTCCGACATCATGGAGTACTCGACCAATCCGCTATACGGGTACGACGACGGCATACTGTCCGCCGGGCAGGGTCTTCTGAAGTACCTCTCCCACCCCATTTCGGGATTCGATCCCATCCCCGAGAGCATCCAGTGGTGGTACGGGGACCAGTCCGATATGTTCTGGATCGTCGTGAGCCTCCTCTACTGGATATTCTGGATAAACATCCTGCTGGGGATATCCAACGCCCTCCCCGCATTCCCGTTCGACGGAGGTTACATCCTGCTGGGATGGACCGACAAGGTCCTGGAGAGGATGGGGGTCAGGGATGCCGCGGAGAGGGAGAGGAGAGCGACGGAGATATCGGGCAACATATCGACGCTGATGCTCTTCTTCTATGTCCTGATCATAGTGTTCGTCATCCTGTGAGGGTTTACCGAACGGAACGCAGTGTCCATCCGGTTGTTGAATAAAACCCAGTCATCACAAATCATGAAGTGTGGGTAGGGAATAGGTGACCGGAAACCCGCCCGAAGGATGTGAGATAGGATGGATGTGTCAGATTAGGTTTTCTGAACACCGGGACAGGTTTCCGGTGTGCATTCCCATCCGCACACCGAATGACTGGCATATGTTAATAGGACTAGGTAGGTATTTAAATAAATTTGAACGGGAATTGGTAAAACAACACCCCTTAAACTTTATCATGTTGTTTACCATATTGTTTATCAATTCAAATGGCCAGAGTTGTTATATTATACTTTTGTAAATATAGTTCCTTAATGTAATTAAATTTAAACGTTTTCATATAATCTTATATCGTGACAGAACATCGTCGCCATCATGTTCAGTCCCGAGAAGGACCTAAGCAGGAAGATCGTGGAGACCTTGGGCAAGGACGGGATGTCCATAAGCTCTCTCGACAAGGAGCTTGCCAAAATAGGAATCAAGGACCACCGCCTGGTCCTGACAGGGTACCTGCGTGCGATGACCGATCTGGGTTATCTCAGGATGAGGGATGTCCCGCCCGCGAAGATCTACGTTCCGGCCAAGAGGCTGCCCGATTCCATCTACGAGTCAGTCTCCCGGCGCTGCCGGGCCCTCTCCGGAGTGGATACGGACGAGGCGATCCTCTACGTCCTCCACCGTCTTTTCAGGCGCCCCGTCTTCGAGTCGGAGCTCAGATCCTCCGGGGTCATGAGGCCCGTGGGGGTCAGGGCGGAGGAGGAGGCCGTCCTGGAAGCCAGGAAACTGCTGCGTAAGGAGGGCAACATCGTCCCTTCGGAAAACGCATACGTCCCGGCGAGGGAGTACCGGACCGAGTACGAGGACATACTCGCGGAGATGGCGTTGGACTGCACCGAGGCCAAGCATCTGGTGGCCACCACCAAGCAGACCAAACTTTTCTGAGGGGCGTATGAGGTTTTATATCGTGGATAGCAATCCACATGGTTATGTATGACCTTCAAGCCGTCATAGATGCCATAAGGTCTTTCCCAGGGGTTACCAGGAAGGGCAAGATTCATGAGGTGGTGGATCTCCTGCCCACCAACAGCTTCAAACACGTGGCGGCGGCGGAAGGAGAGGATGCGGCTGCCATCGACAACGGGGAGTTCTACACCCTTTTCGCCGCCGACGGGATAATGGAGTCATTGGTCGAATCGGACCCCTACATGGCCGGATACTTCGCCGTCCTCGTCAACGTCAACGACATCGCCGCGATGGGCGGCAGGGCCACGGCCATGGTCGACGTGATCAGCATGTCGGACGAGGTCCTCTGCGGCAGGATGCTCAGGGGCATGGAGGAGGGCGTCAGAAGGTTCAAGGTGCCGATAGTCGGGGGGCACACGCATCCGGACTGCAAGTACCATGCCATAGACATAGCCATCATCGGGACGGTGAGGAAGAGCGACATAATCCTCAGCAGCACCGCCGAGCCGGGGGACGACATCGTGATGGTCATGGACCTCGACGGCCACTATCCCAAGAACATACCCTATGCGTGGGAGACCACCCTCGCCAAGGACCCGAAGCTCGTGCAGAGGCAGATGGACGCGGCCGCCGTGGTCGCGGAGCAGCATCTCGTGCATGCCGGCAAGGACATGAGCAACCCCGGCTGCGTGGGAACCCTGGGCATGATGCTCGAGTCCTCCTGCATGGGGGCGACCGTGGACCTGGAGAAGATACCCGTCCCGCCGTCCGAGGCGGACGATTTCATACACTGGCTCCTGGCCTACCAGGGGTGCGGTTTCGTGTACGCCTGTCCGCCGGAGAATTCGCAGCGCGTGATAGACCTGTTCTCCAAGGTTGGCTGCGCGGGGGCCGTCGTCGGGAAGGTCGACGACTCGCTGGAACTCAAGCTCAGGTCGGGGGACAGGGAAGGCGTCCTCTTCGATTTCAAGAAGGATATCATCACGGGCTGTAGACCCAAGGCGCACAGACGCTGATAAAAGGAGATCATAATGTCCTTTGTTCATATCTGAATACAAAAAAGAGTATTGTGATACTCTTTTATGGTCTGTCGGAGATATATTTCCATGGAGGAGATACCTAGAACACGGTACCTTACCGAACTCGACGGATGGAAGGACAATCCCGATGTGGTGAAGGTCATAATAGGCGTGAGACGCGCCGGGAAATCCGTCCTGATGGGACAGTACATCAGGCGTCTGAAGGATAGCGGCACCGATCCGAAGGACATACTGTTCATGGATTTCGAATCCTCCGATTACGACGGCATCTCCGATCACAGGGACCTGAACGCTTGGATCGCGGAGAGGATCCCGCGGGACAGGAGGACCTACGTATTCCTGGACGAGGTGCAGAGGGTGGACGGGTGGGAGCAGACCGTCAACTCCCTCATGGCCGATTATGATGCGGACATCTACATCACGGGTTCCAACGCGTACCTCCTGTCGTCGGAGCTCTCGACATACATATCGGGCAGGTACGTGGAGATAAAGGTGTATCCTCTGTCCTTCGCAGAGTTCCTCGTCGGGCATCCGGCCACGCCGGATGCCGACAGGAACCACCGTTTCCAGCAATACCTCCGCACGGGGGGCATGCCGCTGACCGATCCCGACAGGGACGACAGGTACAACTCCATGATACTGGAGGGCATATACAACACCGTACTGGTGAAGGATGCCGCCGCCAGAATGAAGATAAGGGACCTTTCCGGACTGGATTCCATAGCCAGATTCCTCCTGGACAATACGGGGAACATAACCAACGTGGACAACATCGTGAAGGCCACCAAACTCGCCAAGAAAACGGTAACCAAATACATCCGCACTCTGACGGAGGCGTTCCTCTTCTACAAGGTGGACCGCTACGACGTAGTCGGTAAGAAACCGATGGGCTCCCACGAGAAATACTATCCGACTGACACAGGATTGGCAAGAGCGATATTGGACAGAGGGATCTCCGATACCTCCAAACCGCTGGAGAACATCGTGTTTCTGGAACTTCTGAGAAGGGGATACAGGATAAGGGTCGGCTCCTTCAGGGACAGGGAGGTGGATTTCACCGCCGAGAGGAATGGAAAGGTCGAATACTACCAGGTCTGCCTGACCATGCTCGACGATAAGACGTTCGACAGGGAGGTCCGTTCGCTGAAGGCGATAGACGACAACTATCCCAAGACCGTGCTCTCGTTGGATTCCGTGGTGAGGGACGTTCCCGACGGGCTGATCCACAGGAACGTCATGGAGTGGCTCCTCGGCACCGGCAACTGATTCTTATTCACCGGTCCCGTCGCTTCCGATACGATGTCTTCGGCTTCGGGTATATTCCGAGGGGGCGTTCCCGGGCCGGTGCAAAGAATGGATGGGATGCGAAGTCGCCGCCGGCCCGATGCATCATAATCAACATGCAGCCGTCCCCCGCGCGTCACAACCAAACGTCATGAGGACCATAAGGAAGCGGAATAAGGTGTTAGGCGCAAGAAGGTGGACGTCGCCTCCGCAGGCAGGTTGACCGCATTGTTCCTCAACCCTGCTTCCCCGCAAACGTTAGTAGTTCGGAGTGAGGCTGCTCCCGTCAGGGCCTGACCCGATCTCCCCGATTATCCCAACCCGACCGGCCCTCCGGTCAGTCAGACTGGGTACTCCGACTCTGCAGGACAAAGTCTCATAGTCGCTCTGCGGGCCTGCCGCATCCGCTCCGCCGCCCCTCTCAGTCGCCCCTGCTGTGACGATTGCAGGTACAGGGCACGCCAAGCTCCCCGGTCAAGCCTAACATCCGCCCTAATGTGCGGAGCGTATTTAATCGTTGACAATGGGTTGGACTTATTTGCGTCCGTTTCGCCCGCGCAGGCATCTGACGCAGACGCCGTGTCCGGAGGCCACGAATCCGGGGTCCGCGGTCTCCAGGTCCTTCATCAGGGCCTGCCTCTTCCTCTCGTCCGGCATGAGGGCCGTGTCTATGTTGTGCAGTATGTCCTCCCATCTGCCGTCCCTGACCCTCCCGTCGGAGGTGTCGCGGGCGAAGAGGTCGGAGCTGTAGAAGACCCCGCTGCCCCTGTCCATGACCAGTATGCCGTTCTGCAGGTGCACCTCGGAGGGGTAGATGAAGAACCGCAGCGAGAGCTGACCATCCGTCAGAGGTCTGTTCTCGTCCCCCGTCACGACCTTCCCCCTGTATCCGAACCCGGCGAGCTCCCTGGCGGTGAAGGGGGACGTTATTATGACGAGTTTGGGATACTTCTTCTGGAATATCCTGTATCCTCCGCACTCGTCGGACTCCATGTGGGATATGAAGAGGTACTTCAGCGGCCTCCCGCCCAGTATGGCCTCTATCTGCGGCAGTATCCATTCCGCCTGCGAGGAGGTGCCGGTGGAGAACATTATCGCCGGATCCGCGGCCAGCAGGTACTGGTGGACGGGCATGTTCATCCTGCCGCTCATCTCCGAGAACTGATACAGGTTTCCGTAGACGGGCTGAGTCATGATGCTATGTAGAAGGCATCTTTGCACATAAAACATCGTTTCGGCGGATGGTGTTCCCAGAGCGAAGGATCCGTCCGCCGCACGGTCCCTGCAGCGGGACCGCACGCGGACGGTATCACTTGATCAGTTTCTTGCCGTCGGAGAAGGCGTTCCCGACCCTGCCGCCGATCCTGTAGTATCCGTGCGATGCGGAATCGAGGGTTATCGGGTCCAGTTTCGCGATGTCTATCTTTCCGTCGGTCATTATGCTCTCGTCCGCCGAGACGTTGACGATGTCGGCGATGACCCTGACGGTGTTCTCCGAGATCTCGTCCATCGAACGGAGTTTGCATTCGAGGGCCAGGGGGAACTCCTTTATGATCGGGGCGTCCACGTGCGGACTGCGCTCCGCGTGCAGTCCCGACCTCTCGAACTTGTTGGGGACGTCGTTCCCGGAGACGATGCCGAGGTAGTCGGCCTCGGCAACGTGCGCCGCATCGGCGAACGAGACCGTGAGCGCCCGTCTCGCGGCGATGCTCTTGGTGGTCGCGTGGTCGGCCGTCAGGCAGATGCAGACCTGGTCGGTATCGGCGATACCTCCCCAGGCCGCGTTCATGGCATCCACTTTCCCGTTCTCCCCGTAGGCCGCCAGGATGAGGACCGGCATGGGATAGAGCACCGTCTTGGCACCGAGGTCTTTTCTCATGGGTGCCGGATGGACCCGGACGCTAATAGCGGTATCGGTCCCACCGTGACAATGAATGACATGGTTTATATACGGGTTCGTGCTTGTAGCATCATTGTGCTATGTGTTAGCACGGAACAAGGACTGATAGCATGACCGACATGGCGAAGATAGAGGCGGAGAGGAGAGCCCTCCCCCTCGGTGTACTCAAGCGCAGATGCAGGACGATGGCGAAGGGCGCCGGCGAGGTCGGCGGATTCGTCTACGCGGACGCCGTCATCGACGAGTACATGATCTACGCCGCCAGGGCCGGAGGGGACTCCGCGGTGGTCATCGACATGTCGGCCGTCGACCGGGAGAAGGCCTCCTTCTTCTTCAGGTTGGCCGGGTTCGTCGGGATACCGTGCGTGTTCCAGGTGCGCACCTTCTCCGAGGTGTCCGCCGCCGTCTCCATCGGCGCGTCGGCCGTGCAGATCCCCGACGCCGAGGGGGCCTCCGCCCTCTCCGGGACCGTACCGGAGGGCGTCAGGTGCTTCCTGCCCGCAGACTGCGGACATGCCCGTCCCGGACCGGTGGCGGTCCCCGCCCTGCGGGACGTGGGTACGCCCGCGGCCGTGCCGTGTGCGGTCAATCATTAAATAGGAGCAGCGGAATGGACAGACCCCCGTGCTATATGTTAGCACTTTACAAATGTGAGTGAAATGAGCTTCTTCGGTCTTACCGATCCCTGGATCGTCGGTTCATACGTGGGATGCATACTGACGGTCGTACTGTGCTGCATAGTCGGAATAAAAGTGAGGAAATCCGACAAGGGTGATGGCGAATGAGCGGGGTCTCGCTGCCCATATTCGCCGCCATGCTGGCGGTCTTCGCCGCCGTCACCATCCTCCTGGGATACTACGGTTACAGGAACACGAAGGACAACAGCGAGTTCCTCCTGGGCCGGAACAAGACCAACCCCCTGATCATCGGCCTCTCCTACGGGGCCACCTTCCTGAGCGCCTCCGCCGTCATAGGTTTCGGCGGGCAGGCCGCCACGCACGGGCTCACGCTGATGTGGCTCTGCTTCCTCAACCTCTTCGTCGGGCTCTTCGTGGCCTTCCTCGTCTTCGGTCCCCGCACGAGGAGGGTCGGCAAGAGGCTCGGTGCCTCCACCTTCGCCGACCTCCTCGGCAAGATCTACTCCTCCCGCGGGATCCGCACCTTCACGGCCGTGCTCATAATCGTCATGATGCCCATCTACTGCGCGGCCGTCCTGAAGGGCGGGGTCAACTCGGTGGCGGTCATCACCGGCCTCACCGAGTACTACGACATCATACTCGTCGTCATGGCCGCGATCGTCGGCATCTACGTCGTCTACGGGGGCATAATCGCCGTTATGTACAACGACGCCCTCCAGGCGGGGATCATGTTCGCCGGCATGGTGGTCATCCTCCTCGTCACCTTCATCTCCCTCGGTGGCGTCACCGACGCCTTCGAGGCCCTCAGCGCGCTGGAACCCTCCAGGGCCGAGGGGGTCCTCGACGGGTTCACCGGATGGACCTCCGTCGCGGAGTTCGGGTCCGAGGAATGGATGCTGGTCGTCACCACCTTCCTGATGGGGGTCGGCCTCGGTGTCCTGACCCAGCCGCAGCTCATCGTCAGGTTCATGTCGGCCAAGGACGACAGGATGCTCGACAGGTCCCTCATCGTGGGCAGCATCTTCATGTTCGTCATCGTCGGGACCGCCTACACCATCGGGCCGCTCAGCAACGTCTTTTTCGACCAGAGGGTCGGGCAGCTCTCGTTCGAGTACGTCTCCGGGCTCGGCCTCGGGACCGACTTCATCATCCCGCAGTACATCCTGGAGGTCTTCGACGGGGTGCTGGGGGGCGACTTCTTCGTCTGCCTCTTCCTGCTCTCCCTCGTCTGCGCGTCCGTCTCCACCATCAGCGCGCTCATGCACACCATCGGGGCGGCGGGGGGTTACGACCTCTACACCATCTACAAGAACCGCAGGGAGAAGAGGTCCTCCGCGGATTCCACCAACGTCCGCATCAACAGGATCTGCACCGCCGTGATGATGGTGCTGGTGGTGGTCTACTGCTACGTCATGCCGAAGGACATCATCGCCAAGGCCACGTCCCTCTTCATGGGCATCACCGCGGCCGCCCTGCTGCCGGCGTTCGTCCACGGACTCTACGCCAAGGGG
Source organism: Candidatus Methanomethylophilus sp. UBA78 (assembly GCA_002503545.1). GTDB lineage: Archaea > Thermoplasmatota > Thermoplasmata > Methanomassiliicoccales > Methanomethylophilaceae > Methanomethylophilus. Next base: position 12,237 of record DARY01000007.1, read on the forward strand.
GTCCCCGACAAGACGGCGGCCGTCCTCAGCATAGCCGCCGGGACCGTGTCCTACCTGTTCTGGGCCCTGTTCGTCAACAGCAGCAGCTCCGTCTTCCTGCCCGTGTGCAGGATGCTGACCGGGAGGGCGGTCCTCTTCGACGGCCCCGTCCAGTCCTGCGATGCCCTCATCGTCTCCCTGCCGCTGTCGGCCGCGGTGTTCCTGGCCGTGCTGGCCGTTAACATGTACCGCCGCCGTCCGGCCTCCCCGGAGACCTCCGGGGGACGGTGAGGCCGTCCTCCCCGCATGCGCCGGGGGCTAAACTTATAGTCAGGACCACTTTACGGGGGAACATGGAAAACGCCCTCGAACTGTCCAACGTATCCGTCGTCCGCGACGGCGTGAGGATACTGGACGGCATAAACCTGACCATAGGTCAAGACGAGAACGTGGCCATCATCGGACTCAACGGTTCCGGCAAGACCACGCTGCTCAAGCTCCTGAGGGGCGACGTGTATCCTTACGACGACAGCGAACCGTACTCGATGAGGATCTTCGGGGAGAGGCACTGGAACATCTTCGACCTCCGCACCAGGATGGGCGTGGTCTCCATGGACCTGCAGGACATGTTCAGCGGGGCCACCACCGTCCGCGAGGTCATAGGCTCCGGTTTCTTCGGCAGCCTCGATGTCTTCCGCGGCATGACCGTCACCGCGGAGATGGAGGAGCTGATAAGGTACCGCGCGGGGGAGATGGGCATCGACGACCTCCTGGGGAGGACCACCGACGGGCTCTCCCTGGGACAGATGAGGAGGGCGCTCATAGCGAGGGCGCTGGTCACCAACCCGAGGATGCTGATCCTGGACGAGCCCATGACCGGTCTCGACATCGTCATGAAGTCCAAGTTCAGGAGGATGTTCGACATACTCACCAGGAGCGGCGTCCGCATCGTGATGATCACCCACGACCTCTCCGACATACCGCTGAGCGTGGACAGGGTCGTCATGATCAAGGACGGGAGGATATACGGGGACGGCAGGAAGGAGGACGTCCTCAACGACAGGACAGTCTCCGGTCTCTTCGGCGCCGATGTAAAGGTTGAAGAGACCAAAGGCATATACCGTATGTATCTCGAACGAGGTGGCTGAGCATATGAAGTACTTTTGTCGCGAGTGCGGACACGAGATCCCTGAGTCGGAGGATTTCTGTTACAACTGCGGGGCGCTGAAGAAGACGGCGATAGCCGTCGACGACAGCGGGTCCGTGGTCTCCGAGAAGAACGGAGCGTGTCCCTACTGCGGTTTCGAGAACAGGGACGGGGCGGTCTACTGCGCTTCCTGCGGGAAGCCCGTCGGCAGCGCCGTTCCCCCTCAGATCGCCCTGCAGCGCAAACTGACGCTCCGCGAGAAGCTGGCCATAGGCTTCTCGGTGGTGCCCGGAGTCATGGGTGTCTTCGGATTGGGGCACATAGTCATGAAGAAGTATTCCCGTGCGCTCCTGTACCTGGTCATATCCATCGTGTGGCTATACCTCTACGTCTTCTACGTGAGATCCAACGAGTTCTCGTTCTTCCTGTGGATGCTGTTCGAGTTCTTCGTGTTCTTCAGACAGTGCATGGAGGTCATCGGACTGGTGTACTTCGGGGGGCCGGGCAACGAGAGGGGTCCGTGATGGCCGAGGACTGGACCGAGAAGTACAGGCCCCGTTCGCTGAGGGACGTGGTCGGCAACCCGTCGGCCGCCGCCGCCATGAGGCAGTGGGCGGAGCAGTGGGACAGGGGCGTACCCGAGAAGAGGGCGCTGGTCCTGATGGGGACCCCCGGCATAGGCAAGACGTCTTCCGCGGAGGCCCTCGCCAACGACATGGGGTGGGGCATAGTGGAGATGAACGCCTCCGACCAGAGGACGGGGGACGCCATCCGCAACGTGGCCCTCAGGGCGTCTTATTTCAACACCTTCGACGACGAAGGCAACTTCATGTCGGTCAAGGACGGGGGCAGGAAGCTCGTCGTCCTCGACGAGGCGGACAGCCTGTTCGGGAACGCGGACCGGGGCGCCATGCCCGCCATAAACGAGCTGATCAAAAGTGCCAGACAGCCGGTAATACTCATAGTCAACGATTTCTACGAGCTCTCGAGGAAGAGCTCGGCCGTCAAGACGGACACCCTGCAGATATCCTTCAGGAAGCCCACCGTCTCCGCCGTGCAGGCCGTCCTGACGAGGATCTGCGAGGCGGAGGGGGCCGAGGTGGACCCGGCCGCCGTCTCCCGGATAGCGGAGAACGCCAACGGGGACATGCGCGCCGCCATAAGGGACCTCGAGTCGCTGGTCTACGGATACGGCAGCGTGACCGGCGACGACGCCTCGGTGCTCACCGGCAGGGTGGTGCGCAAGGACATGTACGCCCTGATGGATGCCATATTCCGCAAGAAGGATCCGCAGCTGGCGTTCCGCACCTATAACGAGGTGGACGAGGACCCCGGCACCGTGGCGCTGTGGATAGAGGAGAACATTCCCTACGAGTGCCGCTCCACGGGGGACCTGGTCAGGTGCTGCGAGAGGCTCTCGCGCGCCGACGTCTATCTGGGACGTATCTCCAAGCGCATGAACTACGGGTTCATGTCCTACGCGCGCGACATGATGACCGAGGGGATCATAGAGGCGATCCATTCCAAGAAGACGGTCTACGACCGGTTCCGCTTCCCCCAGTACCTGGTGAAGATGAGTCGCTCCAAATCCTCCCGCACGCTCAGGAGGTCGCTGTGCCAGAAAATCGGTTCCATCACCCACAGCTCGTGGTCCAGGGTGCAGAACGACTGCTACGAGTTCTACCGCACGGCTGCGATCTCCGACCGCGACTTCCGTGCGATGCTGGTCAGGGAGGCGAAGCTGGAACCCGAGGAGCTGGGGTTCCTGATAGATCAGAAGATGGACTCCAAGACGGTCAGGCAGGCGTTCGAGGATGCCTTCCCGAAGGACGAGGGCGAGTCCAAGACCTCCGGGAGGAAGAAGATCCAGACGGCGGAAACCATCGGGTTTCCCCCGTCCGCGGCACCGAAGGCGGAGAAGCCTGCGTCCGTACAGGCCGAGACCCAGACGGAGGCGTCCGCTCCCGCCGCGGAGGAACGGAAGGCGGAGCCGCCGCCCGCACCCAAGAAGACCCAGAGGAGTCTTTTCGATTTCTGAGATGATGGTATGGACGAAGGATACAGGCAGACCCTCATACGTCAGCAGTACAGGATATACCGCGACCATGCCGCGGTGAAGCTCTGCGGCTGGATGAAGCAGAGCATGCTCCACCAGCGCAGCTGCTACAAACAGGACTTCTACGGGATACAGACGCACCGCTGCCTGCAGATGACTCCTGCGATAAACGAGTGCACCCACATGTGCCCCTTCTGCTGGCGCATAGAGGGGCGCGACTTCGAGGTGAAGGAGTGGGCGGAGCCGAAGGAGATGCTTGACGCCCTGATCGACTACCAGAGGCTGCTCATCTCCGGTTTCAAGGGGGATGAGCGGTGCGACCCCAAGATGTTCGAGGAGGCCATGAACCCCACGCAGGTGGCATGCTCCCTCGCCGGGGAGCCGACCATCTACCCCTACCTCTCGGAATTCTTCAGGGAGTGCCATTCGCGCGGTATGACCACCTTCCTCGTCACCAACGGCACGATGCCGGAGAGGATCGAGGCCCTGGAGACCCTCCCCCGGCAGCTCTACGTGACGGTGGCCGCCCCCGACAGGAAGACCTACGCAGCGGTCTGCCGCCCCAAGGTCGCGGACGGATGGGAGAGGCTCATGAGGACGCTGGAACTGTTCCCCTCGCTGGAGACCAGGACGGTGGTCAGGCACACCCTGGTACAGGGGATGAACCTGAAGGACCCCGAGGGCTACGCAAGACTGGACAGGATCGCCGACCCGGACCTGATAGAACCCAAGGGCTACGTGTTCGTCGGCGGTTCGAGGCAGCGTCTCACGGTCGACGGCATGCCCTCCTTCGAGATCATAAAGGAGTTCTCCGGGAGGATCGGGGACCTGCTGGGTATGTCCATCCTGCGCGAGAAACCGGACAGCCGCGTGGTCCTTCTGGGCCGCGAGGGCATGGAGCTCGACGTGAGGAAGGCGTGGGAGCACGGTCTCCCCCCGTCGCCGCGCATGGACAGGCTCTCAGCGCAGAAGGTCCGGCCACAGCTGTCCTGAGACGATGAGGCAGATCGCCGCCGCATGAAGTGCCAGGAAGACGTAGTTGGCCTTGAATCTCGTCTTGCGGGTCTTGTGATGGAAGACGCGCATACCCAGCACCGCCCCCCACGGACCGAGGAGACCCAGGAGCAGAAGCCTCTTCTCGGGGGTCCTCCGTTCGCTCCTGCGCGCCCTGCGCTTGTCCCGGCCGTAGGCCGCGAACGACAGCAGGTTCACGAGGACGTAGGCCACCAGGACGGCCGTCCCCGCCTCCGTCAACTCCTCATCCTCTGCACGAAGGAGGCGAGCTCCTTCTTCACCCCGTTCTCGTCCCTTTCCCCGCTGTCGGGGAAGTAGGACGCGTCGGGGATGCCCAGGTCCCTGGACACCCTCTCGCACTGCGCATCCCCCCTGCTGCCCTTGTAGAGGCAGCAGATGAACAGGGACGTCTTCTTCGTCTCTAGGACGGCTTTGTTATCCTTGACGAAAGATGCCACGTTGCCGAACGGCCTGCCGGCGTGGATGCCCGTGCCGATGATGATCCTGCCGTAGGAGGACATGTTGATCTTGCTCTGCTTCTTGAGGTCGAATATGTCCGCGTCGAGTTCCTTCGCTATGTACCCGGCCGCCTCGGCCACGTGTCCCCCCAGAGAGGAGGAGTATATTATCGCAATATCGTTCGTTTTCATCCCTTCCCGCACCTTTCGGTGCGGCAAGTAATCAGAGTTTGTGCGCTATATCCTTTGCGCGTGCGATGACCTCGGAGGTGACGATCTTCTTCTCGTCGTCGGGGTCGGCGACCGCTATGGTCCCTACGTTCTGTATGCCGCACATGGCGCAAACCTGCTGGAGGTGGGCGGCGCAGTTCTCGGCGCTCTCCTCCCCGGTCATGCAGGACACGACGATGGCCGCTTTCTGGGTCCCGGGCAGGAAGGTCTGGAAGTCGGCGGTCAGGAAGCCGTAGAACCTGTCGAGGACGAGCTTCAGCTGTCCGGACTCCATGTTGAAGTAGAGGGGGGTGGAGAGGACGATCGCCTCGGACTCGGCGATGCTCTCGAGTATGGGCAGGGTGGCGTCCTTCGATATGCACTTCCTGGTGCTCTTGCACCCGTTGCAGGCCCTGCAGCCCCTGAGGCCGTCTATCTTGTCCAGCTGGAAGGTCTTTACCTCCTTCCCCTTGGCCTGGCATTCGTCGGCTATTATCTTCGCAATCTTGGCGCTGTTCCCGTTCGCGCGAGGGCTGCCTATGAGGACGGTTATCTTTCCTGCCATCTTTATCGGAACACCAACCCAGTCGCCAGTATTTATAGTTGCATCGGCACTGGCCGGGACGGCCGGGCGCCGTTCCAGAAAACGGGGTCGCGTGCGGGGGAATGTTATTTTAATCCCTGACGGATAGTGAAAGGCATATGGCTTACGAGTCCGAGATGATTTCGGAGAGGGACTGCGAAACTTTCCGCGAGAAGTACAACGGGGAAGGTCTCTTCTCCGCCAGGGCCGACATAAACGGGATCGTCGTTCAGATGTTCACGTCGGACAGGGACCACATAGACATGTGGAGGGACAATTTCTACGCGGCCTCGGACCGGGTCCGCGCCCACGCCCTTCTGTACTGCATAAAGGATCCGTCCCAACCCGCGAGCAAGATGTACTTCGAACCCGGGACCTGCACGGCCTTCCTCTTCAACTTCGACTACTACGGCTGGGTCAAGAGCATAGCGCTCGGCATCGCGGGGTACATCCTGGAGGGCGCCCACGGCATCCACTCCGTGCACGGGGCGGCCATCGACGTCGACGACGTGGGCGTGACCCTCATAGCCCCCTCCAAGACGGGGAAGACCACCCAGTCCTGGGGACTGCTCAGGGCCAGGAACGCCTCGCTGATCTCGGACGACTGGTACTTCGTGACCTTCGGCGGCGGGAGACCCCGCGTGACCGGGTCCGAGAAGAACTGCTACATCGACGCCGACATCGGCGACGTGTGGGAGGAGTATAGGCCCCTGGTGAAGAACGTCAAGTTCGATAACAAGGGCAGGGGCATAGCGAACATACGCTGGGTATCGGGGGAGTCGTCGGTGTCCCAGGGATGCTCGCTGAGGTACGTGGTGCTCCTGCAGAGGGATCCCTCCGAGAAGGAGACCGTCCGGAAGATGGACACGCACAGCGCCCTGGAGTACATGATGTCGATGGGCATGTGCAACCCCCATCAGGTCGTCTGCAACCCGTTCAGGGGCGCCCTCCGCGCGGAGTTCTTCAAGAAGCTGTTCAGCCAGTGCGAGGTGTACATGGTCAATACGACGGGGACCCCGCAGGAGACCCAGGCGGCGATAAGGCGCATCATAGGCGTGGAGTGAGGATGGAATGAACAGCAGGGACGAGAGGAGGGCGGAGAAGACGGTGGCGAAACAGCTCCGCCGCTCCTCCAAGGAACAGGAGCGCACACTGCGCAGACGGGACTCGGAGGCGGAGGCCGACCGTTCCGCCGTGAGGGAGCGGTACAGAAAGAAGAGCGCCGCGCGTCAGGAGAAGAGGAGCATGTTCCGCACGATGGCGGTGTCGTCCGTCATCATAGTGTGCGCGTTCATCTTCTTCGAGGTGCTCCTGTTCCTGGTCTCCGGCAGCCCGGGGGACCTGGAGACCCATCTGCTCAACCTGGCGGACAACTCCCTGGCCTTCGTCGTCGGTCTGACCGCCATGGATGCGGTCATGTACATCAGCCAGCTCCAGAGCAGGCGCAGGGGCGAGAGCAGGGCGATCATAAGGCACAACAGGATCGTCCAGCCCGCCATCGACATGTACCTGGCCAGGAAGAACATGATGGTCACCCCGCCGGGGGAGGACGTGAAGACGTTCAGGATCGTGTCCGATTTCACGGTGCGCGACCTCAAGGACATGTACGGTCCCTCCGAGATCGTCACCGATGCGGGCAGGACCAAGATAGAGACGTTCCGCATACAGACGAAGAACCTCCACAAGGCGCTGATCAACATGGTGGAGGACATAGACTTCGATTTCAACCCGGAGATCTGCGACGCGGCGATGAGGTTCATAAACGCCACCACCTACGGCACGGCGGCCCTCGAGTCCCTCATAGTGTTCGGGGACGACGGCATGAGGGCCAAGAGGATGGTCCTCATCAAGCAGATGAAGGAAGAGGAGGAGAACGGCTCCCTCGCGGATGCGAAGGCCGAGCTCAAGAACGTCTACCTGGTCCAGCAGATGATACAGGAGCAGGAGGCGGCCATCAAGGAGTACCTGACCACCATAAACGAGATGACCGGGAACGCCAAGGCCCCCGCCTACGACCACTACGAGTGACGCCCCCGGACCGGTCTCAAACTTCTTCCCCCATGCCGCGGCACCCCTGTCCGGAAAGGTGCCAGACGTCAGATTCCTGAGATATGTTTATCCGTGGTGGATGCATTATCCTTCCTATCTTTGAGGGATTGGGATGGGATTATTCAGTAGAAAATCAAAGAAATGCGACCCAGTTTCGAAGACCGACGCCGACGGCGGTTTTCCGGTCTGTTACACGGAGGGCGGCTCGGGCCCCTCCGGACCGTGCAGGGGACGGGCGACTCTGGTGCACCCCGTGAACGGGATCCCCCGGGCCGACGGGTTCATGGGCGGCATATTCGACGATTCCTTCATGGGGTCCATGATGAACTCCGACATCAGGTTCGCGGCCAACGACTGGTACGAGATCTCGGCCGGTAGGGGCAACAGCGACGCGCAGTTCAACCTGGGTTTCAACATGGAGCACGGCATCGGGGTCCAGAGGGACGTGGGTAAGGCCGTGGAGTGGTACGCCAAGGCCGCTGCCGCCGGCAACGTGAGGGCCCAGTACTGCCTCGGCTGCATATACGCCTCTGACGGGGAGCTGGCGGATTCCGAGAAGGCCTACGCGTACCTCTCCAGGGCCGCGACCGAGGGCCTCCCCCGGGCCAGCTACCTCCTGTACGTCATGTACATGGAGGGCATGGGCCTGGACGAGCCCAACGTCTACATGGCGATGAAGTTCCTCAAGCAGGCCGCGGAGGAGAAGGATCCCGCCGCGCTCTACGTCATGGGGCAGATGTCCCTGTACGGCAGCGAGTACGTCGAGAGGAGCGGGGACCGTGCATGGAAGTACTTCGAGGAGTCCGCCCTCCTCGGATGCATACCGGCACTGACCTCCGTAGGGGTCATGCTGTGCTTCGGCCTCGGCGGGAGGAACCCCAACCGCGACGCCGCCTACAGCACGCTCATGGCCGCCTCCAACGGTGGCGACGTCGTAGCATCCAACGCACAGGGTCTCATGCATCTTTACTCCATGACGAAGGCCTGCCAGCCGAAGAAGTCCGAGGATCTCTTCAGGGTCTCGGCGGCGGTCGGCGACGGTGCCGCCATGAACAACCTGGGGGTCATAATGCATTTCGGCATGGACGGCGAGGGGAATCCGGAGGAGACGTTCAGGAAGGCAGCCGCGAACGGGAGCGTGCATGCGGCGGAGAACATCCTGGCCATCTCCGACGGGAGGCCCATGGCATGCGAGCTGAACTGCGGATGCATATCCCTCAGCCTCATAATGGACGAAACCCATGTGAGGGAGATCAAGAACCCGCAGGATGCTGCATGCAGTAGCCCGGATTTATAACCGGCCCGGTGCAATCTGTAATCCCATGGAATATCAAGGGGACATAACGGGCGAGGAATCGGAATACGAGATGCTCTACTGTGTGCACGATATGCTGTCCCTGTACTGCAGGCACCACATGCTCATCTACGGGAACGTTCCGGAGAGGATAGGGCGCATCCTCGGGGAGACGGAGGAGAAGATGAGGGCCCTGGAGTCCAGGATGCACTGACCAAGCACCGCTCTCCCAAGCAGTTGATGGGGAGGAGTCATCTGGAGGTCTCCGTAACGACGTGACTCTGCCGAAAGCCCTTTCGTCCAACATCGGGATTCGGTCGGGCCAGACCGTTCCTGGAAGCTGACGGCATAATTTCAAAGAGACATCCAGCACTGTCAGTATTATATGATGGGCGGTCTATTATGGCCGAATGCTGGAAATCAACCTGGACATGTATCAGACCGCGGCCCTGGGCGCTTTAGCCCTGGCCCTGGGATTGTTCCTCGTCAGCAGGTCGGAGACGCTGAGACGTTTCTGCATCCCCGCCGCGGTGGTCGGAGGATTGGTACTTGCCCTGGCGAACAGCGTCATGCACATAACCGAAATCGCCGAATTCGATTTCGACGAGACCCTGAAGAACGTCTTCATGATGGCGTTCTTCTGTTCCGTGGGGTTCATGGCCTCCTTCCGCATGCTGAAGACCGGCGGGAAGCTCGTCATCGTGCTGCTGGTGCTCGTTTCCGTCCTACTCGTCTTCCAGGATGTGATCGGAGCCGCCCTCTGCACCGCCTTCGGTCTGGATCCCAAGATGGGTCTGGCACTCGGTTCCATCAGCCTCGTGGGCGGACACGGGACCGCCGCCACGTACGGCGAGCAGCTGGTGGAGGAGTTCGGCGTACTGAACGCCGACACGGCGGCCATCGCCGCCGCCACGTTCGGATTGGCTGTCAGCGGTTTCATAGGCGGTCCCCTGTCGAAGAGGCTTGTCGAGAAGAACAACCTGCGGCCCGACGAGGAGGACATCCTCATAGAGCAGGAGGAGAACCCGGAGACTGGCGTGGACAATAACCATTTCCTTCTGGCACTTCTGCTCATGGCCGTCTGTATAGGCGCCGGGACGTACATAGTGAGTTTCTCCAAGAGCATGGGTGTGACCCTGCCCGTGTACCTGGGGGCGATGCTCGTGGCCCTCGTCGTGCGCAATGTGGCGGATTACAAGGGGGTGAACCTCCCGATCAGGGAGATAAACACGCTCGGATGGATCTCCCTGTCCATGTTCCTCTCCATGGCGCTGATGGTGACCAAGCTGTGGCAGCTCGCGGACCTCGCCGTGAAGATGGTCGCCATACTGCTGGTGCAGACAGCCGTCGTGGCCCTGTTCGCCTACTACGTAATATTCCGCGGAACCGGCAGGAACTATGAATCGGCGGCCCTCGTCACCGCCACCTGCGGGTTCGGTCTCGGTGCCACCCCCAACGCCGTCGCGAACATGGAGGCCCTGTTCAGCAAGTACGGGGTCGCCCCCAAGGCTTATTTCGTGGTCCCGCTGGTGGGCAGTGTGTTCATAGACCTGGTGAACACCGCCTTCCTGACGGTCTTCCTCAACATACTCTGAAAAGTGCCAGAGGGTTCTCAGGGCCTTACGGTCTTCCCTTCGTCCAGGGCCCTGAGGCATTCCTCCGCATCCGTGTCACCGTACCTGGCGGCGTACTCCAGGAGGATCCTGCCGTTCTCCTCGTCCTTGGTTACGCCCTCTCCGAAGGCGTACATGGCTCCGAGTTCGTACATGGCCTCCGCATACCCGGCGTCACACGCCTTCTTGAGCCAGTACACGCACTTACCCAGATCCATGTCCAGGTAGTTCGTCCCGTCGCGGTACCATCTGGCGAGTTCCACCATCGCCCCGCTGCATCCGCCGGCGGCCGACTCCAGACAAAGTTTCACGGCCTCGATGGGGTTGCGGTCGACGCCCCTGCCCCTGGAGTACAGAAGTGCCAGGAAGTATTTCGCATCGTAGTTGCCCCGTTCGGATGCCATGCGGAAGTACTTGGAGGCCTCCAGGTAGTCCTGTTCCAGCCCGTCGCCCGTCATCAGCATGATACCCAGGCGTACCATGGCATCCTCGTTCCCCCTGTCCGCCGACATGCGGTAGAGGGCGGCCGCCTTCTCCTTGTCGACGGGGACGGTGAGTCCCTGGTAGTACATCCCTCCGAGGACGTAGAGGTCCCCTGGGTCTTTGGGCGGAGGCACCTCGCGCCCCTCGGTGTTTCGTCCGAAGGTTTCTTCCGGCATGTCGGTCAGCCATCGTCCCGATGTGATAAAAATCCTGCGTACGGTGTTCAGACCCTCAGTCCGGCGATTTCTTCGAGGAAGTACCGGTGCACGGTGAGGTCGTCGGTCAGCTCCGGGTGGAAAGCGGTCGCCAGCTGCCTGCCCTGTCTGGCCGCCACTATCCTGCCGTCCACCCTCGAGAGGACCTCCACGCCGTCGCCGACCGAGTCGATGCAGGGGGCGCGGATGAACGTCATCGGCAGCTTATCCAGATCGCCGAATCTGTCCTCGGTGTGGAAGCTGCCGAGCTGTCTCCCGTACGCGTTCCTCCTGGCGGTGATGTCCATCGTCGCCAGGCTCGGGGTCCCGCCTATGACGCGTTTGGAGAGGACGATCAGTCCGGCGCAGGTCCCGAAGACGGGAAGCCCCTTCACGATGCGGTCGCGGAGCGGGGAGAGAAGACCCAGATCCATCAGGAGTTTGCCGATGACCGTGCTCTCCCCGCCCGGTATGATGAGGGCGTCGAACGGTTTGCCGAGGTCGGACCTCTGTCTGATCTCGAAATGGTCGGCACCCAGCCTGTCGAGTGCGCGCCCGTGTTCGGCGAACGCCCCCTGCAGGGCGAGGATGGCGACCGTGGCCATCGTTCACTGCCCCCTCTCGGCCATGATGGTCTTGATCTCCTCGGCGTTGATTCCGACCATGGCCTGTCCCAGATCGGCCGATACCTCGGCGAGGAGCTTCGCATCGGTGTAGTTGGTCACCGCCTGCACGATGGCCTTGGCGCGCTTGGCCGGGTTCCCCGACCTGAATATGCCGGATCCCACGAAGACGCCCTCGGCCCCGAGCTGCATCATGAGCGCCGCATCCGCCGGGGTGGCGACCCCTCCCGCTGCGAAGTTGACGACGGGGAGCCTGCCGTTTTCGTGGACGTATCTGACGAGCTCCACCGGGACCTGCAGCTGCTTGGCCTCCTCGTAGAGTTCGTCGGCGCGCATGTTCTGCACCTTCCTTATCTCGGAGTTCATGACCCTCATGTGGTGCACGGCCTGCACGACGTCTCCGGTGCCGGGCTCCCCCTTGGTCCTGATCATGGAGGCTCCCTCGGAGACCCTCCTCAGGGCCTCCCCGAGGTCCCTCGCCCCGCATACGAACGGGACTTTGAACTGGGTCTTGTCGATGTGGTACACGTCGTCGGCGGGGGTCAGTACCTCGCTCTCGTCGATGTAATCGATCTCGAGCGCCTCGAGGATCTGCGCCTCCACGAAGTGCCCGATGCGGCACTTGGCCATGACCGGTATGGATACCGCGTCCTGTATGCCTTTGATCATCTTGGGGTCGCTCATGCGGGATACCCCTCCGGCCGCACGGATGTCCGCGGGGATCCTCTCCAGGGCCATGACGGCCGCCGCCCCGGCCTCCTCCGCTATCCTCGCCTGTTCGGGGGTGGTGACATCCATGATCACTCCGCCCTTGAGCATCTGCGCCAGTTCCTTGTTGAGTTCGTACCTGCTCTTTTCCATGTTATCGTCAGTGCAGATGTCGGCCTTGTATTTAGGTTATTCCAATCTCATCAGATTTGGGATGTAATATTCATCTATGAATATTATTTACATTTGTATGCCTTAATGTACTTTTTACGGCATCGGACATGGGGGAACCCCCGCATAGGAGTCGAGAAGGGCAGGCGCGGGAGGAGGGATTCGAACCCCCGAGGGGAAACCCCACCGGTTTTCAAGACCGGCGTAGTAGTCCGGGCTGTGCCACTCCCGCAGTGCCATCCCATAGAAGGGGGCGTTTATTAACCTTATCCGCTCGCGAGGACCTCTTCCTGCACGTCCCCGGCCGGGGGCCAGCGCTTCCTGACGTATCCCGTCATCACCGCGAACCAGACGGACTCCATCAGGAGGGACAGCACGCAGGGCAGGGAGGCCTCGGGGATACCGCTCAGGAGCACCAGACACATGGTGGTGGCGAGCCCGGAGTTCTTCCAGACGGCGAATCCCATGTAGACGACGGAGTTGTCCCTGTCGGCACCCTTCTTCCTGAGCACGTGCATCATGACGAGGCTCACCCCGAAGGTCCTGACGGCGCACGCCGCGAGGATGAGGACGACCACGTCCGGCTCCCCCAGTATGAAGTCCCTGTTGCTGCCGACGGAGAAGACCATCAGCAGGAACATCATGATGTTGATGAAGATGACCTTGGCATCCCTGTTCACCTTCACCTTCTTGAGGGGGATGTTGACCAGCAGGGGCACCGCTATGAACAGCAGCACGTACTTGAAGATCTCCAGGGGGCTCACCGCATCCCCTATGAAGACGGTCGTTATGAGGGGCGTGAGACCGAGGGCGATGAGGTAGATCACCGTAAGTGCCAGCACCGACATCACGCGATTCCCCCTCATCATGAGGGAGAGGGTGATGACCGAGACCCCCGAGGGCACCGCCGCGAGCATGACCCAGCCGTACCAGAGGTTCCCGTTGCCCGGTATGAACAGGGCCCCGACGGCGAGGGTCATGGCGGTGCATATGCCGAAACAGGACACGAAGGACAGGAGGATCGGTTTGGCGTCGGCCTTGAAGTCCTTCCTATGGAAGGAGAGGCCCTGCATGGCCGCGATCATCTGCAGCATCAGGACGAGTATGACGAGGTTGGAGACGATCTCCCCGAGGGAACCGACGGCCAGGGCGACCACTATCGCCGCCGCGACCCAGTACCTGATGTCCGTCAGGGCGTTCATCAATGCCATGTTGCTCTCCCATGGATGTGTTATATATACTGGTTTTGCAGGGGCGGGGAATCGTTGTAGCGGCGTTCGTTCACTCGGAGAAGAACCTGACGGCGTCCGCCACCGGGTCGTCCGACGGCACCGCCTCGAGCTGCCTCGCGTTCCTGGCCGCCCTGTTGTCCAGGATCACGGCCATGCCGCGGTCCGTCTCCGTCCTTATCAGGCGGCCTATGGCCTGCCTGATCTTCCTGACCGCCGGTATCTCGCTGGTGTACTTCCAGCCCATCCCCTGGCCGTACTTGGCGTCGAAGAGGTCCTTCATGGCCTTCATCTCTATCGAGGGCGGGGGGTAGGGCATGCCTATGATGATGGCGAAGCAGAGCTCGTCCCCGGGGAAGTCCATCCCCTCCGCCACCGAACCGCCCATGACGCAGAAGAACACCCCGTTCCTGCCTCTCCGGAAGGCTTCCAGGGACTTCATGGTGCTCCTCTGGCGCCCGGACTCCTCCCAGTAGAGGGCCTTATCGACGGACTGCTCCATGTACGGGCGGATGTCCTTCATCAGGCGGTAGGAGGGCAGGAAGACCAGGATGTTCTTGTCCACCGCGTTGCACATCTGCGCGGTCATGCGCTCGATCCTGTTCCACATGGACGGGTTGGCCTTCAGGTCGTTGTAGTTGGTCGTGACGTCCTTGGCGTAGACGACCATCTTGTTCTCCGCCGGGAACGGGGAGGGGTACGTGCGCGGCACCGAGTTGGAGGGCAGCCCCATCACGCGGGCGTACTGTGCCAGAGGCTGCAGGGTGCCGGACATGTGCACCGCCCCGGGCAGCGCGTTCATGAACCTCACTATGTCGGTCGGGTCTATGCACGAGGCGGTCAGGTACTCCCCGTCCTCGTTGGAGCGCACGGCCCTCACGTAGCGGTCGGCGGGGCTCCTGACCCACGACTCCATGAGGCGTCCGAACTCCAGGACGGGGGAGGAGGGGGCGTCGGTATCGGCGATGGCCTCCTCCCTCTTCTCCCCCAGCTCGATCGTCCTGTTGATGGCCGCCGTCAGCTGGGTGCGGTCGATGTGCAGGGTGCCGCAGATGCTGTCCTCGAGGGCCCCCGCCGGCACGACCTTCTCCTTCTCGTTGAAGCCGAGGTACCTGGAGCCCAGGTCCCTCATGGCCGCCCTGACGGAGCGGACGAACGCGTCGATCGTCACGCCCTCGCAGACCTCCGGCTTCCTGAAGAGCCCCGCCTCGTCGAGGGCGGAC
This sequence comes from Candidatus Methanomethylophilus sp. UBA78, assembly GCA_002503545.1. Taxonomy (GTDB): domain Archaea; phylum Thermoplasmatota; class Thermoplasmata; order Methanomassiliicoccales; family Methanomethylophilaceae; genus Methanomethylophilus. The sequence goes on from DARY01000007.1 coordinate 27,271, forward strand.
ATGACCAGGCGGGTGCTTATGGTGAAGCTCTCCTGCTCGCGGACGGCGTCCATCAGGTTGTGGGCCTCGTCGACGATGAGGACGAACCCCTTCTCGTCGACGCCGAGGTTCGCGAGGAACCTCTCGCGGATGTCCGGGTCTATTATGTGTATGTAGGGGGCGACCACCACGTCGAAGTCCTTCATCAGCGCCTTCTTGGCCTCGTAGGGGCAGACGTCGATGTTCCTGCAGTAGGCGTCCAGCTCGTCCGACTTGGGGAAGTTGGCCTTGCAGTAGGCCTCCACCGTCTCCAGGCTGTGCTGGGTCTTCTCGAAGTACGGGCATCCCCCGGGACGGCCCTGCTGGCTCTTCTCCTTCCTGTCGGAGCACAGGGTGGAGAGGGCGCTGGGGGAGAGCGAGTCGAAGTCCGGTCTGGCCTGCAGGAGGGGGCAGGACTTGTTCCTGCCGGTGACGGTGATGCCGCACACGTCCTTCAGGGAGGAGACGGCGCGCAGCTCCTTCATGACCTGGTCCGACTGGGATATGGTCCTGGTGATGTAGACGACCTTCTTGCCGCGCGGGACGGCGTGCTCCAGGGCCCCGGCCAGGGAGGTGATGGTCTTGCCGGTGCCGGTCCCCGATTCGATGACGATGTGCCTCGCCTGGTCGAGGGAGGTGCGTATGTCGGATATGATCTGCAGCTGGGACGGCCTCGGTTCGTAGGGCAGGTAGGGGGCCTTCATCTGCGACGGGTCCTTTATCACGGGGAGGGGTCTCTCCGCCGTCTTGATCACCGGTGCGCTGCCGTCGAAGGCGTATCCGCACTCCGGACAATGGGTCTGGCCGGGGATGACCATGTGCCCGCACTGGGGGCAGAAGAAGGTGCGCATGCTATCGGTTAATGGGACTGCATATAAGAAAGGTACAGAGTTATGGGGAGGTTCACTCGTCGTCCCCGTCGCGTTCGGACCCGTATCCCCCGCGGCGGATGCCGTTGCTCTCCATGTACCCCTCGGCCCCGCGGAGGTTTATGGTCACCTGCCTCAGGAGGTGCTTCTCGGCCGCCTTCACGTCGTTGGCCCTCATAAGGGCCTGGGCGGCCTCCCCGTGGAGCTGCGAGAGCAGCTCCGTGTCATCCAGGCTCCCCTTGTCCATCAGATCCTCCATGAGGGAGATGGCCTTCTCCATGACCGAGAGGAACAGGACGTCGTCGCCGGCGGCCTCCGCCAGGTCCCCTCTGGAGACGTATGCGCTGACCAGCTCCATGGTGTCGTCCAGCGAGCCCTTCTCCATGAGCTCCTCGCCGACCCTGATGCTCTCGTCGAAGTCCTCCGCCGCCCTGCCGTTCTCCTCGGATCCGAGATGGATCTCCCCTTCCATCCCGCAGGCCTCCATGTACCTGTTCCGGGACCAGTCGTCGTCCCTCCCGACCAGCAGCGAGATCGCCTTCTCGATGTACGGGGAGGCCTCGTCCTCCATCTCGTTGTCGATGAGGTCGTATCCGCAGTCGAGGCACATCTCCACTATGTCCCTCGTACCGTAGAACTTGGAGCCGTCCACGAGGTCGCCGAGGCGGGAGGCGGCGACCCTGTAGTCGTCGGCCATGGCCTCCACGGACTTGTCCACGGCGATCGTCCCCCGGGAGGTGTAGGCCTTGACCAGGTAGCCGGGGTCCACCGGGACCCCCGAGTCCTCCATCCTCCTGATGATGGCGATGGCCTCGCCGAAGTCCGTCATCGCGGACACGAAGGAACCCATCATGTAGAGCACGCTCCCGCGGTGGATGTAGGCGTCGAGGAGCTCCTGCGGGGAGCCGCCCTCCTCGAAGGCGTTGACCTTTTCGTTGTACTCCCTCAGGGCCTGTTCGAGATGCTCGTCCGCTGTCGGCATGGTACATGGGGTAGGCGAACGCGGTTATAACGGTTTCTTCCCTCTGCCGTATCATTAATATCGGTCCAGGAGATTGAGGTCCCATGCATCAGAAACGCGTTCTCGCCATCCATGACATCTCCTGTGTCGGGAAGTGCTCCCTGACCGTCGCCCTCCCCATAATATCCGCCGCCGGAGTGGAGTGCTCCGGCATGCCCACGGCGGTCCTGTCCACCCACACCGGCGGTTTCACCGGGTTCACCTACCGGGACCTCACCGAGGACCTCGTCCCCATAGAGGAGCATTGGAAGACTCTCGGCATCGCCTTCGACGGCATCTACACCGGTTTCCTCGGTTCCTTCGAGCAGATCGACATAGTGTCGAAGATATTCGACGAGATGGGGAAGGGTTCCGTGATCTTCGTGGACCCCGTCATGGCCGACAACGGCGAGCTCTACAGGATCTTCCCCGCGAACTTCCCGCAGGGCATGAGGAGGCTCTGCGCCAAGGCCGACCTCATCCTCCCCAACATCACGGAGGCGGTCCTCATGCTGGGCGAGGATTACAGGGACGGACCCTACACGAGGGAGTACATAGAGGGTCTCCTCAGGAGGCTCTCCGCCATCGGTCCCGCCAAGGTCGTCCTCACCGGCGTGTTCTTCGAGGAGGGCAGGATCGGCGCCGCCGCCTACGACGCGGAGAAGGACGAGACCTCGTACTCCTTCAGCGAAAGGGTGCCCGGCTACTACCACGGCACCGGCGACATCTTCAGCTCCGTCGTCGTCTCCTGCGTCATGAACGGGCTCCCCCTCTCCGAGGCCGCGGCCATCGCCGTGGACTTCACCTACCGGAGCATCGTCAGGACCTACGAGGCCGGTACGGACGTGAGGTTCGGCGTCAACTTCGAGGCCGGCATCCCGAAGCTCCTGAGGGACATGGGTCTGGGGAGAGAATGATCCTCGCGAGGGCGGAGAGGGACGACGCGGCCGGACTGTCCTCCGCATCCGCGAAGGCGGTGCGGGACCGCGGTCTCACGAAGGAGGAATGCGAGGCCATGTTCGACGGAGGGTACGCATTCCTCTACGTCACCGACGGGGGCCGGACCGTCGGGATGTGCGCCTGCCGGGCGGAGGGAACGATGTTCCAGATAGCGGCGGTGCACATAGACGCCGAGCTCCGCGACGGTCTGTGGCGGTCCGCGGTGGAGGAGATGATGGCCTACGGCAGGAGCCGCGGCGACAGGATAGCCTACACGAACGTCGACGTCTCCGACTCCGAGACGCTGGCACGTTACGCGGGGATGGGGTTCAGGGAGACCTCCCGCAGGCAGAGGGACGCCGGAGGACTCCCCGTCACCGAGGCGGAACTGACCCGGGTCATATGACCCAGATGTTGAAAAAGAGCGAGGGGGCCGCGGGACCCCCTCCGGCCGTCCGGGACGCATGACCCGGACGGCCGACGATCATTCTGCGGTATTCTCAGGCGAGGACGTCGGTCATGTCGTAGACGACCCCCTTCTTCTGGGAGACGACCCACTTGGCGGCCATGACGGCGCCGCTGACGAAGACCTCCCTCGAATGGGCCTGGTGGCGGAGCTCGATGCGTTCGGAGTTGCCTATGAACATCACGGTGTGGTCGCCGACGATGTC
>DARY01000010.1 GCA_002503545.1 Candidatus Methanomethylophilus sp. UBA78
CCGGTCAGTTCGAGGGTTCCGCCGCAGATGCGGAAGAACTTGCCTGCGGCGAATTCTATGTTATGGCCGTTGAGGTCGATGGTGACGGTCTTGCCGTTGCTGATTTCCAATATACTGGAAACCGGAGATATATCGGCGGTCAGGATGATGGAGACACTGCCGTTGTCAGGCAGGCCGCTGATCGCACCTGCAAGCCCCGCCTCATCCCCCACCTCGGTGGCGGCAGAGGCATCGCCCGAGGCGTTACCGAAATCTACAGGCAAGGCGAACACGAGAATGGCCGCCAATGCGACGGCCGCCATGAGGGCGATCTTCGACGGACCGCCCCATTCTTTCTGTTTATTATTCATGATGGTTCTCCTCCGAACTCTTTCTCTTGGACATCCGACCGAGCACCGCTCGGAGATTCCGCCCGTAAACCGGAATCCCCGTCCGAAACACGCACACTGTACGACACGACGTTTGACGGACCCAGACACCGGCACTCTTCGACATTCTGCTTTATTTGTAATACGAATGCCGTATGTACCATTTATACATGTTTATGGAATTGTAACTCCCGGGACCCCCTGAGGAGGGGGGGGGGATCGGGCCGAGAACGGTCATTTTCGCCCATCTGGGAGATCCGACCGCATCGGCCGGCGGGCCGTCTGCCCGCAGGGTCCGCGGCAAGGCAGTGCGGAGGGCCCCGACACCGATCCCCTGCAGGAAGAGACCTCCGCACCGAGGACGCGGACCCCCTCCATACCAGTAACTGCCGCCGAAGGCTGACTGCAGTGCCAGCCTTTAAAGGACCTCCGCGACGACTCCTTACACGTGGTCAAATGACGCACGGAATTTGGGATAGGAAAAGACTGCTGGGTAAGAACAGGAGGGGAGGCATCGAGGGCCTCCCCCTGGAACTGATGATAATCGTCATCGTGGCGACCCTCGGGACGGCGATACTGGTCGGCTGGATGGGCGACGTGGAGGAACCGAAATCCATCGGTGCGGTGAGCGCCGACAAGAACTTCCTCGACGTTACGAACGCCATACCGTCGGCGACGTTCAGTCTGACGATCACGGTGACGGACAACGACGGCGCCCCCATAGACGACGCGGTGGTGATACTGTCCGGATGCGGACTGTACAACAAGATCAAGGAGACGGACGCGCAGGGCGTGGCCGCGTTCTCCGGGCTTCCGGTCAAACTCAACGGCGCAAGCACCGGGTACATAAACGTGCATGTGTCAGCCAACGGGTACGGCGAGAACGACAGCCTGAGGGTGACCGTGATAGGATGACCGACAGGAGGGGCGTAATCGGACTCCCGGTGAGGCTGGCGGTGGCGGTGGCCGTACTGTCCGTCTGCGTCCCCTCCCTGGTCTACGCATCGGAGACGTTCGAGGCGGATGCGGATGTATCGGATGCCTCCGCGGAGGTGGAGAAGATGATATCCGCGGCCGACACCGTGTACTACTCGGGATGCGGGAGCAGGTGCACCGTCTCCGTGTCCATACCGCCGGGATGCGAGGTGGCCGTGGGCGGGGAGAGGCAGGATGCGCACACGGTCCGCATCATCCGGAACGGCGAGGTCGCGAAGACCGTGTACACGGACCACCCGGTCATACGGTTCGTCGGCGGACCGGCCGTCTTCTCCGGGTCGCTCGACATGGTCTTCGAATGCGTGGGCGGGGGCGGGGTGTACGGGGTGAGGGTGATGTCCGCATGATGGAGTTCGTCACCTCCCGCACCGCCCTGATGGTCTGCGGACTCATCCTCATGACCGCCGTCGCCGTACCGATGACCCAGATCATGGAGGAGGAGGCGGACGGCGGGATGTGGGGCCGCGCCGCGGGGACCGCCGAGGTCATCGACCGCTTCTGGGACTCCGAGATGGACGAGATGCGCCTGCGCGGATGCGACGTGTTGCCGTCCCCCGACTGCTCCCTGTCGATCGACGGGCGCGTCCTGACGGTCCGCGACGGTGCGGGGAAGGAGTACACCGCAGGTCTGGCACATACGTGTTCGAGAACGGAGATGGGTTACGGCGACACGGTCACCCTCACCCGCGGGGAGGACGGGATCGACTGCCGCCGAACGTCTCCGCTATCTTCGCAAGGGCCGCCGCGAAGCGGTCGATGTCCTCCCTGTTGTTGTAGAGGTACACCGATGCGCGCACGCTGCCCTCGACCTTCCTCGAGACGAAGAACGGGTGGGCGCAGTGCATGCCCGACCTGACCATGATGCCGTCGATGCTGTCCAGCATCATCGCGACGTCATGGGCCCCGAGGCCCTCTATGTTGAACGACATGAGCGCGCAGCGGGCATCCGGGTCTTCCGGACCGACGACCGAGAGGCCCTTCACGTCCTCGGTCTTCGAGGACATGTACCTCAGCAGCTCCGCGTCGTTCCTGGCTATGTTGTCCATGCCCGCCTTCGCAAGGTACTCCACCGCGGCCTTGGTGCCGAATATGCCGGCGTAGTTCTGCAGACCGGCCTCGAAGCGGTCCGGCACCGGTGCGAAGTCCACGCTGCCGTAGGTGACGAGGCCCACGGTCCCGCCGCCGTACTGCAGCGCGCGGAGTCCGCCGAGGCACTCCCCCTTGCCGTACAGGACGCCCATGCCGGAGGGACCCAGCATCTTGTGGACCGACATGGCGTAGAAATCTACGTCCAGGTCCTCCATGTCGACCTTCATGTGGGGCGCCGCCTGGGAGCCGTCCACCAGCACCCTGGCACCGTAGTCGTGGGCGATCTCCGCCACCGCCTTGATGGGCACGACGCACCCGGTCACGTTGCTGCACTGGCACATGCTCACCAGCTTCACCCTGCGGTCCATCGCCGCCTTGAACGACTCCAGGTCGAACACCCCGTCGCTCCCGGAACGGGACATCCTCATCTCTATGCCCGCCGCATCCCTCAGGGTCAGCCAGGGGACGTAGTTGGAGTTGTGCTCCGAATCCGTCGTCACCACGGCGTCCCCCTTACCCAGACCGAGGCCGAAGGCGACCGTGTTTATGGCCTCGGTGGTGTTCTTGGTGAAGACGAACGACCCGGGGGACTCCCCGCCGAAGAAGCCGTTCAGGGCCTCCCTCGTCTCGTCGACGCGGACCGAGACCTCGTTGGCCAGATGGTGGACGCTCCTCCCCCCGCAGACGGGGTACCTCTCGTAGTACTCGACGACCGCCTCTATGACGCTGTCGGGACGGAGGGTCTGGCACGCGCTGTCCAGGTAGACGCCCTTGTCCGTCCTCATGGTCGGGAAATCGCCGCGGAGCGCTGAGAAATCCATGCCGTTCGTATTCCGCCACTGGTATAAATCCTTCATGCGGGCACGCAGATAATATAAACGTCGACCGTATGGGCGGGACGATGACAGAACTGCGCACCGAAGTCGGAAAGACCGTCCTCGAACTCCCCGGGATGGTCGCGTCCGGCATCATGGACGAGACCGGCGCATCCATGGTCAGGATGCTGAGGGCGGGAGCCGGGGCGGTGGTCACTAAATCCATCGGCCTCGTACCGAAGCCGGGGCACGACAACCCCTGTTTCACCGAGGTCAAGGGAGGGTTCATCAACGCCATGGGGCTCCCCAACCCCGGGATCGAGCTCTTCAAAGCGGAGATGGACGAGGCCGTCCCCCACGGGAAGATAGTGGGCTCCGTGTTCGGGGCCAACGCCGGGGAGTTCGCGGAACTCGCCGGGAAGATGGAGGACTACGGCGCCTGCGCCGTGGAGCTCAACCTCTCCTGCCCGCACGCCAAGGGCTACGGGATGGAGATAGGCATCGACCCGGAACTGGTGAAGGACATCGTCTCCGCGGTGAAGGACGCCGTGAGCATCCCCGTATGGGCCAAACTCACCCCCAACACCCACATGCTGGACAGGATCGGTCTGGCGGTGCAGGACGGCGGCGGCGACGCGATCGTGGCCATCAACACGCTGAAGGCCATGGTGATCTCGCCCGAGTTCGCGAGACCGTTCCTGAGCAACAGGTTCGGGGGGCTCTCCGGGCCGGCCGTCAGGGCGGTGGGGGTCAGGGACGTCTACGACCTCTACGAGACCGTCTCCATCCCCCTGATCGGCGTCGGAGGGATATCGGACTGGAGGGACGCCGCCCAGTACATAATGGCGGGGGCCCGCGCCTTCCAGGTGGGGAGCGCCGTGGCGAAGGACGGTCCGGAGATCTTCGGGAAGATAAACAGGGGGCTGAAGGAGTTCATGATGGACTACGGCTACGGCAGCATAGAGAGCATGGTTGGTGTCGCGCATGAGTGATTTCGTCAAGATACTGGGGGTGACGGAGGAGTCGTACGACACCAAGACCTTCGAGTTCCAGCTGGACGAGAAGGCCGTCCCGGGGCAGTTCATGATGGTGTGGGCGCCCGGCATGCAGGAGATACCCATGTCCCTGTCCAGGACCGGGAGGATCAAATCCGTCACGGTCAAGGCGGTCGGCCCCGACACCAGGAGGCTCCACGAGCTCACCATCGGGGACATGCTGAGGGTCCGCGGACCGTACGGGCACGGGTACGAGATCGACCCGGACAAGAGGTACCTCATCGTGGGCGGAGGGGTCGGCATGGCCTCGGTCCTCCCGGCGGTGAAGGAATCCGGGGCGGACACCATAATCGCGGCCCGCTCCGAGAGGGACCTCATCCTCACCGACAGGGCGATGAAGTACTCCGGGAACGTGTGGGTCGCCACCGACGACGGCAGCGCGGGGTTCCACGGCAACGCGGTGCAGCTCATGAGGGAGAAGTGCGCGGAGAACGCCTACGACTGCGTCCTCGCGTGCGGTCCGGAAATCATGCTCTACTACACGTACAAGGCCTGCGAGGAGCTGGGCATCGNNCCTGCGGGTCTGCAGGGACGGCCCCGTCTTCAGCAAAGCGCAGATCGCCGGGATGAAGGACTTCGGCACCGCGAAGAGGGACGAGTGCGGGCGCCTCGTGAAGTTCAGGTGATGCCCCTTGTCCGCCCCCGACGGGTACATAACCGTGGCCCACGGCAGCATGACGGTCAACGTGCCGCGCGACTGCTTCACGGGAGCGGATGCCAGACTGAACAGGGAGAAGGCCGACGCCTTCGGGAAGATGATACGCGGGCGCTACCCGTGGCTGACGGAGGGCTCGCTCGAGGTCCTCTTCAACAACGCGCGCAGGGAGATGCTGCGCGTGCTCGACGAGGAGTCGGGCGGACGCAGCGGCAGCAGGCGCCTGGAGAAGAAGGGGGACCTCGAAGGCGCGATAAGGCACCTGCAGGAGCATCTCGAGGAGGATCCGGAGGACCCGGACGCCTGGTACGCCCTGGGGGAGCTCCTCTGCAAGGCGGGCCGCACCAAGGAAGGGTACAGCGCCTTCGCCGAGGGGCGGAAGCATTTCTGACCGCGTCCCCGGAGAAGGTCCCTCCTTCACGGTTCCCGTCGCCGCAGGCCCGGATGCATCCTGCCGGAGACACCGTGTCGGTGAATTTACCGAATAGACTTTGGTAAATTTACTAAAATCGTTTTAGAAAATTTACCAAATTTTATATGCTCCCGACACCATGGACCGATATGGACGGGGATACCGGATACCTGCCGAGATTGGTGGAGGCGGAGATCGAAAGAGCCATGGGAATCATGGGAGCAGTCAGCCTCGAGGGTCCCAAAGCCTGCGGGAAAACATGGTGTGCCAGACGCCTTTGCAAAAGCGAGTTCTCGCTTGTCGATCCGACAGGTAACTTCTCGAACAGGAGATATGCGGAGATAGAACCCCTGCTAGCCCTGGAAGGGGAGCAGCCCCGCCTCATCGACGAGTGGCAGGATGTCCCGGGGATATGGGACGCGGTACGCTATTCCGTAGACATGGACGGCGGGAAGGGGAAGTACATCCTCTGCGGTTCCTCCTCGATAGACAAGTCCAGGATATCCCACTCCGGATCCGGCCGCATATCCCCCGTAAGGATGCATACGATGTCCCTCTTCGAATCCGGTGAATCCGACGGGAAAGTCTCTCTCGAGAAACTCTTCCGCGGCGATTTGAGGACGGAGACCGCGAAAGGCAGAACCCTGAACGACCTTTCCGCAATGATAGTACGCGGAGGGTGGCCCGGGATGATCGGGTCCGACCCAGATGCCGTATCGTCGGAGCTCTACAAATACCTCCAGAACGCCTGCTCCATAGACGCACAGAAGATCGATGGGAGGAGAAGAAACGTACAGGGCCTCATGAGGACGATACGCTCCCTGGCACGCAACGAGAGCACTCTCGCCAACCTGTCGAAGATAGCGGAGGACACCGGCGAATATGAGACGGATCCGCTGTCCTCCCCCACGGTGGAGGACTACCTGGATGTCTTGGACAGACTGTTCCTCACGGAGAACCAGTTCGCGTTCAGTCCCGGGTACAGGTCCTCGCTCAGGGTGGGGAAGAACCCGAAAAGACACCTTGCGGACCCCTCGCTTTCGGTCGCCGCACTGGGGATGAACACCGCATCTCTGATGGAGGACCCGAACACGTTCGGATTTCTCTTCGAGGCGCTTTGCGAAAGGGACCTCCGGATCTACGCACAGTACCACGGAGGCAACCTGTACCACTACCGCGATTACAAGGACCGCGAGATAGATGCGGTAGTGGAGATTCCGGGTAGGGGGTGGGGTGCGTTCGAGATAAAACTCGGGACGAACCAGGAAGATGCGGCGGCCGAAAACCTGCTGTCCATGCGCGACATGATGGTGCGCAACGAAGCCCGGAGACTGCCGGACTTCCTCTGCGTGATATGCGGCACGGGGGACATCGCATACCGCCGCGACGACGGTGTCTTCGTGGTCCCCGTGACCTCCCTGAAACCGTGACCGCCGCCTCCCCGGAAACGGTTACCGGGCCTCCCCTTCCCCGAACACGTCGTTGAGGGCGTCCACTATCTCCGGCACGGTCACGCCCCAGGGGACCATGACGACGTTGCCCTCCCTCTCGTGGCCCTCCTTGACGCGGCAGCATTTCACGATGGTCGTGACGCCGTCATCCGGGACCCTGTCGCGCGGGCAGATGTTTATGAAAGGGACGTCCCTGCCGTACTCCTCGCGGAAGATCCTCCTCGAGAGACGGCATCCCACGAGCGTTATGTCCCTGTCCCCGATGTCAGGCACCTGGTCCAGGAAGCAGTACGGCCTGTCCGACGATGCCCCCGAGACCTCGCAGGGGAACATCACCTCCGCCGTCTCCGCCTCCGCGGACAGCTCCGACAGGTCTACGTCGACCTCCTCCGTCACTATCGGTCTGTCTATGTATCCCGAGGACAGTGCCAGATCGACGAGGTACGACATCTTGGACGGCCTCGGGGGGACGCAGTCCACGATGCGCAGCCTCAGAGGTGCCAGATCCTTTACGAAACCGAGATGGGAGAACATGCCCCTGACCACCACGGCCTTGCCGGGATGCTCCGACTGTATCCTAGCCATGGCTGGGATGTTTATGACGTCCACGTCCGGCCTCTCCACGAAGACGGTGTCCTCCGGCATGGAGATTATCTCGTATCCGGTGACCCGGCGGAACAGGTCGCCTTCCGGCGATTTGATCAGCCTCACCACGGCGTACCGGTCCCCGCTGTTCAGGACCACGTACTGGGCGCGCTTGTAGGCGACCCATCCGTCCATCATCGAGGCTATGCTGTCCCTGTCGATGCTTCCGCCGACCTTGCACACGGATATGTCCTTGCAGTGCACGCCCTCCGTAAGGCCTCCTGATATAATTGCATGGCGGACGCTGGACGGACACGACAAACGTTTTATACCAATCACTTTTATCCCGATTAGGCTGTCGGGGTAACACAGTGGCTATGTGGCGGACTGCAGATCCGCATATGGGGGTTCGATTCCCTCCCCCGACTCTCAACGTGTTTTGGAAAATTTGCCGTTCGTCCGAGAGGTCGCGTGACTTTCGGGCAGGTTCCGCAGCCGCGGAAAACATGCGATATTCGGTATGTTCCTTCCGATTTCGACCGTCCGTAACCCAACCTTTATAAATGGGCTTTAAATACGCCGTGCTTAGGTGTATTAAGTTGGCCAATATGAAAATCGAGAACGTAGTCGCTTCCACGTCTCTCGGACAGGAGATCGACCTCGACAGGATCATGGCGTCCCTGGACGGAGCTGAGTACAATCCCAAGCAGTTCCCCGGACTCGTCTACAGACTCAAGGAGCCGAAGACCGCTACCCTCCTCTTCAGGAGCGGCAAGATCGTCTGCACCGGCGGAAAGAGCTACAGCGAAGTGGAGGCCGCGATCACACAGGTCGCGAAGGACCTCGAGAAGGCCGACATCAAGATTACCATCAAACCCAAGATAGAGGTTCAGAACATCGTCGCCTCGTCCGACCTCGGACAGGAGATCAACCTCAACACCGTCGCCATCACCCTCGGACTCGAGAAGGTCGAGTACGAGCCCGAGCAGTTCCCCGGACTCGTCTACAGGCTCGACGACCCCAAGGTCGTCGTCCTCCTCTTCGGATCCGGCAAGATGGTCTGCACCGGCGCCAAGATCCCCGAGGACGTCACCCGCGCGGTCGAGAAGATCGCCGCCGAACTCAGGGACGCCAGCCTGATGTCCTGAGACCCGGGACCGCGGGCGGACGTATCCCGTCCGCCCGGTTCCGGATCCGTCAGCCGAAACGTGCCAGGAACTCGTCCTCCGATATGACGGGCTTGCCGAGCTCCCTGGCTTTCTTGTTCTTGGAGGACCCTGAGGAGGGGTCGTTATTTATCAGGAAGTCCGTGGAACCGGTGACCGAACCGGTCACCCTGCCCCCCTGGGACTCTATGTACGCCTTCAGCTCGTCGCGGTTGGCGTAACGGTGCACGTCCCCCGTGATGACGAAGGTCAGTCCCGCGCATCTGCTCCCGGTCTCCTTCCTCTCGGTGTCACGCACCCTTATCTGGGTCATCAGGTCCCTGAACCCCTCGGCGTTGCGCGCGTCGGCGAACCAGCCCACGATCGAGGAGGACTTCTCCGGCCCGATCCCGTCTATGTCCGAGAGGACGAGGGGGTCGCCGGAGGACACGGCCTCCGCCAGCTCCCCGAGGGTGTAGACCGCCATGAGCCTCTTGGCCACCTCTAGGCCGCACATCGGTATGTTCAGGGCGAACAGCACATGCTGCCCGTCCGTGTCGCGGGAACGCTCCACGGCGGCCATGATGTTCCTGACCGACTTCTCGCCAAATCCGTCCATCTGGGACATCTCCCCGCGGTGCTCGGAGAGACGGAAGAAGTCGGCGTAGCCCTTTATCCATCCCCTGTTGACGAACTTGGAGATGGTCTGCTCCGAGATGCCGTCGATGTCCAGCCCCTCCTTGGAGACGAAACGGGTGAACTTCCTGAGCTGCTTGGCGGCGCAGTCCGCGTTGGTGCAGTACAGCTTGAGGACCCCAGTGTCGGAGCTCCTTATCTCCGCCGGCTCGCCGCAGACCGGGCACCTGTCCGGGACCTCGAACTCGCCCACCTTCTCCTTGACCTTTATGACCTTGGGTATGATCTTGTTGGCCTTTATGACGGAGACCACGGTCCCCGGTCCGCCCATACCCAGACGTCCGCATTCGCTGACGTTGCAGAGGGACGCCCTCTTGACCGTCGTGCCCTCCAGCTCGACCGGGTCGAAGACGGCGACGGGCGTTATGGAAGAGGCGGCGCAGCTCCATTCCACGTGGTCGAGGACGGAGTCGGCCGACTCGTCCTGCCATTTGAAGGCCAGGCCGGCGCGGGTGGCGTGGTGCCCGGTCACGGAGCCGGTGGCGGCCAGGGCGGAGTCGTCGTACGTGATGACGAGACCGTCCACCGGATAGGGGTTCTCGCGTCCCGTGACCCTGTCCGTCCACCGCCCCACGGCGGCCCCGACGGACTCCAGGTCCGGATGTGCCAGATACTCCCTCTCCACCGTATGGAAACCGGCTTTCTCGAGGAGGTCCATCTTCCCTCCCCAGGTCGGGACGTCCCCGTCGGAGTGCACGAGGGTGAAGGGGATCCAGTGGATCTTCCTCCTCCTGACCTCGGCGACGTCCTTGAGCGACAGGGAACCGGAGGCGAGGTTCCTCGGGTTGGCGAAGTCGTCGCCCGATTCGATGCAGAACTGCTCGAAATCCGCATAGGAGATGACGGCCTCCCCGCGGACGACCAGGTGGCCGTCCACCGGGATGGTCCGGGGTATGCCGTACAGGCCGTCGGCCAGATGGGTTATGTTCGTCCCCCTGTGCCCGTCGCCCCTCGTCACGATCCTGGAGAGCCTCCCGCCGTCGTAGGTGACCACCAGGGTGAGGCCGTCCAGCTTCCACGAGATCCATATCGGGTGGCCGTCCGCCCATTTCACGAGGTCCTCCACCTTCTTGGTCTTGGCCAGGGACAGGGTCGGGAACTCATGCGGTTCCTTCTGGCCGGTCACGTCGTCCTCCGGGACCCTGTTGGTCGGACTGTCGGGGAGGACCTCCCCCGTCTCCTCCTCCAGCGCCCTGAGGCGGTCGAACATGGCATCCCACTCGTAGTCGCTCATGATCTCGGCCCGGCCGTTGTAGTATGCGTCCGAGGCGGCGTTGAGCCGGTCCACCAGCTCCCGCATGAGCCTCATGCCGTCTTCCTTCCCTTCCATCTCACTTCGCCTCGTACCAATCCCTGCCGGTGTGGCAGTCCACCTCGAGCCTCACCCTGAAATCGGCGGCGGCCGGCATCTCGGTCCGGAGGATCTCCTCCACCTTCCCGGCGTCCCCCTCGGCGCACTCGATAAGAATCTCGTCGTGTATCTGCAGCACCATCTTAGCATCCGGCACATCGGCGGAGAGGCGCCTGAACACCCTGTTCATGGCGATCTTCATCACATCCGCCGCCGTCCCCTGGATGGGGCTGTTCATCGCGGCCCTCTCCCCGAAGGAGCGCTGCGCGAAGTTGGAGGCCCTGAGCTCCGGGATGGGCCTCCTCCTCCCGTAGGCCGATTCGGCGTAGCCCTTCTCCCGGGCCGAGGCCACCAGCCCGTCCAGGAAGTCCTTTATCCTGGGATACGCGCGGAAGTACTGGTTTATGAAATCGCCGGCCTCCTTGCGGGATATGGACAGCCCCTGGCTCAGCCCGAAGGAGCTGATGCCGTAGACGATCCCGAAGTTGACGGCCTTGGCGTTGCGGCGCATCTGGTCGGTGACCTCCTCGAAGGGGACGCGGTAGATCTGGGCGGCGGTGGTGCGGTGGATGTCCCTCGACTGCCGGTAGGCCTCGATGAGGTTCTCGTCGCCCGACATATGTGCCAGTATGCGCAGTTCTATCTGCGAGTAGTCGGCGTCCACGAAGACGCAGCCCTCCGCCGGGCGGAAGCACCTGCGGATCCTCCTGCCCATCTCGTCCTTCATGGGGATGTTCTGCAGGTTGGGGTCGCTGCTGGACAGGCGCCCGGTGGCGGTCACCGTCTGGTTGAAGCTGGTGTGTATGCGCCCGTCCCTGCGGATGTAGTCGGCCAGGGCGTCGGCGTAGGTGGATTTGAGCTTCGCGCACGACCTGTACTCCAGTATGTCGGCCACGATCGGATGCTCGGGGGCCAGCTTCTCCAGGACGTCCTCGGCGGTGGAGTACCCCGTCTTCGTCATCCTCGCCCCGGGGATGCCCATCTTCCCGAACAGCACCGTCCCGAGCTGCTTGGGGCTGTTTATGTTGAACTCCTGCCCCGCCTCGGCGTAGATGCGGGCCGTGAGCTCGGCGATGCGCTCCCCCAGCATGTCGGAGTACGCCTTGAGCTCCTCCCTGCTGGCACATATGCCGTTGTTCTCCATGGAGGCGAGGACGCAGGTGAGCGGCATCTCGACCTCCCTGAAAAGTGCCAGCATCCCCGCCTCCCTAAGGGCCGCGAGCAGGACGGGGGCGGAGCGCAGCGCGACGTCGGACTCCGTTGCCGCGAACCGCTCCATGGACGACTGATCTGTCAGCATGGTCACGGTCTTCCCCAGAATGTCCTCGCGCGAGGGGATGCTCTCCCCCAGGAACCCGGAGGCCACCGACTCGCAGTTCCAGTCGCTCTTCAGGGGGTTGAGGAGGTAGGCGGCGACCGTGCAGTCGACCATCTTCGGGGACAGGTCGCGGCGGACCCACTTCATGAGGCCCTTGGCATCCATCGTGGCCGCCGAGGCCGAGGCCTCCACGGCCGCGGACACCGTCCGCCGGACGGCGTCCTCGCCGAGACTGCGCGGCAGGAAGCCGGAGGTCCCGGCGGAGCGTATGCAGGCTCCGTAGAACACCCCGTCCTGCAGGACCGCGGAGACGGCGATGTACTTCCCGGCGAGGGCGCGCAGGAAACCCTCCGTGTCGGAGACCTCCCCCGTCCCGGCGGAGGGGGTCCCGCGGGGGGCGGAGACCTCCCCGAAGCGGTCCAGCATGCTCTTGAAACCCAGCCTTTTGAAGGTCTCGTAGGCCTCGGGCGTGTATATGCCGCCGACGCGGAAGGTCTCCTCGTCGAACCTCACGGGGGCGTCGCGGCGGATGGTGGCCAGGGTCCTGCTCAGCAGTGCCAGATCGTAAGAGTCGCGCATGGCGGCGGCCGCCTTCGGGGGCTTGATCTCGTCAACATGGGCGTAAGCGTTCTCCATCGTCCCGAACTCGGCGAGGATCCTCTGCGCCGTCTTCTCCCCCACCCCGGGCAGACCGGGGATGTTGTCGGACGCGTCGCCCATGAGGGCCTTGAGCTCCACGAACGCCTCCGGCGTCACCCCGAAGGCCTCCACGACGTCGGCGGGGGAGTAGTGCTCGTACACCGTCTGGCCGCCCCTGGTCTTCGGTATCACGACGACCGTGGAGTCGGTGACCGTCTGCAGGAGGTCGCGGTCGCCGGACAGTATCCTCACCTCGTAGCCCAGTCCCTCCGCCTGTGCGGCGAGGGTGCCGAGGACGTCGTCGGCCTCCCAGCCCTCGGCGGCGACGATCGGTATGCCCATCTGCTCCAGGAGGGAGCGCATCACTGGTATCTGCGCGGTGAACTCCGGCGGCGCCGGTCTGCGGGTCCCCTTGTACTCCGGATAGAGCCTGTGCCTGAAGGTCGGCGCGGGGAGGTCGAAGGCCACGGCGAGGTAGTCGGGGGCCTCCTCGTCCATCTCCCTGCCGAGGACCGACAGGAAACCGTAGACGGCGTTGGTGGGGGTCCCGTCGGGGGCGCACATGCCGGAGGGTATGGCGTAGAACGAGCGGAAGAGGATGCTGAACCCGTCCACCAGCATGACCTTTTTCTTCACTCTTTCACGCACCCGCGGAGCAGGGCGATCTCCCGGGCGTATCCCGACAGCTCGTCGTACGGCGTCTCGAGGATGAAGGGCCTCCCCTCGAACGCGGGATGGTTCACCACCCTCGAGAAGGCCTCGAGCCCTATGCTCCCGTCGCCGATCCTCTCGTGGCGGTCCTTGTGGCTCGAGAAGGGGTTCTTGCTGTCGTTGATGTGCACGGCCTTCAGCCTGCCGAAGCCCAGCACGGAACCGAACCTGTCCATGACGGTGTCGAGGTCGTTGACTATGTCGTATCCCGCATCGTAGACGTGGCACGTGTCGAGGCAGACCCCCATCTTGTCCTTGAGCTCCACGCGGTCGATTATCTCCGCCAGCTCCTCGAAGGTCCTCCCGACCTCGGTGCCCTTGCCCGACATGGTCTCGAGGAGGACGGTGGTGGTCATGTCCTTGGTCAGCATGCCGTTGAGGGCGTCCGCTATCATCCCTATGCCGGCCTCGGAGCCCTGCTTCATATGGCTGCCGGGATGGAAGTTGTAGTAGTTCCCGGGGGTGTACTCCATCCTGGCGAGGTCGTCGGCCATGGTGTTGCGGGCGAACTCCCTCGCCTCCTCGCGGTCCGAGCAGAGGTTGAGGGTGTAGGGGGCGTGGGCCACTATCTTGGCGAAGCCGTTCCTCGCCATCAGGTCCATCAGGGCCGCGGCGTCGGCCGGGTCCACCGGCTTGGCGCCCCCGCCGCGGGGGTTGCGGGTGAAGAAGGCGAACGTGTCCGCACCTATGGAGAGGGCGTCCTCGCCCATGTGCAGATAACCCTTGGAATTGGAAAGATGACAGCCTATGTGCAGCATAACGTGAACCTCCGGGAAACATCAGGCGGGAGGGCGCAGGCGGCCCCTCTTCAGGGTTATCGCCAGCCTCCCGATCTCGTCGTAGACCGCGTCCGCCTCCGCACGCACGGCGGCGACGTCCGCGCCCCTGCTCCCAAGAACGCCGAGGACCGACTCCGCGGCCTTCGCGTAGTCGTTCCGGTGCATCTCGTTCAGCTCCCTCCAGGGGACGCCGCGGAACAGTTCCGCGGTACCCATGTCCAGGGGGAGCCGGCCGGCGAGCATCAGAACGGCTATCACGGGATATCCGAGGGCGCCCTGCCAGTAGGAGGAGTTGTCGTTGGACGTGTAGACGTCCCCCTCCCACGATACGGTGTACGCCTTCGAAAGGTCGGAGGAGAGGACCTGCGCGGAACCGTCCCCCATGGAGACCCTGCCGTCGGATATCGCACCGTAGGCCTCGTAGATCTTCTCCTTCCTCGGCATCTTGAAAGCCATCGCATCCCTATCGCGTTCCAACGGTTAAAATATTGCAGAAAGGCGCGGTCCCGGGGGAAGGGCCCGCCGCCCTGCGGCGGCAGGAGGGGACCCATCCATTGGCCGCCAAAGGGAGCCTCGGCATCTGGCACATGACGGCGTATGTCGGAAGGCCGTTCTACATAATATGTACTTGAACGGCGTTTACGGTCCCGGAAAGCAAACGGCCGCCCCGTCGGATGCGGCCGGAAGGGATGATCGAGATGGTGCTTATCGCATGCACATGCCCCCACTGCGGCGGGACCGTCAACATGGAGGAGACCATGGTGTCGGGGTTCTGCACGTACTGTGGGAAACAGGTGATCAACGACAGGGCGGTGGTCGGGAACATAAACGTGAGGATGGACCGCACCGCCGAGGTCGTCAACATACTGAAACTGGCCAAGTACTCCATGTACGACAGGGACGGGAACGGAGCCAGGGCCCTGGTCTCCAGGGCCATGCAGATGGATCCGAACAACTCCGACGTCTGGTACATGGATGCGGTCCTGGACAGGGCCAATGCGAAGAACGACATCAAACGTGCCAGACAGTACCCTTCGCTGGGAGTCTTCGAGGAATCCGAGGTGGAGGTGTACAGGAACTTCGACGACAGCATGAGCCAGACCGTACTGATCGTGAGTGTGATGGTCGCATTCTTGACGGTATTCGTAAGCCTGCCCATAGGTCTGGTCTTCGAGGCGTACCTCCTGATCCCCGCCGCCTTGGCGATCGGTCTGGCACTTATCGCCGCCGCAATCATCCACATCAGAAGACACAGGAGGAACATACCGCCCCCGGTGTTCGGGGACGAGGAGCGTGCGGTCGCGGAAGCGGCGAGGGAAAGGGCCCGCGACGAGGCATCCCGCGGCAGGAAATGAATCCGGACGATGTGCCAGCATATACGGATGGGTCCTTTCGCGGGCATGCGGGCCGGATCCGGACAGGCACCCCTGCCGCAATTCCGCCCCGGGTGTCCATCGGATCGGCGATCGTGTCCCCGGATGCGGCAGACGGTGCGGTAAATTTTTATCCCCCATAAAAGTGGAAATTTGATTACTTTTTACCCCCATAAAAGTGGAGGTTTAGTTACTTTTTACCCCCATAAAAATAGAATAAAATACACATTCAACCATATTGGATGCATGATGAGAAGATTTGTCGAGGAAAAACTCCTATCCTGGAAGGAATCCGCCAGGCGCAAACCGCTCATACTGCTGGGGATACGTCAGTGCGGAAAGACGTTCATACTGACCGAATTCGGAAGGAAGCATTTCGATGACTGCATCCGCTTCGATTTCGAACGGAATCCTCAGCTGGCCGACATATTCCGCGACCTGGATCCGAAACGCATACTCAGGGAGCTGTCCGCATTCGGGGGGAAGACGATAACCAAGGACACACTGGTCATCTTCGATGAGATCCAGCATTGCTACGCGGCACTGACGTCCCTGAAATATCTGGGCGAGGAGATGCCGGACTACCACATAGTCTGTGCCGGATCGCTCCTCGGATTGGCACTGGCGGAACGCGGGGGGAAGGACCGTCCCGGATGGAAGACGTCGTTCCCGGTCGGAAAGGTCAATTTCATCAGAATGTGGCCGATGGATTTCGGAGAATACATCCTCGCCGTGAAAGGCGAGGACTACTTCGGGGCATTGGACGGCCTCACGGCGGACGATGCCCTCCCCGAATGGATGATGTCCGACATGAGCGGCCTCTACACCGACTATCTGATGGTAGGGGGGATGCCAGAAGCGGTGCAGACCTGGATCGACACGGGGGACATGGACGAGGTCAGAAAGGTGCAGAGGGAGATCGTCCGCTCGTTCAAGGAGGACATGGGGAAATACAGCGGCGAGAACTATCAGAGGATCTCGGCCCTGTGGGATTCCGCCGCATACCAGGTGGCGGAAGCGGGGAACCGGTTCAATCTCAAGAAGGCGGGCGGCACCACCAAGACTCTGGCCGATCCCATCCAATGGCTGTTGGATGCGGATTTGCTGAGACGCACATGGGAGGTCAGCGACGACTCCGTACCGCCGAATCCCCGCGGGGGGATATACTACAAGCTCTACCTCCCCGACACCGGACTGCTCACATGCATGGCCGGGATAGACCGCCGGACGCTCGTCTCCAAGGACGACGACACATCGAAAATCCGCGGTGCCGTTGCCGAGAACTATTTCCTCACCCAGATGTCCTCATCCCTGGACAGGGAGGGGGACACTTATTTCTGGGCCAATCCGAAAGGGCAGGCGGAGGTCGATTTCCAGTTGACGCGCGGCATGGCCGTCATCCCGGTGGAGGTGAAATCGGGGGAGGTCGGCAGACTGAAATCCCTTGAGACCTACTGCGAAAGATACTCCCCGAAGGAGGTGCTGGTGGTTTCGGAAAGGAATACTCGCATACACAAAGAGGGATACACCTTCGTACCGCTGTACATGGCATGGAAGCTGGGGATGTACCTGGAGCATCTGGGACTCTGATGTCCAGAACGGGGGGGGGCTCCGGCGATGCGATGGGTTTCGGAAATGCGATCCCGCCGGATCTGGGTCCGTCACATCCGCGTCATAACAGCGTACCAAATATAACGGCGTAACGCATCCGGACCTCCGTAAACCTGCGCCGGAGGCGACGGCATATGGATGCGGAAGAGATCAGGGATGTGTTCACGAAGTCCGCGAGGGACCTGCTCGAGTACGACGGGGACGGACACGGTCCGGCCAACACGGCCGTGAGGGTCGCGTCCTACGAACTCGTGGGGAAGAACAGCATCCTCCTCACCCTCGAGGAGAACATAGACGACACCATCGGGGCGTACCTGTACCTGGGGGACAGGCTGGTCCTGGGCAACGACATGGTGGGCTACTCCTTCTACGACCGCAACACCAAGACCCTCGGGGCCACCATCGAGAACGCGGGGATCATGGGGATGATCGCGGCGGAGAAGCCCGAGATGACGCTGGAGTTCGACCTGAGCTTCCTCATCAGGAACGCCGCCGAATACTACGGGGAGTACGGGGAGCTCATAGGGTACCCGGACCGCGCCCCCCGCTTCGCCGACGGGGACATCCTCTTCCCGTCGCGCTTCTCCCCCAGCGGACAGCAGAGGGATGCCGTAAGGACCATCCTCAACTCGCGGCTCTCCTACGTGTGGGGGGCACCGGGCACGGGGAAGACCCAGATGGTCCTCGCGACCGCCATCATGGCCTACATGCGCAGGGGCGGCAGGATCGCCATAATCGCCCCCACCAACAACTCGGTGGAACAGGTCCTCAGGGGCGTCCTCGGCGTCATAGGCTCCGATGAGGAGTTCGGGAAGGCGGTGGACCCGGCCCGGGACATCGCCCGCGTGGGGACGGCCACGGAGCAGTTCATCGAGGACTACCCCGAGCTGTGCGAGGGCAAGAGCATCGCCATGCTGATATCCAAGAAGAACAAGGAGGTCAGGCTCCTGGGGGAGATAATCCAGGAGAAGGAGCTGGACGTCATCGCGGCCCACTTCCGCGCCCTGGAGATGCTGGCACAGGAGCGGAAGAAGCCGGCCGACCGCGGGGCCAAGCGCGAGATGGAGAGGCAGATAGACCGGCTGGTCTCCGAGATAAACGCCGTCCTCGGCGAGAACAGCCTCTACGGGGACCTCACGAGGGACCTGACCTCCATGAACTTCGAGCACCAGATCGCGGCCGCCAAGCAGAGGCTGTACCAGAGGGACCGCCCGAAGAACAGCATCCCCTAGTACGACGGGTGCACCAGGGAGGAGATGTCGCAGAGGATGTCCCAGATAGAGGAGGATATCCGCAGGCTGACCCCCCTGGCGGCGGAGAAGGACCTCGCTTCGGCCCGGATAGTGGCCTGCACCCCGCAGATGTACATGATGCGCTTCCACCCCAACGGCCATGGGAAATCGAAGCCCGCCCTGGAGGCCGACCACATATTCGTCGACGAGGCGGGGTACTGCAACGTCATGAACGCCCTGACCCTCTTCGCCAACCGCGTCCCGGTGACTTTCCTCGGGGACCACAAACAGCTGCCGCCCGTCTGCACGGTCGACAGCCAGGACCTCCTGAGGTTCATAGAGGGACGCGGGAAGATGGAGTACGCCTTCCTGTGGTCGCAGTCGGCGCTGTTCTGCGAGAGCATGCTGACCGACGGCATCCGGGACGCGGAGAAGGCCTTCGCGGAGGTCTCCGACCCTCACTTCACCGAGACGGCCAGATGCGACCTCACCGAGTCGCACCGCTTCGGACCGAACCTGGCCGGGATACTGGACAGGCACGTCTACATGAACGGGATCAGCGGGTCCGGCGGGAGGCCCCTGGAGATAATCTGCGTGGACGCCGTCTGCGGGTCCAGGGAGGAGAGGGAGAACGTCCCCGAGGCGGAGGCGGTCGATGCGTTCATAAAGATGGACCGTCCGGAGGACTTCGCCGTCCTCACCCCCTACAGCAGGCAGATAAGGGTCCTCAAGGAGAGGATGCCCCAGTACAAGGACACCCGCATACTGACCGTCCACAAGTCCCAGGGGAGGGAATGGGACACCGTGATCCTGAGCGTGCAGGACAACGCGGGGGTGGGGCGCGACGTCCCGCTGAGGTTCACCAGCTCCAAGACCGAGGTCGGCATGAAGGTCATCAACACGGCGGTATCGCGGGCCCGGAGGAGGCTGGTGATCGTCTGCGACAGGGGGTTCTGGGTCTCCAGGGGGGACGAGCTCCTGGGGGACCTGGTGTCGGAGGAGAACTGCGGGACCGTCTACACCTACGACGGAGAGGGGGGCCTGAGGCGGTGACGGCGAAGACGCTGAGATGGACCTACGGGTCCAGGACCTACTCCGTCGAAGCGGACCCCTCGGAGAGTCCCTACTTCGGAAAGTGCCAGATGAGCAGATCCTTGGAGTTCCTGCCGTTCTATTCCACGGTGGACGACCCCGTGATGAAGGGGATCGCCGAGAGCATCTCCGACCGGCTCCCGGACTGCGCGGACGACGCCTACGCCGCCGGCGTCGTGCTTGCCATGGTGCAGGGCAACGTGAGGTACGCGAGCGACATGGAGGTCTACGGGGAGGAGGACCTGTGGGGGCTCCCCGCCGTCGTCCTGCACAACGGGGCGGGCGACTGCGACTGCATGACCGACCTCTACGTCTCGGTGGCGCACAACCTGGACCTGGACGTCGCCTCCGTGGTGGTGGCGGGGCACATGTTCCCCGCCGTCCGCATGGACTGGGACGGTGTCTTCTACAGGCTGGGCGGTGCGAGGTACTACCACATCGAGGTCACCGACGACATCCCGGTGGCGGGGAGGTACTGGGCGGAATCGGAGGTGGAGGCCTGGTCCGGGCCGGCGGTCCCGTCGGACTGGTTCAGGTCCACCCTGACCGCATGCCCGTCCGGGAAGGGATCCGTGGGGAGACGCTGATCCCCGTCCCTTGTCCAGCATGGGGTTTCGGGACTTTTTGTAATTTTCTGCAATTTTTCCGTGGGACTTTTTGTAATTTTCTGCAATTTTTCCGTGGGACTTTTTGCAGAAATATACAAATAATCCCAAAATGATTGATGTGCGTGTTAGAGCGGAAGATATACCGGGACCTCCTCGAATGGAAAAACCGTAAGCACAAATGCTTGGTCGTGACGGGTCAGAGGCAGGTAGGGAAAACATACATCATAAACGCTTTCGCAAAAGCGGAGTACGAACACTACGTGTACATGAACCTCGATGAGCGCCCCCAGCTCAGGGATATTTTCGAAGGAGACGTCACCGCCCAGGAAATGATGAAAAGACTTACCCTGGTCTTCGGCAAGGATTCCATCGTGGAGGGTTCGACCCTCATCTTCATCGACGAGATACAGGAATGCGACCGCGCATACAGTTCGCTGAAACAGTTCACCATCTACGGAAAGATCGACGTCATCGCATCGGGATCCCTTCTGGGAATCACGGTACCCCAAGACAGGGGCGATAGAAAAACGCTCATGCCGATGGGTTACGAGGAGATAATCCGCATGCATCCGCTGGATTTCGAGGAGTTCCTCTGGGCCAAGAACATACCGAGGGAATCCATAGAGGAGCTCCGTTCATGCATACGCGGCAAGATGCCCGTCGAGAAAAACCTGTTCTCCAGGATGACGGAGCTGTTCAGGGAGTTCATGGTCGTCGGGGGGATGCCCGAAGCGGTGGACGCATACGTCTCATCGAACGATTTCCGGTCGGTGGAGCCCGTATTGGAGGAGATCTCCGCCACCTGCATAAGAGACATCAACCGCTACAACGAGGGGATAAACCGTATAAAAACGATGGAGTGCTTCGAAAGCATACCCTACCAACTCTCGGATTCGAACAAGAAGTTCATGTACTCGCGGATAAACGGGGAGAAATCCCGCAGAGCCGCCGACCGTTACATGGAGAACCTCCTCTGGATCAAGGATGCGGGCTACGGCAACTTCTGCTACGGATTGGAACAGCCGGCACTCCCTCTGAAAAAGTACGTAAAACGCGACTCCTTCAAGGTGTATCTTTCGGACACGGGTCTGCTCCTCCACATGTACGGCGACAAAGCGAAAATGGCGGCGTACAGCGGCGACGGCTCCTACAATATGGGGGCGGCAGCCGAGAACATGGTGGCCGAATGCCTCGTCAAAAACGGTATGGAACCCGCATACTACCGCAAGGACAAAGGCTCCGGGCGCATGGAACTGGATTTCGTCCTGGAATTCTGGGACGGAGTGGCGGTCATAGAAGTCAAATCCGGCAAAGACAGAACCGCTCCGTCCATAGGCAGCGTGAAGAACCGTTTCGATGTGGCGAGAAGGATAATCCTCGAAACGGACAACATATACGTGGACGGGGAGGGGATCGAGCACTACCCCGTGTTCGCCGCCGCCTTCATAAGGGACATGGACCGGGAACCGCCGGGAACGCCGTTCGGCCGCAAGCCCTGACGGACCGCACCGCGCCCGGGCCGTACCATGTGCCAGACGGCGGATCCGGAAAAGACTGCACCCTTCCCGCCGGCCGGGCGGCGAAGTTAGTTTAATAAAGCAGGAGAAACTGCCCAGCCGATAGGGAAAGCGCGGGTATGGATGGAAGGCAGTGGTTTCCGCTCATCGGGCTCACGATGAGCGTGTTCGTGTTCAACATGTCCGAGTTCATGCCCATCGGCCTCCTGACCGACATAGCCGGGGATTTCTCCATCTCGGAATCCAAGGCCGGACTCATCATCTCGGTCTACGCCTGGGCGGTGGCCGTGCTCTCGCTCCCGCTGATGCTCCTGCTCCGCAGGATGGAGTACCGCCGCATGCTCCTCCTGTGCGTCCTGCTCTTCGTGTTCTTCCAGTTCATGTCCGGGGTGTCCACCTCCTACGCGATGCTGATGGCCTCCCGTCTGGGGGTCGCGGTCGCCCACTCGGTCTTCTGGTCCATCGCGGCGCCCATGGCCGTCAGGGTCGTGGAGCCGAGGTACGCCAAGGTGGCCCTCAGCACCATCGCCGCCGGCACGTCGGTAGCGATGATAATAGGGCTCCCCCTCGGCAGGATCATCGGCATCGCCCTCGGATGGAGGATGACGTTCATGGCCATCGCGGCCATCTCCCTCGCGGTGCTGCTCATGCTCGCGGCGGTGTTCCCCCGGCTGGAGAACCCCGGCACCTTCACCGCCAGGAGGCTCCCGGGGCTCTTCCGCAACAGGGTCATCACCGGGATCTACGTGACGATAGCCGTCTACGTCACCGGCTACTTCACCATGTACAGCTACATCGAGCCCTTCTTCCTGCAGACCGCCGGGATGTCGGAGTCGATGGTCACGGTGATGCTCACCGTCATCGGGGCGGCGGGGATCGCGGGGAGCTTCCTGTTCTCCAGGATCTACGACCGCACCCGCTTCGCGTTCATGACCGGCGGGATGGCGGCGGCCGCACTGTCCATGCTGGCACTGGCCCCGGCGGCGCCGTGGGCGGCCGCCGTGGTCGCGGTCTGCGCCGCCATGGGGATGTGCCACACCGCCTTCACCGTGGCCATACAGAACGAGATCCTGCGCGCGTCGCCCTCCGACGCGACGGCCGTGGCGATGTCGATATTCTCCGGGATATTCAACGTGGGCATAGCGATGGGGTCCATCATAGGAGGGGTCGTGACCGACACCTCCTCCGTCGGCGACATAGGGTACGTGGGGTTCGCATTCGCCGCGGCGGCGGTCCTCTTCACCGCGTTCTACCTGGTGAGGGAGATCAGGGGATCCGAGAGGGCGGCTCAGTGAGCCCTCCCCAGGATCCATTTTATGCCCCGGGCGGTCCGTCCCGCCTGTTCGGCGAAGTGGTTGCCGGGGTTGGTCTCGAGGACGGCGTCCGTCCCCCGCGATAAGAGGGCGTCGCGGATGTCCGAAGCGGCCGCGAGGACCCCGGACACGGTCCTGTTCCCCGTCAGGTGCTCCCGGTCCCCGAGCGAGAGGTAGACCGCACCGGTGCGCACGCCCTCCGTCCGCACGAAATCGGCGAACCCCGGGTACCAGAAGGACCCGGATGCGGAGACCGCACCGGAGAACCCGTCCTTCCTGCATACGGCGTAGAGCGAGAACAGGCCCGCGAGCGAGTAGCCGGCCAGGAAGACCCCGGACGGGGGCCGGGGAAGGGCGCCGAGCACGGCGGGCAGGACGGTCCCGGTCAGTTCCTCCAGGTAGGCGTCCGCACCCCCGGAGAACTCTCCCCCGAAAGGCGACGGGGCTGGCCAGGGGGTCATGTCCCCGTTCCAGTCGGCGACGTCGACGGCGGCGAGGGCGAAGGGCGGGCATCCGGCCCTCTCGCAGGCCGCACGGATCTCGGCACCCTCCCCGCGCACGGCATGGTAGACCACCAGGGGAACGCCGGCCGCGGCCGGAAGGTACAGTTCGACGTTCCTGCCTCCGGCCTCCATCTTTCTGACGACATGATCGGGCATACCATCTATTCCGCAGTGCCGGGTACATATCGTTTTGCCCCGGAACAGTCTTTTTAAATCCGCATATGCCCTCCCGAATCCCATGGACGACGACCGCGACCTGGCCCTGTTCCTGCTGCTGACACCGTTCTTCGCCGCCGTCATAATCCTGGCGATCGTGTCCTCCGGTTCCCTGGATCTGATAACGTCTGCCGCCGGCATTCTCTTCGCGGTCATCGCCGCCTTACAGCTCTCCGGGAGGGGGGCGCAGTTCACCGCCGGATACAACAGCATGACCCGGGAGGAGAAAAGCGCGTACAGCGGGAAGAAGATAGCCCGCGGATCCGGGATCGCCATGGCGGGTTGTGCGGTGCTTTTCGCCACCGTCGCCAAAGGCATGCCCCTGACGGCGGCCGGTGCGATAACGTTCGCCGTTCTGCTCGTCGCGGGGTTCGTGTACATGGTCAAGTTCGCGAAAATATGAAACGGGCACCGGTTTAATGCGGTTCCCGATACATCGGATCTCCCGCCCCCCATAATCTCCGGCGACAATGATTTTACCACCGGCATGTTTTTAGCAAATGACGCGCATATGCGAAATGTGGAAAAAACCCCGGAGCAAATCCACTACAACATGTCCCGCATCAAGTGCAAAAACACGGGTATCGAAGTCAGCCTCAGAAAGGAACTTTGGTCCAGGGGCCTCAGATACCAAAAGAACGTAAAGGACATAGAGGGCAAACCGGACATAGTCTTCAGAGGGAAGAAGGTCGCAGTTTTTTGTGACAGCGAGTTCTGGCACGGTTATGATTGGGAAAACAGAAAAAACTGCATAAAAAAGAACCGCGAATTCTGGATTGAAAAAATAAATAATAACATCATCAGAGATGATAAGGTGAACGAGATATTGGGAGAACAGGGTTGGACCGTAATGAGGTTCTGGGGCAAGGAAATACAGAAGAATCTCAAAAACTGTGCGGACCAAATAGAAAGAGCTGTAAGAAAATGACGGACAGATATCGCTCGATAGACCTTTTCGCCGGAATCGGCGGAATAAGGATGGGATTCGATCAGGCGTTCGAAAAATCCATCGAAACGAAGTTCGTATGCGAATACGACAAATACGCACAGGCAACTTACAGAGCCAACTTCAAAGACGATTTCGAAATCACCGGCGACATAACCCTCGTCTCGGAAAAAGACGTGCCGGACTTCGACATATGTCTCGCGGGGTTCCCCTGTCAGGCATTCAGCATAGCTGGCAAGAAACAGGGATTCAAGGATGACTATAAGGGCAGATGCCGCGGAACACTGTTCTTCGACGTGGCAAGAATCTGTGCGGAGCACAACCCCAAGGTCATATTCTGCGAGAACGTCAAAGGTCTGACTTCCCACGATCGTGGAAACACATTCAGAATCATAACGGAAACACTGGAAAACCTGGGCAAATACGGATACAATGTTTACTGCAAGGTTCTGAACAGCAAAGACTTCGGGGTACCGCAGAATCGCGAGCGCATATACATGGTAGCTTTCAGGAAGGACATAGACAGCTCCGGATTTTCGTTTCCCGAAGGAAAGGATGACTCCAAAACAATTGCGGACATAATGGAAAAGGACGTACCTTCTGCGAAATACTATCTGAGCGATACTTATCTGAATACGCTCAAAGAACACAAAGCGAGACACGAAGCCAAAGGAAACGGATTTGGATACGTAGTTCGCCCTACCGGAGGCATTGCGGGAGCGATAGTGTGCGGAGGAATGGGACGCGAGAGAAACCTCATCATAGATGAACGTCTGACCGATTTCACGCCGGTTACCAACATCAAAGGCGAAATCAACCGCCAGGGGATAAGGAAACTCACCCCCCGCGAATGGGCTAGACTGCAGGGATTCCCGGATTCCTATAATCTCATCCTGGCAGATACCCACCTCTACAAACAGCTCGGCAACTCGGTAACCGTACCTGTCATAAAAGCCATTGCCGAACGCATCAAGATCGTTCTGGATTCATCGGAAAACAATGAGGTGCCAACCGCGGCATCTGTTCCGAAAACTATTCAGACCACACTCACAGGAATCTGATTTGCAGGTTAAGGTTCATGTAGTAGCTGCCGTCCGCACTGCGCCATATGCGGGAAAACTCATGACGGGTCGTTGAGGCCGTTTCCAATCTTGTATTCTTGAGCAGATAATCTTCAAACTCGTTCCGATTGTACACGTTGAAACAGAATATCTCCCCGTCTCCACGCACTATGAGATATCCTCCATTCGCATCTTCGTGGCCGTCCCATGGTTTGGACGGATTCACGCCCAGAGCAAAAGCCGTCAGCATTTTCTTGATTTTATACTCATAATTGGGGAAATCCGTATTGTATCCCATTGGATTGTTTTTATTGAGTATTTTGACTATATCGGTAAAACGGTTTATTCCTTCCAAATAATATATTTTCAGTATTTCCGAAACCATTTCCGGAAGTCTGCTATCTATGAGTGTCAGATTATCGCGCAAAACGGAGCACTCCACTCCGTCGAACTCCAATGCCACCCCTTCTTCCCTGAAAACACCATATACGTCGGATAGCTTATCCTTCGGAGATCTTTCATTCACGCGCGTTACTACGTTCTGGGTCACAGCCCCATTCAAACGGTATCTGAAATTGGTCGTCCTGGCGGCGTTGAGCAGTGTCGAAGGACTTCCCAACATGGATTTTATGCTGAAACCGAGTTTGGCATTCGCTCTTCCCGAACGGGGATCGTTTACCAGAAGAGTAATGTCCGTCTTATCCCGGGATGGGGCTTTTAGTCTGTGACAGCCGATGGACTCCATGAATCTGGAAACCGACTCTATGCAGAACGACCCTTTGGATTCGACGATTGAATCCAGAACGACCTCCGACTCCTCCAATATGGATTCGACATCTATGGATTTGACTCTCCTGTCGTTCTGGTAAATCTCTATTTTGGAACCGTCCGGAGACCTGCGGAACTCGGTCTCCGTATCATCCTCGTTTCTGATTACGCCCACGACATCGAACACCATGTCATCCAGCTTCCGAACGTCACTGTCTGCCCCGTAAATCCTTCCTTTCCCCAAGACATTCAGAAAGGCATAAACCTCGGACCATTCCCCTTTGTTGCCGCTCAGGTTCGCCATGACGGATCCTCTGTGCCCCGTATTTCATATAATGTTAAAATGATGCCGATTGCATCATTCCTTGATAAAAATTGATAAAATCCACATCCCGGGAATAGGCACATATAATGAATCCCAAATCCCTAAGGGTCTCGGATATTTACTAGTGAGTCTTATAAACTTCCAATCACCGTTAACCATGACTTTTTTCACACGCCTCAATATTTTCATACTCCTGCCGTAGCTGATACCATCCAGAGTGACAGACGAATCGAACTTCTTCACAATACAGCGACTCATTGTGCTCAACAGGAGACGAACGAACTCTGAAGAGATAACGGAGCGGTCGGAATGAGCCCCAGTCTCATCGAATTCGTTGACGTCCCTGTAGTGAAACAGGCAGTCTGAACCAACAATAATCCTCAAAAGTATAGTTGTTCAATTAGGGAAATCGTTAATACGATAATGGAAACCCAGTTCGGCAAGCTGCGATGTCCTCTGCACATACTCTCCGGAAACCTGCCGCCCATAAGTGCCAGATTCTCACTTGGCATGGCAGGCGGTTCCGTCGACACCGCGAAACAACGACTCCGGAAACCTAAAGCAATATGAATCGGATCTGGCACATATCATCCACTAACGAGGGGCCTCTCATAAAACACCCTCCTGGCACCATCGTTCGGAATCCGCACGGCATCGAAACCCTCACTTGAGCCTCACCCATACGTTGCGGCGGTTGTTCCCCCTGTTCTCCAGATATCCTTCGATTTTGAGTTCCGATATTATCTTCCCGCTCGTGGAGACACCGATGTCCAGCTCTCCGCTCAGATCCTTTATGCTGGCGGACGGGTGCCTCTCCAGGTACTCGACGGCAGCCATATGCCTCTCCGTGAGACGCCCCGTATCCCGGCGCACGGCGGACGCCCATCTCGGCCTGAAGGCGAACGGTATCGTGACGGTCACCATGGTCTCCCCCACCGAGATCGCCTCCCTGCCGTACCTCTCCACGATCGTCGGTATGCCGTGACCGCTCTGTTCGGAGTAATCGGCCATCGTCAGGATGCCGAACAGCGCCCTGTTCACCGGCATGCTCTTGCCCGAATAGAACTCGTCCTCCGAGAGGGAGAACGGTATCCCGCCGTACGACTGGACCTCTATGCGGTCGTCGAAGACGAACACGGACGGCGGCAGCATGTCCTTCCAATCGTTGTGCGCACAGGCGTTTATCCATGATTCCCTGAAAGCCTCCGCGTCGAACAGCTCGGTCTCCCTCCTCTCCCCCCTGCCGAGGTCCACGCGGGTCTCGTTGAGCGAGGCGATGCTGTCTATGACCGACCTCACGGTCAGCAGGAGGCAGCGGTGCCCGTGGTCGGTCCTCTCGGACATCGACGACTTGGTCGTCCCGCCGAACCTCACCACCTGCATGGGGACGCCGTTCTGGTCCGACATGAGGTATGCCACCAGATTGCAGTCCCCCGACCCCGTCAGCATGCCGAGCCCATCGAAGTAGTCGCGGGTCATCCGGGGATGGAGGTTCTTGGCCTCCATGTACGTGATGTAGGATGTGAAGGACAGGTCCCGGACGGGGGAGCGGATACCCCTCATGATATCGGAATTACCGCCCGTCATCATCCTGCGGACGATGGCCGGGGATGCCTGCTCGTCCGAAGTCACGTTCCTCACATAGTAACGTCCGTCGAAGGAGTACGGAGTATCATGCCCCTCCGCCGATACGCGTATGTACTTCAGACCGTCCGGCGTCTCCAGGACCTGTATGTCCGCCAGGACCTGCGGCTGGACATAGGTCCTGATCCTGTTCCTCACCTTCTCCGGGGAATCGGGGCCGGGCTTCACGCCGATGACCGTTCCGTCGTCATCCACACCGAAATAGACGGTGCCGCCGTTGCGGCGGTTGATCATGGCCGTGAGGGAGAGTATCCCCTTGTCCAACTGTGCGAGACTCTTCTTGAACTCCGTCGTTTCGTTCTCCGAACCTAGCCCTGCCGCACTCATTCGATATCGTGATTAATACCTGATTAATCTATAAATAATCTATTATTAATCTATCATTAATCTATAGTCAATCTATGATTGATATCGGATGGTACGATTAAGTCACATACGGCGGAATCCGCGGCCTATCCACTGCGTGATCGATTTCACCCCGTAGCGCAGGGTCTCCATCGGGTGGCGGAAGGCGCTGTCGGGCACCGCCCTGCCCTCCATGATGGCGGCGACGGCCTCCTGCCACGTCGAGATCCCCTCGGGGAGCGTCACCCTCCCCCAGCCGATGCGCCCGGGCGAGTGCGCGTCCGAACCGGCCGATACGGGTTTGCCTATCCTCTTCGCGAGCGCCACGGACTTCCTGTTGGCGCTCCTGACCGAACGGGCGTTCATCGCCTCCGTCCCGTCGAAATCGTACTTCAGGGTGTTCTTCTCCCCCAGTCCCGACCACCATCTGTAGGGATGGGCGGCGAAGGCGTACCCTCCCGCCTCGTGGATGGCGTCGATGGTCTCCTGTATGGAGAGACCGCGCGGTATCTCCCTGTCTATGCCGAATGCCAGTATGTGCCCCTCGGCCGAGGAGACCTCCTCGGCCGGGATGACTATGACCCTGCCGTTGTCCTTTACCTCGGAGTAGGCCTCGAAGCTGTTGTGGTCGGTGATGGCCACGCAGCCTATCCCCCTCTCGACGCAGGCGTCTATCACCTGCTGGGGGGTCGAACGGCCGTCGTTCGAGTATTTGGTGTGGACATGCAGGTCGGCGATCATCTGACGCCTGCTCCGTCCTTTATCTCGCCGTCGACGGTGGCCACGCATCCCCTGCCGTCGCCGAGGACGATGGCCCTGTCCCCGTCGACCACGGCGGCGACGCGGGCGGGCGCTCCGGACGGGAGCTCGATGCGGATCCCCTCGGATGCGAGGACCCCGTCTTTCACCGAGGAGACCTTCATGGTCACCGCGGAGAAGTGCTTCTTGTAGTCGATGACCTCGGAGGTCCCGCCGAGGCCGCAGTCGAACCTCGTCCCCGGCGCCGCGTCGGGGTCGGAGGGCCTCAGGAGGAGGACCGCCTCCCCGCCCAGGTCCTCGTCGTCCGCGGCCAGGAGCATGCCGTAGGAGTCCACGCCCCTCAGGGGGCGGGGGGCGAGGTTGGCGACGACGATCGCCTTCCTGCCGAGCATCTGCTCCCTGGTGTAGTAGGCCTTGAGGCCGGCGCAGATCGTCCTGGGGGACCCCTCCCCCACGTCGACCTGCAGTTTGAACAGCTTGTCCGCGTTCGGATGGTCCTCGACGGAGACGATCTTCCCCACGCGGAGGTCCAGCTTCCTGAAGGCCGCGAACGGCCCCTCCGCAACGGGTTCCTCCTTCTTAGCCGGTTCCTTCTTCCCAGCCTCCGCCTCGGGCTGCCCGAACAGGTCGGGGAACGAGACCTTGAGGTCGATCTTGCCGTAGACGGGCAGGGGCTCGGCCATCGCGGTGCCCGCGGGGAGCGGCGTCTGCACGGCCGCGTACCCGGCCTCCTCGATGGTGCCGGGAAGACCCAGGTACCCCCATATCCTCTCCGAGGAACGGGGGAGGAAGGGCCAGGCCATGATGGCCAGCGCCTTGACTATCCTGAGGTTGTCGCTGAGGACCCTGCCGCAGGCGGCCCTGTCCTCCTTGACCAGCTTCCACGGGGTGCAGGAGTTGAAGTACTCGTTGCCGAAGTGGGCGAGGGTCATCACCGTCTGCAGGGCCTTCTTGAAGTCGCAGGCGGAGAGGTACCCGGAGTACTCTCCGAAGGCCGCGGCGATCTGCGCCGAGACCTTCCCGTCGGGGCTGCCGTTCTCCGGGATGGAGCCGAAGTTCTTGTGGGTAAAGCTGAGGCACCTGTGGTAGAAGTTGCCGAGGGCGGCCACCAGCTCGCTGTTGACCTTGGTCTCGAGGTCGGTCCAGGAGAAGTCGGCGTCGTGGGTGTCCGGCATGATGATGGAGAGGTAGTACCTCACCTCCTCGGGGTCGAACTTCTCCAGTACGCTGGGTATGTCCCGGGGGATCATGGACTCCGCATCCGTGACCGCCCCCTTCCTGCTCTTGGAGAGCTTGCCGCCGTTGAACATGAGGTACTCGTTGGCGGGGATGTCGTACGGGAGGTTGAGGTCCTGGTTCATGCCCATCAGCATGGCGGGCCAGATTATGCTGTGGAACGGGATGTTGTCCTTGCCGATGAAGTAGTAGTGCCTGCAGTCGGGGTTCTGCCAGAAGGTCTTCCAGTAGTCGGGTTCCCCGATGTCCCTCGAATGGGCTATCGTCGTGCTGAGGTACCCGATGACGGCCTCGAACCATACGTAGATGACCTTCTCCTTCCACTCGTCCCCCTCCACGGGGATGGGGATGCCCCAGGACATGTCCCTGGTGATGGCGCGGTCCTTCAGGCCGCCCTTCAGGAAGTTCTGGGTGTACGACCTGACGTTCTGCCTCCAGTACTTCTTGTCGTCCAGGAACTTCAGGAGGGGCCCCTCGAAGGCGGAGAGCCTGAGGAAGAACTGGGTGGAGGACCTGACCTCGGGCCTGGTCCCGCAGCGGGTGCAGTGGGGGTCGATTATGTCCCCGGGCACGAAGGTGGTGCCGCAGTTGTCGCACTGGTCGGAGCGGACGTCCTGCATGCCGCAGTTGGGGCACGTGCCCTCCACGTACCTGTCGGGGAGGAACTTCCTGCATTTGGGGCAGTAGTACTCGTCCTCGTCCCTGGTGTAGATGTACCCGTTGTCCTTCAGGGTCCTGAACATCCACTGGGTCACCTCGGCGTGGACGGCGGAGTGGGTCTTGGAGTAGAGGGTGTACTCGATCCCGAGGTCCTCTATGGCCTTCTTGTTGATCCCGTGGTAGCGGTCGGCGACCTCCTCGGGGGTCACGCCCTCCCTGTCGGCCGTCACGGTTATGGGGGTCCCGTGCTGATCGGAACCTCCCACCACCCATACCTCGTTGCCCAGGAGTCTGTTGTAGCGGGCGAAGATATCCGGCGGCAGAAGAGAACCAGCGACATGTCCCAGATGTATGGGGCCGTTCGCATAGGGCCATGCGATGTTCACAAGGACTTTCGACATATGCTGTGGGTAAAGTCGCATTTTCCTTATAAGTGTGTGCACGCGCGGAGGGGTTCCCGGACCGGCGGGGGGACGGACATACCCAGATGCCGGATCGGGGCGGGACCGCCCTGGGAACGGGACATGTGCCAGCATGCGGGATGCGCGGACGGCCGCGCACCGGTCCCCGGGATGCGGGGCCGACGGGGGCATGCGGATGTACCAGACGCCGGGATCCGTCTTTTCCGGAAAACACGGGTGCCGCCGGACAGTACGTCGTAAGTCGGTTTCCCATTGATGCGGCCGGAGTGATCCCCCGCGCCGCGGGAAGACGGCGGGAATCGGCTCTATATATAAACCGTATTTATACCCAAATAATGTTGTATATGAAGTTTACTACGAACGTATATATCCGTAAAACGCATTGTAGTATCGTCGAACAGAATAGGTTCGGCTTGGGGGAGCATGGCCCGAACCATGCGAACGAAACCGTCCGTATTCCGGACGACGTGGATGCAGAAACGCGTTGGTTGAAAAAAAGAGGTGTATGAAAAATGGACTTCTATACAGCATCCGTGCTCTGGATATTCTCTGCGATAGGACTTATAGCTTTCAATCTGGTAAACGGCCTCGACCTCGTCGGCAACGTCATACTGGACGTCTGCGTGGCAATCACCGTCATCGGAACCCTCGCCTACAAGAGGCTCTACGAGAACATGGTGTCCGGGCCCGTTAACGCCTGAACCAATCCACCGGGGGCCCGCGGGCCCCTCACCAAACCTTTTTCCTCCTACAATCCCCGCGAATTATATTTATAAGTGCGATTGATGGGTCGGACCATGAGGATCGCGGCGGTCTTGTCCGACAGGTGTCAGAACAAGAAATGCAACAAGGAGTGCTACAGGTTCTGCCCGCTTGTCAGAACCGGGGTCAACGTCATCGAGTTCGGGGAGAGGGGGAAGCCCATCATCTCCGAGACCCTGTGCCACGGATGCGGCATATGCGCCAACAAATGCATGTTCAAGGCGATCAAGATCATCGGCCTCGCCGACGAGCTGAAGGACGAGATGGTCCACCAGTACGGGGAGAACACCTTCCGCCTCTACCGCCTCCCCGTCCCCAAGAAGGGCATGATAACCGGAATCCTCGGACCGAACGGTATCGGAAAGACCACCGCGATCAACATCCTCTCCGGCATCTTGGTGCCCAACCTGGGGAACTACGGCAACCCCCCGACCAAAGAGGATGTGCTGGCACGTTACAAGGGTACGGAGATATTCCCCTATCTGAGCGATGTCTATGCGGGGAAGATAAAGGTCGCCATGAAACCGCAGTACGTCGACAAGCTCCCCAAGGTGACCAAGGGGGTCGTTAGGGACCTCCTGAGCAAGACCCAGGAGAGGATGGGCGTGGACGAGGCCGTGGAGACCTTCGGCCTGGAGCAGGTCATCGACAGGGACCTGTCGAAGCTCTCCGGCGGGGAGCTGCAGAGGGTGGCCATGGCCGCCACCTGCATGAAGGACGCCGACATCTACTTCTTCGACGAGCCTACATCCTACCTGGACATCTACCAGAGGGTCAAGATGGCCCGCATAATCAAGAAGCTGGCCGAGGAGGACAGGTACGTCGTGGTGATCGAGCACGACCTCGCCATCCTGGACTATCTGGCGGACAACGTGAACCTGGTCTACGGATCGGAGGGTGCGTACGGAGTGTTCACCCTCGGGAGGCAGGTCAGGACCGCCATCAACGTCTACCTCCAGGGATACCTCCCCGAGGAGAACATACGCTTCAGGGACAGGCCGATAGAGTTCGCCGTCTCGGCCCCCTCCGGGGAGTGGGACACCCCCTCCCTCATAGACTTCGAGAACGTCTCCAAGGACTTCGGCGAGTTCAAGCTCGACGTGAACAGCGGGACCGTCAAGATCGGCGAGTCGGTCGGCGTCGTCGGACCGAACGCCACCGGTAAGACCACCTTCGTGAAGATGCTGGCCGGGGAGATCAGACCCGACAGGGGTTCGGTCAGCGGGGTCATGAGGGTCTCGTACAAGCCGCAGTACATATCCCAGGACTACGAGGGGACCGTCCAGGAATACCTGCAGGCCATCAACTACGAGCAGGTCACCAGCGGTTTCTTCGACACCCAGGTCATAGGCCCCCTCGCGATAAAGTTCCTGATGGACAAGCAGATGCAGAACCTGTCCGGCGGGGAGCTGCAGAGGGTCGCCATCGCGGGATGCCTGGCGAAAGACGCCGACATCTACCTGCTCGACGAGCCGTCCGCCTACCTCGACTCCAACCAGAGGATGGAGGCCGCCAAGTGCATCAGCGGGATGATGGAGAAGACCGGGCGCAGCGCCCTCATCGTGGACCACGACATCTACTTCATCGACATGGTCTCCGACTCCCTGATGGTGTTCGGCGGGGAGCCCGGCCGCCACGGTGTGGCAGAGGGGCCGTACAGGATGCGCGAGGGCATGAACAGGTTCCTCAAATCCGTGGACATAACGTTCAGGCGCGACGCCGACACGCACAGACCCAGGATCAACAAGGAAGGCTCCAACCTGGACAGGACCCAGAAGTCCAAGGGCGAATACTACTACGCCGAGCAGGAATGACGGGGTATCGCACCCCTTTGGTGCACATTGAAATACAACCATAATGTACCGTTCCTCATGGAGAGGATGGGAAGGGCCGACACCCACGTCCACACCGACTACTCTGGTTTCAACAGTCTGGGACTGATGAGTTTTCCGGAGTCCGTCATAGAACCCGAGAAACAGGTCGACGATGCCAGGAGGAGAGGACTCGACGTCCTCTGCATCACCGACCACAACGAGGTAGCGGGCGGCATACTGGCACAGAAGTACGCCAGGAGGTTCGGCGACATCGACGTCGTCGTGGGCGACGAGGTCATGACCGACCAGGGCGAGGTCATAGGCCTGTGGATGACCGAGAAGCTCGAGAAGTGGCTGTCGCCGGAGGAGGCCGTGGACCTCATACACGAGCAGGGGGGACTGGCCATCGCCCCGCACCCGTTCAGCGTGCACGTCAACGGCATGCAGGAGAAGATCCTCGACCTTCCGCTCGACGGCATAGAGGTCATCAACGGGGGGCATCCCGACCCCTATTCCAACCTCATGGCGCAGCGCGTCGCGGAGAGGTACCCGGGCAGGTGGGCCGCCGTCTCCGGGTCGGACGCCCACTCGCTCTACACTGCCGGTTACAACTGGACGGAGTTCAAGGGGAGGACCGAGGACGACTTCAGGAAGGCTATCCTGCACAGGAAGACGGTGCCGGTCGGCGTACCCGCACCCGTCCTCGGACAGGTGCAGTGGAGCATGGAGGTCGTATGGGGAGGGCAGAAGCTCATGTACAAGTCGCTCAGGGGCAAACTCCCCGAGGTGAAGGACAACTCCCTGGTCCACAAGATAAACACCGTCTCCGACATCAAGAAGGCCACCGGCATCGTGGCCGGCTTCGCCTACCAGTTCCCGCTTACCGTCATGCTCGCCACCCTGCTGAGCGTCTCCTTCCTGAAGACGAGGGCCAGGAAGGCGCTGAGGGAGATGGACGTCCGCATGGCGGGGATAGACAGCATCATCGCCGACCGGGAGGCCCCCTCCGATGAGCGGCCCGAGTGAGATCTACGGCATCGGAGTGGATGTGCCAGCATCCCATCTCGAGGTTCTGATGGACGCCATCGACAGCGTCATGGAACCGGTCTACCCCGGTTACAGCCGCTCCTTCCACTACTTCCCAGTGAAGGGGACGTGGAAGACCGAGGAGGGCGCCAACCCGTTCATAGGGAAGGTCGGGGAGATCTCCGTGGAGGACGAGGTCCGCCTGGAGTTCGTCGTGAGAAAGGAGGATCTGGAGGAGGTCCTGCGGACCATCGACAATGTCCACCCCTACGAGGAGCCGGCCGTCGACGTGGTCCCCCAGATCGGATGGAGGTCGGTTATTCCTCCTTCTCCTTGAGCGAGAATATGGAATCGAACGTCCTCTGCAGCCTGAACGTCCTGATTCCCTGCTTCCTGTACTCCACATCCTCGCGGCTTATCAGGCCCTCCGACTCGAACCGCTCCAGCAGCCTGTCCCCCTCCTCGTAGTCGAAGCGGACGCCGACGACGACGTTGAGTTTGTAGTTCCTGCAGTAGAGCGACTCGGGGAGGGAACCGCCGTTGTCCCTCTCGATGCGCTCCCTGACCTCCTTCTTCGCCAGAAGTGCCAGACCCCTGTCGCAGGCCTTCTCGCAGCGGTCGTACTCGCCCATGTTGTAGAGGGCGGGTATGGAGGCGTCGTTGACGTGGAACCTCTGGATGTCGTCCATCGCCACCTCCTCCGCGCTCTCGGAGAGGGAGGCGACGAACTTGTAGTTGTGGTCGTCGCTGGCCAGTCTCGAGACCGAGCATATGAAGGCGGCCGCATCGGAGGAGTCGGCTCCGTCCAGATACCTGCCGAGTTTGACCTTGTCCGCATCCGAGAGGTTCCCGTACCACTTGGAGAGCTTCGCCTCGCGGACCTTCGGCGGAACGTCCCTGTTGCCTATTCCGAACATGTGGGGGCGTATCTCCCTCCGAGTAGAAAACGGTGGTCCCCGGGACTCAGTTCCCGCCGTCCTTCCCGCGGCCGGAGGAACGCTCGTTCCGGTCGCGCACGGCTTTGAAGTAATGGGTGTCGTTCTTGATGACGGTGTCCAGACCCAGGTACTTTATGTCGACGAATCCGTCGGCGCGGTGGTCGCACACCTCGTCCTGGCAGTACCTGCAGAACATGTTGTCGCACGACTCGGCCATGAACGTTATGTCGACGTCGCCGCCGAGCTCGTCCCTTATGGCGGAGGAGAACCTGTCGACGATCTTCTCGACCTCGTCGACCGTCAGACGGCCGGGGACGGTCATATGCGCCTCCACGTGCAGGGAGGAGCCGTACCTGACGACCCTGAGATGGTGGACGTCGATGACGTTGGGGTCCCTCTCGTGGTTTATGCAGCGGGTGACTTCCCGGAGCACCTCTATGTCCGCCCTGTCCATGATGCCGTTCATGGAGTTGAAGAGCACGCGGACGCCCGTGATTATGATGATCGCCCCGAAGAGCATGGCCATCAGGGGGTCGAAGAGGCCGAGGTCGTACCCGAGGAGGTCCC
Source organism: Candidatus Methanomethylophilus sp. UBA78 (assembly GCA_002503545.1). Lineage (GTDB taxonomy): Archaea > Thermoplasmatota > Thermoplasmata > Methanomassiliicoccales > Methanomethylophilaceae > Methanomethylophilus. The sequence goes on from DARY01000010.1 coordinate 36,804, forward strand.
CGGCGTAGACCACCGCGAGACCCAGTATTATGCCGACGGAGGAGTAGGTGTCGCTGCACAGGTGCCTGCCGCTCGCCTCGAGGGCGACCGACTTGGTGGCCCTGCCCATCCTGACCGCCGTCATGCCCATGGCGAAGTTGACCGCGGCGGCGACCGCCACGATGACGATACCGATGTCCAGCGACCTTATCTCGGACGGGTTGACGATCCTGTTCACCGCCTCGAAGATGATCATGGCGCCGGCGAGGGAGATCAGGCTCCCCTCGATCGAGGACGAGATCAGCTCCACCTTGCCGTGCCCGTAGGGGTGCGAGCTGTCGGCGGGCTTCATGGTGAGGTAGAGGGCGTAGAGGCCTATGACCCCCGCCGCGACGTTGACGATGCTCTCCATGGCGTCCGTGAGGATGGCGACCGACCCGGTGATGAAATAGGCCAGGAACTTGCCGAGCATGAGGACGGCGCCGACTATGGCTATGACCTTCTGGAAATTGAAATTCCGCCTCTCGGCCGCCAGCCTCTCCCTGTCCATCGTTACTGATTCTGAAAAGGGGTATAAAGGGATTTTCGAAGTTGAAGGGCCCTCAAATCGATTTGAGGTACTCCTCATCCGACTCTCCCCTGAACCAGGAGCAGATTATCCCCACCACGCACATGCACAGGCACACGGAGAAGGCGAGGCGGATGGTGTCCACGAAGGCGCCGTAGGTCTCCTGCACGAGGTTGTCCGTGGAGCCCATGACTATCGAGATGGCGGCCATGGCTATGCTCATGGAGACCATCATGCCCGTCTGGCGGACGACCGAGACCACTCCCGAGGCCTCGCCCCTGTACTTGCCGGGCACCGACGAGAGTATGACGGAGGTGTTGGGGGAGGAGAACACGCCCATCCCGATGCCGATCAGCAGGAGCATGGCGGCCACGTAGGGGAGGGAGAACTCCGTGCCGAGGAACAGGAACATGGCCACGCCGAAGCTCACTATGACCATGCCGAGGGTCGGCAGTATGCGCTTGTCCTCCATCCTGTCGGAGAGGGCCCCCATCCTGACCGTCAGGATCACCTGCGCGGCGGGCTGCAGGAGCATGAGCAGCCCGGCCTCCGTGGCCGTCAGGGCGCCTATGCTCTGCAGGTAGAGGGCCATGAAGAAGGCCACCGAGTAGGAGGCCCCGTAGTTCATGAAGGCGGCCACGCTCGACCTGCTGAACGTCTTTATGCCGAAGAGGCGGAGGTTGAGGACGGGGCTCCTGCTCCTTCTCAGGTACCAAAGCGTCAAGACGAGCAGGCCTCCGCCCGAGATTATCATGGCCGCGGCCGGGGAGGAGGTCACGTTTATCACACCGAACATGAGGACGAACACCGACAGGCCCCATAGGACGGAGCCCTTCCAGTCCATGGTCTCCTCCGGGGTGGGGGTGACCTCCTTCCTGAAGTTGAGCAGGAAGGCGAAGGAGACGGCCACGAGCACGAGTATGATCAGGAAGCAGACCCTCCATCCCACGGAGTCGGAGACGAGGCCGCCGACGGTCGGTCCCAGGGAGAGTCCTATGTAGACCGCCGTCGTGTTGACGCCGATGGCCCATCCGCGCCTCTCGAGGGGGAACACGTAGGTGAGCATGGCTATCGAGGTCACGCCCATCATCGCCGACCCGAAACCTATGGCGAAACGCATGGCTATGAAGAAGACGAAGTCCGGACTGACCATCGCGAGGGCGGTGGTCGCGCCGGTGATGGCGAGGCCTGCCATGAATACCTTCCTCATGCCGTAGATGCTCGCCAGACGGGCGGCGGGGACCATCGCTATGACGGATCCCAGCAGGAAGAGGGTGTTCACGTAGCCGAGGTCGTGGGAGCTGACGGAGAACTCGCTGCCGATCATGATGAGCGCCAGGTTCAGCATGGTGCTCATGAGGGGCGTTATGAACGCGCCCGATACGGTGAACGCCAGGAGGCGCCTTCTGTCGGCGTCGGTGTATGTCTGCTCTCCCATGCGACCATGTTAATGTTCCAGTCTATTAAACATAGCGTTTCAACACGGAAAATCACCGGCGGAACCGCCCCGCACCGAAACGAATACCGCAGAAGGAGACTCCCTTATCAACCGAATATTATCGATAGCGGAGGAATAATGTGCCAGACAATATTCCTATACAGATTAAAAAAATAATTTAGGGATACATTAAAATAAATACTCCTTAGCGATTGTTACATCTATGACTCTATGCAAATCAGTCACGGAAGCGATAGGGAACACGCCGATGGTCAGGCTCGGCAAGCTCGCGCCCGCCGGGAGCGAGGTCTACGTCAAACTCGAGGGCAAGAACCCCGGAGGATCCGTCAAGGACCGCCCCGTCCTCGCCATGATCAACGATGCGGAGGCGAGGGGCCTCCTCAGGAAAGGCGGCGTCCTGATTGAGCCGACCTCGGGGAACACCGGGATCGCCATAGCCATGATCTCGGCCGCACGCGGGTACAGATGCATCCTCGTCATGCCGGAGACCATGTCCAAGGAGAGGCAGGCGTACATGAAGGCCTACGGGGCCGAGATCGTCCTCACCCCGGGAAGCCTCGGGATGAAGGGGACCCTGGACAAGGCCAAGGAGCTCCTCGAGAGCATCCCCGGCTCCGTCAGCCTCGGACAGTTCGACAACCCCGCCAACATCCTGGCGCACAGGACCGGCACCGGAAGGGAGATCCTCGCCGACCTCCCCGACGTGGACTACGTGGTGGCCGGTTTCGGAACGGGAGGCACCATCTCGGGAATCGGATGGGCCATCAGGGACGCCGGATCCGACGCCAAGACCATCGCCGTCGAGCCCGCGGAGAGCGCGCTCGTCACCGGCGGACAGACCGGACCCCACAAGATCCAGGGCATCGGCGCGAACTTCGTACCCAGGAACCTCGACAGGAGCGTCATATCGGAGATCAGGACCGTCAGGAGCCAGGATGCCATCGACACCGCGAAGCGCCTTGCGAAAGAGGAAGGTATATTTGCAGGGATATCTTCGGGAGCGAACGTATTCATGGCCATCGAGGTCGCCAGGGAGAACCCCGGCAAGAAGATCGTGGCCATCCTGCCCGACGGCGGGGACAAATACGTGAGCATGGGCATCTTCGACTGAAGGGCCCGGTGCCGACTCCAAGGGGTGTAATGTCAGATGCCGATAAACGTACCGAACGACCTTCCGGCCGCAACCGTTCTCGAGAACGAGAACATATTCGTGATGCGCGAGAACCGCGCGACATCGCAGGACATACGCCCCCTGGACCTCCTCATCCTGAACCTCATGCCCACCAAGGTGGAGACGGAGATCCAGCTCATGAGACTGCTCTCCAACAGCCCCCTCCAGGTCAACGTCCGCATGCTGCAGATGTCGTCCCACGTGTCCAAGAACACGTCCCAGGCCTATCTGGACAGGTTCTACGACCGCTTCGACGACGTCCGCGGCAGGAAATGGGACGGCCTGATAATAACGGGGGCCCCGGTGGAGAACATCGACTTCGAAAACGTCGACTACTGGAGCGAGCTGTGCGGGATCATGGAGTGGTCCAAGAGGAACGTCTTCTCCACCCTGCACATATGCTGGGGGGCGCAGGCCGGCCTCAAGTACCACTACGGCATCGACAAGTACCCCCTCGCATCCAAGATGTCCGGCGTCTTCGCCCACAGGGCGGTCGTCAGGGACGACCCCCTGCTCAGGGGATGCGACGACGTCTTCTGGATCCCCCACTCCAGGCACACGGAGGTCAGGGCGGAGGACGTGATGAGGAACCCCCACCTGCACATCATCGCCGTGTCGGACGAGGCGGGGGTGGGCATCGTCGTCAGCGAGAAGGCCGGACAGGTGTTCGTCACCGGCCACATGGAGTACGACGCCAAGACGCTCTCCTACGAGTACTACCGCGACCTCGGCAAGGGCATGAACCCCCACATACCCGACCACTACTTCCCCGACGACGACCCCTCCAAGGACCCGCTGATGAACTGGCGCAGCACCGCCAACCTGATATTCTCCAACTGGCTCAACTACTACGTGTACCAGAGGACGCCCTACGACATCAACGAGATCGGAAAGGACAGTGATTGAATGGTGGACGCAGTGAGCACGGACAGGGCCCCCATGGCCGTCGGGCCCTACTCCCAGGCGGTCGTCGCGGGCAACATGGTGTTCACCGCGGGCGAGCTCCCGGTCAACCCCAAGACCGGGGCCATACCCGCCACCATAGAGAAGCAGACCGAACTGGCACTCAGCAACGTAAAGGCCATCCTGAAGGACGCCGGGGTCAGGGAGAGGGGGATCGTCTCCGTGACCGTCTACCTCACCGACATCAACGACTTCGGCAAGATGAACCTGATCTACGCCGAGCACTTCAGTCAGCCGTACCCCGCCCGGTCCTGCGTGGCGGTCTCCGCCCTCCCCAAGGGCGTCAAGATAATGGTCAGCGCCATCGGGATCATCGAATGACCCAGTATGCGAAAACCTCTTCCTTTTCCCGCGGATGCGGGACCCTCAGATCCCGTTGACCATCGGATTGACGAGCTTGCCGAGGATGGCGTCCCTCACGAGGGGGTTGAACCCGGAGAGGTCCTTCTTCTCCTCCATGACGGCGTCGACCTCCTTCTTTATGTGGCGGAAGACCTCGCGGTAGATGCGGCAGGAATCCCCCTCGCGGTTGGCTATGCCGCACTGATAGTACGCATCCACGCTGCACCCGCCCTGGCAGTAATCGTAGACCTCGCACGTCTGGCACTTCGCCCTCCGCTCGATGGACCCCTGCAGGATCCGGGAGAAACCCTCGGTGCGGAACGCATCCGACATGCGCGATATGTCGTCGATGCTGCACATGCGGAACTCCGCGGGGCAGGCCTTGGCGCACGGGTACAGGTCCCCGTTGGGGTACATGCAGACCCATTTGGTCAGACAGGACGTGTGGGCGCAGTCGGACGGCTGCGGGTCCCCGAGCGCCGTGAGGACGTACAGGTAGTGCGGGATGAGGGGTATGCGGGCATCTGGGTCATTGAACCATCTGTCGAACGCCTCGATGCTGCCGCGTATGTACTCGTCCGGGTCGGGGACCAGTCCCGGGTCCGCGGCGGCGCATCCCGCGGGGATGACGGGCACCATGCTCACGGAGGCCCCCACGCCGTTGAAATGGCCGTATATCTCGGCCTGCCTCGACTGGCTCTCCCTCGAGATGGTGGCGCTGACGGAGAACACCCTCTCCTTCTCGCTGAGGCCGGCGATGAGGTCCTCCACCCGGCGGGGGTCGCGCCTCAGTATCCCCGCGCAGGGGCCCTCGTGGGAGACGCCGATGTTTATCATCTTCTCCCTGCAGAACCTGACCATCCGGCCGTCCAGCTTCAGACCGTTGGTCTGGATCGTGTTGCCGACCTTCCTGACACCGAAGTACTTCTCCTGGAGTTCTATCGCCTTCCTGAAGAACGAAAGGGGCAGCGTGAGCGGTTCGCCGCCGTGCCAGATGAACCATGCCCCGTCGTATTCCTCGGAGACGATGCGGAATAGCTTCTCCAGCCTTTCAAAAGAGATTCTGGCCCCCGACGATCTCTCCCCGGGGGTGTGATAGCAATGCCTGCAACCTGCGTCGCAGGCAAGGGTGGGTTTGATGACGACCGAGAGGAAGCGGCCCATGATGCAGCCGGATCCTTAACTCAGAAGGGCCACCAGGTCCAAACCCCGTTGAACCCGTCCGTCACGTAGCAGCAGCAGGCGCAGCAGATCACGATGGATCCGATGCAGGCGGCATGCTGTGCGGGGGTCGCGCAGTAGCCCCTCTCGCCGCAGCACGGGTACTCGCATTTGGCGTCCCCGTGGCTCTGCTCGGCGTTCTTCGGTGCGTTGTAATCCTTTTTCTCCTCTTCGCCGGTCTGGATGGCCATTGCGGTGAAGGCGAGAGGCGACTGGCTAGTGTAGGAAGCGATTAAATCTTCGACAGACTGTGACATTAACTCACCCTGCCAATTGCTGGCTAGATAGTCTGCGTAATCGTTCCGTCTATTAAAATGGTTTTGTCCCCTCTTTATAAGTAAAAATATGGAAAGGGAGAACCCGAGAATAATCGCCCTCCCATTATTCCGATTTTACTCGTCGATGATTTAAGTAGATTGTGCGATGGGGATGCATCATGTTCGGCTACACCGTCCCCATGTACTCCCGTATGCCGGCGCCGGAGCGCGCGACCTACCAGAGGTACTACTGCGAGACGTGCCACCAGCTGAAGGCGGGTTTCGGCCTCGTCAGCACCGCCGCCGTCAACTACGACATGACGTTCAACACCATCGTCATCGATGCCGTGGCCGGCGACGGGGAGGTCTTCGAGGGGACCCCCAAATCGATAGGCTGCGTCTTCCGCGGGCCCAAGGCGGATTCCGACATCTTCAGGAAGATGGCCGCCTACACCGTGATCCTCACGAAATGGGAGATCGTGGACGACATGGAGGACAAACCGTCGGTGAAGACCGACCTCGTGGACCTCGTCCTGGGCAGGGCCATATCGCGGGCGGAGGAGATGTACCCCGAGTACGACGAGACGGTCGGCAGGGGGTTCGGACGGCTGCGCGAGATGGAACTGGAGGGCTGCACCGACGCCGTCAGGATGGGGAAGGAGTTCGGCAGGTACCTCGCGGAACCGCTGGGCGACATAGCGGGGGACGGCGATTCGCCGTCGATGAGGGAGATGTTCGCCGACCTGACCGCCGCCGTCTACGTGATGGACGCCGTGGACGACCTGGAGGACGACTTCATGGACGGCACCTACAACCCGTTCCTGGAGGGCTGCCCGGACTTCAGGAACCGCGACGACTTCATGAGGAGGAACCTCTACGAGATGACGGGGCTGGTCAACGGCGTGATAGGGGACCTGCAGAGGGATTACTCCGCCGTGAGGAAGGGCATGAAGTCGATGACCGGGGTGACCGACAACATAGTGTACCTGGGCGTACCGGAATCGGCCAAGAACGCCGTAGCCGGGAGGAGCGGGGCGAAGATGAGCGTGAAGAACGCCCTGGACCTCAGGAAGAAGAGGACCTCCACTTACTGATCGTTCAGGGAGAGCCTTCCGCAGGGGTCGTACCTGTCGCAGACGCTCAGTATGTCGGTGGGCGCCTTGGTGACGCCGCATACGGCCTTCCCGAACTCGATCACCGCATGGGAGCAGTTCTCGCAGCATCCTGGGCGGTATCTGGGACATGAGTGCTTGGCGCTGACCACCTTGTTGTTGACCATGCAGGCCCAGTCGTCGTCCGAGTGGACGCAGTATCTGCAGACATCGCATTTGCCATACCTTTCGTCTGTCATGTGAGGATTCCAGTCTATCAGGAGGTTGTAGATAAACATGCTGGACAGACTCCCCCGCCTGTCAGGGGGAGACCGGAGGACCGCGGGACGATAGGGAAGCCGATATGCGGTCTGGCACATCTCCCCCGGATCCGCCGCATCCGGACGGTTTCATCCGTCTGGCACATGGTTCCGGCCGGCGTTCCGCGGACACGCGGTGCCGGTTCATACCATGATGCGCCCGTCGGAGACGTTGCTCCTGACGATGTCGTAGACGTCGCTGAAGCTCATGCCCGTGGATATCGCGATGGTCGTGCAGGATTCCCCGTCGGCGTATCTCCTGAGGACGTCCTCCACCTTCTCCGGATCCATGGGATTGCGGGGGGCGAACCTCGACCTGGGTGCCGCATCGGAGTTCCTGACCGGGACCGCCCACTTGACGGAATGGCATTTGGGACACCTCTTGGGTTCGCTGTTGGTGGTGCCCCATTCGTGGTTGCATCTGTAGCATCTGCAGACGTGGTAGTCCTTCATCCACACCGTGGACCTGCATTTCGGACAGTTCTTCGGAGGGCCGTCGCTCTTGCGGGCCACCCAGCGGTGAAAACATCTGGAACAGACCAGCACCTTCCCGGCAGTCACCGGCCCTTCGGAAATACCCCCTCTTACAGAGTCGCCGCCCATTCAAATCACCCGTAGGGCCCTCTGGTCCGGATATAATAAAGCCTACGAACATATGCAATCGGAATGAATCCAACCTGACGGAGGCAGAAACGCCTGCGTACATGCGGGAACGGCATCCCGTTCCCTTTTGGAGGAAGAAGTTTGTGATGACGTTGGTGGTGAATCCCCCGGGACGGGTTGGGTCCGGGGACAGCGCGGATCTGCTGTATTCCGATGTATGGATACATCTTGGATGCATCTGCGCTGATGTGGTCGTTAGATGGATGCAGTATATAAACATTGTTCGGATACTTATAAAGAAACACATGTTGTAACAAAATCCGACAGTCATAGGGGACGGTATGTACCGTACTCCGGCCGCTCCGGGGGAAGATACCCGGTATCCGGCCGGGTGCCCAGGGATCCCCGGCACCGCTTACGGCGGCTGCCTGCTCCTCCGGCATACCATGTCCGAATGCCGGACCGCATACGCGGCAATCCCCGCCGGAGAGGCAAGAAGAAGTTTGCCGGGGCCCGGCTGGAAGGCCCCGGCCCGGTTCATGTTCTGCTTCGGACCGCGTTGGCCCCCTCTTCCTCGTCCGCGTGGGGAAGGACGTCGTTGTGCTTGTTCTCGATGTGCTGGAGGATGAACCACAGGGGTATGTAGACCAGCAGTATGACCGCCCCGACTACGACCGACGAGGGTCCGTACGCCTCCATGCTGAAGTACGCCAGACAGGGGATCAGCACGAAGAACTGGAATATAGCCAGCGCTATCGCGACGTAATACCATCCGCGGGGTGCGTTCCACACCCTGGGCTGGTCCCTGAACCTGGGATCCCTGTGCGTCTTGACGAAGGACACCATCGCCATACCCAGAGCGAAGCAGAATCCGAAGGACGAGGCGGCGAGGATCATCCCGGGGGTCCCCAGCGGGATGAGGCACATGCCGACCGCGAACTGGAACATCATCGCGTAGATGGGGGCGCCGTTCTTGTTGGTCTTCCTGAGGAGCCTCGGCATGTTGCCGTTCTGGCTCATCGCGAACAGGGTCCTGGAGGAACCGAGGAAGGCGGTCTGGATCAACATCACCATACCGGCGACGAGCAGGATGAGGGCGATGAGCGCCCCGATGGGTCCGAAGTTGCTGACGCAGACGGGGGCGAGGGTCGCGTAACCGGCCGCCTCGACGCCACTGTGGCCGAGGGTACCGTATACCGCGAAGGAGACGATGAAGTACATGAACAGGCAGATGAGACCGCAGGAGATGAGCGCCTTGGGCAGGTCCTTGCCGGGTTCCTTGTATTCGGCGCCGTAGGTGGCCGCCGACTCCCATGCGCAGGCGCTCCACTGGGCCACCGCCAGGCATCCGAGCATGAGGCAGATCTCGTCACCGCCCCAGTCCCATCCGGCGGGGGCGAACCCGTCGGCTATATTGCCGAGGCTGAACGTCCCGTTCAGGAACGGGATGACGGCCACGATGACCAGCGGGACGATTGTTATGCCGGCGAGCACGAGCTGCGCCCTGGCTCCCCCGCTGAGTCCCCTGGACCCGATGAAGAGTATGGCCCCGAATATGATGAGACCCAGCACCAGGTTGAGGATGGTCGGTTTGACCCCGCTCAGGAATCCCAGGTAATCGCTGAAGTTGCTGTCCTGCAGATAGGCTCCGGTCATGATAGTGAAGATCGGTATGACGGGCGTCCACGTGAACCAGTAGGACCAGGCCGTGAACGCGCCTATGAACTTGCCCCAGTTGACCCTCCGGCCCCTGTACTTCTCTTCGTCCTTGAAGACGTACTGGGCGCAGGCCCCTATGCCCGATACGCCGAAATTGGCCGCCATCTCCCCGATGGCCATGTTCTGAAGGAATCCCTGCAGAACCGAGATGACCCATATGGCTATGCTCATGGCCCAGAGGCTGCCATCCAGATCGTAGAGCGAGGGCAGGATGAGGATCGGCACCCCCATCGCGATGATCACCCCTTGCTTCCAATCGATGGTCCTTGCTAGACCGGTACCGTCCGTGCCGGCGGAAAATTCAGAGCATCCGCTAGCTGAAACACTATCTGACATACGCACTCCTCCTTGCCCATTCATGGAACGGGGGGTCCCGAAACAGGGTGGAAAGAGACCCCCCGGACAGTCGGAATGGAGACAACTGTCGTATATAATATCAAATTTGTTGATATTTAAAAAAATCTACGAACTATCGGTTTGTTATATATACTAATTATTTCAAAAGTTACGTTTTGAGAGATTCTTTCATCCACACATATTTAAACTTAACTATTTGGGATTACTAAGTGTACATGCTCTGTAGGGAAGACCCGCCGGGGGGGCCTCTCAGTCCCTGCCGGCGGGTACGAACATCTCGTCCCCCTCCCTCTTCTCCTTCGACAGGAGCACGAGGACGAAGGCGGCCGCGGAAGCCAGCAGCATCACCGCCCAGAGGGTGCCGTAGTTCTCCAGGGAGTAGACGTTGTGCAGGATCAGCCCGGCCACGGTGGTGGCGATGCTGGCCCCCAGGAACAGGAGGAAGTTCATCGACGAGATGGCGGTCCCGGATATGGATATCGGGAACCACTCCTTCACCTGCGCGAAGGAAAGGGTCATGAACCCTCCGAAGAACCCGAAGATGGCGCACACGGTGAACCACACGTACTGGTTGTCCAGACTGCCGGCGAAGAACCAGATGAAGGCCCACACGAGCATGTAGGCGAACGTCCCGACCGCCATGACCTTCTTCTTGGAATGCACGACCCCCCTGCTGACGAGGCGCCCGATGAGGACCGTGCTGAGGATCTTGCCGACCCCTATCATCGTGACGAACCAGGCCGCCAGGGCGAAACCGTAGACGTGGCTCTTGAAGTACATGATGGAGGTGGTCCCCTGGAACACCATTATTGTACCGTAGACGAGGAAATAGGCCAGACCCATGGTCCAGAACACCCTGCCGCTCCCGAAGACCGTCCGCAGGCCGGCTATGACCGGCACCTTGCCGTCGCTCCGGTCGCGGTCCTCCACCCCCGTCTCCGCCGCACGGATCTCCTCTATCCCCGGCATGCCTATGCGGCGGGGGTGGTCGCGGACGAACGCGAAGCAGAGGAGCGACAGCAGGACCGTCACGGCGCCGAGGATGAGGAACACGTCCCTCCATCCGACGGCCTCGGCCAGGTACACGAGGGGGGCGGAGGCGGCCAGGGCACCCACGTTCCCGACGGCGATGACGATGCCGTTCAGCTGCGGGAAGTCCTTCTTGTCGAACCATACGGATATTATCTTCATCAGGGGGATGTAGACGACCGCCATTCCCGCGGCGATCAGGACCTTTCCGACGGCGAGGGCGAGGAAGCTCTCGCCGAACATGGTTATGAAGGAACCGGCGGCGGCCATGGCCAGGAAGATGGACGATGCCTTCCTGGGACCGAGACGGTCCGACAGTATCCCGCTGGGGATCTGCATGAAGGCGTAGGTCCAGAAGTAGACGGAGCTCAGATACTCCTTGGACCCTCCCCCCACGTCGGCGACCATGTCGGTACCGAGGGCGTTCACGGACATTCTGTGGAAGTAGACGAAGAAATAGGTCGTCGCGAGGATCGCGAACATCGCCCACCTGTACTTGTACAGCAAACGCATGCGGTCTGCGGTTTCCATTACGGTATACCCCTTTTCGATTTGTTTTAAAGACGTTGACCCGGCAAAAAAACACTGTCGGGAGAGCGATATGCATGGCGGGCAAGAGGGGATTCGAACCCCCAACCTACAGCTTAGGAGGCTGTTGCCATATCCAGGTTAGGCCACTTGCCCAGTTTGAAGACGTTTTTCCTGCCCAGACGGACCGGACAAGGCAGGAGATTTACTCCTGCCTTATATCCTTTTGGATTCACTCCTTCTTCTCGGAGGGTTTGGACTCGTCCTTCTTGGCGGCGGACCAGATCTCGATGAACTCGACGGTGTCGACGCCGAAGGCCTCGCGGAGGTCGGAGACGACTCTGAACCTGGCGACGGGCCACTCCTGGTGGAACTTGGTGATCTCGGGGAGGGTCACGACGACCTTCTCTCCGGGGAACTCGAACTTGAAGTCGTCCGCGTTGCCGAAATCGGCCTCGACGATGGCGGCGGCCTTCTTGTCGCCGTCGGTGATCTCCTCGGTGACCTTCATGACGTATTTGAGGTCGTGGCCGGCGAGGGGGTTGTTGAAGTCGACCTTGACGCGTCCGGCGCCGACGGACATGACGGTTCCGGTCCTGTTCCCGAGGGAGACGGTGAGTCCGGGGTAGGGGTTGATCTCCTGTCTGTAGAAGTCCTTGGCGGAGTGGGTCTCGATGAGCTTGGGGTTCCTGACACCAGCGCCCTCCTCGCAGGGGACGTCTACGGTGAACTCCTCGCCGACCTTCGCCTCGGAGATGGCCTTGTCGAGGGCGGGGAAGAGCTTCTTGGATCCTACGATGTAGGACATGGGCTCGTACTTCACCTTCTCGTTGTAGATGCCGGCGTCCTTGGCCGCGGCCTCGTCGGTGGTGTCGTACAGTTTGTCCATGTCTGCCAGGTATGCCTTGTACTCAAGGCGGATGACTTTCTTAGCGTCGTTTGCCATTGTTGAATCACCGTGGAATATCGGTTGAATATCTTGCGCGATTACCTCATTTATATTAAAGGTTGTCCCAGACCGGGAGGGTCCGGCCGCCGGCGTGGACCCTCCGGCGCCCGTCCCGCGGCCTCCGCGAGGGCTCCGGAAATAGGATTAGACAAATGTCTAATGAAAGAACAGAAAAAATCTAAAAAATGCTAAATTGTAGATGTGTTGGTAAAAAATACAGGACATTCATCTAAATTTTTTTGGATAGATATCTAAACATTAAATACTACCTCCGATATACGAACAGATAACAAAACCCAGAGGTAACTGCAATGGCAATCAGCAACAAGTACCTGAGAACCGTCTACGACGGTCTGAAGCAGCGCAACGCGGACCAGCCCGAGTTCCTCGAGGCGGCCGAGGAGGTCCTCGCCTCCCTGGAGCCCGTCATCGAGGCCCGCCCCGAGATCGAGAGGAACGGCATCATCGAGAGGCTCGTCGAGCCCGAGAGGGTCGTCATGTTCAGGGTCTCCTGGGTCGACGACAGCGGCAAGGTCCGGGTCAACCGCGGCTACCGCGTCCAGTTCAACTCCGCCATCGGACCCTACAAGGGAGGGCTCAGGCTGCACCCGTCCGTCAACCTCTCCATCCTGAAGTTCCTCGGGTTCGAGCAGATCTTCAAGAACAGCCTCACCACCCTCCCCATAGGAGGGGGCAAGGGAGGATCCGACTTCGACCCCAAGGGCAAG
>DARY01000031.1:0-8825 GCA_002503545.1 Candidatus Methanomethylophilus sp. UBA78
CCCCCGTACGGAGAACACCGAGTACCCCCGCAGCCTGTCGCTGAGGGGGGTCCTCGAGAGGCTGAAGGACTCCGACTTCTCGGAGGAGGCCGCCGAGCTCCTGAGCCAGGAGAAGATCTCCCCGTCCAGGGGTAAGAGGAGGACCACGGACCACCCGCCCATCTACCCGACCGCGGGAGCCACCTCGGCGAAGATCAAGGGGGACAAGTGGAAGCTCTACGAGCTCATCGTCAGGAGGTTCCTGGCGACCGTGGCGCCCAACGCCGTGGCGGAGGTCTCCGAGGTCAAGCTCGACGTGGCCGGCGAGACCTTCCTGGCCGAAGGGTACGTCCAGAAGGAGAAGGGCTGGAAGAAGTACTACGGGAAGTACCTCAAGGCCTCCGAGAGCCACATCCCCGAGATGAAGGTGGGGGAGAAGGTGGACGTCAGGGGCATAACGAACGACGAGTCCCAGACCAAGCCCCCGTACAGGTACAACCAGNNGCTCATCCAGGAGATGGACAGGCTCCAGCTGGGGACCAAGTCCACCAGGCACGACATCATCGGGAAGCTGTTCTCCAGGAACTACGTCCAGGGGAACTACCTGATCCCGACCGCCAGCGGCGTGGCCCTCACCAAATCGCTCGAGCACCACGGCGGAGGCATCACCGAACCCGAGATGACCGCCAAGCTCGAGAGGGACATGCTCAGCATAACGGACGGGGAGAGGACCCTGGAGTCCGTCGTGAAGGAGTCCCAGGACATGCTGCACGAGGTGGCCGTCAAGATCGACTCCGAGAGGGAGGCCATCGGCGACGAGATCAAGGCCGCGCTGAAGAAGCAGCAGTTCGTCGGCATATGTCCCAGCTGCGGGAACAGCATGACCATCAAGAAGTCGAAGAACGGGAACTTCATCGGATGCAACGGCTATCCCGAATGCACGCGCGCCTATCCCCTGCCCAAGGGGGCCCTCATACAGATGACCGACTCGGTCTGCCCCGTCTGCGGACTCGCGCAGGTCAAGGTCATAAGGAAGGGTGTCCCCCCGTCCCTGCAGTGCATAGACCCCAAGTGCAGCAGCAACACGGAGAAGACCGATCTGGGACCCTGCCCCACCTGCAAGAAGGGGACCATCCGCGTGATGTACTCCAAGGCGGGGAGGCGCTTCGCCGGATGCTCCGAGTGGCCCGCCTGCACACAGACCTACCCGCTGAGACCCAGAGGCACCGTCGTACCCGTCGGCAGCAGCTGCCCCGAATGCGGCGCACCCCTGGTCCAGGTCGGCTCCATAAAGGAGTGCATAAACATGGACTGCCCCCTCCGCAGGAAGAGGAAGCAGACGGAGCCAGACGAGGCCGCCCCCGCCGCCGCGCCTTCCGACGACAGGGTCGGGAGGGTCGTCACGGTCGTCGTCTCCGAACGCAAGAAATCGACCAGGAAGACCGCGAAGAAGCCCTCCGCCGCCAAATCCAGGTCCAAGAAGGCCGAGAAACCGGCGCTGGAGAACACGGACGACGAGTGATCAGAACAGCTTCCGGGCCAGGGAGAGCTCGGCCTGCGTGTTCACGTTCACGGCCAGCTCCTTCCACTCGGTCTTCAGGCAGTGCTCGTTGAGGTACTTCCCCTCGAGCGTCCCCTCCCTGTCCATGACGGAGAGGCCCGAGAGGACCCATTCCTCGCCGTCGATGTACCTCGTGTAGGAGGGGACGATCCCCATCTCGCGGACGATGCCTGCCTTCACCAGGACGATCATCGACTCCATCTCCGGCCTGAACATCTCCAGGGTGTAATCTATCACCGACGGGGTCATCAGCGGTATGTCCGACGGACTGGTCATCACGTATTCCCCGTTCATGACGGAGAACGATTCGTGGAGGTCCATCATGAAATCCTCCCCGGACGTCCTTATCGTCTCCACCCCCACGCTCTTAAGGTACGCCTCCGTCTCCGGCGTGTTGGGGCTCACGGACACAAGGACGCGGTCTATCCCCTCGGCGCCGTTCATGGCGTCGACGACACGCTGGACGACGTGCCTCCCGCCGATCATCTGCATCGGTTTCTCGATCCCGCAGGGACCCATGCGCGTCCCCTTGCCTCCGGCGTTTATCAGTACTTCCATCAGATACCCAGACCCAAAACGACGACGGTTCCCAGCAGCATCACCGCCCTCGATATCTCGTTCGTAGCCCCCAGTATATCGCCGTTCACGAAACCGAAGACCCTGTTGGCGGCCGACGCCATGACCCGGCCCGTCGCCACGGACAGCACGAGACCGAGGGCCATGCAGACGGCCATGATGACCCAGTCGAACCCGTAGCCGAGCAGCCGGCACACCCCGAAGTGTATGAGGGACGCGACGGCCAGGAGGATGGCCGACAGTATGACGGATTTGACCAGGGAGGCTCTGTCCGTGAGCCCGACCTGGCGGGAGGCCATCCCGTTACCGGGCTCACCGAAAGCGGCGGCGGCCACCTGGGCGTTCTTGGCGAGGACCTCGGCGGCGAATACCGCCGCCATTATACCTCCCTCGTACCACGCTATGTCCGCATAGCAGGCCACGGTCACCAGGACGACCGTCAGGGCCACCCCGAAGCCTCCCGCCCCGATCAGACTGTCCTTCAGGGCGCGCACGTGGTCCTCCCTCCTCCCGGAGGAGACGACGATCCCGTCCCCGAAGTCGGTCAGACCGTCGAAGTGCAGGAACTTGGAGAACACCATCACCGTCGCGAGGGCGGCCACCGCCTGCAGCAGGATAGAGGCAGAGAGGAGCACAAGTGCCAGACATACCGCGGCGGCCAGAAGGCCGTTGAGGAATCCCACCACGGGCGCGGCCCAGAACCTCCTCTCCATGGCATCGAACTCCTTCTGTCCGACGTCGATGCGTATGATGGTGAAGAAGGAGACCATGCACTTCACGGCGTCCGTGAACCCGCCCTGCGAACCGTTCGTCTCCGCCGGTGCGCTGCTGTCGTCAGTCATCTGAAAACCCCGTCATGTAGCCGACAACCCCCGCCACGAGCCCGTAGGCGGCGTTCTCGGCGTATTCGTGCAGGCCCTCGTCCCTGAGGGGCCTCATCCTCAGGAGATCCACGGTGGCATCGCCCCCGCGGTCCTCCGATATCCTTCCCGCCAGGAAGATCGCCATGGTCCCGTCGATGAGGGACTCGGGGACCTCGTCTTCCGTCTGGCCGTTTATGCACCCCTTCTCCGCCATGGACCCAGAGGAGAGGATCCCATACATGATGGCGCATATATCGGGGTCGCCCGCCATGGCGGCGAGGTACCCCTCGAACCCCTCCCTCGCGGACTCCTCCATCCCGAGGGCGGAGGCGCACGACCACAGCATCTCCGGATCTATGCCCCTGGCCCCCAGCATGGAGACGGCGTCCTGGGTCTCGGGCTTCTCCCCGCGCTTGCGGATGCACTCCGCCACCGCCTTCCTGACGCATCTCGCGACGGCCATTCCCAGCGGGGTCCCGGTTCCGGCGAACTGGGTCTTCGTCCCCGACACAGGTGCGGCCACGGCCATGGCGTCGGAGGTGGTACCGGTCTCGGTGTATCCCAGGTCCCTCATGGCCAGCGTCTTCGCCTCCACGAGGGGGATCATCAGGTTCACCTTGCCGGTGTCGTCCAGCGGGACGGACGAGACCGCGACCACGTTTATCGTGCCGGCGATAAGCCTCTCGTATATCCCCCTGGAGCGCTCCTTCCTCTCCTCCCAGCGGTCCAGGGCCTTCCCGGCCTCGACGCAGTTGGTGACCCCGGCGGTGGCCGCGACGAAGGCCTCCCCTCCCTCGAAGGACTCCTCGGCCTCGGAGAAGACGTATCTGATCTCCGCCGCCGTCATGAAACCCACGGAATCCTCCGGAAGGCCGTACTGCCCGACCTTCGCACGGAGGTCCGCCATATAGTCCCCCGCGTAGTCGTGCGGCACCTGCATTATGAACACGGTGTCGGTGAGGGCGCGTCCGCCGTTGAGGGGGGCGTTGCTGAGGACCTCCATGCGCTCGGTGAAGCGGATGACGGCCGTCGCCTCGTATCTGCCCTCCTCGTGCACCTGCGAAGATCCCACGTACCTCATATCGGAACGCTCCCCAATATCCCGTAGATCAGGTCCTCGAAGAATATCTGCACATGGATACCCAGCAGTGCGCACAGGGGTATCGACACGGCCAGGAGGAAGACCGTGGAGGTCACCTCCACCAGCCGGCAGCAGCGCCGGATGTCGTCTATCGAGGGGAGCGGTCCCTCACCCATCACGTAGACACCCTCCTTGTCGAACGACACGCCCATGGCCGCCGCGACCGCCGTCATCGGCCATCCGCTGTTGGGGCTGGGGGTCTTGCGGTGCTCGGCCAGGGCCGCCGCGACGGCGCTCCTGCCGCTCCTGAGCCTCATGAGCTTGGCCGCGAAACCGACGAAGAACGGGGCGAGCCTCGAAGGGATGTACCCGAGGACGTCGTCGAGCCGGGCGGGGAAATGACCCAGCACCCGGTACTTGTCGTTGATGTGCCCCCACATCGCATCCATGAGGTTCGAGCATCTGAACGCTATCGCACCCGGGAGACCCAGCAGACCGAAGTAGAACAGAGGGGACACCACACTGTCGACCAGGTTCTCCGAGACGGTCTCGCAGCAGGAGGACGTCAGGTGCGGGAGGTCCATGCCGCGGGTCTTCCTGTTCACCATCATCTGGGTCTTATCGGCGGCCGCATCCAGGTCCCCCTTCCTGAGGTCGTCGGCTATGGGGGCGCAGAACCTCCTGAAGGCGAAGAGGGCGAAGGTGACCTTCAGGAACAGGGCGCTCACGGCGACCCATACGAGCTCTCCGACGCTGCAGCTGATACCCAGCAGGTCGAATTCCGCCAGGTCCCCCATGCCGTAGCGTACGGCCATCGTGATGGCGATGGCGGCCCCGCCGAAGACCAGCAGCACCAAGACGTAGGAGAGGAACCCGATGAGGGTGTTCCATCCCGAGGTGCGGTCGGATATGCGGCGGTCGATGCTGTCCAGCAGATTGCCCATCCATCTCAGCGGATGGTACCTGTTCGGGACATCCCCCACGTAACGGTCGATCAGAAACGCGAAGACCGCAATGAGCACCGCATCCATCCAGAGTTCCACGATCTCATCTTCCGCGGAGTGAATCCATGGCGCCTTCGGCGGCGGCTATGAATTTGTTGTTGCTGGGTCTGTTCTTCACGCAGTATCTGATGTATCCCTTGAACCTGTCCCCGAAGGAGGCGCAGTCGCGGATCATCACGCTGCCCTTGAGCATGAGCCTCTTCATCTCCTCGCCGGTGATGCCGAGGTCCTCCACCGACACGAAGTAGAAGAAGGAGTCGGAGACCTCGCCGACCGGGAAACCGATGTCCTCCAGGCGGGCGTGCAGATAGGAGGACTCCGCCTTCAGCTCCCTGGCCACGACGTCCGGGTAGTCCATGCGGTACTCGACGAGGTAGGCGGCCACGGCCTGCTCCACCGTGCCAAGGTTCCAAGGCAGCTGGACCTTCTCGAGCTCCGCCACGATTTCGGGGCTGGAGAGACCGAAGCCTATCCTCATGCCCGGTATGGCGAACGACTTGGTGAGGGAATCCGCTATGAGGAGGTTGGAGAACTTCCCGACGTACTTCGACAGGGTCGTGCTCGCCGCCTCGGTGGAAAGACCCAGGAGGGTCTCGTCGAGGAACACCGCGGTCCCGAGGTCCTCGCATTCCCGGACTATCCCGAGGATCTTCTCCTTATCCTCGATGCGGCCCGTAGGGTTGTTGGGGTTGCAGATGTATACCGCCTTGTAGCCGGTCGAACGGATGCTCTGGGACAGCTGTTCGAAGTCGATGCGGAAGTCGTTCTCGGGGAGGAGGTCCATGAAATCCACGGATGCTCCGGCTATCCTGCACTGCTGCGCATACTCCGCAAACGAGGGGCGCATCATGAGGACCCTGTCGCCCGGCACCATGAACGCCGCCGGGAAGTTCCTGATTATCTCGGAGGAGCCGGCACCCATGACGACGTTCTCGGGTCTGAGACCGAAGTATCCGGCCACCGCCTTCTTGGGCACCTCGTTGGAGGCGTCCGGGTAGTGGCCTATCTCAGAGATCGCACCGAGTATCTCGTCCTTCATCTCGGGCGGAGGTCCGAGGGGGTTGAGGTTCTGACTGAAATCCTCGACCCCGGTGAGCCTCCACCCCTGCCCGCCGTGAACCGTCTTCGGCAGATTCCTGAGCTCTTCTCTCGGTACAATCTGCATTATATCGCCTCCCCATGCCTGTAATGGATAATAAACTTCTGCCGGCAGGAAGGATGCGACCCTGCGGTAATGGATGTTACAGCCATAATATAATCCCCGTTTCTGATAATACCCAGAATGACGTCATCTGTTATTAATGTAAGTGGGGTGTATTGTACTACAGCATATATGTTTTAAATACTAGTAACTCACGGAACGAACATCGGCCCGCCCATCGGGACGGGGTCTCCGGAACGGGAAACGCCCCTTCTGATAGGGTTTATTATACGGTCTGCGATAACCACCCATGGCAATCCTATCCGACAGGGACATACTATACGGCATGCAGAGCGGACGCATAGGGATCAGCGACTACAGCGAGAAGAGCCTGACCCCCAACGGCTACGACCTCAGGGTTGCGGAGATATCCATCGGCGGGAAGGTGTTCAGGGAGGGGACCGTGAAGGTCCCTCCCAAGACCATGTTCTTCGTATCCACCGTCGAGAGGGTGAGGATGGCCGACGACATCTGCGGCAACCTCTGGCTCAGGACCTCCTGGATCAGGAAGGGCACCATCGCGGCGTTCGGCATGGTAGACGCCGGATTCGAGGGGACCCTGACCCTCGGCTCTTACAACAGTTCGGACGCGGAACTGGAGATACCGATCGGCGAGAGGTACTGCCAGCTGGTATTCCAGACCATGACCTCCGCCTCCGAGAAGAGTTACGAGAAGCGCAGCGGCCATTACCAGGGACAGACGGGCGTCACACTGGACCCGGTCAGAAAGAACTGACTCCATCAGGACATATATCGAAGGCGTACACGCTCATGGTGGGCGAGTACGTCTTCAGTTCCGACTCGCGGACGAACCTCATGGGCAGACCTTCGTCCGCCATCCTCCTCGCGGTCTCCTCCCGGAAGGACTCCAGGTCCGCGCGCTCCATTATCTTGTAGAGGTGCACCGTCCCCGACGGCTTCAGCGCGCGCAGCGCCGAGGCCAGGAACCTGTCGGCCATCTGCGGGAGGTTCATGATTATGCGGTCGGCCTTGGGCAGTCCCGCGACCGTCTCCTCCGCATCGCCGATTATGCACTCCATGTTACCGATGCGGTTGAGGCGCATGTTCTCCCTCATGAAGTACTCGCATTCCGGGTTCAGGTCGATCGAGTAGACGGCGGACGGCCGGGCGTGCCGGCATATGACCGTACCGAAGGGCGCCACCCCCGCGAACATGTCGATGACGACCTCGCCGTCGGCGACGAGGGAGGCCACCCTCTCCCTCTCGGTGGCCAGACGGGGGTTGAAGTACACCTTGGACGGGTCCGTCTTCATGCGGGCCCCGGATTCCACGTGGATTGTCTCGGAGGTGCCGGTCCCGGCTACCTTCTCCAGGTCGCGGATCCTGAACTCCCCCTTCACACCGCCGTCCAGGAAGACGGCGCGGATGTTGGGGGTGACCTTCATGAGCGCCTCCCCGATGGCCGTCCTGTACGGCAGGAGGGCGTCTTCGAGCTTCATCAGGGCGATGTCGCCCACGACATCGAAGGATTTCGGGAGAAGCTCCCTCAGCTCCTCCGGGACGTCGACCAGAGCCTTGTAGTCGGTCTCGCCGCGGTTGGACGGTCTCAGGTCCGCCTCCTCCGCCGCGTATCCGCGGTATGCGTCGCACCGCACCGGGATCAGTATGCCGTCCCCGTCGGACCCTATGCGGAAGTCCAGGTCCAGCAGACCGTCCTCCATCAGGGCCCTCCTGATACCCTCCCCCTCCGAACGGGGGACGCGGATGCATCTGACCATCATTCCTCATCCTTTATTATGTCCTCGGGGGCCCCGGCGAAATCGACCAGCGCCTCCGCCTCCATGAAGTGGAGGTCCCCGGGCAGGACGAGGGTCTGGAGGGGTGATCCGAGGTCCATCTGCAGGAGGTCCCTGGGATATCCGGCGGCGATCTTCTCGTCCTCGGCCCCCGCGTGGGAGACGACGCACAGGATGGTCCTGTCGGTGATCAGTCCCTCCCCCCATTTCTCCTCCCCTTTCAGGAGCCACTCGATGGCGTCCTTGGCGGTCATGTACCTGAGCTCCTCGGCCCTGATGTCCAGGAGGATCATCGTGTGCAGTCCGCGCTTCTTGTTCTCCATTATGTGGTCGTAGGGGGACTTGGGCTGGTAGTCCCTCTCCAGGAACGGGAGGGTGACGGCCCTGCCGAACTTGTAGGGCTGCAGTCCCAGACTGGTGGGGCAGGCGCCGAAGATGGATACGCCGTTGAATATCCTCACGGGGATGCCCTCCATCACCGCCTGTATCCTCAGGTCGACATGCGTGGTGGCCAGCATGGTGTCCCCGGCGGTGACGAAGGCGACGCGCATGGTCTTGGCGTCCTCTATGATGCTGTGGCCCTCCTCCACCTCGGAGCGGTAGACGACGTTTATCTCCCGGCCCAGGAACTCGGCCAGGTCGGAGACCTCGGTGCCTATGAGGCTGGAGGTGTAGAACTCCGCGTATATCTTGTCACATTCCTTCAGAGCGTTGAGGGCCTTGACGGTCATGCCGTCGACGCCGCTCAGGCCGAGTCCCACGAACACGAGCTCGGATGTCATGGCCACCGATATGGCGGGGCG
>DARY01000031.1:8869-41777 GCA_002503545.1 Candidatus Methanomethylophilus sp. UBA78
GTCGACGGCCCAGCAGCCCTTGCCCTTCTTGCCGACGAGCACGGGGTTGATCTCCAGCTCGTTGATCTCGGGGTTCTCCTGGGCGATGACGACGATCCTCCTGATGACGTCCTTTATGGAGTCGATGTCGGCGGCCTCCATTCCCCTGGCGCCGGCCAGGAGCTTGTAGGCCTTGGTGGAGGTGATCATCTCGTCGAGCTGCTGCTCGGACATGGGGATGTGCATCTGCGAGATCTCCCTGAGGATCTCGACGTAGATTCCTCCGAGACCGAAGGACATCACGGGACCGAACTGCACGTCCCTCACCATGGAGAGGATGACCTCCTGACCGGAGACCATCTGCTGGACGGACACACCGTCGAGCCTGGCCTCGGGCTTGTTCTTCTTGCAGTTCTCCATGATCCTCGTGTAGGCGGCCTGGGCGGCGGCGGAGTCCTTGACTCCGACGACGACTCCTCCGACGTCGGTCTTGTGGGCGATGTCGGGGGAGACGATCTTCATGACGACGGGGTATCCGATCTTGTCGCATGCGGCGGCGGCCTCGGCCTCGGAGTGCACGGTGGCCTCTCCGGGGACGGGTATGCCGTAGGCGCTGAAGATCTGCTTGCCCTCGGACTCGGTCAGGGAGTTGCGGCCTTCCTTGCGGGCGTTGTCGATGATGGCCTTGACCTTTCCGCGGCCGTCGACCTTGGGAGCCTGGAGGGGGGTGGCGGCCTTCTCGAGACCCAGGGTGTACTTCCTGAGTATGTCCAGGGCGCGCACGGCTCTGTCGGGGGTCGGGTAGGAGGGGAACTTGCCGGCCTTGAGGATGGCGTTGGCGGCGTCGCACTTCGTTCCGCCGGCGAAGCAGACGACGGACGGATAGGGTATGTCGTCCATGATGGAGACCAGCAGCTTGGCGACCGATACCAGGTCGGCGGTGTCGAGGGGGGAACCCATGATGACGAGTCCTCCCACGCCCTTGTCCTTCAGCACGGCGTCGATGGCGATCTTGAAGTCCTGGGGGGCGGCGTCTCCCCTGATGTCGATGGGGTTGGTGACACCGGCCACCTTGGGCAGGCCCGCCTTGATGTCGGAGATGACCTCGGGAGCCAGCTTGGCCGCCTCGACGTAGGTGGCGCTGTACGCCGCATCGGCGGACATGACGCCGAGACCTCCGGCGTTGGTGATGATTCCGAGTCCGTCCTTCTTCATCAGGCTGCAGCAGGAGAACACGAGGAGCGCGTCGAACATCTCGTCGAGGTCGAAGGCCCTGTGGATGTTGAGCTTCTTGAAGATGACGTTGTTGACGGCGTCGGAACCTGCGATGGAACCGGTGTGGGAGGATGCGGCCTTGGAACCGGCCTCGGTCTTACCGGACTTGAAGATGACGATGGGCTTCTTGTTCGGCATGCTCTCGACGGCCTTGATGAACTTCTCTCCGTCGGTGATACCCTCGCAGTACATTCCGATGACCTTGGTGTTGGGGTCCTCGGAGAAGTACCTCAGGAAGTCGGCCTCGTCGAGGTCGCACTTGTTGCCGAAGGTGACGAAGTTGGCGAGACCCACTCCGTTGGCGCGGGACCAGTCGAGTATGGACGATCCGACCGCTCCCGACTGGGACATGATGGAGATGTTGCCGGCCTGGGGCAGGACGTGGGAGAACGTGTAGTTCACACCGTTCCTGACGTTCATGCCGCCGAAGCAGTTGGGTCCGCAGATCCTCACGCCGAGCTTCGCGGCCTCCGCCACGAGCTCCTTCTCCATCTCCGCTCCCTCGTGGCTGTCCTCTTTGAAACCAGCAGAGAGGATGCTCACGTAGCGTATGCCGACCTCGGCGCATTCCCTCAGGGCGGGGAGCACGAGGTTGTTCTTGACTGCGAATACGGCGAGGTCTACCTTCCCGCCGATCTCCTTGACGCTGGTGTAGGCCTTGTAGCCCTGGATCTCTCCGCCCTTGGGGTTGACGGGGCAGAGGTTTCCCTTGTATCCTGCGTCGATCATGTTCTTTACTAACATCCCGCCGAGCTTGGTCACGTCGTTCGAAGCGCCGATGATGGCCACGGTTTTGGGGTTGAAGAATTCCAACATGAGATTGCGGTATATGCTTCCATTTAATAAATCTAACCTATGAAATTCTGAAATTCGTAGAAATACGTTCGAATACGGCACCTAATTCATGTTTTTCGTAAATAAACTAATATAGAACATATGAAATTCATCGTTTGACGTATTTTTAGTCAATAATCGTACCCAATAATCGACTATTGACGTATCCCGAAACGCTAAAATACTCTGCAGGACCTCGGAAGCATACCGTTCTGACGCAGGGGCGCGATACGTGACCGCCATTTGTACGGAGCGGCGCACAGCGGCCCTGTCCCTAATTCGTTAGGGCTCCTGCGGTAGCGGCGACGCGTCGTCGCGGCGGTGACCGGAGGCCAACGCAGGGTCCGACACATACTCCCGGCGTACGTCAGTGCTCCGAGACCGGCGTCAGCGCCGGACCGTGAAAGAGCGTGTTAGCGTTCGGGAGACATCCCTTCTCAGACGAACATGTCCATGTGCCTCAGCCACTCCGCGGCCTCCGCCTTCTTCGGATAGAGCGATTCCATGGCGGAGAACCTCCTCTCGTGCTCGCGGCCGGACGGGTCGAACCCGATCTTCAGGTGGCACAGCTCGTGGTAGATGCAGTAATCCAGCACGTTGTCGGGGACGCGGGCGTCGTCCAGGGTCCCGGATATCGCGATCACGCCCATTATGACGCTGCAGTGCCCCATCTTCCGGGAGGCCGAGTTCTTGGTCCAGGTGAGGCACAGCCCCGGGTCCTCCTCCGCCAGGCCGGCGTCGACCAGGCGTCCGTACGACTCCGTCAGGTTCCTCTGCGTGCCCACGGGGGACCTGGTCAGATTCCTGCTCCTGCCCAGGTACACGGGCTGCTTGCGCTCGCGGAACCTCGCCGACGTTATCCAGTCCACGACCGACCTGGCATAGTCCTCCCTGTCGTCGGTGAACGCCTTCGATATTATCGTGTCGGCGAAATCCCAGAGCACCTCCTCCGGCGCATCGCTGAGGTAGTCGGAGACCATGAAGTCCGCCGTCTTGTACGACCTCTGCCATCTGATCTTGAGGTCCCTGAAGGCGACGAACCTGGCGGTCACCTCCTCCAGTCCGTACTGCTTCCCCGCTCCGGAGAAGATGCTGCTGAGCCTCTCGTCGTCCGTCCTCTCTGTCTCCTTGTTCCTTCTCTGCATTTTCCGGTCTCCCTGCGCTTCTCGCACGGAGGATGTTCGCAGAGCGGGGATTTTAAAGGGGACTGCTGCAGTCAGCCGACGGGCCCGCGTATCTGGTTTATTAAACCGTGAATGGATTCATAGGCATGGAAAACGAGAACAGGGACGAGACGGTGGAGAAAATCCTCGAGAAGATCAGGAAGCTCTACGGCTTCGTCCCGGTCACCAGCCAGGTTCTGTCGGAGGATCCGGACGTTTTCATACCGTACTCCTCCCTCAGCAGGGCCATATTCGACAGGGAAAGCGCGTTCGACTGCAAGACCAAGCACCTCCTGGCGATCGCGGCGGCGGCCGCCCTCGGCAGCGAGCACTGCATGAGGAACCAGGTAAAGGACGCCGTCGCCAACGGGGCCACGGAGGAGGAGATCCTGGAGGTCATGGTCATAGCGGGGTACATGGGCATGACCCGCGTGCAGTCCTACGCCTTCCGCGTGTATGCGGAGCAGTTCGGCAAAAAGTTGGAATGATGTACACAGTATGGAATTTAGGCATACCTTTACTTTTTATAGTACATCATACTAACTATACATCATGGTCACAATCACCGCTGACGCGGAGAAGTTCATCGACGAACTTCTCGAGAAGAACCAGAAGACCGGATGGGGCATCAAGGTGTACCTGTCGGGATATGCGTGCTCCGGCCCCCAGTTCGGAATGTCCTTCCAGGAGAAGGCCGCCGAGGGGGACAAGGTGGACAACTCCGCCTCCAGCTTCGCCATGTTCTACGACGAGGAGACCGAGAAGGCCCTCGAGGAGTGCGTCATAGAGTTCGTCGACGACCCCAACTTCGGCACCGGGCTCTCCATACGCAACCCCAACTTCAACGGATGCGCATCCTGCGGCGGCGGATGCGGCACCTCCTACTGAACGCTGAAACCCATCGGGGGCCTCCGGGCCCCCTCCCTTATTTTACGCATAATATCAGATTCGGCCACCCCTCGACAATCCTTTTAAACGACCCAGGCGATGGAGACGCGTAATGGAGTACGTCGACGCCCCCGGGATCGCCCAAGGCAGATTGGAGAAGAGGAGGTACCAGTCAGCGATAGCATCGGGCTGCCTGAGGGAGAACACCCTCGTCATACTCCCCACCGGACTCGGGAAGACGGCCGTGGCGCTCCTGGTCGTGGCCGAGATCCTGCGCAGGGGCCGCAAGGTCCTGATGCTGGCACCCACGAAACCGCTGGTCGACCAGCACAGCGAGTACTTCTCCTCCATGCTCACGGAGGCCCGCGTGGGGATGGTCAACGGGCAGATGCAGCCGGCGAAGAGGAAGACGGTGGTGGAGGGTTCCGACCTCGTCGTCTCCACCCCCCAGTCGGTCTCCAACGACCTGGACAACGGGGTTTACGGACTCGGGGGCTTCGGACTGGTGATATACGACGAGGCCCACAGGGGGACCGGCAACTACGATTACGTGAACGTCGCCCGGTACGTCCCCGGCGATGCGGTATCCATGGGCATGACCGCGTCCCCGGGCAGCGACCTGAAGAAGATCGAGGAGGTCTGCGGGAACCTGGGACTGACGCGCATCGACGTCCGTTCCGATGATGACCCAGACGTCTCCCCTTACGTCCACGACACCTACGTCAACCGCATCGTGGTGAACCTCCCGAAGGACCTCACCGACATCTCGGCCCTGCTCCGCCAGATGCTCTACCAGGATTTCGGGGATCTCTCCGCCATGCACCTCACCAACCCCAACTGGCCCGCATCGAAGAAGCACATGCTTACCGTGCAGAGGACCCTGCAGACGAGGCTGCAAGGTGGCGAGAAGAGCGTGACCGTCTTCCGCGGCCTCAGCCTGACCTCCATGTGCATCAAGCTCCTGTACGCGATAGAGCTGGCGGAGACCCAGGGCATGTCCCCGCTCCGCACCTTCCTGACCAAGGTCAGCGAGAGCGGGGAGGACCCGAAGGGGCCCAAGGCCGACCGGGAACTGGTGAAGAGGGAGGAGTACAGGAGGATCTGGCAGATCATGGATTCTTCGGACGTGGAGCATCCCAAGGTCTCCCGCATCATGAGCCTGGTGAGCCGGGTCCTGAACTCCGGCGAGAGCCCGAGGATACTGGTCTTCGCCCAGTACAGGGAGACCTGCGACATCCTGGTGGAGAAGCTCTCCCACGTCGAGAACGCCAGGGTGACGAAGCTCATCGGACAAGCGAACGGGGGACTCAAGCAGAGGGAGCAGATAGAGATGCTGGACGGATTCCGCAGCGGGGATTTCAACGTCGTGGTCTCCACCTCCGTGGGGGAGGAGGGACTGGACATAACCAGCACCAACGCGGTGATATTCTACGAACCCGTGTCCTCGGAGATCAGGACCATCCAGAGGAGGGGGCGCACGGGGAGGAAGAACGACGGCGAGGTCTACGTGCTCATAGCCGCCGGCACGATGGACGAGGCGGTCGAGGACGCCAGCAGGAAGAGGGAGGCCCTGATGAGGCAGAGGCTCGAGACCCTCAGCAGGGACCTGCGCAGGAAACGTCCCGCCGATAAGACCCAGACCGACATATACGGCTACTGACCGGAGGACGGAGACATGCTTTTCAGGGAACTCGCGGACGTATTCGACAGATTGGAGGGGACGAGCAGCCGCCTGGAGATGACGGAGACACTGGCCGGTTTCTTCAGGAAGGTCGGGCCCGGGGACATCGGACGCACCATCTACCTCTCCGTGGGAAGGCTCCACCCGGACTTCGTACCCCTGGAACTGGGGATGGCCGACAAGCTGGTGCTGCGGGCGGTGGCCTCCGTCTCCGGCAGGAGCATGGCGGAGGTCGAGGACCTTTGGACAAAGACCGGGGACCCGGGGGAGGCGGCCGAACGTCTCATCGCAGGGAAGAAGCAGATGACCCTGTTCTCGGAACCGCTGTCGTTCGACGGCGTCGTCGAGGGCCTCAGCGCCATAGAGAACGCCTCCGGAAAGGATTCCCAGGACAGGAAGATGAAGCTGCTGGCACGTATGCTCCACGACTCGTCCCCGCTGGAGGCGAGGTACCTCTGCAGGATCGTCACAGGCAGGATGAGGATCGGTGCGGGGGCCATGACCGTCATGGACGCCTTGGCCGCCGCGTTCGCCACCAAGGACGATCGTCCGGAGATAGAGAGGGCCTTCAACATCACGTGCGACATGGGACTGGTGGCGGAGACGCTCGCATCCGGCGGGATGGGGGCCGTCAGGGACATGTAGGTCGCCGTGGGGAACCCGGTGAACGTCATGCTGGCGGAGAGGCTGCGCTCCCTCCCCGACATCATGGCGCGGATGGGCGGGAAATGCGCGTTCGAGTTCAAGTACGACGGCATCAGGGTGCAGGCCCATATCAGGAAGGGGCCCGGAGGTTTCGTGAGGCTCTTCTCCAGGAGGCTGGAGGACATGACCTCCAACTTCCCCGACATCGGTGCGGCGCTGCTGGCACAGTTGAAGGGGAAGGAGGCGATAGTGGAGGGCGAGTGCGTCGCCTACGACCCGTCCACTGGCACCCTGCAGCCCTTCCAGAACGTCACGCACCGGCGCAAGAAACACGGCATGGAGCAGGCGGTGGAGGATGTGCCAGTGCGCATATTCCTCTTCGATATGCTCTACAGGGACGGCGAGGACCTGACCTTCAAACCGTACTCCTACCGCAGAATGATGCTGGAATCCTCCTTCGCCGACGACTCCTCCGGCGCCTACGACCGCATAGGCTACACGGAGAGGGCGGTCGTCGGGTCGGCGGAGGGTGCCCAGGAGTTCTTCGACCGCGCGGTGGCCTCCAGATGCGAGGGCATAATGGCGAAGTCCCTGGCCGAGGACTCCGTTTACCGCGCCGGTTCCAGGGGCTTCATCTGGATCAAGTACAAGAAGGACTACACCCAGGCCCTCGTGGACTCCTTCGACCTGACCGTGGTGGGGGCGTTCTACGGCATGGGGAAACGCGCCGGGAAATACGGCGCGCTGCTGATGGCCGCATATGACCCAGACACCGGGAGGTTCGGTACCGCGTGCAAACTCGGAACTGGTTTCGACGATGCCTTCCTGGATTCCCTGCCGGGGATGCTCGAGAGGTTCAGGAGCGAGGGGAAGCCCGGCTCCCTGGATGCGGAGATGGAACCGGACGTCTGGTTCCTGCCCGGACTCGTGCTCGAGGTCACGGCGGCCGACATCAGCCTCAGTCCGATCCACACCGCGGCACGCGGTTACGTGAACGGGGAATCGGGCCTGGGTCTCAGGTTCCCCCGGTTCACCGGCAGGGTGAGGGACGACAAGACGCCCGAACAGTGCACCACCGCGGCGGAGATTGCGGAGTTCTACCGCATGCAGGAAGAGCGCGGCGAACGGTGAAAAAACATCCCGGGCCCGCTTCAGAGGCCCGGCGGAAACGGTTTCCGGACGGGGTCCGTATCAGGAGCAGCCGGCTTTCCTTATGGAGAAAGCCATCATCCCGAGGGCTATGATCGCCAGAACGGCGGCCGCGATGTAGATTATCGTCGTGCTCATTGCGATACCATCCTCTCCGGCAGAACCGGAGCAGTTCGGGGGATATGGGCCCCTCCGAAGTTATAATTATCGCCCCGTTCCGGGATCCGCACCGGCGGAAAAGGCGCCGTACGCCCCCGGACAAAGCTTTATAATATAACGCATGATTGAGCACCTATGCAGATTTACGTTGTGAGCAGGGAAGGAAATACCCTTAGGCTGGGCCTCAAGAACCACAACACCACAATCATCGAACCCATCATTCAGGAACTCAACCAGAACGCGGCCGTCGAGTACTGCAGGTACATCGTCGACCACCCCGACCTGGACGACCCCTACCTCGAGATCAGGGTCCGCAGCGGCACCCCCGAGGAAGCCCTCAAAAAGGCGGCCGCGGCCGTCGGAGACTACTTCTCTTCCGTCTCCGAGTGAACAGATGGCTTTCAGGGAATGTACGACGGCCGAAAGGGACGTCGGCATGCTGTACTACATAAGCGGTGCCGACGGCACCGGGGGACGTCTCAAGGCCAAGGCCGAGGACTTCGTCGTAGAGGAGGTCTCCACCGGTCCGGAGAGGGCCGACGGCGGGAAATACACCATCGCCACCGTAAAGGCCGTCAACTGGGAGTCCAACCGCATGGTGCGCCTGCTCGCCCGCGAGATGGGCATATCCCGCGAGAGGATAGGGTTCGCCGGGACGAAGGACAAGCGCGCGGTGACGACCCAGCTGATGTCGTTCGAGTGCCCGCCCTCCCAGCTGGAGAAGGTCCAGCTGAAGGACCTCGAGATCTCCGGGGCCTACACGGCCAAGAGGGGCATACGCATAGGGGACCTCGTGGGCAACAGGTTCCGCATAAAGGTCACCGGATGCGAGGGCGGATCTGAGGAGATGGCCGGGACGCTGGAGGCGGTCGCGGCCGACATAAAGTCCAACGGCGGGTTCCCCAACTACTTCGGCGTCCAGAGGTTCGGGGTCATGAGACCCATAACCCACCTCGTGGGCGAGAGGCTGGTGAGGGGGGACATAGAGGGTGCGGTGAAATGCTACGTCTGCACCCCTTCCGGGGACGGGAGCAGGGATGCGGCGGCCGAGGAATGCAGGAAGGCCCTGTCTGAAACGGACGACTGGTCCTCCCTCGTCAACACCGTCCCGGACTCCATGAGCTTCGAGAAGGTCATGGTGCAGCACATCGCGAAGAACCCCGGCGATTGGACGGGCGCGATAGCCGCCATGCCCACGAACCTCCAGATGATGTTCGTGCACGCCTACCAGTCCTATCTCTTCAACATCATCCTCAGCAGGAGGATAGGCAGGGGCCTCCCCCTTAACCGCCCCGTCGTAGGCGACGTGGTGGTGCCGATGAGCTCGGACATGATACCCCTCCACGACCAGCAGGTCGTGGCCACCGTGAAGAACATAGACCTGGTCGAGAGACAGGTCAGGCTGGGGAGGGCGTTCGTCACCGGATGCCTGTTCGGAAGCAGCTCCGTGTTGGCCGAGGGGGAGATGGGCGAGATCGAGAGGGAGGTCATCGGGGAGAACAACCTGAAGGCGGAAGACTTCGTAATCCCCGGGCTGCCCCACTGCAGCTCCGAAGGCGACAGGAGGGAGGTCCTGTGCCCGGTGAAGGACCTCGCATACGAGACCGGGGACGGCGGCTACAGGCTGTCGTTCTTCCTGCCCAAGGGCAACTACGCGACATGCCTCATGAGGGAGTTCATGAAGTCGGAGATGACCGACTACTGAACACCCGGACAGAAAAAGGGATAAGGGGAGGATGCCCGCCGCCTTTCTCAGTTGACCAGCGACATTATCATCCTTGCGCCGAAGACCCCCACGTTCTGATCGAGCATGACCTGCTCTATCTCGTCCCTCGGGGAGATGTTCTGGCTCAACCTGACGTACTTCTCGGGTATGTCCCGGGGGAGCTTGGACCTGCGGCAGCTCTGTATGTAGGCGAGCAGCATCTTGGCCTCGTCCGCGTCCCTGGCTCCCCCCGCCACATAGGCGGCCTCGATGGTGACGAGCTCCAGGTCCTTGTTCTTCCCTCTGGCTATGACGTTGTGGGACAGGATCTCCATCCTCTCGAAATCGGAGGTGCCCACTATTATCTCGCCGTAATCCGGGATATCGTTGAGGTACTTGACCGCACTGTCGGCGATCTCGGGGTCCATCCCCATGGAATCCAGGACGTCCGGGTCGCTGCATTCGGCACCGAGCATGTAGGCGCGTCTCATGATCCTCTCGGCGTTCCTCTTGACCTCGGGAGGCACGTCCTCCACCTCGGCCTCGTCCGGGTACAGGCGGGACTTGAGGATGTTGGCCTCGGTCCTGAGACCGACGCTGTTCAGGGCGGTGATGACCGCCTTGGAGTCCTCCTCGGAGGCGTCGCCGTACCTGACGAAATGGGAGTAGGCGCTGTTGACTCCGTCCCTGTCCTTCATGCCCTGGGCGATCCTGGCCAGTATGGCGAAGGATTCGGCGCAGGGCTGGCTCTCTATGGAGGCGCGTATGGTCTTGCTGGCACCTTCGTAGTCCTTGTTGGCGATCTGCAGGTTGGCGAGGTGCCTTCCCGCCTCCGCCTCGTGGGGGTCGATCATGAGGGCCGTCCTGAAACTGGCCATGGCCGCGTCCCTGGCACCCATCTTCTCCTGGACCGCGCCCAGCTTGACGTACAGGGTCTGGTTCTTCATGCCGTTCTGTATGGCCTTGCCGTAGGCGTCCACGGCGCCTTCGTAATCGCCCTGCTCCGCACGGAGGTCCCCGGCGGACACGTAGAGCTCGCCGTTGGACGGGTTCCTCATTATGCACTGGGAGAGGAAGGCCTCCGTGATCCTCACGTCGCCGGTCTTGCGGTAGACGGCGGCCCTGAACAGTATGTAGTCGGTGTTGTCGGGATCGGCGGCCATGGCACGGTCCGCCATCCTTCCGGCCCCGACGATGTCCCCGGCCGCGAGAAGGGATCTGGCTATGCTTATGATGGACTCCGGGTCCTGCATGGAGCCGGCCTCCTTGGATTTCTGCTCCCCCGTTCTGCCGCCGTTCTCGTCGTTCTCCAGGGAGGCGTAGATGGTGGTGGCCTCCTCTCCCTTGCCCGTTCTGTAAAGAGCGTCGGCCAGGGCGCGTTTGGTCTTCCTGTCATAGGGCGAGGTCTTCAGGATCTTGCGGCAGATGCCTATGACCGAGTCGTTGTCCCCCATGTACACGTAGAGGTCCCTGGCGGCGGCCATCAGGCGCTCCGAATCCGGGTTGTTGACGAGGGCCTTCTCCACGAGCTTCTTGGCACTGGCACTGTCCCCTATTCCGATGTCGGCCTGCACCACGCACCAGACGACCACGTCGTCGGGGGTGCCTCTCTTCATGAGCTTCTTGCCTATGTAGACGGCATCGGTGTACTTGCCGGCCGCGAGGCAGATCTTCATCCTGATCTTCATTATCCCCTCGTTGTGGGGGTCGGTGGCCTCGGCCAGGTCGATGAAGCTGAGCGCCTCCGAGTACCTGGCGGCCTCCGCCAGTATGACGGCCTTCCTGGCCAGGGCGTAGGAGGACCGGGGGTCGAGCTCGATGGCATGGTTGAACGACTCGACGGCGCCCGCCTTGTCGCCCTTCCTCTCCTGGACGCAGCCCTTGGATATCCAGTACCTCGGCTCCTTGGTGTTCAGCAGGACGGCCTTGTCGTACGCGCCCTCGGCGGATTCCAGGTCCCCGAAGGCCTCGTCGGCCATACCCTTGGAGTGCCAGATCTCCGCTTTGGGCTCGAGGGCGGCGGCCGATGCGAACGATGCGGAAGCCCTCATGAAGTCCCCCTTGGCGTACTCGGCGTTGCCCCTGAGACGCCTGACGTCGGCCAGACCCCCGAACTTGCTGTCGTTGTCCGCACAGAGCTTGATGACCTCGGCGTACTTCTTCTCGGCCAGGAGACCGGATATGAGGGTCAGGAAATCCTCCGCCCCGGATATCTCCGGGATGAGGTTCGAGGCGTTGGTCGACGAACGGAGGGCCTGTTCCAGCTCGATCTTGGAGAGGGTGTCGGCGGCCTCCTTGTTCTGCGGTTCCAGTTCCAGGATGGCGCGGCAGACCTCCATGGTCTTGTCGTTGTCCCCCATCTCGCGGTAGGCCTCCATGAGTGCCAGCAATCCGTTTATGCAGTTGCTGTTGTACTTGACCGACTTCTTGCCGTAGTGGATGGCCTTGCTGAGCATCCTGTTGGCGAGATAGACCCTGGACATCTGCGCCAGGACCTCCGGGTCCTTGCGGTTCCTCTGGAGACCCGCCTTGGCGTACAGCTGCGCACCCCTCAGGTCCCCCTCGGAGACGGACGCCTTCGACATGACCACGCAGGCCGGACCGTCGCCGGGATAGGTTATGAGGATCACCGAGGCCGAGCTCTTGGCCTCGTTGATGTAACCCATGCGCAGCTGGGACTCCGAGATGTGGACGTACTCGTCGTAGTCCGACATCTCCGACTCCAGGAACTCCTTCATCATCTGCAGGGCCTCGGCGTTCCTGCCGATGCCCATGTAGGCGTCGATGAGCCCCCTGACCACCCGGGGGGACTCCGGATCGTAGGCCTCCGCGCTCCTGTAGTGGGCGAGCGCCTTCTCGTACTCGCCGTCCCTGGCGTAGGATTCGGCCGTCTCGCAGAGGACCGTCACGTTCCTCGGCATGGAGCGGCACGCCTCCTCGTACATGTTCTGGGCGGAGTGCCAGTCCTCCTCGCACACGGACATCCTCGCGGACAGGAGGCAGTACTGCGGGTCCTTCTCCCTGTATCCGCGCGAGGCGATGAGGAGGCTGGTGGCCGTCTCCCTGCTGCCCATGTACCACTCGCGGTATATCCTGTAGAGGTCGTGCTCGGGGGAGACGTTGTCGGGGGGCTCCATGGGGGTCTGTCCGGCGACCAGCATCTCGCAGGCGCGGATGTTGAGCCAATCCTTCTCGGGCACCAGCTCGGCCAGCATCTCGTAGGCCTTCTGGTTGACGGGGTCGGAGAGGAGGGCGGTCTCGAGATCCTCTATGGCGTCCTTCTTCCTGCCGAGGACGATGTCCGCCTCCGCCTTCACGACGTAGAGCATGGGGATGTCGGTGACGATGAAATCGCCCGAGTTCCCTTTGATGGTCGAAAGATACTGGTACGCCTTCTCCCCCTCGTTCTTAACCGCATAGCATTCCGCGGCTGCGAGGGAGGGGCGGGTGTCCTGCGGCCTCTTCTTCTTGACGAGGTCCTCCACCACGCTCTCCCAGTCCGAGGTACCCTCCGCCGCCACCTTCCTGATGAGCTCGGTCAGGATCACGGAATGGACCTGCCCGTCGTTCCCCAGGACCTTGTTTATAGCCGAAGACAGCGCTTTCAGCCTGTCCTTGGAAGAGTCTATCCTCTGAACGGCATCCCAATACTCAGTCTCCAGTTTGCTGCCGAAGACCGGCCTTCCATACATACAGGGTGCATGACCGCGGCATAATATAATTTATGTGCGAACAAAGAGGACCGTCCTCCGCACCGCACAGAACCCGCCGGCTGGACCCGCCGGAGCGGTGTAGGTAACCGTTATATACGACGTCATTTTATCCGTCATTCAGTGCAACCATAATCTAGCTGGTTAGGATTCAAGCCTTCCAAGCTTGCCACTCGGGTTCGAATCCCGATGGTTGCACCAATATTGTACTAAAGTCCAACTTGGTTTTTGGTTGGGCGGTGTTTTGATCGGACGGTTTGGTCTGTCACACATACGGACCAGCAATCGATTTTCAAGTATCTGGCACAGTGGTTGCGCTTGAGGTCACGAGACCTGCCGTTCTCGAAAAACCCTCGGCTGCGATTCCGATCCGGAAATGCGTCCCTTTGACGTCTCGATGTGGACGCGATCCGTCGAACCTGACTGAACATTACATGCAGCCATCGGCCTTTATCCCACATGGACGATTCTGCATAAAGGCCGTAAGGCGGGAAGTCCCAGACGCGTCGGGTTCTCGCTGCGGCGCGTCCGGTACCGTCCCGGTAGGAGGTGGAACGATCGTACAGATCAACATCTGTTACCGTAAATGCGGTATCAGGCTGACGATTACGACCGATGAAGTCGTAATCGTCATCGACATCTCGTAAGGGATGTTGAAGAGCGATTCCCTTAAGGAATCCGGTCCCGCAAGGGACCGTCACCTTTCCTCCTTATGAAACGATGGCGGTCCTCGATATAAAAAGAATTCTTTTTTAACACACGGTTTCTTATGCAAAAATCGAATG
Organism: Candidatus Methanomethylophilus sp. UBA78; assembly: GCA_002503545.1. Classification (GTDB taxonomy): domain Archaea; phylum Thermoplasmatota; class Thermoplasmata; order Methanomassiliicoccales; family Methanomethylophilaceae; genus Methanomethylophilus. Next base: position 22,843 of record DARY01000031.1, read on the forward strand.
CGGCATCCGGTCTTCGGAACCCATATTGAAAAGGAATCCCGAAACACGGAAACCAAGTTTCTGGATGAAAATGAGAAAAGGTTTTGCCGTCCTTGCGGACGGATTAGCAGTTTACGGCGATGCAGACCTCCTGTGCAGGAAGTATGCTCCCGCCAGACCTACTGCTGCGATAGCGGCTGCCGCCGCACCGACGAGGACCATATCGATACCGTTCCCGGCGGAACCGGAGGATGGATCGGGATACGGATCCGCACCGGCGTAGAAGTAGGAATAGGAGCCCTCGTCGTACTTCAGATATCCGGCCCCGTCCATCTCAACGAAAGAGGACGCAGCCACGGAGGAGAGGCCGACCCCGTTCACGTGGAAGAGGACGCTGTCGGAACCGTCGGCCGGCAGATACACGGTGGCCCTGCCTCCTTCGCAGTTCAGAAGATATGCGTCGTGTCCGCCGTAGACGGTCTTCTGCGAGAACAGGGTGTAGGTCCTGCCCTGGTTGGCTCCGCCGTCGATCTCCCAGATGACCCCGGAGGCGGTCCTGACCGTCACGGTCCCGGATGCGTCGGAGGGGATGGTGAACCTGAGTCCGTCCGCATCGAACGTGTTCTCTCCGACGGTTACGCTCACCTGCTCCCCGTAATGGACGGTTGCGTCGAGGTCGCCGGCCGTTTTCAATTGGTGGGACCACGTGAATGAACCCGCGGTTTCGGTCACTTCGCCCACGGACTTGCCGAATCCGTTCGCGACGAAGAGAGGTATCCGTCCGTCGCCGGTCGCGGGGATGGCCTTCGTGATGCTGTCCATGAACCCGTAGACGTATTCTTCGACGTTCCCTCCGCCCAGGTTCAGATGCACGTTGTACTGTTCGAATCCCTCGACGGTACCGCTCAGGACGGTCACGGTTCCGGCGGCGGCTATCGTCATACCCTTAGTCCCGGCGTCGTACGCGAATCCGGACGGGGAGGCCACACCCGTCCCCGTGTATCCCTCCTCCGGGACCAGGAAGAACGAGGGTCCGTCCCGGGTGTATTCGACGCCGACGTAGCCGCCGTTTATCCTGTTGGACAGCGAGTATCCTGCGGTCTGGTCGGAGAAAAGGTTCTCGAATGCGAAGGGACCGGACACGCTCCCCCCTTCCGAGACGTAGAACGATTCCGCCACGTACAGGGAATCCCCTCCGAACGTCAGGGTGGTTCCCTCGGGGACGATTCCCATCTGGGTCGTTATGATGCTGTTGAACGGGAAGACCGTCGAGATCTCGTCCCTGGTCACATTGCCGCCGTTCACGGATACCGTCCTGCTGTTCCAGGTGGATTTGAGTTCCAACGTGCTGCCGGAAGCCAGTTCGATACGGGCATCGACCCTGTCCACGGAGGATGCGGGGTCTCCGAAGCCGTTGCTCCTCAATCCCTTCACGGAGATGTCGCAGCTGGCGAACATGCCGTATCCGACGCCCATGGGGTGCAGGAAGGTCCCGCTCATGCGCATCTCCTCCGCCGACAGCTTGCCGTCGGTATCGACCGAGACGGAGGAGAACGACATCTCCGTTCCGAAAAGGCCCATCCTCAGCATCTCGACGGCGATATTCGCGTACATCCCCTTGTTGCTAAAATCGAATCCGAACTCGCCGCCGTCGACCTGCATCATGAAAAGCGAGCCGTCGACGTATCCCTTCGCATACAGGGAGAGACCGACGCTCCCCTTGAATACGAAGTGCTCCACCTCTATCTCGTCGGAGGAATTTACGAAGGTCCCGACCTCACCGTCCAGAGACAGGTCCGCACCAGCCTCCAGTCTGCTTATGGATGTGTCCGCGGAGGAGATTTTCAGTCTAAACGTCTCCGCCCTGGCGTCCGCCTCCACCTTGGAGACGGTTACGTCCTCGCCCGTACTGTTCGATATGGATGCGCCCGCGCTTATGCCCCCGGCCTCGACGTCCACTGATGCGTCCCCGGTACCGATCTCGAGATCCAGACCGCCGATGTCCAGGCTCAGGGAGATGTATTCGACCGCACGCATCTTCGCGATGAAGACCGCGAAGTCGTCCGAGAGTCCGTACAGGTTGTTCGGCAGCGAGAGGAGGAGGGGGAAGTCCACGTAACCGCTGACAGGGTCCGCGGCGAAATCTTCGAGATAGAACTCGACTTGGCCGTCGGACGGGTCCCCGGACGCGAAATCCTCCACGGCCGCGTATATTTCGTCCGAAGGCGGTTCCAGAACGGGCAGGGTCGGATTCTTGACGGGGATGAGCCAGTATTCCGCCAATCCCATGACGGCGTCCAGGGACACACGGGCGTCCGATCCGATGCTGAAGTCTCTAATCTCCAGCATGACGTCCGTCCCTTCCGACCTTATGGCGGCGAAGAACCTGTCGAAGGACACCTTCCCGGAGACTGCGAACGTCTCGGACCCGGTGTCCCCGCTCAGGGATGCCGTCATCCTCAGCTTCTCCAGCTCCACATCCAATTCGGAGGGGTCTTCGCCGCCGGGGCTCAGATCGAACTTCGCGGAGACCTCCGCGGAGAAGCCCACGGATCCGCTGACGTATTCGCCCAACGAGTCCGGCTCCTCCGAGGGCACCGCCAGGAGCAGGTCGGACACCATCTCGAAGGAGGCGGAGAAGTTCCCGCCGGATGCGCTGAGGGCCATCTCCCCCTCCAGACCTGCCAGCATCCTGCCCCCTTCCGTCTTGTAGGTCATGGATATGTCGCCGTTCCCGGATACCGTCAGGGTGTCGGTGCCCTCCCCGGACGGGTAGGTCACGGACAGGCCCCCGAAATCCGCCTTGAACGAATCGATGGTGAAATCCATGGTGTTGTCGCCGGAGGCGGTGACGGCAAACCCGCCGAGCCTGAACTCGAATCCCTTCAGGATTTCCAGATGGATCAGGCCCTCGCCGCCGAAGACGACGGTCCCCTTGCCGGTCAGCGTTGCATCCGTCTCCCCGTCGAACGTCTTCAGGAGAATCTGCATGCCGCCGACGATTATGCCGGCGGATGCGCCCCCGTCGAATCTGACGGCGATGCCCCCGTTGCCTTCAAGAATGATATTCCCCATGTCGAAGTAGAGGATGTAACCCTCCTCCACATGTATGCATCCGCCTTCCCTGAAGACGTATTCGCCGGACAGCACGTTATCCTCGTTCCCCGGACCGACGGCCACCTCGGCGGAGATCTCTCCGCCGGTTACCTGACCGCCGCTGCCTTTTCCGCCGCTCCCGGCGGGAGGGAGATCCAGGACGGGGACCCCCTTCGGCTCGTAACCGTAACCGTCCGCACCGTCCGACTCCGCCGCCTCCCCCTGGACGGAGACCGCGAAGGACGGTACCACCATGCAAAGCGCGACGACCGCCGCTATGAACACTGTCGATATTCTCCTAATGTGCATCCCTTCCGAACATTTCCGAGAAAATGCTCGGAATCACATGCCGTCCGAGGATATTTAAGAACCACAGTGCGGGGAGACGCCGTCCCGGCCCGCGGCCGTCTCGCGACGGTCCCAGCATGCAGCAGGTTTTTACAACCGCCCCCCGTTTTTAAAAAAGATGTGGGACATTGTTTATACCGTCAAAACATCACGGGCGCAAACGCGGAAGACATCTACCGCGATCCGACAAAAGGATGTTTGAAATGACAGAGATGCAGACATTGTTCCCGTTCGTTCGCATAGTTAGGCAGGAGAAGATGAAGAGGGCCCTGCTCCTGAACGTCATCGACCCCGGCATCGGGGGCGTGCTCATAAAAGGCGAGAAGGGGACGGCGAAATCGACGGCCGTGAGGTCCATGGCGCAGTTCCTCCCCGCAAGACCCGCCGTCGGCGGATGCGCCTACCGCTGCGACCCGCGCTACCCGAAGAGGCTCTGCGCCGACTGCCGCGCCAGAATCGAGGCGGGCGAGAAGCTGGAGACCGTCGAGGTCCCCATGAGGGTCATAGAGCTCCCCCTCAACGCCACCGAGGACAGGGTCTCCGGCACGCTCGACCTCGAGTACGTGCTCAAGACCGGCAGGAAGAAGTTCGAACCCGGCGTCCTGGCGGCCGCCAACGGCAACATCCTCTACGTCGACGAGATAAACCTCCTGGACGACCACATAATAGACCTGCTCCTGGACTCCGCCGCCATGGGCGTCAACTACGTCGAGAGGGAGGGGGTCTCCTTCTCCCACCCGGCGAGGTTCGTGCTCGTCGGGACCATGAACCCCGAGGAGGGCAACCTGAGGCCCCAGCTGCTCGACAGGTTCGGCCTGTCGGTGGAGGTCGAGGGGGAGGACAGCATAGCGACGAGGACCGAGGTCATAAAGAGGAGGCTGGCCTTCGACGCCGACCCCGAGGCCTACCTCGAATCCTGCGCCGGGGAGCTGAAGGCCCTGACGGAGCAGATCGCGAGGGCGAGGGAGCTGCTTCCGAGGATCCCCATCGACGACGGGGCCGTGACCATGGCGGCCAAGCTGTCGATGAGGTTCAACATGGAGGGGCACAGGTCCGACATAACGCTCATCCGCGCCGCCAGGGCCAACGCGGCCCTCGGGGGCAGGACGGGGATCTCCAAGGAGGACATGAGGGACGTGGCCTCCCTCGTCCTCTCGCACCGTGTGAAGAGGAGCGCGTTCGACAAGACCAAGTTCGACGAGAGCGAGGTCACGGAATGTCTGTCCAGAATGTGAGCGGCGAAGGCCTCCCTTTCTCCGCCATATACGGGAACGGGACCGCCAAGACCGCACTGCTGTGCGCGGCGGTGAACCCCCGTATAAAGGCCGTCCTCATAAAGGGGCTGTCGGGGACCGGCAAGACCGCGCTGGCACGTTCCGTCGGCGGGATAGACCCGGGCAGGAGGGTCGTGAACGTGCCGCTCAACGTCACCGACGAGCAGCTGTTCGGGGCCATAGACCTGGAGCTCGCCATCGCCACCGGGAAGGTCGAGCTGGGCGAGAGCCTCCTCATGAGGGCGGACGGGAACTACCTGTACCTGGACGATGCGGACCTCTTCGACGCCGGCGTCCTCACGGCGATGCTGAACGGCGTGCGCGACGGCAGGGTCTTCGTCGAGAGGGAGAACATATCCACATCCTACGCCTGCGACACCACCGTCCTGGCCAGCATGAACTCCAACAGGAAGTACATCGACAGGCACGTCCTGGACTGCTTCGACCTGTGCGTGACTATGCGGAAACCGAAGGAGTCCGACGAGTGCGAGGAGGTCATCAGGAGGAACCTCTCGTTCTACGACGGGGCCCTCGCCGGACGCACCGACTTCGCCGCCGACGACAGGGCGCAGGCCGAGGCGGTCGCGGCGGCCAGGGAGTTGCTGCCGTCTGTCCGCATATCGCAGAGGCAGATGCGCAGCATAGCCAGGATCTGCACGGCCATCGGCGTCAAGGGATGCAGGGGCGCCATCTCCACGGCGCAGACGGCTCTGGCGCTCGCCGCCCTCGCGGGGAGGAAGCGCGTCACCGACACCGATACGGCGCAGGCGGCCCTCCTGTGCCTGGAGCACCGCCGCACTAAACACCAGGTCAGGAAGGAGAAGAAGCAGTACAATCCGCTGGAGACGGGGGAGAACCCGCTGGGGGGCATAAAGAGGTTCATCCACGACGACAGAGGGGAGACCGCGGAGGCCAGGATAGTCAGGGGCATGAACGGGGACGTGACGGCGGACCAGGTCGGCTCCGGCGAGGCGTTCATCAAATCGGATGAGGTGGAGGACGTGGTGGCCGCGGTCGGGGAGACCTTCGAGGCCATCGACCTGCTCGAGGCCGAGGACAGCAACGGCTCCTTCTCGGGCGACGACGTCGCCAAGAGGCGCTACGTGGAGAGCACCGACCGCAACGGGAAGTACATAAAATCGCGCATACCCGGCGGCAAATACCCGGACATCGCCTTCGACGCGACCGTGCGCGCCGCCGCACCCTATCAGAGGAACCGCAGGGGGGCGGACGGGGAAGGGGTCAAACTGGAGAAGCAGGACATCAGGGAGAAGGTCAGGCAGAAGCAGATCTCCTCCACCTTCCTGTTCCTCCTCGACACGAGCGGCTCGCTGATAATCCGCAACAGGATGAGCAAGGTCAAGGCAGCGATGATCTCGATGCTCAGCACCCATTACGTCAAAAGGGACAGGGTGGGTCTGATGACCTTCAACGAGGACGCCATAGAGCTGATCCTGCAGCCCACCAGGGCCGTGGAGCAGCTGGAACCCATCATAGACTCCATCGCCGTGGGCCAGGGGACCCCGCTCAGCGCCGCCCTCGTCAAGGTCTACGAGTACATGATGCCGTACACCCTGAAGCACCCCGACGAGAAGTGCCACATAGTCCTGATAACCGACGGGAAGGCCACCGAGGCGATGGACAGCTACAAGAACCCCATCGACGAGGCCCTCGAGATCTCCAAGATGGTGAACATACCCAACTCGGACTGGATAGTCATCGACTCCGGGCTGGGATACACCAAGAACGACATCCCGAAGATGCTGGCCGAGAACCTGCACGGCAAGTTCTTCCTGCTGGACGACCTCGAGGTGAAGGACGACAGACCCAACATCTGGAAGGGCTGGTCCGACGGCTACACGGGCGTGGTCGACCATCTGAACAGGTGAGGGGCTCAGGAGACCTCGCGGAGGACCTCCGTCCCTATCCTGCCGAAACCGGCCTTCTCCACGAACTCCGCGCTGCGTAAGGCGGCCCCGATCATGCAGGGGTCGCAGAGCAGCACGGAGTCGGCCCCCTCCATGCATCTGATCGTGCAGTTCTCGGGACCCTCGTAGAAGAAGTCGATGCCGACCCTCGCGATGTCCTTCGCACGTCTGGCACTTTTACCGTAGATGCCCTTCGGAAGCCCCGACAGGCCGGCCGACTCCAGGGCCGAGGAGACGGCCACGTCGTCCGCCCCCGCCTGGACGGGGAGTATGTGGAGGGTGCCTATGTCCCCTCTGGGTCTGACGGTCTTGCTGATCAGCTGCGCCATGGTCCTCGGGTACGGGGCCGGATCGGTGCCGCGCAGCGAGGAGAGGCCCTCGTTCATGAGGAAGACCTTGGGCGGCATCAGTCCGGCCAGGTAGACGGCCGGCTTGTCGGCGTAGAACGCCTCCGGCTCGCCCGAATAGGAGCACCTGCCGTACTGCATGACGCTTATCTCGTCCGCCCAGGCATATGCCAGATCGGTGTCGTGCGAGGACATGGCCACGGTCGTCCCCTCGCGGTTCAGCTGTTCGACCATCTCCATGATCTCCGATGCCATCTGGGGGTCGAGACCCGCGGTCGGCTCGTCCATTATGAGGACCTTGGGGCGCATGGCGAGGACCCCCGCTATGGAGACCCTCTTCCTCTGGCCGTAGGACAGGCGCATTATACCGCTCTTCCTGAAGTCCTGCATACCCACCATGAACAGCGCATCGTCCACCCTCCTCTCCACCTCGTCCTTGGGAAGACCCAGGTTCTCCGGTCCGAACGCCACGTCCTCCTCCACTATCGGGCGGAAGAGCATGTCGTCGGGGTTCTGGAACAGTATAGCGACGTCGGTGCGCATCCTCGTGACGTCCTTCCTGCCGTAGGAGATCTGTTTGCCGCCGTAGCGCACGGTCCCGGATTCGGGCCTGTAGAGGGCGTTCAGAACCCCGAACAGCGTCGATTTCCCGGCCCCGTTCGCACCGATTATGGCGGTCTTGGAACCCTCGCGTATCCTCACCGTGACATCAGAAAGGGCAGGCTGGCACTTACGTCCGTAGCGGTAGGTCACCCCGTCCGCTTCGAGGATGTACCCGCTCACTGGATCACCTCCATCCCGATCTCGGACCCGAACGCGGACAGCCTCTCCGCCTTCTCCCTGACTATCGGCTCGTAGACGGCATCGTATAGGAGGACGGAATCCCTCCCCAGGACGGCCTCGGCCAGACAGGAGTCGATGCCGTCGAAGTAGAAGTCGACCTTCTCGGCCCCCTCCGAGGCGGCGTACCTCGCCTCGGTACCGTACAATCCTATGCGGGCCCCCTCGCCCGCCTCCGCGACCGCCCTCCTGTAGCGGTCGTCGATGGGTCCTCCGGAGTACGGGATGCAGAACACCCTGCCCGCCGTACCGTCCGACCCGCCGAACTTGGCCAGGTACTCGCTGACCGTCCTCGGGTACGGATGCTCCCCCGCCCCGACTATGCATGACATCTCGCGGTTCATGCTGAAGGTGGAGGGGCTCAGCAGACCGCTCAGGAGGACCTCGTCTATGCCGCGGTAGAACCCCTCGGACTCCCCACTGTAGACCATGCGCCCCCTGCGGAGCACGCGGACCCCGTCCGCCCAGGCATATGCCAGATCCACGTCGTGCGTGGATATGAGCACGGTGACGCCCTCGAGATGGAGCCTCTCCGCCAGCTCCATGACCTCCATGGAGGACTGCGGGTCGAGGCCCGCGGTGGGCTCGTCCATTATCATGACCCTGGGCCTGACGGCGAGGGCCCCGGCTATGGCTACCCTCTTCCTCTGGCCCCCGGACAGCTGCTGCAGGGGGACTCCGCGGAAATCCGACATCCTCACGTCGCGGAGGGCCCTGTCTATCCTCTCGCCTACCTCGTCCCGGGGCACGCCCATGTTCAGGGGACCGAAGGCCACGTCCTCCTCCACCGTGGAGGAGAACATCTGCTCGTCCGGGTTCTGCAGCACCACGGCCACCTCGGAACGGAGCTCCGTGAGGCCCTTCCTGGTGTACTCCACCGGCCTGCCGCGGTAGAGGACCTCGCCCTTCACCGGTCTGTAGACGCCGGCCAGGGTGTAGAACAGAGTCGTCTTCCCGGCCCCGTTGGCCCCCAGTATGGCGGTGCGGCCGCCCTCGGGTATTTCCATGTCCACGTCGTCGAGGACGAACGGCAGGTTGTCGTGGTGCCTGAAGCTCACCCCTTCCATTCTGAATACATCCATGAGATCACCATCCGAGGAGGGGCGCGAACAGCCCCGCCATGTCGTTCCAGTTGGCCAGGTCGCGCCCGAACACGAAGAGGGCGGCCGCGGCGGCCAGGGTCGCCAGCACCCAGGTCCAGGATATGCTCCGGGGCATGTTGTATATGGGGAAGTGGCCCTGGTAGTTCCTGCAGGCCAGGGAGGCCTCGGATTTCTCCGCCAGCTCCATGGAGAACATGAAGGTCCCCACCATGGCGCCCGCATAGGCCCTCATGGTGCGGACGGGCCCGTTGTACCCGAGACGGCACCGCGCCGCCTTGAGCATGACCAGCATCCTCTCGAGGAGGAGGAACGCGTACCTGTAGACGAGCACCACTATCTCCACGATCTCCGCCGGCATCCTGAGCTTCCTGCAGGCCTGTGCCAGATGGGGGATCGGGGTGGAGCTGGCGAACGAGAGCATCAGCGTGACGCCGGCTATCGCCCTGAAGAACACCAGCCAGGCCTGGTCGAAGCTCTCCTGGGTCATGTACATGTCGAACCACAGGACCTTGCCGGAGAACAGCGCCTCCTGCGAATGGTCGCCCAGTATGGAAATCAGTCCGCACCCGACCACCATGATGAGGACGGCCTCCCCTATGGCCAGCAGGATCACCGGCGGCAGCTTGAGGTTGGTGGAGTAGGCCATGAGACCCAGACCTATGCAGAACGTGATCATGGGCACCACTATGCTGTCGGTGACCAGACCGACCACCAGCAGTGCCAGCGTGAAGAACAGCTTGCCCAGCGGCGACCAGTTCAGCATCCTGGAACTGTAGGCGAGCTCGTCCATCTCCACCTGATCGCTGGACGACCCCCTTCTGCCTGCCGGCGGAACCGCATTCCTCCTGGGCTCGGGGGGCCGCGGTTCTCGCGGACCCTCCCTCTCCAGCTTCTTCCGCGCGTACGATATGCCGATGAAGAAACCTATGATGACGGCGCCGATGGCCGCCTGCAGGGCGAACAGCAGGGACTCGGTCTCGCCGGGGAGCTCGTAGTCCCCCCATATGCCCTGGGTCCACTGCACGAAACCGTCCGCGTTCGCCTCTATTATACCGGCCCCGGCGTCGTCCGAGCCGCCGAAGGCGAAACCGTTGGCAGCCCCGTAGATCAGAGTGGCCACGATGAGGATGGCGATGACCGAGAAACCGATGGCGTAGAACCTCCTGGACCTCTCGCTGCGGACCGGTTCCACCCCGAAGACCTCGGGGCGGGATGTCACCAGGTACCTGGCGAACATGGCGAAGATTATCCCCTCGATGAAGGCGAGGGGGATCTGGGTCAGTGCGAAGGTGGTCATGAAGTCGGCGAAGGCCTGGGCGAATCCGTTGGCGTGGTAGCATATGGTGAGCTGCACGGAGGTGAACACGTACGTCACCAGGTCGGCGAAGAATGCGGCGAAGAACATCGACATGGGGACGCTCGCCCCGGACCTCCTGAATACGGCCCAGAAGAGCATTCCTGCGATGGGGCCGATGACCCCCATGGAAACGCAGTTCGCGCCGAGGGTCGTGAGACCGCCGTGCGCCAGAAGCAACGCCTGGAAGATCAGCACGATGAGGGACAGTACGGAGCATACACAGACCCCGTAGAGGACGACGGCGAGACCGGTCCCCGTGGGATGGGAACTCGACCCCGTGGCCGAGGGCAGCTTGAGAGAGGACAGCAGGAAGATGAACGCACCCGAAAGGGCGACCGTCATCTTCTGCTCGGGATGTTCGCGTATTATGCCGATGATCTTTCTGGCACCGACCGCCACGAACGGGATCATCACCAAGAACCAGATGATGCACCATTCCAGCGGAAGATACCCCTCCATTATGTGTATCTGAATTCCCCCGGGTCCGCCCATCGGGCGGCGTTGTCCCTAACTTATATCAGACGGATGATACGTCCAACTGATATAAAAACCCGTTGGATAGATAATCCAATTAAGACGGTTGGACAGCTGGGTGGCTCTATATCCTTTAAATAATGGCCACCGGTTGTCGTTTCGATGGAATCTCTCGCGAAAGCGGTCAAGGAAGTAGTGGTCGGCATCGTAGTCGGTATCGCATCGATGCTGCCCGGAATCAGCGGAGCGACGATGTGCGTGGGCTTCGGCATCTACGAACGCATAGTGCGCGACATAGCTCAGCTGCGCATATATCTGAAGAAGGACTTCTGGTTCCTTCTGATTCTGGGATCGGGCATTGTCATAGGAACCCTGATCGCCGCCGAGATCCTGTCCGGAGCCATGGACAGGTATCCCACGGAATCCCACTTCCTGTTCGCGGGACTCATAGCCGGACAGATCCCGGCCGTATACCTCATGACGGATCCGAAGAACGGCAGATGGACCGGGTCCAACTGGGTCTCCCTGGCGATAGGATTCGCCATCATGGGATCGATGCTGGCACTTTACTTCCTGGACGGCTGGGGGGACATCGAGGTCGGACATGACATGGCCGGCATAATCCTCATGTTCGCGGTCGGAATCGTAATCGCCGTGTCCGCGATACTGCCCGGCGTCAGCCACTCCACCATCCTCATCGTCATCGGATTGTTCGCCGTCTTCACCAACGCCATCAGCGACCTGGACTTCGTGTTCCTGGGCGCCATGGGCGCCGGTGTCGTCGTGGGGGCGCTTGGATTCTCCAAGGTCATCCATTATGCGCTGGAGAGGCACCACAGGAGCGCCTCCTTCCTCATATTCGGTCTGACGGCCGGATCGCTCGTGACCCTGATCATCACGTCTGTCGCGGACGCGACGAGCCTCGTGCACATAGCGGCCGGCGCGGTGACGTTCGTGATCGGCTTCGTGGTCGGCATATGGTTCATGAGAGTCGGTGCGAAACAGGAATCCGGCGAAAACACCGGATCGGGGGAGCCGGCGTAATCGGTTTTATCCCCGCAACACCTTATCCCACAGGATACCATGTTCTGCCCCAAATGCGGATGCATGCTGCCTGACGGGTCGTCCTTCTGCAACGAATGCGGTTGCAGGATAGGGAAACGCATGAGGGCCTCCCTCTGCGAGGACCAGCCGGCGGCCGGGCCGGCACGTACGGCCCGGAGCCCCCGTACGGTAAGGCGCGAGGCCCTCGTGGTGGCCGGTACCGTCCTGTCGCTCGCGATGGCCGCATCCCTCCTCCTGGAATGGCTGAGCCCGGGCATGTCCGGCCTCGATCTGGCCACCGACGCATCGTACGCCGGGAGAAGACTCGGCGTCCTGCGCTTCGCACCGCTGGCCGTGGCGGTTCTGGGGGTTGCGCTGACAATCCATTTCGCATTCGGTGTCATCCCCCGCTCCTGGGTCTTCCCACTGGGGATCGTATGCTCCGCACTTACGGTCATGTTCTGCGCAGAATTCGGATGGGGCTCCGCATACTCCGCGGGGGCCGGAGCCTACATCGCCGTCCTCTCTTCCGCCACGGTCGCCATGCTGGGCCTACGGGAAATCGGGAACTGACGTCCCGGACGGTTCCTGGATTTGGGGATTGGCCCGCACGGGAAAATGGGATGGATGTGGGTGCGGGCCGAGGTAGAGCACTGGTTGGGGGATGCTCTTTTTCCTCTATCCACTTGATTTACGGGAATCTATTTAAGCCGAGCGGGGAGGGGTGACCGAATCTGACCGAATCTGACACCCTTTTCCGAATCTGACGGATCAGCCGGAATGCCTCATCCTGACGGCTATTCCCCTTCTCATCTGTTCCATCTCGGCGCCGCACATGGCGGCGACCCCGACCCCTCTGACCTCGCCCTTGCAGACCACGATGGCCTCGTCGCCTATGCGGAGGCTGCGGTCGGCCCTCTCCACCCCGACGGCGAAGAGGCTGCCCTTCATCTCGAAATCCTGCATCTCGACGATGTTCCTGCCCATGCCGGCCACGATCGCCGCGCCTTCCATGGTGAGGGAGAACATGCCCCTCTCGGGGGACATCATGCAGAGCTGGGTCTTGTTCTTCCTGTCCTCCGGGTCCTCGCGGAAGACCTTCCAGTAGGGGAACTTCCCTATGCCGTAGGTGTTCTCGTCCATGATGGCGTCGGCGACATCCCCGCCGAACTGGAACGAGAGGACGGAACGGACGGTCTCCCTGCGGTCGACCATGTAGTCCACGGACTCCATGCCGCGCGTCGCCTCCCTGAGGGCCCTGTCGAGGTTCTCGAGGGACCTGGGGGACACCGGGTCCCCCACGACCGTCTCCGCCATCTCCCCGACGACGTCCCTGACCAGCTCCGCATCGTCGCCGAGGTGGCAGACGACCTTCTCGTAATGTCCCTTGGCGATCAGCTCCTTCAGCATCCTCCTGATGGTCGCCTTCTCCTCGCATTTCCATTCACCGGTCACCGGTATGTCGTAGGAGTTGGCCGGATAGAAGGCGTCGAGCTCCCTCGGGACGATGCCCAGGGGGGATGTCACGATGACCTCGTGCACGAGCGTGTCGTGCGAGGCGGTGTGGATGGCCGAGGCGAACAGCTTGTGGGTCTTCGAGGTGTGGTAGGGTTTCTTGGCCGAGCAGGGGAGAAGCAGGAGGACCCTCTTGTGCCGGGGGACGGCGTACCTCTCGGACAGGACGTTCTGGTATCTCGCTATGTCGGGCCTGCGCAGGGCCTGGACGGTGTTGCAGGAGAACCTGCCCCCCACGGTGGGGCAGCACTCCTCCTGGTAGGCGTAGCCGTCGGCGTCGAATATCCTCAGGGCGGCCACCTCGTCCGGGGAAGAGAAGGACCTCTGGTCGACGAGCTCCCTGAGCCTCCCCGCCCCGATGAACATGGACACCTTGGCGGCCTCCCTGTCCATCTCGGCCACGTTGTCCTCGGAACGGTCCCCCTCGGAGACGGAGCTGCCTTCCGGGATCAGGGAGATGCCGTTTATCCCGGCGGCCCTGCAGAAGGAGTCGTCCACGACGTCCACCCCCATGTAGGACAGAAGTGCCAGATTGGCGGGTTCCGCTATCCCGAGCATCACGAGGAGCCTTCCGAAACCGGCGGCGTTCCTCGCCTTCATGACCTGGTCGACCATCCTCCTGAAGTCGCCTTTGACGTCGAAGGCGTTGGGGACGACCACGACCTCCGAGTCGTCCGGCACCATCTCGTCCCCGTTGAGGGGCAGCCTGAGGACGGTCATGCCGTCCCTGGTCCTGGGCTGGGCGGAGACGCCCGAGGCGGCCGAGGTGAGCAGACGGGGGTCCACGTCCACCGCGGAACCGAGGATGCGGACGGTCCTCCCGCCCTCGCCCAGGGTTATGCCGGTATCTCCCCCGGCACCCGTCTTCAGGACGAAGGGCGTCCTGATGCAGCCCTCGCCCTTCCTGTACTCGCAAATCCTTCCCCTTTGGGATCTGCCCACAACGTCAAGCATGCGTCCCGCTATCGCTCATCCATATAAGTAGGTCGCTCCGCCGGCGTCCACATAACAGTTAATATCTAGGTAGCGTATTTGCGAATCATGGACTTTTACGACAAGGACCTCGTATCTATCCGGGACCTCACCAAGGACCAGATAGAGTACATTCTTGACCTCTCGAAGAAGATGGTCCCCTACGCCCGGGGAGAGAAAGTCAAACGCGCTCTCGACGGCAAGATTCTCGGAAACCTTTTCTTCGAACCATCCACCCGTACCAAGCTCTCCTTCGAGAGCGCCGCCTACAGGCTCGGATGCGACGTCATAGACGTCTCGGAGATGTCCATGACCTCCATAGCGAAGGGGGAGACCCTCGCGGACACCATAAGGATGGTCGACGCCTACTGCGACGTCATCGTCCTCAGGCACCCCTTCGAGGGCGCGGCCAGACTGGCCGCCGACGTGTCCGAGAACCCCGTCATCAACGCGGGGGACGGCGCCGGGTCCCACCCGACCCAGATGCTCCTCGACCTTTTCACCATGAAGGAGGCCAAAGGCTCCCTCGAGGGCCTCAACGTCACCATGGTCGGCGACCTGAAGTACGGCCGCACCGTCCACACCCTCGCCCAGGCCCTCGCCAACTTCGGGGTTAAGCTCACCCTCGTGGCCCCCGAATCCCTGCAGATGCCCCACGACATCGTGGACAGGCTCAAGAGGAACGGATGCGTCCCCAAGAAGACCAGCGTGCTCGAGGACGTCATCGGCGACGCCGACGTGCTGTACGTCACCAGGATCCAGAAGGAGAGGTTCCCCGACCCCGCCGAGTACCAGAAGGTGGCGGGGACCTACAGGATAGACAACGCCATGCTCAGGAACGCGAAGGACGACATGATGGTCATGCACCCCCTCCCGAGGGTCAACGAGATCGCGACCGAGGTGGACTCCACGCCGCACGCCAAGTACTTCCAGCAGGCGTTCAACGGGGTACCTGTCAGGATGGCCATCCTCTGCGCCATACTGGGGGGAGACATATGAAGGACATAGCCGACATCAAGATCCCGCCGATAAGGAACGGCACCGTCATCGACCACATAGAGAACGGACAGGCCCTGAACGTGCTGAAGATCCTCGGGGTCAACGAGAACAACATCGACTCCAGCATAAGCATCGGCATGCACGTGCCCACCAACAAGGACGGCAAGAAGTGGAAGGACATCGTGAAGCTCGAGGACATGGAGCTCGACGAGACCACCGTCTCCAAGATAGCCCTCATCGCCCCCGAGGCCACCATCTCCATCATCCGCGACTACTACATAGCGGAGAAGTTCGCCGTCAAGCTGGGCGAGAAGGTCGTCGGTCTGGTCAGGTGCAGCAACCCCAACTGCATAACGAACAAGGGGGAGCCGGTCCTGCCCCAGTTCTTCGTGGAGAACAGGAACCCGCCCCGGCTCAGATGCGTCTACTGCGACCGCACCCTCCTGAACATCTCCGACAACCTGATCTGATACCATGAGGCTGATCGTGGTGACGGGCATGCCCGGTGCCGGCAAGGAGGAGTTCCTCTCCGCCGGCATCGACGCCGGGGTGCCGTTCGTCAGGATGGGCGACGTCGTACGCGAGTTCTACGCCGCGTCCGGTTCCGCGGAGAAGGGCATCACGGTCGGCCAGTTCGCGGACGGGGAGAGGAAGTCCGAGGGAACCGACATATGGGCGAGGAGGGCCATCGAGAGGATGTACGGCGACGTCTTCATCGTGGACGGATGCAGGAGCATGGCCGAGATCGGGTCGTTCCGCTCCCTGGGCGCCGACGTGCGCATCGTCGCCGTCCATGCGTCACCGTCCGTCAGATACGACAGGCTCGTGAAAAGAGCCAGGGAGGACGCCCCGCACAACAGGGAGGAGTTCGACGCCCGCGACGCCCGCGAACTGTCCTGGGGGGTGGGCGAGGTCATAGCCCTGTGCGACCACATGACCGTGAACATGTCCTCCATCGAGGAGTTCCACGAGGAATCCGCCGCGCTTCTGAGGTCCCTTAAATGAGGTTCACCACCGCCCGCCTCTGCGGGGGCAAGGCCGTCATGGCCATCTCCGCCGACATCCTCGACCTGGATCTGGCACATGCCGCCGAGGTCCTTGAGGCCGAGGGCTGCAGGATCAAGGAGAGGGACGAGATGCTCCTGGTGTTCGAGTGGAACGGCATGGAGGTCACCCTCTACGCCCAGGGGAAGGTCATGTACCTGCCCCAGACCGACCGGGCCCAGTGCATAGCGGATGCGACCAAACTCCTCGAGAAGATACGCTGAACGAAATGTGCCAGCTGCCGTACTCCGGCGGCGGTGCGCGAGCTTCGCGCTTTCATTCCTGCAGACTGTCGAACATCGATCGAGATTCTGGCAAGTAGAAGGAAAACCGTCCATCGAATATGGCTCTGACACCCAGGGGATACAGACCCAGTGCCCGCACTCTGGGCATCCGACGGAAACGGACCGTCCGAGAAACATGCTGGATGACCCGCCCCCATTATATATTCCTAAAATATGCCAGACCCATGGATGCGCTCACGGGAACGGTATTGACCATATGCGTATCGCTTGCGCTGCTGCTCATAGCCAACAGGAAGGGGTTCCTCACCGGTACAGGCATAGCGGCGTCGTTCCTGTCCGCGGTCATCATCGGCTACTGCGGAGGCTTCTGGTGGTTCCTGGCATACATGCTGTTCCCGGTGATGGCCTTCGTCGCCACCTTCGCCAAAATCAAGAAGAAGAAGGCGATGGGACTGCAGGAAGGCAGATCCGGCGAAAGGAGCCACATGAACATCATCGGCGTGGGTCTGATCCCGACGGTAATCGCCATCGTGTTCCTCATCGACGACGGCGACTCCGCCTTCTATCTGACGGCGGCCTTCCTCTCCGCCGTATCGGTATCGGTGGCCGATACCACATCCAGCGAGATAGGTGTCTTCGACAGAAACGTGTGGATGATCACCACCCTCAAGAGGACGGAGCCCGGCATAAACGGCGGAATCTCCCGTCTGGGTATCATCAGCTCGGCCCTCGCCTCCCTCGCATTTTCGATAATCGCCTGGGCCGTCGTGTTCCACGAACTGGACCTCAGGCTCCTGATCGTCTGGGTCTGCGGCATGTTCGGCAACCTGATGGACAGCGTCGTCGGTGCCGTGCTGGAGAACAAAGGAAAGATCTCAAAGTACGGCAACAACATCGTGACCTCCCTGTCGGGGGCCGTCCTCGGATTCCTCGTCTGCTTCCTGATCGGCTGAATCCAGACATCTGGCACATGTACGGTGCCGGACCTCTGCGCAGTAATCTGCCGAATATGTGCAAAAGCGCCGCGGTTGTATGGGGCCCGCGGCGGGCCCCGTTGTAACATGTTTGCGGATCAGAGGCCGCAGAGCTTCAGCAGCTTCTCCCACTTCTTGTCGACATCCTTCTGGATGTCCTCAGCGACGGGGGCCCACCTCTCGTCCTTGAGGTGCTTGAACCTGCCCTGGGAGTCGAACCACTCGGTGACGGGCTTCTTCTCCGCCTTCCCGTCGGCGATCCTCTGGCTGTCCGCGGACAGGGAGTACTCGCCGTCGACGACCTCGTAGAGGGGCCAGACGCAGCAGTCGACCGCCAGCTTGGAGATGGCGACGGTGTCGCTGGGGGCGAACCTCCATCCCCTGGGGCAGGGGGAGATCGCGTTGATGAAGGCGGGGCCTCCGCACTCGAACGCCTTGCGGGCCTTGGTGACCATGTCCCTCCATGCGTAGGGGGCGGTCTGGGCGACGTAGGGTATGTTGTGGGCGACCATGACGGCGGTCATGTCCTTGGGGTACTCCTTCTTACCGTAGGCCTCGGCACCGTTCCAGGAGGTCGTGGTGGACGCTCCCCTGCCGGTGGCGGAGGACCTCTGGATTCCGGTGTTCATGTAGGCCTCGTTGTTGAAGCACACGTACACCATCTCGTGTCCCCTCTCCATGGCTCCGGAGAGGGCCTGGAGACCGATGTCGTACGTCGCACCGTCTCCTGCGAAGTTGACGAACTTGATGTCCTTCTCGATCTTGCCCTGCCTCTTGAGGGACTTGTAGGCGGTCTCGAGACCGGCCGCACCGGCCGCTCCGTTTCCGAAGGCGGTGTGGACCATGGGTATGTTCCAGGAGGTGTACGGGAATATGGTGGTGGACACCTCGAAGCATCCGGTGGACAGCGATACTGCCACGTCCTTATCCGTTCCCATGAGGATCTGCCTCGCGATGATGGACTCGGCGCATCCCGCGCAGAGCCTGTGGCCGCTGGTGAGCCTGACGGGTATCTTGTTGAGTTCCTTGAGAGATAATCCGCTCATTCGTGCACCCCCACGAAGTTGACCTTGCCGGCCTTGTCTTCGAGCACCTGCTTGAACACACCCATGAAGTCGGAGACCTGGGTGTCCGCTCCTCCGAGACCGTATATGAAGTTGAACATGTTGGGCATCTTATCGTTGATTGTCGCGGCGGCGCATACCTCGGGGAACATGGGACCGTAGGATCCGACGCTGAGGTGCCTGTCCATGACGATGACGTTCTTCTTGCCCTTCATGACCTTGGCCAGCAGCTCGGCGGGCCACGGCCTGTAGACACGGGGCATGCAGACCCCGACGTTCATACCCTCGGCCCTGAGCCTGTCGACGGCCTCCTTCATGGTCCCGAAGGAGGA
>DARY01000031.1:41800-46582 GCA_002503545.1 Candidatus Methanomethylophilus sp. UBA78
CGGAGATCTCCGCGAACTGGTCGAAGGCGTCCTGGGCGACACCGAGGGCGTTCTCCATGGCGATGACCAGCTGGTACTTGTGCGGGAAGTAGTACAGGGGACCGTCCATCAGGTTGTGGCTGGTGGGGTTGTCCACGTCCAGCAGGGGGCGGAACGGCTTGAAGGGTCCGACGAAGTCCTTGACGACGTGGCTCTCGAGGGGGGTCATCCTCTCGATGGCGTGGGTCAGGATGAATCCGTCGAGGTTGACGAGGACGGGGAGCTGGACATCGGGGTTCTCGGCGATCTTGGGGCCGATGATGCTCATGTCGTAGGCCTCCTGGACGTTCTCGCTGAACAGGGAGATCCATCCGGTGTCCCTGGCGGACATGACGTCTCCGTGGTCGTTGTTGATGTTGATGGGTCCGCTGACGGCCCTGTTGGCGACGGCCATCATTACGGGTGTCCTCATGGCGGCCGTGATGGGCAGCATCTCCCACATGTAGGCCAGTCCCTGGGAGGCGGTGGCCGTGAAGGTCCTGGCGCCGGCGGCGCAGGAGGTGGTGCAGAGGGTCAGGGCCGAGTGCTCGGACTCGACGTCCACGAACTCGGTGGACACCTCCCCGTTCGCGACGTACTTGGCGAAATCCTCGACGATGATGGTCTGGGGGGTGATGGGGTAGGCTGCGCACACGTCCGGGTTGATCTGCTTCCAGGCGAGGGCGACCGCGCCGTCTCCGTTGATCGCTATGTCCTTTCCGACCTTGCTGGTCATGCTATCTCCTCCTTCATGGTAATGGCCTTCTTGGGACAGACCTTGGAACAGATCCCGCATCCCTTGCAGTGGGTGAGCTTTATGCCGACGACCTTGTCGTCCTCGGTGAGGATGCAGTTGTCGGGGCAGAAGATCCAGCAGGTCATGCAGTCAATGCAGAGGGACTGGTCGATGACGGGGACGACGGACCTCCAGTCCCCGGTGTGGAACTTCTCGGAGCTTCCGGGCTCTATGACGCGGCTCCCGATCACCACTTCCTTGTATCCTGCCATGTTAACCATTTACTGGACCTCCTCGTATGCCCTCTTGAGGGCGGACAGGTTCTTCACGATCATCTTGTCGGAGAGCTTGCCGGTGAATTTGTCGGTGATGTTGTCCTCCATCTCGTTGTAGGTGATGATGGGGCGGATCTTGATGAGGGCTCCGAGCATCGCGGTGTTGACGAGGGGCTTCCCTATCTCCTCGACGGCGATCTTGGAAGCGTTCACGGCGTGGCACTCCGCAGTGGTGCCGATGGCCTTCTGGAGCTCCGCGGGGGAACCTTCGTAGTTGGCGAGGATGAAACCGCCTTTCTTCAGACCCTTGGCCACATCGACCTTGCCGATGAGCGTGGGGTCTATGACGATGACTATGTCGGGCTCGTAGACCTGGGTGTGGACCCTGACGGGGGAATCGGAGATCCTGGAGAACGCTCTTATGGGCGCACCCATCCTCTCCGGTCCGAACTCGGGGAATGCCTTCACATACTTGCCGGAATATATGGCAGATTCGGCGAGGATCTCGTTTGCAGTGACGACACCCTGGCCTCCTCTTCCGTGCCAACAAATCTCTGTGTCCATAGAACAACCGAATTAGTGGATTTCCCCATCGGATTTAAACCCTTGTATCTATTCTACGAAAAACGCAAATCTTGCATGGTGTTTTTGAGCTAAATCCTCTAGAAAATTGCTGTTTTTACTAGGTTCATGACGAATTTTACGAATTTCGAAGATATTTTTTCGGGGGGCCTAATTATTATCTAACATATAGGGTGAATAGGAACCGGGCCGCCGGCTCAGAAACCCTCCACGAGGTCGACGTCCTCCGGCCACGTCCCTTCGAACCCGGACAGCGAGAAGACGACGTACCTGACCCTCTTCGAAGAGGTCAGCGCGAGCAGCCTGCCGCTGTCGGCCCTCAGCCTGTCCAGGACCTCCGGGCGCGCCGGGGCCCCGGAGCTGACGCATTCCCCGAGCACGAGGTTCCCCCCGCCGTAGTCTATCCCCGCCAAGTCCGCCGCGAGGTCCCTGCCCCAGTATCCGCCCACGCGGTCGACCGGGAAGTCCCAGAACCCCTCGGATGCCATCTCCCGGAACCTCTCCTCGCAGATGTCGCGGTAGACCTGGCCGAAGGCGTAGGACGGGAGGCCCCTGCGCACAGTTTCGAGCACCCTCCCCGCCTCCCCCCTCCCCAGGAGGTCGGCGCAGGGGTAGATGAAGCGGAACCAGAAGGCGGTCATGCGGTCGGCGATGCGGTAGAGCCCCTTCTTGCTGCGGAAGGGGTCGTCCTCCGTGACGGGGACCCTCCTCTCCACCAGCCCCGTGTCCATCAGCACCTTGAGGTAGTTCGTGAGACCGGTCTGCCTCAGCCCGAGGTCGTCCGCGATCTCCTGCAGCTTGCTGTGGCCGGACGCTATCGAGCCGAGTATGGAGGCGTAGCTGCCCGCATCGGCCGACTCGGAGCGCAGGGAGGCCATGACCTCGCCGTAGAGGTAGCTCTCCGGGTTGAGGACCGTGTCCTCCACGGCGGAGTAGACGTCTCCGTACCGTCCGAAGGTCTCGAGGTACCTCGGCACCCCTCCGGTGACCGAGTACCTGAGGACCCTCTCCCTCGCATCCGCCGTGTCGCCGAACTCGGAGCACTTCGAGAAGGGGAGCGGTCCCAGAAGGATGTGGGCCGTGCTCCTGCCGTAGAGGGGGCTCCCGTACTCCAGGACCTGCGAGGACATGAGCGGTACGGAGGAGCCGCAGAGGATCAGCATGACGTGGGAGTTCTTCAGCACCGTGTCCCACGCATACTGGACCACGGCCGGGAACGAGGGGTCCCTCTGCCCGATGTTCTGGAACTCGTCGAACATTATCACCATCTTCTGGCCGCCGGTGCGTCCCACGACCTCCCTCAGCGTGCTGTTCCAATCCCCGCCGGAACCCGGCTGGAGGCTGTGGCCGAGGAAGTCCGCGGCGGCCCGGCGGAAGTACGCCAGGTTCCGGGAGGAGGACTCCTTCCTGGCCAGGAAGTAGAGCGAGTTGGGATGTCTCCTCATGAACTGCGTCAGGATGGTGGTCTTCCCGGTGCGTCTCCTGCCGTAGATGACGACGAGCGACGACCCCTCGGCCCTGAACTGGTCCTCCAAGACCAGAATCTCCCTGTTGCGCCCGATCAGACGGTCCGTTCCGATTCCCCCATTATTATATTTTACAATATAATAAAATAGAATATAATAGTTGCCCGAACACGGTCCCGGACCCCTCCCGGGACCGTTTTCCGACCGGGACGGGGGTGAAACGGGAAGAAAAAAACGCATCAGCAATCGGTCGATTGCAAACCCTTATATGCCCACTACCTGAATCGATTGAACATAGCACAGGAGACCCTCCCGTGCAAACAGATTCCGACAAAAAGGGATTGAAATGGATGACAAAACTGCTGCCAAGAGGATTATCGATGTGAACGAGCTCCGCGTCGGCGATGTGCCTATCGTCGGCGGAAAGGGAGCCAACCTCGGAGAGCTCACCTCCTCCGGATTCCCCGTACCCCACGCATTCGTCCTTACGACCGTCTCCTACGACTACTTCATATCCACCGGCAAGATCATGCCCAAGATCCTTGCGCAGATCAAGTCGATCGACCCCAACTCCGACGACACCCTCGTGGCGGCGTCCAAGAACATCAGGGAGCTTTTCGAGAAATGCGAGATCCCCAAGGACCTCAAAGACGAGATCAAGGAGAACTACAACCTGCTCCTCGGAGGCAAGAAGGGTTTCGTGGCCGTCAGGTCCAGCGCCACCGCCGAGGACCTGCCCGACGCCTCCTTCGCCGGACAGCAGGAGACCTACCTCAACGTGAAGGACGAGAAGGACCTCTTCGACAAGATCAGGAGGTGCTGGTCCTCGCTCTTCACCGCCCGCGCCATCTCCTACAGGGAGAAGCAGGGCTACTCCCACGAGGAGGTCAAGCTGGCCGTCGTCGTCCAGAAGATGNNGGCATAATGTTCACCGTGGACCCCCACAACGGCGCCAAGAACATAATCGTCGAGGGCGGATACGGCCTCGGCGAGGCCATGGTCGGCGGCGAGGTCACCCCCGACACCTACCAGGTCGACAAGAGCAAGATGGTCATCACCAGCAAGAGGATCTCCAAGCAGACGTGGAAGTACGTGCGCGGACCCCAGGGCGGAGCCGTCAAGAAGGACGTCCCCGAGGACATGCAGAAGACCCAGAAGATCCCCGACGACCGCGTCCTCGAGATCGCGGAGATCGGAAGGCAGNNGGACATGGAGTGGTGCATCGAGGAGGGCAAGGTCTACCTGGTACAGGCGAGGCCCATCACCGCCATCGGCACCGGCAAGGAGGAGACTGCCGGCAAGGACCAGGTCGAGGGAGGGGACGTCGTCCTCTCGGGACTCGGCGCGAGCCCCGGCATGGCGACCGGTAAGGTGTGCATATACGACGTCGGGATGAGCCTCGACGTCATAAAGGACGGCGACGTCCTCGTCACCAAGATGACCATGCCCGACATGGTCCCCGCCATGNNCGCCATCATCTCCAGGGAGCTCGGCACCCCCTGCGTCGTCGGTACCGGCGAGGCGACGAGCACCCTGAGGAACGGCGAGATCGTCACCGTCGACGGATCCACCGGGACCGTCTACCGCGGAGAAATCAAGAAGAAGGTCGTGAGCGAGAGCACCCCCGCCGCCTCCGCGGCCGCCGTGTTCGCGGAGCCCGTCCCCCTGACCGGCACCAAGGTCATGGTCAACATGAGCATGCCCA
>DARY01000031.1:46620-46786 GCA_002503545.1 Candidatus Methanomethylophilus sp. UBA78
GTTCCTGTTCACCAACTACATCGGAGAGCACCCCTGCGCCGTCATCCAGGAGGGACGCTCCCAGGAGCTCATCGACAAGCTGGCCGACGGAGTGGGCAAGGTCGCGAGGGCCTTCTACCCCCGCCCCGTCATCCTGAGGACCAGCGACTTCAAGACGAACGAGTAC
>DARY01000021.1 GCA_002503545.1 Candidatus Methanomethylophilus sp. UBA78
GGGGTTTTTATTAAGGGACCTGCATGCGGTAGCGATGGGCAGACTGGAGATTTCCTTCGGACGGCTGAGGCTGGAAAGGCCCGGCATGGTCGCATCCGGGATAATGGACGAGACGGGAGACTCGATGGTCCGGATGATCAAATCCGGCGCGGGCGCCGTGGTGACCAAGTCGATAGGGCTCGCACCAAGACCTGGACATAAGAATCCCACATTCACCGAGGTCGANNGGCTACGTCAACGCGATGGGGCTTCCGAACCCCGGGATAGATCTTTTCGCGGAGGAGATGGCCGTTGCGGTCCGGGCGGGACCGGTCATAGGGTCCGTCTTCGGATCCAATGCCAAGGAGTTCGCCGAACTTGCGGCCAAGATGGAGGATTACGGGGCATCGGCGGTGGAGCTGAACCTCTCGTGCCCCCATGCAGAGGGTTACGGGGCGGAGATAGGTTCCGACCCCAAGAACGTGCGTTCGATCGTTTCTGCCGTCAGCTCGTCGGTGGACGTGCCCGTCTGGGCGAAACTGACGCCGAACACGTCGTCGATATCGGAACTGGGGAGGGCCGCCGAGGACGGAGGGGCCGAGGCCGTGGTCGCGATCAACACGCTGAAGGCCATTGTCATCTCGGCGGAGCTGAGAAAACCTGTCCTCAGCAACAGGTTCGGGGGCTTATCGGGACCCGCAGTCAAACCTGTGGGGATCAGGGCGGTCTACGACCTCAGAGGCGCCCTCAGCATACCGGTGGTGGGAGTGGGGGGCATCTCCGACTGGAGGGATGCCGCCGAATACATCCTCGCGGGAGCCAGCGCGTTCCAGGTCGGAAGCGCGGTGGGCACGAGGGGACCGAAGGTTTTCGGAGAGATAAACAGGGGACTGGAGATGTTCATGTCGGACCACGGCTACGGGTCCGTCGCTGAAATGGTTGGTGTTGCACGTGAGTGAGACCGTCAGGATCATCGGCAAGATGAAAGAGAGCAGGGACACATACACCTTGGAGTTCAAATGGGACGCCCCGGCGGTGCCAGGGCAGTTCGTCATGGTCTGGGCGCCCGGCGTGGACGAGGTCCCGATGTCGCTTTCCAGAGTGGGGAAGATAAAAGCGATAACCGTGAAGGGCATCGGAGAGGCCTCCAACGCCATACACGGGATGCAGGTAGGCGGTTACGTAAGGCTGAGAGGTCCGTACGGGAACGGCTTCGATATCAAAAAGGGAAAGAAGGTCCTGGCGGTCGCCGGGGGGGTCGGCGCCGCGGCGCTGATGCCGGCCATAAAAGAGACCGGATGCGATACGATCATCGGTGCCAGGTCCGGGGGCGAGATAGTCCTGGACGACGTTGCGAGGAAATACAGCAAGAACGTCTGGATATCCACAGACGACGGCAGCCGCGGTTTCCACGGTAATGCGGTGCAGCTCGCCAAGGAGAAGATGTCCCAGAAGGACTACGACCTCGTCATAGGCTGCGGGCCGGAGGTGATGCTGTATTATCTTCACAAAGCCTGCAAGGAGAAGGGGGTCGACTGCCAGCTTTCTCTGGAGAGGTTCATGAAGTGCGGCGCTGGCGTATGCGGATGCTGCATGATGGACGACAAGAGGGTGTGCAGGGACGGACCGGTATTCAGCTCCGAAGAGCTGGACCGCCTCTCCGACTTCGGGACCAGGAAGAGGGACGAGTGCGGCCGCATCGTGGAAATAAGGTGAGTGTTTGCCGGTCCCGGAAGATCACATAGAAGTGCACCACGGAACGCTGACCGTGAACGTCCCAAGGAAGATCTTCAAAACAGGGACGGCCGAGATCGTTCCTGAACGTGCGGCGCCCTTCAGGGAGATGATAATGGCCAGATATCCCTGGCTTACCGCCAGCTCGGTGGACGTTCTCATGGCGCGGGCCTCGAGGGAGATGAAGCAGGTCCTCGACGAGGAGACGTCGGGCCGCTCCGCCAGCAGAATGCTCGCGGACGGCGGGCGCGTCAGGGAGGCGATAGACCATCTGACGAAAAGCCTTGAACGCAACCCCGAAGACCCGGACTCCTGGTACCTCCTCGGCGAGCTTCTCTGCCGCGATGGTCGGACCGAAGAAGGATATAGGGCCTTCGCAGAGGGGAGGAAGCGGTTCTGATCAGCGGAACAGCGCCTTGATCGCCGCCGTCACTTCCGGGACCGTAGCTCCCCAGGGGACTATCGCCGTGTCTCCGTCTATCACGTGGCCTTCTCTGACCTTACAGCATCTGACTATCGTCTTAACCCCGTCCTTGGGACAAAAATCCCTGGGGCAGATATCGATCGTGGCGGTGTCCCTGCCGTAAAGCTCCCTGAATATCCTCCGTGAAGTGTCGCATCCCAGCAACGTGACCTCGTGGCCGAGTTCCGGATTTTCGTCAAGGAAGTAGAAGGGCTTCTCGGATTCGAGTCCGGACACTTTGCATGGGAACATGACGCCCTCGGTCCTGACCTTGGAGACCATCTCCTGGATGTCGATGGTGAGATTCTCGGTGACGACCGGAAGATCTATGAAGCCGGATTCCAGGGCCCTGTTGACGAGTATCTCGGTCTTGGAGGGATACGGGGGGACGCTGTCCACGACCCTGAGGGTGATGGGCTCCACTCCGGAGACGAAACTTATGTGCGAGAACATCCCGCGGACCACCACGGTCTT
>DARY01000025.1 GCA_002503545.1 Candidatus Methanomethylophilus sp. UBA78
TCCTGGACCTTCGAGGAGGTCGACTCCAGGCTGAAGGGGATCATGCAGACCATCTACAAGAACGCGGCCGACGCGGCCGAGAGGTACGGCCACAAGGGAGACCTCCAGATGGGGGCCAACATCGCCGGGTTCGAGAAGGTCTGCAACGCCATGCTCTGGCAGGGCGTCGCCTACTGAGACCCGGAGGGGGCGGATGCCCGCCCCCTCTTTCCCAAACATTTCCGCTCTTCTCCCGAAAGCGCATGTGCCAGCTCCCGCGGATCCGTTCCGAAGGAACAGCGGGTCCGCGGGGCGGCCGTGCCAAAAGAATAAAAGCAATGGCACTATTGTAAGGGACAGGCCACTTTGGCGCAGTCCGGTAGCGCTCCCGCCTTGTAAGCGGATGGTCGGGGGTTCGATTCCCTCAAGTGGCTCCATACATTGCATCGCCCCGGCATCGGGATCCTACACAGGATATACCATCTGGCACATGTACCCGTCTGCGGTTCCCGGAGTCCGAGGAACGATATGTTTGTAAAAAACGGGAGTTGGAAGCACCATGGGAAGCAGAGGACCCAAGCAACGGTTCACCGACGTATCCTGTCCCAATCCCGGATGTCCCAGATATCATGCAACCGGCATGGGGAACGTGGTGGGGAACGGCACCTACAGGGCCGGAGGGGAGACCGTACGCAAATTCCTGTGCAAGGAGTGCGGACGTACGTTCAACAGCCGCACCGGGACGCCCCATGAGGGTCTGCGCACCGACGCCGGCAGGATCGATGCGGCCCTGGACCTTATCTCGGACGGCAGGAGCGTGAAAGAAGCCTCGGAAGAGTCCGGATGCAGCCAGAGCAGCATAAGGAGATGGATGGCCGACGGAGGGTGCATATCCGCAGGCGGATGCACGGGGATGAAGGACCGGCCCCTGCCCGACAGCGACCTGCCCAAATCGCTCATGTACCTGCCCGACAAGGTGGCGAAATGCATCAGGGGCATGGTCTCCGCATACATAGCCGAGGTCGGTCTGAAACCGTACCACCTCCCCGTCATAATGGAGGTTGGCTGCCATCCGCATATGTCCCAGAGGGATCTGGGGACCAGACTGCCCATCGACAAGTCCCGCATATCGACCATCATCAAGGAACTCATCTCCCGGGATATACTGGTCAACGAGAGCAGCGGCAAGATGTGGTCGCTGGCACTTACGGAGAAGGGGGAGGGGATGTACGAGTCCTGCAGGGATATCTCCCGCAGGACGTTCTCCGAACTGCTAGATGATTTCGATAGGACGGACCTAGACAAGCTCGGCGAGTATGCGGCACGCATAGACCGCCGCATAGACGCCCTTTACAAGGGATCCTCCGAGGAAGGGGACCGCAGGCGAACCTGCGAGATCCGTATTACTAACACCGTTTGATGTAGAATACCCTGTGCAAACCGTTTTAAACACCCGGTTCGGATATTGATACAGGCCTCCGGGCCTACCGAAAGGGCGTGATTTTTTGGATAAGATGTACTGTACCAACTGCGGCGCCTTGCTTTCAGACAGCGCCGAATACTGCAACTCGTGCGGTGCGAAGATAGGAGACATGACGGAAAAACCGTACGGCACCCACAGCGTACCGACGGAGAGCACCGGGACCGTTGAGATACTCACCCTGCTGTGGGGCATCATCGGAACCGTCTCAGGACTGTCCGTGGTAGGCTTCTCGTTCGTTATGGATGAACCGATCGGGATCTACTCTGCATCCATGTATCTGCTGATAGGGTCGATGACCATCCTGTCCGGCATATTCGCAGCCGCATCCTACATCGGAATCAGGATCAAACACAACTACAATCTGGCACTGTATACGTGCGTGGCCTCCACCGTCTTTGCGTGCACCGGCATAATCGGACTCGTCATCGGGATATTCGTATGCTGGAAGATAACCAAGTGCAGATATGCGATAGAGCACGGAATCTGAGAATCCTAAAAGGAGCGACCTCCTCAGGGGGTCGCTCCGCAGTTTCTTTAATGCGTTTATAAGAGGTTTTCCCGCAATACGCTTACGGGGATGCGGGTGCCTCCGCCTCCACACTGAACGTAAGGTCGAACGACACGTTCAGCGCAGAGACTGCGGCATCGAATCCCATGTCGAGTGCGCCCGAGGCGAGGTCTGCGGTAAGGGTGTACTCGAAATCGTTGGATCCGTTGACCGGGGCCAGAGGTATAGAGACGGTGTAGACCCCGCCTACCTTGGACATGGCGGTTCCGTTCACCTTGAAAGACGTCATCATCTTCTCCAGATTGGCGACGTCGTCGGCGCTGCCGTTCAGGGTGAGCTTCACTTCGACGGAATCGGCCGTATATACGCTGATGTCGTCGAAGACGAATCTGACGGGGGCGGTAGCGAGCGTGGCCACAGATGCCTCCGCACCTCCGGGACTTACCGCCCCCACATATACGCCGTTCGAAGATCTGATGTACGTCCCTCCCGACACCGTCCAGACCTCCTTGGTATAGACGAGTATCGTGTCCGCACCTTCGGTCGGAGCGACTTCACCGCCGTTGTAGGTGACGTTGACGGTCACCTTTCCAACGTCGTTTTCCTCCAGATCGAGCTGCGTGGAGAAGGCGTAGCCTGTTCCGACCACGCCGACCGCACAGAGCATCAGCGCCATCAGGGGGACCAGGAGCTTCTTCTTCCCGTAACCAGACTCTTCGGCGTACTGTTCCATATGGGTGCACTCAGATTGACGTGGTGTCCAGCTTCACGGTGATTGTGAACTCGATTGCTTCCAGGGCAGTTATGACAGTATCCAAGTCCATCGCATCCGTGATCTCGGCGGTGTTGATCTTGAGAACCACATTGTAAGTTCCGGATGTTACGGACAGTGCAGTACCAGTTCCGTAGAGGTTACTGAAGCCTCCGCTGGAGAGATTGGTGATGTTCACATTGCCGATGGATATGCCTGAGATGATTTTGTCAAGAGCCACTCCTCCGACCGTATTAGACGAGGCCACGACCTTCACCGAGGCGTAGACCGTGGTTCCGGCCTCGTAGGCGTAGTTGACCTTCAAAACTCCCAGTTCGCTGCTGGCACCATCTTCCGATGTACCCATCACATGAGTCTTGACAGTGGGTGTGTATGTGCTTCCGACGTACTCATAAGAAGTATCCTGAGATAGCACCAGATGGGGGAGGGAGGCACCGGTCTTAGTGAAGACGGCCTTAGCCCCTTCCGTTTCATCGAGCGTCACGTTCAGTTTGGCTCCGTCGAGGGTGTTGTCCTGCAGATCCAACTGCGAGGAGTAGGCGTAACCCGCCCCCACCACGGCAACGGCGCAGAGCATTATGGCGACGAGGGGGACGAGCAGTTTCCTCCTGCCGCCGTTCTCATTCTCGTTTCTTTCCATTTGAATCACCTTTTAGAGAAAGGGTTTGCGACCGCGAGGGCCGCAGGAAGGTTTCAAGCGGCGGTCTCCACGGAGAAGACGAAGTTCAGCTTGACACCCGCCAGGGCGGCGATCATGGCATTCACATCGGCGTCGGCGCCGTTGGCCACCTCTACTCCATCGATTACAACCGCGTACAGGTCAAACGATACCGTGGTGGAGCTTCCCGACGCCAGGGGGGAAGCCAGGTCGATGGTGACTTCCCCACCATTCGAGAGTTCGGTATACTCGGAACCGTTCTTCAGCAGGAAGCTGGCGAGGATGTCGCCGATGGTCTTGGTTCCGATGACGACCAGGGAGTCTGCCAGGGACGCCGTGACCGTCACTGCGCTCACGCTCTTCCCGGAGTGGTTGGTTATGGTCACGGAGGCCGTACCGAGGAGCGAGGCACTCTTGCCCGATCCGAGAGTGGCAGTAACGGAGTCGCCGGCGCCGTAGGCCTTCACGACGGCCAAAGAGGTGCCGCCATCCTTGTCGTAGATCTTGTCCTGGGTGAAAATCACATCCGCATTCGTGTCCGCAAGGAAATCGGATATCTCGCCGTCTACATCTACCGATATCTTTCCTCCGGTCAGGGTGTTGTCGTTCACGGTGAGGGAGGCCGTATAGGCGTACCCCGCACCGACCACCGCCACGGCGCACAGCATAAGTACGACCAGGGGGACGGCGATCTTTTTCTTGGATGCGTTCGCATCCGTCTCTTTGAAACTGTCCATTTGTTTTCCTCCAACGATCAAACGGTTCCTGCCTGTTACAGTATATGTACTGCGGCCTTACCGTTTACCTCTAGTGTCTAAATAACCAATGTATCGTGAATTCGGCACGTTGAGGAAT
>DARY01000019.1 GCA_002503545.1 Candidatus Methanomethylophilus sp. UBA78
GGCGATCTTGTTGACCTCCATGGGGGTGCCGTTCTTGGAGGTCCCCAGGTTCACGCACTCAGACTGCTTGGCGTCGTGGACGATTATCCTGTCCCTGAGTCCCTCGAGGTGGGCACCGAAGATGTTCCTGTACTCCTCCTCGGTCGGAGCCCTGTGGGTACCGGTGGCGATGAGGTACCTGGCGACACGGAGGTCCATCCTCTTGGAGAGGGCGTCCAGCACCTTCGCGGTGGGGGTGGGGCGGGTTCCGTCGTTGACGATGAAGACTATGTCTTTCCCGCCCTTGAGGAACTCGTCGATGGGCGCCCCTCCGATGGGGGCGTCGAGGGATTCGTTGATTACCTGGTCGGGGTCGCCACAGACTACGTCCTTCGGATAGTAGGTCCCGATGTAGTTCTTCTCCGGGATCTCGATCCTCTGTACGCCGTCCTTGCCGTACTTAACGTCCACTATCATTTCAATCTGAGCCGTTATCCCTCTTTTTTATTCTTAAACATATTGGGAAGGGACCGGAAAATGTGATGTTCCGTCCATAAATGCGGCTGGCCTGGATGGAGGTACGGATAGAAAAAGGGAGCATATGCGATCCCGGGTCTGGGTCATCCGTTCCACACCGGACCCGCACCGTCGGAGGGCTTCCCGGACCGGGAGGGGCCAACTTTAAAGTCCTAATGCGAATACATCAGCCATGGCGACCCTGAAGGAGGTTGGAGAGAGAGCGCTCATCCAGCACATGCGCCCGATCTTCCGCAGCCGGTCCGACAGAACCCTTGTCGGGCCCGGGGACGACGCCGCCGTGATCGGCGGACTCTCCGACGGGAAAATCGTGGCCACCACCGACGCCGTGTCGGTGGAGAGGCACAAGACCGCGAGGATGAGCTGGGAGCGGTTCGGATGGACGGCCGCCGCCGTCAACTTCAGCGACCTGGCGGCCATGGGGGCCCGTCCGGTCGGCCTCCTGTCCTCTATGTGCATGCCCGACGGCATGGAGGAGGGCGACCTCCTCGACATAGCCAGTGGCATGGATCAATGCTGCGAGTTCTGCGAGACGGAGGTCGTGGGCGGAGACACCAAGCCGGGTCCCGGGATCGTCACCGCCACCGCCCTGGGGAGCCTCGAGGGGAGGGCGCCCATGGTCCGCTCCGGGGCGAGACCGGGGGACATCGTGGCGGTGACCGGCCGTCTGGGTAGCGCGGCCGCCGGATTCCTCGCGTCCGAGAAGGGCATGGACGAATACGAGGACAGCATATTCTCCTTCATGGTCCCGGTCCCGAGATGGGAGGAGGGGATCAAACTGTCCGCCTCGGGGGCGGTATCCTCCTGCATGGACCTCTCGGACGGACTGGGGAACGCCTGCCGCACGATATGCGAGAGGTCCCATGTGGGCATGGACATAGAGTGGGAGTTCCTGCCCGTCGGGGAGGAGGTGGAGGAGATCTGCGGACTCTGCCGCAGGGACCTGAAGGAGACGGTCGTGAGGTGGGGAGGGGACTACGAGCTCCTGTTCACGTTCGACAAGGCCAAGATACAGAACCTATATGATTCGGGGCTGGCATTCTCTATAATAGGAGTGGTGACGAACGAATCTTCGCCGCACCTGTGCGACGGGGACCAGAGGTCGGAGATGCAAGATGGCCTTTATTAACCCGAACATCGACGCGAAATACTGGCACAGCGAGGAGGACGGGGTCGTGTGCGACCTCTGCCCCCACTTGTGCCATATAAAACAGGACGGTTTCGGCCGCTGCTCCGCACGCAAGGAAGTCGACGGCAAACTGGTCGCGTACAACTACGGCAGGATCTCGTCCATAGCGGTGGATCCGATAGAGAAGAAACCGCTCTACCACTACAGACCCGGAACCCGCATCTTCTCCGTCGGGTCCGTGGGCTGCAACCTGCACTGCGAATTCTGCCAGAACTACTCCATATCCATGTCCCCCATCGGCAAGAAACGTACCACGTTCAAATCTGCCGAGGACCTGGTCGCACTGTGCAGGCAGCAGAACTTCGACCAGATCGCCTTCACCTACAACGAACCGAGCATATGGTTCGAGTACATCATGGACGTCCATGACTGCGACCCCGACCTGAAGATAGCGATGATCAGCAACGGGTACATCAGCGAGGACCCCCTGAAGGACCTCTGCGCCGTGACCGACGCCATGAACGTGGACGTCAAATCCTTCAACAACAGGTTCTACGAAAGGCTCTGCGGGGGCAAGCTGGACAGCGTCAAACGGTCGTGCGAGGTCATCTTCGGGAAGGGGGTGCACCTCGAACTCACCTATCTCGTGATACCGGGTCAGAACGACAGCACCGGCGAGGTCGCCAAGTTCCTCGAATGGGTCAGGGACGACCTGTCCCCCGATGTGCCAGTGCACTTCTCCAGATTCCATCCGGACTACAACATGATGACGACCCCGATGACCCCCGTCGACACCCTCCTCAGGTTCCAGAGCATGGCCGAGGACAACGGACTCAACTACGCGTACGTAGGCAACGTCCTGCACGACGACGCCTCCGACACCTACTGCCCCGAATGCGGGGCCGTCGTGATAAAGAGGACCGGGTACACGGTGGACATAATCGGACTCGACGGCACCCGCTGTGCGTTCTGCAAGCACAAGCTGAACATCATCAGATGAGGAACATCGGATTCCCGACGAACATGGTGAACACGGCCGCCGCGGCCAGCGGCGCTATGAAAGGGATCATGTAGGACACCGCGACCTCCTTCTCCCCGTGGGCACGGAGTCTCGCATAGACCTCCGGCATCTCCTCATCGGAACATGTGCCAGTATACCTTTTCTCCCCGTCGACGATGTCCTCGAGCGGCCATACGAACGACCTCTCCGCGGCATCTATGTCCATCACGTAGGAGAACCCCTCGCGCCTCCCGCCCTCCTTCTCCGAGAAGAACCAGACCACGCACCATACGGTGGCGGCCACGGCACCGGACAGGAGGACCGAAAGAGATGGAACGAAAAACGCCGACAGGGTCCTCCCTCCTTCTATAAGAGGGATGTGCCAGACATCGTAATATACCGGCATGGAGACGCTCAGGGCGATGAGGCACTTCGCATCGGCCCCTCCCCTGAGGATCCCGAGCACGTACAGCAGGAAATAGACTAAAACCATGATCTGGGACATCACCCCGCCCATGTCCAGCGCCGTCCTCTCCCCGAGGAAGAGGACCGCGGCGGCCGACACCGCCGATACCACCCCGGCCGGCAGATCCCATCTGGTTCCGCCGGAGGTGAAACAGCAGGCGGCGCACAGCATACCCAGCAGATTGGCCGCGGACTCCCAGCGCAGACCTTCGCGGCCGACGCAGAAGACGAAATACAGGACGGGTCCGGCCACCGACAGTATCTGCCAGTGGCGGTCGGAGACCTCCCTGCTGCGCATGTCGCTGCGGGATGCCGACAGCATGACCGCCGACACGACGGCGAAATCCACCAGCACCGCGGCATCCGTGACCTGCATGTCCGATTCCATCATGTAATAATAAATAAAAGGGGGATGTTACAATCAGCATGAAGTCGAGCAGGACCGGACTACTCCTACCCGTGGTAGCGTTATTGGCTGTGCTAACCATGGTCACCGTACCGTTCGCGGCCGACGATTCGTCGGCGGCGGGTACGGAGAGCATCAGCGGGACGAATATATCGTACCTTACCAAACCGCTCGAAGACGTATCCGTATCGGCCGGCGGGGAGACGACCGTCTATCTGGTTCTGTACAACGGCTACCCGGAGGACGTGTACATCGGGATAACGGCCGTCTGCGACGATGAGAACATCACGGCCAGCGTCAAGACCGACGACCTCCCCTCCATAGGAAGCGGCGAGAACCTGAAGATACCCCTGACCATCGCCGCCGGCGAATACACCCATCAGCAGGGTTACGCCGTGTACGTGACCGTGACCGCGATGAGCTCGACCGTCGATAACGAAGAGGGCGAGATCACCATAGACCTGAACGTCACCTCCAACCTGACCTCCGACAAATACAACAAGTTCATCGGATACTTCCCCAACGAGTTCGACGGCATACTCGGAAGCGTCTGGTTCACCGCCGCCGTCTCGCTCCTGGCCCTTCTCGCCATCGGTTACACGATCATGCTGATCGCGGTACCGCTCTGCGTGAGGATCATCACCAAGAAGGACGACCCGGAGAGGAAGGCCATAAGCAGGACCCTCTACTCCCTCTGCCAGGCCATCATCCTCATATGGGCCGCCGGCCAGATCCTGCGCATAGTCGGCACCGGCGAGGCCGTCATCGACCTCGTCAACAGGATATTCTACCTGACATACGCGGTCGTCGGGATCATAGTCGCCTGGCACCTTTACAAGATCGCGGTGGACATGATAATCCGCCACATGACCGACAGGGCCGACACCCACAAGGAGGACGTCCAGAGCCTGCGCCCGCTGTTCCTCTACATCGGGGAGATCGTCATCGCGGTCGTGGCCCTGATGATAATCATGAACTTCCTGGGATTCAACCTGGCGGCGATAATCACGAGCGCAGGCATAGTATCCCTGGGAATCACCATAGGCGCGCAGGACGTGCTCAAGCAGTTCTTCGCCGGACTGGTGATACTGGCCACCCGTCCGTTCAAGAAGGGGGACCTCGTCCGCATAGGCACCGACACCACCATCTACAGGGTCAGGAGGGTCAACGTGATGAACACCGAGCTGGAGAACTGGGACAACACCGACGTGAACATCATGCCGAACAGCATGATCGAGACCAGCAAGATCCAGAACATCACCGGCGAGACCCTCATCACGAAGGTCTACCTCTTCATGAACATAGCCTACGGACAGGACATAAACAAGGCGCGCCAGCTCATGCACGAGGTGGCCAGCAGCAACCCGCACGTCATCACGGACGGCAGCTACAGCCGCCCCTACACCAGGGTCGAGGAGCTCGGGGAGACCAACATAACCATCAAGATGGGTATGTACTTCGACGACATCAACACGAGCTACACCGCCCGCGGCAACGTGAGGCAGGCCATGATAGAGGCCTTCAGGGCGAACGGCATCAAGTTCGACTACAACAAGATCGTCCTCACCGAGGAGCGCATGACCCAGTCCGAAGCCCGCAAGAACAGGGACGCCGGGGAGGAGAAGGAGAGAAACGCCTGACAGGGGCTCTCGAAAATCGTAAAACCTCTTACATTTTCCTTTTTGCGAAATATGTTTTTCTGAGTATATCGTATCCCACTCACTATTGTTATATAGGGATGCGCATTACACGTGCTCATTAGAAGGAAGGTGGGCCGAAGTGATAGACAACCTAGACAAACGCATCCTGGAGATCATGAAGAAGGATTCGAGATGCCCCTACGTCGAGATAGCCGAGAAGCTCGGCGTGTCGGAGGGGACCGTCCGCAGCAGAGTCCACAAGATGGCCGAGGACGGAGTGATCCGCGGATTCACGATCAAGACCAGCTCCAAGAACGTCAAGGCCCTGGTCGAGGTGCGCATAGACGTGAACACCGACACGGAGGAGATAGCCAGGAAGCTGTCCGAATACGAGGGTGTCACCGAGGTTTTCGAAGTCACCGGGGACCAGGACATCATCGCCATCGTGGACGTGGAATCGTCCCAGAGCTTGAACGAGATAATCGAGAAGGTCAGGAGATACGACAACGTCCTCAGCACCCGCACCCGCCTGATCCTGAAAGAGCATTTCGGAGAGAATTGAAAATGCACTCCAAGAGCAGAGATTTCACGGGCACTGGCACAGCGCTGATCACCCCCTTCGGGAAGGACGGATCCGTAGACGAGGAGGCCCTGAGGAGACTGGTCGACTTCCAGGAGGAGAACGGGGTCGACATGCTCATCCCCTGCGGGAGCACCGGGGAGGCCGCCTGCCTCTCGAGGGAAGAGCATCTCGACGTCATAAAGATCGTGATAGACCAGGCCAAGAGAGCCAAGATCGTCGCCGGAGCCGGCAGCAACTGCACGAGGGAGGCCATCGACCTCACCGTGGAGGCCGCCGACATGGGTGCCGACGCCGTACTCTCCATATCCCCCTACTACAACAAGCCCACCCAGGAGGGCATAGTGAAGCAC
Source organism: Candidatus Methanomethylophilus sp. UBA78 (assembly GCA_002503545.1). Taxonomy (GTDB): domain Archaea; phylum Thermoplasmatota; class Thermoplasmata; order Methanomassiliicoccales; family Methanomethylophilaceae; genus Methanomethylophilus. The sequence continues at coordinate 6,090 of DARY01000019.1, forward strand.
TACGAGGCCATAGCCGGGTCCGCCGAGGTCCCCGTCATAGTCTACAACGTCCCCGGGAGGACGGGGCTCAACATCACCGCGGAGACCGAGGCCCTCCTGGCCGACATCCCCAACATAGCGGGGGTCAAGGAAGCCTCGGGCGACGTCGGACAGGTGAGGAACGTCATCGCCAACGGCAGGAAGGATTTCGTCGTCCTGTCGGGGGACGACTCCCTGACCTACGACATCATGGCCGCGGGCGGGGACGGCGTCATCTCCGTGATATCCAACTGCTGCCCGAAGGAGGTCTCCCGCATGGTCGACCTGCTGAAGGAGGGGAGGACCGCCGAAGCCAAGGAGATCCACGACAGGATGCTGCCTCTTTTCAAGGCGGCGTTCTGCGAATCGAACCCCATCCCCATCAAGTACATCATGTCGAGGCTGGGGTACGGGGAGGATTTCCTGAGACTCCCGCTGACACCCATATCGGACAAGGGGAGGGCCGTCCTGGACCCTATACTGGAGAGGTACGGTCTCTGACACCGCCTGTCCGGACGGCACGAGGCCGAGGACGCATCACATAACAGTCGAAATACGGACCGCCGCGGAAGACGGCGGGACACCGGCACCAAGGGGTATAGAAACATGCTGACAGTAATGAAATTCGGAGGAACCTCCGTCGGTTCCATCGAAGCGCTTGAGAGAGTGGCGAACATCGTCATAAACACCGAGGGAGACAAGGTCGTGGTGACCTCCGCCATGTCGGGGATCACCAACTTCCTCGTCGGCCTGTGCGAGGACGTACACGGGAAGAGGGACGAGGCCCTCGCGACCTTCGAGAAGAAACACTTGGACGTGGCCAGGGCCATGCTGGACGACAAGCACTACGGACAGTTCCTGGAGGACTTCAAGGTAAGGATGGATGCGTTCCGCGCACTCCTGTACGACGAGAAGGCCATGAAGAGCCCGTTCTACGACGACAACGTGACCTCCCAGGGGGAGAGGTTCTCCTCCCTGCTCCTGAGCTACAAGCTGAGGGCGCTCGGGTACAAGTCCTCCGCCCTGACCAGCGAGGACTGCCGCATCATGGCCGAGGGGCACCCCCTCAACGGCTCCGCCAACCTGGCCGAGACCGAGAGGGCGATGGCCATCAACGTGCTGCCTCACGTGCAAAAGGGATGCATCCCCGTCATAACCGGGTTCTACGGGATCAACAGGGACGGCCTCCCCCTGACCTTCGGCAGGGGAGGGTCCGACTACGCCGCCGCCGTGGTAGCGAACGCCCTCAACGCCGACGTGCTCGAGATATGGACGGACGTCGACGGATTCATGTCGGCCGACCCGCGCATCGTCCCGGCGGCCGTCAAGATCGACGACATGAGCTACACGGAAGCGGCCGAGCTCGCCTATTTCGGAGCGAAGGTCCTCCACCCGAGGACCATAGAACCGGTCAGAAGGAAGCACATCCCGCTCAAGGTCAGGAACTCCTTCAAGCCGGACGACGAGGGGACCATCATCTCGCAGTTCAGGATGCCGAAGGACGAACTCCTGAGGTCGGTGGCCGCCAAGACGGACCTCTCCATCATCAGCATAAGCTCGCCCGAGGTGGCGTACCGCCCGGACATCGTCACCAGGATCCTGGCGAAGATCTCGGAGAACGAGGACTCGATATACTCCATCTCCACGACCCTGTCCACCATCGCCATCCTGATCCACAACAACGACGTGAAGAACACCCTCAAGAAGCTCGACGAGCTCGACACCGACGAGATCGAGAGGATCGACGTCACCCCCGACGTCGCCCTCGTCTGCTGCGTGGGCGACAACCTGCTCACCACCTGCGGCGTGTCCGGCGACATCTTCGGGGCGGTCAAGGAGGCAAAGGCCAACGTCCAGATGATCAGCGAGGGCGCCTCCGCCGTCTCCCTCAACTTCGTGGTGCCCATGACCCACGTCATAGACACCATACGCATACTGCACAGGAAATTCGTCGAGGAGGGGAGCGATTGACGATGAGGGATTTCGACAGCAGGGACGGCAAGATGATCTTCGCCGGCATGAACGTGGAGGATATAGCGAGGGAGTTCGGAACCCCCTGCTACGTCACCGACGAGCAGAGGGTCAGGGAGAACTACCGCAACATCTACGCCGCCTTCTCGAGGTACATGGAGACCGAGGTGCACTACGCCTGCAAGGCGAACAGCAACCTCGCCATCCTCAGGATACTGCAGCAGGAGGGCGCGGGCATAGACGCCGTCTCCATAGGGGAGGTCAGGACCTGCCTGAAGGCGGGTTTCGCCCCGGAGAAGATAATGTACACGGGCGTGTTCGTCAGCGAGAGCGAGCTCCGCGAGGTCGCCGAGACGGGGGTCATGATCAACCTGGACTCCGTCTCCGCCATGGAGAAGCTCGCCCGCATAAAGCCCGGGGCGCCCGTCTCCTTCAGGATCACCCCCGGGGTCGGCTCCGGCCACGGCGATAAGGTCATAACCGGCAACAAGGGGGCCAAGTTCGGCATCCCCAAGGAACGCGTCGTCGACACGTACCTCAGGGCCCGCGACCTCGGCCTCGAGCCGATCGGCATACACGCGCACATCGGCTCCGGGGGACAGCGCGTCGAACCCTTCGTGGAGGAGGCGGAGGTCCTGTCGGAGCTCATCAACCAGCTGGACGAGGCCGGGATGAAGATGCGGTTCGTCGACATAGGCGGCGGGATAGGGGTCCCCTACAGGCCCAACGAGGACGAGATGGACCTCGCGGAGCTGGCCTCCGAGGTCTGCGACGTGTTCGAGCAGACCACCGACGTCAGGAAGATCATCGTCGAACCCGGGAGGTACATAATATGCGATGCGACCGTGCTCCTGACCGCCTGCAACGACGTGAAGGATGCAGACACCAAGAAGTACGTGGGCGTCGACGCGGGTTTCAACACCCTCATCAGGCCGGCCATGTACGATTCCTACCACTACATACAGGACGGGAGCAAGTTCGGCAAGGCCTGCACCTCCAAGTACGACATCGCCGGCCCCATCTGCGAGAGCGGCGACTACCTGGGACACGACAGGGTGCTCCCGGACGTGGAGGAGGGGGACATCATGGTGGTCTACAACGCCGGAGCCTACGGCTTCAGCATGAGCAGCAACTACAACACCCGCCCCCTGTGCGCCGAGGTCCTCGTGAACGACGGCAAGGCGGAGCTCATCAGGGAGAGGGAGCAGGTGGAGGAGCAGTGGAGACACCAGATTATCCCGAAGAGGCTGCAGTGACATGAGATTCTGGAAGTACCACGGCATAGGGAACGACTTCATCGTCCTCGACTGCATAAGCAACCCCGTACCGGTGGACCCCGCCTGGTGCGAGAGGGCCTGCGACCGCCACTTCGGCATCGGAGCGGACGGGGTCCTCTACATACTGCCCGGACAGGGCACCGACATAACCATGAGGATCATCAACGCCGACGGGTCGGAGGCGGAGATGTGCGGCAACGGCATCCGCTGCGTCGCGAAGCATGCGAAGGACACCGGACTCGTCAAGAGCAGCACATTCACCATCATGACCGGCAGGGGCGTCCTGAAGGCGGAGGTGAGGGACGACCCGGACAACGCCCGCGTCTCCTTCGTGCAGATAGACATGGGCGCCCCCATCCTCGAGGGGAGGGACGTACCGGTCGACCACGACGGGAGGTTCATAGACATGCCGTTCGAGGCGGACGGCGTGAGGTTCCGCGCGAACGCGGTCTCCATGGGCAACCCCCACTTCATAACCTTCGACGACATAGGCGAGGAGAACGTGAGGAGGCTGGGACCGGTGCTGGAGAAGCATCCGTTCTTCCCCCGCAAGACCAACGTCGAGTTCGCCCGCGTGGTGGACGGCAGGATATACATAACCGTCTACGAGAGGGGCGCCGCCTGGACGCTGGCCTGCGGAACGGGCGCATGCGCCACCACGGTGGCGGCGGCCCTCAACGGACTCGTGCCCTTCGACACCCCGGTGGACGTGCACCTGCCCGGAGGGTGGCTCAAGATAACGGCCGACGGCAAACTGGGCTACGTCCTCATGGAGGGGCCCGCCGAACTGGTCTACGAGGGCGAAACAGACTATTCAAGGTGATTCCAATGGTAACTAAGTACAAGCAGGCAGAAAGACTCCAGAAGCTCCCCCCTTACCTTTTCGTGAGGCTCGAACAGCTGGCGGCCCAGAAGAAGGCCGAGGGCGTGGACATGATCGACTTCGGGATCGGGGACCCGGACCTCCCCTGCCCGGGAGAGGTCGTCAGGGCCATGAAGAAGGCCGCGGACGTCAACGACAACCAGAAGTACTCCTCCTCCAAAGGGGAGAAGGACCTGAGGGAGGCCGTCGCGGAGTACTACAAGAAGAGGTTCAACGTCAGGGTCAACCCGGACACCGAGGTCTGCGTGACCATCGGCTCCAAGGAGGGCATCTACAACATCGCGCAGGCCTTCGTGAACGACGGCGAGAAGATCATCGCCCCCGACCCGGGATACCCCGTCTATTCGGGTGCGGCCACCCTGTTCAACAACGCGGTCTGCGAGAAGATACCCCTCAGGAAGGAGAAGAAATGGCTGCTGGACGTCAAGGAGTGCCCCACCGACGCCAGGATGATGTACATCAACTACCCGAACAACCCGACCGGCGCCACCGCCGACCTCGACTACGTGAAGGACGTCTACAAATGGGCGAAGAGGAACAAGACCATCCTCTCCTACGACAACGCCTACTGCGAGATGACCTACGACGGCTACAGGGCTCCGTCGGTGCTGCAGGCCGGCAAGGACGCCATCGAGTTCATGTCCTTCTCCAAGACGTTCTGCATGACCGGGTTCAGACTCGGCTTCGCCGTGGGCCACGAGGACCTCGTGGGAGGACTGGCCAAATGCAAGGGGCAGATCGACTCCGGAGCGCCCATATTCATCCAGAAGGCGGCCATAGCCGCCCTGCAGATGTACACCGACGACGGATACCTCAAGGAGGCCGTCCAGAAGAACATGGACGAGTTCGGCGAGAGGAGGAGGGTCCTCGTGGAGGGGCTCAACGAGCTCGGGTACGAGTGCGAGATGCCGAAGGGGACCTTCTACGTGTGGTTCGACTGCGGCAAGACCTCCATGGAGTTCACCCAGGAGATGATCGACAAGGGAGTCATCGTCACCCCCGGCACCGGATTCGGCGGATCCTGCGAGGGATACATCCGCATGGCCGTCACCAAGCCGGTCGACCAGATCCAGGAAGCGCTCAGAAGGATGGGCAGGAAGAACGACTGAACGGGCGGGGGACTCCCCCCGTCCCGCCGCATCCAGCATCCGTTTTCCCGGCTGGATGCGGACAAAGATATTTAGGACACCAACCCCATCTTACATTGTCTGGATGGCCGATGGCAGTCGGTCTTCCGCAACTGCGCGCGCCGTCGCACGGAGATGAACCAATGGAAACAGCATTAAGCAGCAACAGGAAAGTAGCGCTAGCCCTGGCCGTCGTGGCCGCGCTCGCCCTCTGCTCCGCAGGGGTATTCATGGCCGATGAGACCGAAGCGGATGTTCCATCCTCCGCCTCCGCGGAGAACGACAGCGGAGTGGAGGACCTCTGCGCCCTCGCCTTCGTCGCGGTGACCATCGCCGTCTTCGCCATCACCACCGTCATGCTCTTCTGGGAAAAAGAGGAATGACGGAACCCGTAACGCAAACCAGTTAATCCGTTTGAAACCCCCCGGTCCCGCCTTGTGGACCGGGGAAAGATTGTTCATGATGCACCTCCATCGCCTTCCATGGACGTCATCGAAGCCATAACCGCCAGAAGAAGCGTGAGGAAGTTCTCCGACAGACCCGTGGAGCAGGAGAAACTCGACAGGATCGCCGACGCGGGCAGACTCGCACCGACCGCCAGGAACGAACAGCGCTGCCGTGCGGTATTCGCCAGGGACAGGAAGACCGTCGCCGAGATAGCCGGGGCGTGCGACGGATACTCGTGGGTGGCGGCGGCCCCCGCGGTCATCGCCGTGTACGCGGACGGCGACAGGATGATGATGTGCGGCCAGAGCTCCAAGACGGTCGACTGCTCGATCGCCATGTCCTTCATGATGCTGGAGGCGACGGAGCTGGGTCTGGGCAGCGTATGGATGGGCCATTTCGATGCGGAGACGGTGAAGAAGATCCTCCGCATCCCGGAGGACTGCATACTGGTGGCCATCATGCCCATCGGATACCCTGCGGACGAGGGTGCGCCGAAGGACAAGCTGCCGAGAGGGGACTTCGTCTCCTACGACAGGGTGTGAAGGTCCGGGGCCGGGCCCCGGGGACCTCACTGCCCGGCACCGAACTTCTCCTTGGAATATTCCAGGGCCACGATGACCGGCAGCGGGTCCTTGAGGAGGAAGGTCTCCAGGGCCCCTCCCCCGGTGCTGACGTAAGACATGGAGTCGGCGAGGTCGAACCTCTCGGCGGCGGCCGAGGTGTGGCCTCCCCCGAGGACGGAAAGCCCTCCGCTCTCCACCATGGCGGCCATCAGGGCCTTCGTCCCGACTTCGAAACCGGCCTTCTCGAACATGCCGGCCGGACCGCTCATGAAGCTGGTCTTGGACTGCTCGATGACCTTCCTGAATATCTCGATGGATTTGTCCCCGATGTCCAGGGCCGCCCCGGCGCCCGCCATGTCCCCGATGAGCACGGACACCCTCTGTCCGTCCTTCTCGACGGCAACGTCCACCGGCAGGAGGATCCTCTGGCCGTACTTCGCCATGACCTCCTGGGCGTTCCTGAAGTTCTCCTCGGTGAGGTCGTCGGCCAGCGGGACCTTGGACGCCTCGCCGATGTCGACGCCCCTCGCCATGAGGAAGGCGTTCCCGGCGAGACCGGCCACGATGACCGTGTCGGCGGTGCCGTTGCCCAGCACCCTCTCGATCATGTGGGGTATGTCCCCGAACTTAGCCCCTCCCAGGATGAAGACGGAGGGACGTCTGGGACTGTTGAAGATCGTCCTGAGGGCGTACATCTCCTTGGCCATGAGCCTGCCAGATGCGGAGGGCAGGACGGCCTCGAACCCCACGAGGGAGCACTGGGACCTGTGGGCGGCACCGAAGGCATCGCAGACGTAGCAGTCGAACATGGGTGCCAGAGTGGTGACTATCTCCCCCTTGGCATGCTCCTCCATGGGCTTGGAGTCGTTCTCCGAGTCGATGGCGCGGACGTTGCCGAGGAGCAGGACCTCCCCCTCGCCGACCTCCATGATGGCCTTCCTGGCCTCCTCGCCCAGCACGTCGTCGACGTACTTTACGGGGAAGTTCAGGTTCTTGGAGAGCAGGGCGGCGTGCTGGGAGAGGTCGGTGAAATCCCATTTCCCCTTCCTGCTCTGATGTGCCAGCATGACCACTTTTGCCTTCTTCCCCATCAGCTCCCTCACCGTGGGCACTATGGCGCGGACCCTGGAATCGTTTATGATTTTCAGGGTCTTCTTGTCCATGGGGCAGTTGATGTCCACTCTGAGCAGGACCCTTTTGCCCCGGTAGTTCATGTCGCCGAGGGTGTTGTACGTGTCCATCTTCCTTCCTCAATGATCGATGCCGAGGGCCTTGTTCGTCTTGGCGACCGATTCCGGGCCCTCCATGAGTTTGCAGAGGGACCTTATGCAGTCCACGTTCTCCGGAACGACATCGGCCTCCTGGTGTACGGCCTGGTAGTAGTAGAGGGTGTCCCCCACGACCTTGATCCCGTCGGACCAGATGCAGATCTCGTACATGTCGGACCTGTCGCGCCCGAGCTCCTTGGCCAGTTCCATGACCTGGTTGGTGCTCTTGACGCCGTCCTTGGAGGAGACCAGTTTTACGCGGGGAGCCTTGGCGAAGAGCTGCAGCACCTCCTCGGTGGACACGGTCCTGCCGAGCTTGACGACCACGGCGTGCACGTGCATCAGCGTGGTGGACGCCTTGATGGCCATGGTCGTGATGTCGATCCACGGGAGGACGGATTTGACGTCGACGCCGTGGTGGGTGGGCAGTTCGACGGAGGGCTCCAGACCGTTGACGGGTCCCCCCTTGCTGTCCCCGGGGTCGACGGCGCGCCTGACGACGGTGACGTAGGCGTTCTGGATCTTGTATTCCCTGTCGAGGAGGGAGAGGGTCCTGAGGAGGCCGGTGGTGTTGCAGCTGACGACGCGGGAGAACTGCATCCCCCAGGAATCCTTGTAGTTCGCGGTGGAGTTGAAGGACACGCCGGTGAGGCCGTGCTCCTCCCCGCCCTGGAATACGGCCTTCTTCCCGGCCTTCTGGTACTTCTCCTTGTACTCCTGTCCGACGTCCCCGGGGGTGCAGTCGACGATGACGTCCGCTTTGGCGATCATGTCGTCCACGGTACCGGCGACCTTCAGGCCGGCCTTCTCGAAAGCGGGGAAGCTCTCCGCCGGGACGTAGAGGGGTATGCCTGCCGCCGCGGCGGTCTTGGCCTCGAAGGTGGGCCTCGTCTTGGTGACGCCTATCAACTCCATGTCATCCTGCTTGCTGACGGCAGTGGCCACCCTCTTGCCGATGGTCCCGTACCCGTTCACTCCGACCTTTATCTTCGCCATGGGAATTTCACTGCTACAACGATAGCGTCCACTCATATAATAGTAATCTCCGCCCGTCCGCGCACGGGCGCACGCGGGTATGCGGGGACCGGCGGCGGACGGCGGCCCCGGGAAATGTGCCAGACATCCGTTTCCACACGATGCGCAGCCGCGATCGGGACGACAATCCGAACGGTTCCGGGACCGAGCACTTATTATTTACCGCACGCATACGGAAGCCGAAGAGGTCAGCACATGAAAGGCTCAAAGGCTTTGCTCAAGATGCTCGAGGACAGGGGCGTGAAGAACGTCTTCGGATACCCGGGGGCCACAGTTATCCCCATCTACGATGAATTCCTCGAGTCCGGCGTAAGGCACATCCTCGTCAGGCACGAGCAGTGCGCTGCCCACATGGCGGACGGTTTCGCAAGGGCCACCGGGATCCCCGGCGTCTGCCTCGCCACCTCCGGACCCGGCACGACCAACCTGGTCACCGGCATCGCC
>DARY01000029.1:0-121 GCA_002503545.1 Candidatus Methanomethylophilus sp. UBA78
TCGTGAGCTGGGTTTAAAACGTCGCGAGACAGTTTTGTTGCTTTTTGATGGAATTGTTCGTGCCTGACGAGAAGGATCCTTTAGTACGAGAGGAACAGGGATTCGTCGCCTCTAGTTTATC
>DARY01000029.1:247-46602 GCA_002503545.1 Candidatus Methanomethylophilus sp. UBA78
TCGCCGAGGTATTCAGTCCTGGCTAACTAACATCTTTGCCGCTGGATGTGATCTAGCAGTCAAACAGGTTACGTGTGAGTATCTCTCTTCCTTTTCACCATTTTCTGTTTTCGTTTCATTAATATAGTTCGTTTCTTTGGGTATCCCCATGGCAGTGTTCAGGATCGCTTCTTCCGTTCCCTACGATTCCAACATCTATCTCGTCACCGGGAAAGCCGGCATACTCGTGGATTGCGGCACCGGTCTCGATTCCGGGAACGTCATCCGCGGGATATGGGAGGCCCTCGGAGGTCTGCGTCTGTCCTGCGTGCTCCTGACCCATTGCCATGCGGACCACTCGGGCGGGCTCTCCTCGATATCGGAGGAGTTCGGCTGTCCCGCATACATGGGCGAGGCGGATCTCATCCCCTACGCATCCAACGACAGCGCCACCCTGTTCTCCCGCCAGCTGGGGGTGGATATGGTCCCCGCACCGTGCAAGCCCCTCCGCGGAGGGGAGGTGTTCGACATAGGGGACCACCGTCTGCGCGTGATAACGACGCCGGGTCACACCGCCGGGGGGCTCTGCTTCCACGACGAGGTCACCAACGCCCTCTTCTCGGGGGATACGGTGTTCGCGAGAGGTTACGGCCGTACGGATCTGCCCGGCGGATCGGTCTCGGAACTGGCGGAATCCCTTTCCAGGTTGCGTAACGTAAATATCGGACAGATGTATCCGGGACATGGACCTGTTTCCGGGGACGGCGCGGAATCCGTCAGGGAAGCGGCGATGATGATCGGAGGGTGGTAACATAAGGGTAATCAAGTGCGACTGTTCCAACGGACTGAACGAGAACTGCATCCAGGCGGCCATGGCCGCTTCCGAGGACATAGCCGCCGGCAACCTCGTGGTGTATCCGACCGACACCGTGTACGGCATCGGGGCGGACATATACAACCAGGTCGCGGTCAAGAACCTCTTCCTGGCCAAGAGGAGGCCGTTCGACATGGCCCTCTCCGTCGCCGTGGCGGACAGGAGGATGATGGAGTCGGTCGCCTTCATCAACGAGACCGCCGAGAAGCTCATAGACGCGTTCCTCCCCGGTCCCCTCACGATCATCATCAAGAAGAAGCCCGACGTCCCCGACATACTCACCGCCGCCTCGCAGAAAGTGGGCATACGCATCCCCGACCACCCTTTGGCCCTCGAGATCGCAAGGAGGTCCGGACCCATCGTGGCCACCTCCGCCAACATACATTTCCAGCCCGACGCGGTAGACATAGGCATGGCGACCGCCTCCCTGGGGAACTCCGTCTCGACCTACATCGATGCGGGCCACAGCCCCTCCGGCAGACCGTCCACCATCGTGTGGATAAAGGACAAGGAGTACGAGATCGTCCGCCAGGGACCGATAACGGAAGACATGATAAAGGAGGCATTGCAGTGCTGAATGAAGATGAACTCGCCAAACTGCGCAGGGTCGGTGCGATCTCCGGAGCCGCCAGGGACCTCGGGATGAGCATGTGCGAGGCGGGAGTCAAACTGTACGACATCGCGCAGGAGGTGGAGGGGTACATACGCAGCCACGGATGCAAGCTCTCCTTCCCCTGCAACATAGGGGTGAACGAGGTCGCGGCCCATTACACTCCGTCCTGCAGCGACGACACCCGTCTGGAGATCGGAGACGTCGTCAAGATAGACTGCGGCGGCATGCTGGACGGTTTCATCGGCGACACCGCCGGCACGGTGGAGGTCGGTACCCACAACTACACCTCCCTCATCGAGTCCGCCAAAAGGGCCAGGGACACCGTGGCGGAGTTTATCGGCGACGGCATACCCATCAACGAGCTCGGTGCGGCGATCGAGGGAAGCGTCAAGAGGGACGGCTTCAAGGTCGTGGAGAACCTCTGCGGCCACCAGGTCGACAGATGGCAGCTGCACGCCGGATTCTCCGTTCCCCCCTACGACAACGGGGACAACACGCTCGTGGAGGCCGGCATGACGGTGGCCATCGAACCCTTCGCCACGAACGGCGCGGGATACGTGGACAACGGCAAGCAGGGCAACATCGTCATACTTACGCACGAGAAACCCTCCGGCAACCCCAAGGCGGACGAGTTCCTGGCTTATGCGAAGGAGGAGTTCCCCGACTCGCCGTTCTGTGCCAGGAGCTGTGATTTCCCCGATGCGGAGAAGTGGGTCAAGCTGCTCATGCGCAAGGGGATCCTCAGCGGGTTCAACGTGCTCCTGGAGGTCAAGGGGAGCATGGTGGCACAGTTCGAGCATACGTTCTACATCTCCGGCAAGCGCGCCGAGATCACCACCGGTCCTTGAAAACACATTTAAACAGCCCCCGCATTGGGGGCAAACAAGCCGACGTAGCCGAGCTGGCCAAAGGCGGCAGACTCAAGATCTGTTCCCTAGCGGTTCACCGGTTCGAATCCGGTCGTCGGCACCAAATCACCGATCTGGCACATTGCGGATCGGCATCGGGTTCGTGGTACGTTCGCATCCGACCCATTCATACGCATCCTCTGCGGCCATACCATCCTTTTTATATTATTATAGAATCCGACCTTATACGTAAACTCAGGACCCTCCATGCATACCATGGTGAAAACTGAGAGCGTCTCCCTGTCGGGAGCATACGCTTGAGCTTTCCCTCCGGAGACGGAGGGAACATTTACGGAGGAATAAACAATGGCAGCACCTAAGGCAGCTAACGCAAAGCCGGAGGCCGCAGCACCCGCCGACAAGAGGAAAGGGGGCAAGAAGGCCGCGGCGAAGACAGAGGACGAGAACTTCAACTACATCGTCCGCATAGCCAACAGCGATATCGACGGTCTCAAACACACCGTCATCGGACTCCAGAGCATCAAGGGAGTCGGAAAGAGGGTATCGCAGATCATAGTCAAGAGGGCCGGCATCGACGGATCCATCAAGATCGGTTCCCTTTCCGACGAGCAGGTCGCGGACCTCGAGAAGCTCGTTCTGAACTACGTCGAGTACGCCCCCTCCTGGGCCATAAACCGCCAGATGGACTACGAGTCCGGAGCCGACATGCATCTTTTCGGCAACGACCTCAGCATCCTCCAGGAGGACGACATCAACAGGATGAAGATGATCCGCAGCTACCGCGGAGTCAGGCACGACACCAACCACAAGGTCAGGGGACAGAGGACCAGGTCCAACGGAAGGAAGGGACTCGCAGTCGGAGTCCAGAAGAAATCCTGAGGTGATTTGAATGGGAGATCCTAAATTTTCGAGAAAGACCTATGACACCCCTTCCCACCCCTGGCAGGGCGAGAGGATAAAGGCAGAGAACGAGACCGTCCGCCAGTTCGGACTCAAGAACAAGACCGAGGTATGGAAGGCCGAGACCATGCTCAGGAACTTCAGGAAGCAGTCCAGGGAGCTCCAGGCACGCCTCAGGGCCGGAGATGCGCAGGCGAAGATCGAGACCGACGCACTCATCGCGAAGTGCTCCCGCCTCGGAATCCTCCCCGTCACCGGCGGAGACCTCAACATGATCCTCGTGCTCAAGGACGAGGACATACTCAACAGGCGCCTGCAGACCCTCGTCTTCCAGAAGGGACTCGCCTCCACCATCAAGCAGGCGAGGCAGCTCATCAACCACGGACACATCTTCGTGGAGGGCCACAAGGTCACCGTTCCCGGATACCTCGTCCTCAGGGAGGAGGAGGGGTCCGTCACCTACAACCCCGCATCCCCGTTCACCGACGACAACCACCCCATGAGGGTTTCCGGACAGGGAAGCGACGCCCGCGAGGCGGCCAGAGAGGAGGCCAAGGCAAGGGCCGAGGCCGAGAACGCCGCGGCGGCCAAGGCCGATGCGGACGAGGCAGGCGTAACTATCGAGGACGGTGCTAACTGATGACTGCAAAATGGGGAATCGCCAACATATACGCGAGCTACAACAACATCATGATCACTCTCACCGACATCACCGGCGCGGAGACCCTCGCAAAGGTCACCGGCGGTATGATCGTCAAGCAGGCGAAGGACGAGTCCTCGCCTTACGCGGCCCAGAAGGCCGCCGAGAGGATCGCCGAGATCGCGGCCGAGAAAGAGATCATCGGAATCCACGTGAAGGTAAGGGCGCCCGGAGGAAACAAGTCCACCTCGCCCGGACCCGGAGCCCAGGCGGCCATCCGTGCCCTTTCCCGTGCCGGTCTCAAGATCGGACGCATCGAGGACGTCACTCCCATACCGCACGACGGTACCAAGCCCAAGGGTGGACGCAGGGGACGCAGGGTCTGAGGAGGACTGGTCATGCAGATCGAGATTGTCGAGATGGAGGACAGGAAGGCCAAGTTCATCCTGAAGAACTCCTCGCCTGCAATGGCGAACGCACTCAGGCGCACCATGATCCAGGACATCCCAAAGATGGCGATCGACAAGGTGGAGTTCCACCTCGGTCCCATCATGCAGGACGACAAAGAGTACGAGAGCGTGACGTCCCTGTTCGACGAGGTAATCGCCCACAGGCTCGGCATGGTCCCCGTACCCACCGACTACGACCAGTTCACTTTCCAGGACAAGTGCGAGTGCGGCGGCGAAGGCTGCCCGCACTGCACCATAATGTACAGCATCAACAAGGTCGGGCCCGGCACCGTCTACTCGGGCGACCTCATCCCCCTCGGGGACAACACCCTGAAGGTCAAGGACGAGTTCATCCCGGTCGTCGAGCTCACGGACAACCAGGCCGTACTCATCTACGCCACGGCCGTCATGGGCACCGCGAAGAACCACGTCAAGTGGCAGGCCGCCTTCGGTGTGGGATACTCCTACGAGCCCACCGTCGTGATCGACGAGGCGAAAGCGGACGACCCCGACGTGCTCAAGGCCGCGGAGCTCTGCCCCGGTCTCTTCGAGGTCAGGGGCGGGAAGCTCGCCGTCGCCGACAAGTGGAAGGCCATCGAATTCGGCAGCACCGCCATGCACGAGCCGATTCCGAACGGCGCCATCAAGGTGACCTGGAGCGAGAACAACTTCCTGTTCAAGTTCGAGACCGACGGTTCCCTTACTGCCAAGCAGGTCCTCGACAAGGCTCTGGAGATCCTGCAGGCGGAGGCCGCCGACTTCTCCTCGCAGGTCGACGCTCTGGCACAGTGATGCTTTCAACCGGAAGTACCTGAAACCATTCAAAGCTCCGGCCCCCTCCGGGACCGGAGCACCGTCTTTTAAAATCCCGTGCGGACTCACATGAAGTCCGTGAGCTTGCATTTGCGGACCTTGTCGTTGTTGAAAAGGGAGTTCATGCTGGTCTCGATTATCTGGATCCTCTGTTCCGTGTAATCGTCGAGTTCGTATTTCTCGCACACTTCCTTGGAGACCTCCAGATATTTCCTGACGGAGGCCTCGTGGACCGTCAGGTTGAGGTTGTTCCCGCATTTGCAGACCCCGCTTATCGGCACCCGGCGGTATTTGGTGCCGCATTTGGTGCACCTCACGCTCTGGGTGGCGAAACTCCTCAGGTTTCCGATCATGTCGGGCATGAAGTGCTTGTTGATGACCTTCATGGCCACGTCCCTGGCGTCCACCGCACGGCATTTCATGCCCAGCTCCAGCTGCGCCGCCATCTTGTCGGTCATGGATTCCAGGGTGGTGTAGGCGGATTCCCTGGGGCCCTCGGAGATGTCGCGGGTGTCGTGGGTGAAGCCCAGTCCCTCGTACTGCCCGGGGGTGCCTATGCGGCCGCTGACCAGTCCCATGATCTTCTCGATCTCCTTCGGGTCGCGCATGTCCATGGCGGCATGGTACAGTTCCAGCGGGTACTCCCTGAGGCCGTCGACGTTGTGGGCCTCCTTGTCGATCTCGTTGGGGTCGAGCCTCGTGGTGAGGACGAGGGGGCAGTCCATCAGGCCTCCCCTCCTGTCGGGGAGGAACAGCCTGGAGAAGTTCAGCAGTCCGTCGAGCGCAAGGATTATGCAGTCCTCGTCCCCGTCGCAGTTCCTCCTCTTGGAGGCATGGTAGAACGGGTGGCCGTAGCATCCGCGGACGTCGCTGTACCCGATGATCCTGCAGAGGATGCATCCGGACGTGTGGGGGGCCAGGCCGAAGACGAGTTTACCGATCAGGTCGTTCCTGTTCTGGGCGTTGTAGAAGCGAGGCAGATGGTACATCTTGTCCAGTTCGTCATCTATGAATCCGGCCACGCGGACCATGTAGTCCCCGCATTCCTTCGCGGGTACGATGTCCTGGCACTTCAGTTCCACGATCTGGTCGGCATCGATGAGGGGTTCCCCGTTCCAGTCGTGGGTGTACCCGAGTTCGTGCGCACGCTGTATGTCTAGACCGATCTCGCGGGGCTTGAAGTGCGTGAGGGGTATGTCGGTCATGTCGTAGCGGATGGTCCCGTCCCTGAAGATCGACACGTTGTGCTTCCTTCTGAGTATCCCCTTCTCCAGCATCTCGGGGGTCTTGGTGCGGGACGTGAGCTTCTCCTCGCACCTCAGGGTCTCCTTCCCCTCGCTCTCACCGACGGCGAGGAGGGCGTCCCTGTACTCCTTGACGATGTCCACGGAGACGGTGGCCGGACCTCCGTTCGCCGGCTTGGCCCTCTCCACCGGCAGGGTGTGGGTCTCGCAGGCCCTGCACCAGCACAGGCACGTCTCGGTCCCGCATACGGGACAGCGGCGGGCGCCCATCTCGACGCGGAGGGTCCTGGCGGCCTTGTCCCTGTGCAGGCTCGGATCGCTGAGCGACTTCACGGCGGTGACGGTGTCCCTGGACGGGTTCTCCTTCCCGTCTATGGTCTCCCCCAGGGCGAAGAGGGCCTGCACCAGCGGCGAACCGGCCCTCTCCTTGGCCTTCTCGGGGCGCCCCATCCTCGTGCCGATGCGGGTCATGGCCCTCGCCATCACCCTGTATCCGGCGGCGGCGCTGACGGCGCTCAGGGAATCCTCGCCGGCCAGCTCGGCCCTCCTGACGATCCCCTTCCCGTCGTATGAAAGACCCAGACAGTCCAGGATGGTCTCGGTGTAGAGCCTGTCTATGACCACGTTGGGTCCCCTCACCCTGTGCAGCGCACCCAGGTCCTCGAGTATCCTCTTGACCGACCCGTCCTCCGTCTCGTTCTGGGGTACGGGCTCCCTGTCCGACGGTACGCTTATGCAGCCGTCCGAGATATGTCCCAGATCGGCAATGTAATCGCGCAGGCGGACCAGTCTTCCGAGATTCACGTCCGACCAGAACAGGTTGAACTTCGGATGCAGGGCGACACCCAACTGCGCCGACATCTCCTTGGAGCGCGCATAGGTGGGGTCCTTCCAGTCGTCGGGGAGCTTCCCTCCGTTCTTGGCCCTGATCTCTTCGCGGTGCCATTCGAGCGGGTACCCGGAGGGGACGAGGACATGGTTGTTCTCGCAGAACTCGCCGTACGGGACGAGGATCTCCCCGTTGTCCACCACCTCGGCCACGCTGTTCTTGACCTTCAGGTAGTCCTCCTTCCTGCCGCAGTAGACGAGGTCCCCGTTCTTCAGCAGGACGATGGGTCCCTCGATGGAGTCCACCGGCGTGACGACGCAGGCCTTCCCGGGCCTTTCTATCTTCACCTGGGTCCCCAGGGCCATGAACTCGTCCATGGCGTACATGCTGGCCGGATTGTACGCCAGGGAGGCCAGACCGGAGGTCCTGGCTCTTCCGTAGCGCAGTCTGAATCCCCCCACGCGGCACGGGTGCCCGAAGATGGGGCGGCCCGCGACCATGTCCTTGAGGTATTTGTAGGCGGGCTCGACGACCTTCTTCCTGTCCCCGCCTTCGGTGTCGACGGCCTTGTGCATGTCCAGGTACTTGTCTATGAACTCCCAGCCCTGGATCTTCAGTTTGTCGACGTGCTTCTTCAGCTTGGAGGCCTTGAGGCACATACCCTCGGCGACGACGAGGCATGCCCCTCCCCTGACCCTGTTGGTCTCTATGCGCGGCAGGTTCCTGAACCCGGAGATCTCGACCTGTTCGGTCCCCTCACCGTCGATCATGACCGGGCACTCGCTGACGATGGTCCTGATCTCCTCCGACGAGGGGGTGAACTGCAGGTGCTGGCACTGTTTGTACAGCGGGATCTCCTCGTCGAATCTGGCGATCTCCCCCTCCGTGGGGATGTACTTGCCTATGCCGAGGGCCTGGCGCACCACGTCGCAGATGAGGACGCTCATGGCCTGACCCGTACCGCCGGAGGCGCGGATGGGTCCGGCGAAG
The DNA here is from genome assembly GCA_002503545.1 of Candidatus Methanomethylophilus sp. UBA78. Taxonomy (GTDB): domain Archaea; phylum Thermoplasmatota; class Thermoplasmata; order Methanomassiliicoccales; family Methanomethylophilaceae; genus Methanomethylophilus. The sequence continues at coordinate 8,448 of DARY01000029.1, forward strand.
ACGAGGTCGGCGAAGTCGGTGCCGTCGGAGTTGCGGCCGATCCTCGTGGTGGCTATGCCCTCCAGGGGTGCGACGAGGATACCCTCGGTGATGATCGCAAGACCCAGTCTCACCGCGCGGTCCAGGGTCTTGTCCTTGCTCTCGTTGTTCTCCGCACCCTTCTTCGCATATTCCTCGGCCACCTTGATGGCCACGATCTCGCGGTTCCCGAATTCGGCGGTCTTCTGGCGTATGAGGTCGGCCACGCCTTCGACGTGGTAGTTGAAAAGCAGCTTCTCCACACGGGAGGCGAGGTCTTCGGCACGCGGGATCTCCACCTCGAGGGTCGGGTCCTTGCCCTTCGAGCGGGCCTCGGCGGCGAGCCTGTATATCTCCTCCGCCCCGTCCTCGAGATTCTTGAAGTACTTCTTCATCTCGTCGCTTGCCGCGATCTCCCCCATTCACGCCACCTCTTCGTCAGAGGCCTCCAGTGCCCTCTGTCTCAGTATGGTTCTGAGTTTCCCTATGAGGAGGGTCTTGAGTTCCTCCATCCCCTCCCCGGTCACGGAGGATATGTGCGGTACGTCGTTGGCGCTGCGTTCTATGTCGCTCTTGCTCTCGACGACGATGATGGGGACATCCTCGAAGTTCCCCTGGATGTCCCTGAGCAGCTTCGTCTGCTTGCCCATGTCGTAACCGCAGGTCTCGGTGGGGTCGAGCATGAAGACCATTATGTCGGTCAGGTACCTGAGTGCCAGTACGGCCTGTTTCTCGATGTCGTTCCTGTCCTCGAAGTCGCGGTCGAGCAGTCCGGGGGTGTCGACGATCTGGAACATCCTCCAGTCGTCCTTTATGTGCCCGATGGTGATGCCCTTGGTGGTGAACGGGTAGGGCGCTATCTCGGGAGCCGCGGTGCTGATGTAGGTCACCAGGCTGCTCTTGCCCACGTTCGGGAATCCGGCCACCACGACGGTCGGGACGCTCGGGTCGATGGACGGGAGGTCCCTGAACTTGTTCTTGGCGTCCTGCAGGAAGAGCAGGTCCTTCGATATCTGGTCTATGTACGAGCCCAGACGTCCGTAGAATCCCTTCTTGATGGATTCGATTATCGCAGGGTCCTTGGTGCGCCTCACTTCCCGGAGGGACTGGTTCTTCAGTAGTTCGGTCCTTCCGGCCGCCCAGTTCAGGGCGCCGAGCGCCTTCTTGTAGCGGTCTATGCCGATCACGAGGTCCACGAGCTGGGGGAAGAAATCGTCCTGTTTCTCCATCCTCGGGAATTTCTGGATGTAGCCGACGAGAGTCGTCTCGACTATGTCGCCCGAAGCCGTGATCCTGGCCAGCGCCGTCTTCTTCTTTCCGTCGAGAGAGTCGCTGCCTTTCTTACTGATCTTTGAGGCCCTGCGGAATGCTTTGTCCATCAATTCCTCAGACGAGAGGACAGTCGGTATGGTAGTGTTCATTCCGGCCATATTTTCCACATTGTAATCGCATAATTAAATAGAACGGTCGGTACCCGCGGGACGGGGGCAGGGCCCCCGCCCGGAACCCTCAGGAAGGACCTATGTTCACCGACATGAGCCAGAGGTCGCAGTTCATACCCTTCTCCAGCTTGTAGCCGGTCGGCAGGGAGACCGCGGGGCAGTTGCGTATGACGACGCCTCCGCGCACGTTCCACGTACCGTCGCCCGCATCCCCTAGGACGCTCTTCAGCGCCGATGCGTTGCAGGCCACATCGACCCCGGCCCTGGTCCCCGCGTCGAATGAGCCCAGACGGCGGAGCAGGTCCGGCATCGATATCCCCGTGTAGACCGTGACCCCTACGTACGTATCATCGCCGGCGGCGGTCCCCAGGTCCACGCCGTAGGGGTCCTCTATATCCAGCAGCATGGATTCCGCTCTCCCTACCACGTACTTCAGGAGGTCCTCCGCCATGCCCTTGTACGCCTTCACGTAGACCTCGAACCCGGTGCACGCCGAACCAGTGAGGTCCACCACGTCCGCTCTGACGAACACGGAGGCCTCCACCAGGTAGGACGACAGCCTGTCTATGCCTGCGTCCAGCGCGTATTGCATGATGCGGGTGAAGAGCTCCGACACACCCTCCGTGTCGGTGACGTGCTTGAGCTCGCCCATGGCCTTCTTGGCGGCGTCCTTCATTATGTCGGCCACCGACCGGGAGAGGATGCCGTCCAGTCCCAGCACCCCCGATCTGTTGGCCTCCCCGGCGCTGCCCTCGGCCATACCCCATCTGGTGGATCCGTCGAACAGCCTCTGGTACGTCCTGGAGTCGTTGAAGCCGTCGCTGAAAGAGACCAGACCGTCCACCTCGACACCGTACTCGTTCAGGAGCCTCAGGCTCTCGTCCCTGTTGTTCAGGAACCCCCCTTCGAAACTCAGGACGTATCTTTCTCCGGGCGCCAGCCTCATATCGAGATGCCGGACGGCCCCTCTCCCGTTCACGAGAATCCAGCCGTGCACGTCGGCGGTGCGGACGGTGTTGTTCATGATCTCCACCCATTCCCCGTCGCGGTCGGTCCCGCCCGGATTGCTCTCGACCTCGTTTATGAGCACCCCCGTCTCGAACGGGGCGGAGTACTTCACGCTCAGGCCCGCATCGAGGGATATCTTCGTCCCGGCTATCGGCGACGGTATGTTCGACAGGACGGTGCCGATCCCGGGCAGATCCGACAGACTGACGTCGATCTCGCGGTACTGCACCATCTCCGGTACCGCAAGGTCCACCTCCACCCCTCTGAACGTCCCCGATATGGAGAACAGATGTCCTGTCTGGGTCATCGAGGGGTCCACCGTACCGGACACCTTCCAGCCGTCCCCTTCTATCGCCACGCCCCCCGTCACCAGGACGCGCGGTTCGCGGAGCTTCACGTCCAGGTACGCGCTGACGTCGTCCCCTCCGACGTTGCCCGACATCTCCACCCTCACCAGGTTCTTGGTGGTCTTGGAGAGCGATGCGCAGTCCGTCGTGAACTTCAGGGCGAACCCCATGTAGGTGAATCCGATCGTCTGGCTCTTCAGCGTAATGTCGATCAGGGCGGCCACCCCGTTGGCCACTTCGTATATCCTCCCGCCGACCGCGCCGTCGATCTTCTCCCTGATGCATTGGATGAGCTCCTCGAGGGGGACGATTATCCTCTCGTAGAGCCTCTCCACGTAGTAGGCGGCGTACCTCACGAACTCCCCCACGGATTCCCTCAGCGCGTTGGCCGCCTCTCCGGCGAGGTACAGGGCCTTCCTGAGGGGTTCCATCAGAGGTTCGGCGGCCTTCAGCAGCTGTTTCCAGATGTCGTGCAGTACGTCGGCCGAAGCTTCGTATCCGACACCGGCCAGGCTCCATCCGGATACGACGGCTATCTCCAGGTCGATCGACACGCCGGTGCTCCCCGCGAACCCGGAATCGGCAAGACCCAGCACGTCCGATACGGAGCCGGATCCGTACACGGTGTAGCCGACGGTGTCGGCGATCTTCACCGGGAAGACCGTGCTGTAGTTGGCGCCGGCCGCATCCTCGATTCCGCACTGGTGGGTGCTGCGGGACGGTCCCGGCCTGCCTACATCCACGACCGGGTCCGAGGTTATCCTCACGCTGAGCTTCTCTACCGATCCGGGGTCCCCGGAGAGCTCGAAACGGTCCGTGCCGGGCATGTCCGTGAATCCGCTTGCCGCGTTGATTCCCAGGTTCCGCGAGAACTGGACGCACACCTGGGACAGGTGCCCGGTGACGTCGAAGGCCCCGTCGGCCTTCAGCAGGCCCCCGCGCAGGATCCCTATGCACCCCCTCTCTATGATGCTGCTCTTGGAGTTCTGCACGTTCTTCAGCGCCTCCATGCGGGACAGGAGCGAGTCCACCTCCGCCACGTACGCGTCGAACAGCGCCCTGTTCGAATCCAGACCGAAGGCCGCGGCGGAGGCGTCTCTGGCACATCCGCGAGAGTACTCCTCGTCGCCCGACAGGCCCATGCACTATCCGAAGACGGCGTCGTATACCGCGCCGGCGTTCCTCTCCGCGAATTTCCCGTAATCGGTGTTGAATATCCTCTCCTTGTTCTCGCTCACCGCATCGTATATGGCGGCGTAGAACTGGTCCGGATAACTGTGCCAGCTCAGGGAATCCGCCATGTAGGAGACGAAGGAGTCCTCCGCCCCTTCCAGAGCCAGCATGACCGCGCCGTACAGGACGTCCGAGAATTCGCGCGGGTCGTTCAGATCCACCGTCACCGTGCCCAGCACCCTGGTCTCGGCGGCCTGCGCGATCGCTTCGTTGACTATCGAATAGAGCCACGTGCGTATGGAGCTCGTGTCGTCGCGGTATTTCGACTTGAAGCTGCTGACGGTGTCGGAGCCCATCATGTCGTGTTCGGGGTACCGCAGGTCCAGGGTCAGGGGCCCGCCGTCGGGGAGCGGTACGGCGAAGGCCATGTACTCCCCGAGGGCGAGGTCGGTGTTCCCGACGATCTCCCTTATGTAGGGTTCCGCCGAGAAGCTGTTCCTCCCCGTTATGAACGACGTGAAGGAGTCCCAGGCGTTCCTCAGCTTGTCGTCGATCTCGTCGCAGAGCTGCAGGACCTTGTTGCCGAGGAAGTAGTCGAACCACTTGCCCACGATCCGGTCGGCCGCGGCGGCCAGGGCCTGCGAGTAGACGGCGCCGACGTTGACGGTCATCCTGCCGCCGGCGTCGCCGACTATGGCCTTGGCCAGGTCGGTCCTGCCCGTGATCAGTCCGCCGTCGGCGTCCCTGAACACGATGGATTCGACCGCACGCAGGGCGCGCGAGTAGGCATCCCTCACATCGGCCTCCGTGATGACGGATTCCGTGCCGTACTCCCCGTAGTAGGCGAAGGCCCCGTATCCGTTCATGACCCTGTACTGCGCGAGGGACGTCAGCTGGTAGGAGACCATCTGGGACAGCAGGGACCCGCCGTCCTCCAGGATGTTCTCGAACATGGTCCCCCTGTCGCACGCCAGGGGGAGGGCGCCGCTGCCGTCCGATTCGACGTGCAGCGTCCTGCGCGCCGTTCCCGACTCGGATTCGAAGACGGCCTCCACGGTACCCTCGGCGAGAAGGAACGCTGGCACATACCCGTCGGCGGCGTAGTTCCCGGCAGGCATCCTGAGGTCCCTCACCTCGATCCCCATGTCGTAGGATTCCACCGTGACCGTGATCCCGGAGTCCTCGGCGGGGAACATGTCGTCCATCCACCGGGCCATGCCCTCCCTGAAGGATTCGGAGCGCTGGGTCATTCCTCCGAGGCCGGTGTCCCGGCTAACGCGGAGGATGTTCTCCCCCATGCCGCGCTCGATGAACCCGACGATGTTGGGGACCGCCTCGGCCATGCCGTCCATCTCCTTCCCGGTGCTGTCCGTGTCCTCGTCCGCATCCTGTATGCCCGCGGCGACGGCGCAGTAGACCGAGGCACCCATCAGGATCGCCACGGCCACCAGCGCGAAGGGCAGGCTCCCGTCCCTCCTTCCTCCCAGTCTCTTCGGATTCCTTTTCATGGGGGAGGTTCTCTCCCGGGGCGCATAAAAAGCCGGGATACTGCAAGCAGCGTCCGAAGTCCGCCCGCGGAGGGGGCCGCACTGTCCGGACCCTACCCAACATTATTTTAATACAAAGGAGAATCCAGCCCCCATGTGTGCAACAGTTAAGCCCTACTCGGCGGCCACCGGTCTTCCCAAGAAGACCCACTCCATATGCCCCGAGTGCGGCAAGATTCTGGAAGCCACCATCTTCGAGAAGGATGGGAAAGTCTTCATGGAGAAGGAGTGCCCCGAGCACGGAAAGTTCTGCGACATCTACTGGTCCGACGCCTCCAAGTACCTCGAGGCCGAGGAGTACGCCAAGGACGGTACCGGTCTCAGGAACCCCATGGACAAGGACCTGAAGGAGGGGGAGAACGTCAACGTCATCATCGACGGCGAGAGGGTGGACATGCTGTCCCCCACCGCTCTGGCGAACATCGACCTCACCAACAGGTGCAACATGAACTGCCCCATATGCTTCGCGAACGCCAACGACTCGGGTTACGTCTACGAGCCGGACTTCGAGACCGTATGCAGGATGCTCGACACCCTCCGTGCCGAGGAACCCATCAAATGCACCGCCGTCCAGTTCTCCGGCGGGGAGCCCACGGTGTACCCCAGGCTCGTCGACGTCATAAAAGCGGCCAAGGAGAGGAAGTTCGCACAGGTGCAGATCGCATCGAACGGGATAGTATTCTCCTCCGACTACGAGAAGCTCAAGGCGTGCGCCCAGGCGGGGCTCAACACCATCTACCTCCAGTTCGACGGAATGGACGACGACATCTACATGCGTTCCCGCGGAAGGAAGATGATGAAGGTCAAACTGGGCGTCCTCGCCAACCTCAGGAAGCTCAAGGAGGAGACCGGGCACTGCCCCTCCGTCGTCCTCGTCGTCACCACCGTCCGCGGACTCAACGACTCCCAGATCGGCGACATACTCAGATTCGCCGTCCAGAACAGGGACGTCGTCAGGGGAGTCAACTTCCAGCCCGTGGCCTTCACCGGAAGGGTCACCCACGAGGAGGTCAGCGAGGGCAGGATAACCCTCACCGACGTGGCCAAGGCCGTCAACGACCAGACCGGATGGACCGGGATGAACGACTGGTACCCCGTCCCCGTCGTGTCCGGGATATCCAACTACGCCTCGATAATCCTCGGCACCAACAAGATCACCTTCCCCACCCACCCCCACTGCGGGCTCGCGACCTACCTCTTCATCGACGAGAACGAGAACGTCTACCCGATGCCCGAGTTCATCGAGGTCGAGAAGTTCGTCAAGGGTCTCGACGAGATAGCCGCCAAGGCCGAGAACGCCACCTTCAAGAAGCTCACCGCCCTGAAGGTCAGGAAGCTGCTCATGAGCAGCCTCAGGGAGGACAAGATGCCCCCCGGGATGACCAAGAGCACCCTCGTGGAGACCCTCATCTCCATCATGAGCAAGAAGTCCAAGTCGACCCTCGCCAAGTTCTCCTGGGGAATGATGTACGTGGGTGCGATGCACTTCCAGGATTCCTACAACTACGATGTGGAGAGGGTCAGGCGCTGCTCCATCCACTACGTCACCCCCGACTGCAAGATCGTACCGTTCTGCGCCTACAACAGCGGTATCGACATGCGTGTGGAGACCGAGAAGAAGTTCTCCATGCCGCTTGCGGAGTGGAAGGAGAAGCACAAGGAGGAGGCGAAGCAGCTCGAGGCCGCCCTCATCGTGCCGAAAGACGCGGAATAAGAGAGAAAGGAGCGAACTACAATGATCGTGAACACCAACAAATGCCTGCACTGCGGCGGCTGCGTCGGCAGCTGCCCCAAGAACGCCATATTCCTCTGCGACACCATCCTCACCTTCAACAGCGACTGCAACAGGTGCGGAAGGTGCGTGAGGCTCTGCCCCGTCGGCGCCCTGTCCATGGAGGGAGCGCAGTGAACCCCCTCAGATGCGAAGTGCTGGTGGTGGGTGCCGGACCCGCCGGGGGCATGGCCGCCAAGAGCTGCGCCGAGAAGGGCATCGACACCATCCTCATCGAGAAGAAGCCCGAGATCGGAGCCCCCCTCAGGTGCGCCGAGGGTGTCTCCAAGAAGATGTTCAAGGAGATCGGGGTCGAGCCCAAGCCCGAGTGGATACGCGCCGACATGAAGGGTGCGGTCATAAGGTCCCCCGACGGGACCTCCTTCCAGCTCGACGAGTCCAAGGCCGGGGCCGAGGTCGGGTACGTGCTCGAGAGGCACCTGTTCGACAAGGGCATCAGCAAGCTCGCCGCCGAGGCCGGTGCGAGGATCTACCTGCGCACCTGGATGACCGGACCCATAAAGGAGAACGGGAAGATCGTCGGCGCCCACTGCGTCTCCATGGGCGAGCCCCTCGACATCTACTGCGACTGCATCGTCGGAGCGGACGGGGTGGAGTCCCAGGTCGGCCGCTGGTGCGGCATCGACACCAACCTGAAGCTCGGGGACATAGAGCCCTGCATACAGTACAGGATGGCCGGCTGCGAGTGCTCCATGGACTTCTGCGAGTTCATCCTCGGCAGGTCCGTGGCGCCCGGAGGATACCTCTGGATATTCCCCAAGGGGGACGGGGTGGCCAACGTCGGCATCGGCATCGGCGGGACCTTCGCCAAGGACGGCGTGCGCCCGAAGCAGTTCCTCGACAAGTTCATCGCCGAGGACCCCAGGTTCAGGAAGGCGCAGATCCTCGAGATCGACGCCGGTTTCGATTCCACCTGCCCCGGTCTGGAGGACGGCTACTCCACCGACAACGTTCTGCTGGTCGGCGACTCGGCAAGGCTCATCGACCCCCTCACGGGAGGCGGCATAGGCCACGCCTGCGTGTCCGGCATGTACGCGGGAGAGGTCCTCGCCGAGTGCAAGAAGAAGGGCGACTACTCCGCCGAGGCCCTCAAGGCATATGACAGGAAGATCCGCGACCGCATGGAGGACGGACTCTACCGCGACTGGATGGCCAAGGAGAAGCTCGCGGAGCTCGACGACGAGACCATAAACGAGCTTGTCAAGATCATGTCCACCGCGGACATAGAGCACGTCAACGTCCAGAACCTGCTCATCGCCATCAAGGACAAGTACCCCAAGCTCGTCGAGGGCTTCGAGGATCTCATCTGAGAGCAAAACGGGGGGCGCTGCCCCCCTTCTTTCATTCTTTTAAAAAATTCAGTCGGTTCGTACGGGACTCATTCCGAGTCTTCCGCGGGGTCCCTGCCTTTCTTCTTGATGTAGTGGCGGTGCCCCTCGTGCTCCCTCACCTTGACGGTCACGCCCTTGACCCCCGTGTGGATGATGTAGGGGGTCCCCCCGTGGCTCCTTATGGCCTTGGCGACCTTCTCCGGCCTGTCGGTGAGGGCGACCATGCATCCTCCTCCGCCGGACCCGGTGAGCTTCGCCCCGTAGGAGTACGGTATGGCCGCCTCCACCATGTGGTTGAGCTCGTTGCAGGATACGCCGAGTATGGAGAGGAGCTTGTGGTCGTAGGTCATGAGCGCCCCCAGTTTCTCGAGGTCGTTGCGTTTCATGGCGTCGAGCCCGTCGAGGGTGACCTGTCCGATCTCGTCCACGATCCCGGCGGCGAAGGTGTTGCTCTCGGTGTACTTCTTCACCTTCTCCACCAGCGGTCCCGTGGCCGCCTTGATGCCGGTGTTGCCTATGACGAAGGTCATGTGCGGGACCTCTATCTTCGACACGTCCCAGGAGTTCCCGTCCTTCTCTATGTGCCAGAGGAAGTCCTCCTCCCGGTACGGCACGTTCAGCGCGATGCCGTATCCGTTGGCGGAGGCGGAGGTGTCCATGGGGCTGCCCCTTCCCTGCGAGGCGTACTCCGCTTCGTAGGCGAGCCGGGCTATCGTCTCCTTGTCGGTGGGGAGGCCCTCGAGGGCGCTGATGGCGGCCGCATACGCGTTCGAGAGGGCCGCCGAGGACCCGAGCCCCGACCCGGACGGGACCCTGCCGTCCACGTACACGGACACGGGGGTGGTCCCGATCCTGTCGGATATGTACCTCATATGGGAGCTCATGTTGTACGGGGTCGCGGGCTGTCCGTTGACCCTGTATGCGTCGCTGCGGCTGACGCGTATGCTGAAGCGCATGTCTATCGCCAGGGCGAGGGCGGGCTTGCCGTAGACGACCGCGTGTTCCCCGAGGATCACGAACTTGCCCGGAGCTGATGCTGATACTGTTGTCATTCCCCGTTCAGTCCGTATTTCATAAGGGTCTCTTTAATGGCGTCGTTGGGGTTCCTTCCGTTGAGGAGCGGCTGTGCGATCTCCCACCACCTGTCCTCGAACTCGGAGAGCGCCCGGGCGTACTCCTCGTCGTCGTGGAACTTGCTCCTGTCTATCTGCATGAGGGCCTTCTGCTGCTCCTTGAACAGGCTCACGTTGAATTTCTTGTTGGTGAGGGCCACGCCCATGAATATGTCGAAGTCCGACATGACGTCGGGGGCGACCTCCGCGGGCTGGGAGTCCCCCAGCATGTCGAGGATGGCGCCGGCGGTGAGTTTGAAGGCCATCTTTATCTTGGCCTTCTCGTCGGGCAGTTCCATCTCCCCTATCCTCTTATGGAGCTCCTCGAACCACAGGTCGCTCAGGGCGCTGACCCTGTTCGGGTTCTTCCCGTAGACGTACTCCATGGCCCTCTCTTCCTCGGTCTTCTCCTCCTCTCCTCCGAACAGCATCGCGTTGGGGTCAAGCTCTCCGCTCATATCCTTCCTCCTTTGATTTTCCTGACGGTATCGGCCAGTATGTCCATGCCCCTGTCGATCTTCTCCTCGCTGGCCGCATAGGAGAATCTGAGATGCCCTTCGCCGAAGGTGCCGAACGCCGATCCCGGGGTGCATATGAGCCCGGCTTTGACCAGTTCGTTGGCGAGTTCCTGCGAACTGATGCCGAGGTCGAACGAGGGGAACGCGTAGAAAGCACCCTTCGGGGGGATGATGCTCATGCCCTCGATCTCGTTGATCCTCTTCGATATCAGGTCGCGCCTCCTCTTGAATGTGGTCCTGGCGTTCTCCAGGTAGGGGTCGATGCCGGGCAGGGCGCCGAGTACCCCGTACATGGCCGGCATGCCGGGACTGGCACATACATGGTACTGCATCTTGACCAGGGAGTCCATGCAGGCCTCGTTGGCTATCGCGAAGCCGAGACGCCACCCGGTCACGGCCATCATCTTGGAGAATCCCCCGACCACGACGGCCCTGTCGAGGTACGGCAGGAACGAGCGGTGCCTTCCCTCGTAGACGAACGACTCGTAGACCTCGTCGGAGAGGATCATCACATCCTTGTCGCGGGCGATGTCGGCCAGCGCCTTGACCGATTCCTCCGACAGGACCCCTCCGGTGGGGTTGGACGGGTTGTTCACCACGATCATCTTCGTCCTGTCGGTTATCCTGTCCTGGATGTAGTCGATGTCGGGCTGGAAGTCCCCTTCGGTCAGTCTGTACTCGACGGGTTTCCCGCCCGCCAGTTTGGCGTGGGGGGCGTATATGACGAAGCCGGGGCTGGGGACGAGGACCTCGTCTCCCGGGTCTATGAACGCCTGGGATATCTCCAGCAGAGCGGTGGAACCGCTCGGCGTGATGATCACGTTGTTCCCCGCGAGTCCCGGCGCGTACGCCGAGAACCTCTCTGCGACGGCGTCCCTCAGTTCGGGGATGCCCGCGGTGGGGGAGTACTTGTTCTTCCCGCCGACGGCCGCCCTGTTCATGCATTCTATGGCTTCCCTGGGGGGTTCGAGGTCCGGTTCTCCGAGCCCGAGGTTGATGGAGTCCGGTTTGGCGAGGTCGAACATCTTCCTGATTCCGGACATGGGGATGGCGGCGAGCCTGTCGGACACCTTCATACCATTGGTCATAGTCCGACAGTATGCGTGGAACCTATAATAATTTTCAACGGCCGCGGATTCCCCGGATGTTTCAGACGGCGTATTGGCACAGAGGGGGCGGTCCGGCTCCGCGGCCCCCATGCATCCCATGTTTAATAGACATTGAAGCCATCAAGGGGTTCATGAGACCGGAGCAGACCGATTTCTGCATAATCCTTCTCGTCCTGGGAATCGCCGTTTCGGTGGTCGGTACGCTCGATTACACCGGGGTGGCCGACACGTTCCTGCCGGGATAGACCGTCTTCGCCGGATATGCATTGATCGCCGCCGGCGTGATCCTGTTCTACAAGGACCGGAGGGACAACGATTCCGTGATCGAGGATTACGGATACGACGCCTTCCTCACGGAGATGACATCCTCCGTCCCGGACGACGGATACGTCCTGGACCTGACGTCCCCCGACGGCAGGGCCCCCGACGCCGACCTGCCGCCCATATGCGACCTCACCGTCGGGAAGGACGATGTGCCAGACAGGGTCTTCTTCGGAACGGAGATCGACATAGCCGGGAATCCGGTGGAGGCCGCGCCGCAGGATCCGGCCGCGGAAGGCACCGGGAGGAAGGGAAAGCTGCTCGATCCGGACATCGACATGGCCGGCGAGGAGATCGGCGGCACGGAGTACTCCGACGGCGGGGAGCCGGACATCGCCGGGGAGCCTTCCGGCAGGGAGAGGATAGGACCATGAAGGACAGGGCGCTGAACGCCAACATGCTGTATTATCTGTTCGATTCCGCGAACATGCACCGGTGGAACGACCATCTCCGCACCCTCGACCTGACGGAGATGGACAAGCAGGCCCACAAGGCCGCCATCGCCTGGATCCTCGGGAAATGCGAGGAGGATGCCGGTGCGGACCTGGACTGGCACATGCTGATCGAGCACAACCTCTTCTCGTTCATACAGAGGGTGGCGCTCACCGACCTCAAGCCGCAGATATTCCACAGGATAGAGGAGGAGAAGTCGGAGGACGTCAGCAGATACGTCCTCTGCGAGTTCGACCGCAACGTCCCGCACACCGACGCCGGGTTCAGGGAAAGGCTCGAGGAGTACCTGTTCTCCGACAAGTCCTCCCGGGAGGACGACGTGGTCCGGGCCGCGCATTACCTCGCCACGAAATGGGAGTTCGACACCATATACGACGTCAACAGGTCGGTCTACGGCATAGAGGACACCAAGGCCGAGATCGGCGAGCAGATCGGACAGCATTCCGACCTGGCCGGCGTCAGGGAGATCATGGCGGGGGGTTCCGACCTGGAGAAGTTTATCGACATCATAGGGCAGCTGAGGTTCCAGCAGAGGTGGGCGAGGACCCCGAGGATACCCAAGACGACCGTGCTGGGTCATTCGCTCCTGGTGGCGGACATGGTCTACCTCAACGACTGCGACGCGGGGATCGGGGACGGGCAGGCGTACAACGACTTCTACACCGCGCTGTTCCACGACCTCCCGGAGGTCCTGACGAAGGACGTCATAACGCCGGTCAAGACATCCGTGTCCGGTCTCCCCGACCTTCTGGAGGGGATAGAGCACGAGATGATGGAGAGGAGGATAATGCCCCTGATACCTGCTGGATGGCAGGAGGAGCTCAGGTTCATGACCTACGAACCGTTCTCCGACACCGAGGTCCCGAAGAGGAACGGCAAGGAGGTGAAGGCGTGCGATTGGATGGCCGCCTGGATGGAGGCGCATATCTCGATACGCTACGGCGTGTCCTCCAAGGCCCTCAGGGACGGCAAGGTCGACATAGGCAGGAAGCTCACCGCGGTCGGCGGCTACGGCGAGACCATAGGCGCCTTCGACATAATCGCCGATTTCGAGAGGATGGAGATCTGATCCCGGGGATAAACGCAATATCCATGGACGGTATCGCCCGGTCCGATGTGGAAGATAGGCGGTATCTCCGTAGACGGGCGCGTGGTCCTGGGACCCATGTCCGGGTTCACCTCGGAGAGCTACCGCGATTTCATGAAACCGTTCGGCGTGGCCGTCTCCGTCACCGAGATGACGTCAGACATGGGAGTCATACACGGCATCAGGAGGACGGTGCCGTACATCGCGTTCGGGGACAACCATCCGACCGGGGTGCAGCTGTTCGGCAATGACCCAGACAATCTGGCGGAGGCGGCTTCGCGCGCCCTGGAGATCAACCCGGGCATCGATTTCTTCGACATTAACATGGGCTGTCCGGTGGCCAAGGTGGTCCGCAACGGTTCCGGTTCCGCCCTCATGAAGGATCCGGCGAAGTGCGGGGAGATCGTGCGCCGCGTCAAGGCGGCGGCCGGTGTGCCGGTGACGGCGAAGATACGTCTCGGGTGGAGCGCCTCCTCCATGAACTTCAGACAGGTGATCGACGAGCTGACGGCGGCGGGTGCGGACGCCATCGCCCTGCACGTCCGCACCAGGGAGGAGCGCTATGCCGGCACGCCGCATTACGACCTCGCCGAGGGGCTGCGCTCGGAGATGTCCGTCCCGCTGATCATATCGGGCAACATCTACTCCGCGGACGACGCGGCCGCCGCCGTCCGCATAACCGGGGCGGACGCCGTGATGGTGGCGCGCGGAGGCGTGGGGAACCCCTTCCTGGTGACCCAGATAGACCGCCTCTTCAGGACCGGGGAGGTCCTCCCCAACCCGACGGTGTCCCAGCAGGTCGATTGGTGCCTCAGGTTCGCCGACATGCTGATCGCGGAGAAGGGGGAGGACGCCGCCTTCAGGAAGCTGAGGAGCTACGCCCCCAGGTTCATCGCCGGATGCTACCGGTGCAGGGGGTACCGCAACAGGCTCTCCGAGGAGATCGTCGACCGCGGCAGCCTCGTATCCATAATGGAGGAGATACGCGGCAGGATGGGTTCCGAGCGCATATGCGCGGACGGCCGCGCGGAGCGCCCGGAACCATATGTGCCAGAGGAGTGAATCCTCCGGCTTTCTCAGAAGGTTTTCCTGGTCTCGGGGGGAACGATCCTCTCCTGTCCGCCCATGTAGGGTCTCAGGACCTCGGGAATCGTGACGGACCCGTCGGCGTTCTGGTAGTTCTCCAGGACCGCGACCATCGTCCTCGGCAGCGCCAGTCCGGAGCCGTTGAGGGTGTGCACGAACTCGCTCTTGAGGTGCGGTTCGGGCCTGTACTTTATCATGGCCCGCCTGGCCTGGAAGTCGAGGTCGTTGGAGCAGGACGAGCATTCCAGGTATCTGTTCTCCCCGGGGGCCCATACCTCGAGGTCGTAGCATTTCGCGCAGGAGAAGCTCTGGTCGCCGGTGCACAGGAGGAGCACATGGTACGGAAGACCCAGCAGCTGCAGGAGCTCCTCCGCGTGGCCTCTCATCTCCTCGAGCGCGTCCCAGGATTTCGAAGGCTCCTCGAACCTGACCATCTCGACCTTGTTGAACTCGTGGACGCGGATGATGCCGGCGGTGTCGGCGTGCTTCCCGACCTCCCTCCTGAAGGAGGGCAGGTACGCGGTCAGCTTCACCGGCAGGTCCTCCCTGGTGAGTATGTCGCCCTGGAGGAGGTTGGTCACCGGGACCTCGGCCGTGGGGTTCAGCCACAGGTCGTCCTTCTCCAGATGGTACATGTCGTCCTTGAGGTTGGGGTACTGCCCGGTGCCGGTGACGGCCGCGGTGTTCACCACGATGGGGGTGAAGACCTCCTTGTACCCCTGTTTCCTGTGCATGTCGAGGAAGAAGCATATGAGCGCCCTCTCGAGCCTGGCCCCGTCGCCCTTCAGACAGTAGAACCCGGAGCCGGCGATCTTGGTCGCCCTCTCGAAGTCCACCATGTCGAGGTCGAGCATGAGCTGGGAGTGGTTCTTGGGTTCGAAGTCGAACTTCCTCCTCTCGCCCCATACCTTGACCTCTACGTTCTCGGTGTCGTCCTTCCCCACTGGGACGTCGTCGGCGGGTATGTTGGGTATGTTGAGGAGGTTGTCCTTTCTGATGGCCTCGAGCTCGGCCATCCTGGCATCGTTGGCCGCGATGAGGTCCCCGACGCCGCGCATCTCCTTGATCTTGGCGTCCTTCTCCGGCCCCTTGGGCATCTTGCCGATCTCCAGGGACACAGCGTTCCTGGTCTTCCTGAGCTGGTTGTTCTCGTTGGTGAGCTTCCTCCACTCGCCGTCCGCCTCCAGGAGCGCATCGAGCCTCTCGGTGGTCTTGTTCCTCTTTATCAGCATCTCCCTGATCTTCTCGGGGGCTGCCCTGATAACGTCGATGTCCAACATCTAGAATCATCCTCAATCGAATTTCTTCTGGCACAGCGATTCCCAGGTCCTCCTGTCGGTCAGGAGGATGACGCCTCCGCGCACATCCACCGCGACGGAGTCCGTGGCCGCCGTTATCTCCCCGGCGACGTCCCCCGCATCCGAATCGGAGTTGTTCAGGACCTTGACCTTGATCAGGCGTCTCTTCTTCAGTTGCTCAACGATCTCGTTGTTGAGGCTTTCGGTCACGCCGTCCTTTCCCACACGGACGGTAGCGTCGATATCCTTGGCGCGTCTAAGCAGCTCCTTCTTCGCTTCCCTCTCGGTCATCAGTATCCCTTTCCATTTCGGCAGGATTCCCCTGTCTGGGTCTTCTCTGCTCCTTCAGATACGGCATACGCCAGACCGTACCGCACCTCCGGCATTCGGAGACGATCTTGTGCCCGGTCAGCCTTACCGTGCAGTTGGATCCGGGGATGAGCGGCAGGAGGCAGCCCCCGCAGAACCTGAATTCCCGGGGCATGTCCATCTGCGCCTTCCCGCAGATGGCGCGGGCGAGTCCGACGTAGCGTATCGCACGGTCCTCCCTCCCCTGCCCCGCCGCCTCCTGGGACAGCTCCAACA
This sequence comes from Candidatus Methanomethylophilus sp. UBA78, assembly GCA_002503545.1. Lineage (GTDB taxonomy): Archaea > Thermoplasmatota > Thermoplasmata > Methanomassiliicoccales > Methanomethylophilaceae > Methanomethylophilus. The sequence continues at coordinate 24,675 of DARY01000029.1, forward strand.
GGATGCGGACGCGCTGTGCGCCGATGCCCTTGACGGCAGAGCGGGTAGGGTGCTTGGCCATGCTGATCGGCACTCCAACCGCAGGACTCATATAAAACTGATGTGCCGGCCCCCTCTTAATATATGCGATATATAAGGGAAGAGATGCTTCCGAACGTAACCCTTATATTGTTTGTGCATATCGGAACCAATAGTCAATCCCTACCAAGGGGTTAAATAGACATTGGAGATTGACGCTCCATTTAACAATCACAGGTGGCATCAATGGTAAGAAAGCCAGCATCGATGTATAGAAGGATCACGGGAATGGCCTACACTCGCCGCGAGTACATGGGCGGAGTCCCGGCGGTCAGGATCAGCCAGTTCGACATGGGGAACCTCCAGAAGGAGGACGAGTTCCCCGTCAAGCTCACCCTCAGGGTAAAAGCACGCGTCCAGATCAGGCACACCGCCCTCGAGGCGGGACGTATCGCCGCCAACAGGGTGCTCACCAAGGTCGGCTCCACCGAGTACCACTTCAAGGTAAGGGTCTACCCCCACGTCGTACTCCGCGAGAACAAGCTCGCGACCGGCGCAGGAGCGGACCGTGTGTCGAGCGGAATGCGCCGCGCATTCGGTAAGACCGTCGGAACCGCCGCCAGGGTCGAGGGCGGTCAGGCCATCTACACCGTCTACGTCAGCGCCGAAAAGGTTAACCAGGCCAAGGACGCTCTCTGGAGGGCATCCATGAAGATCCCCTCCACCTGCTACATAGACGTCGAGAAGGGTCAGGAATACATCCACTGATGCAGTTCGATCTCCGGATTGAAGACATCGAAAGCTGGATCCGCGGCAGGGGGTTCACCTCTGTCGCCCTCCAGCTTCCGGAAGGGCTCAAGGTCCGCGCCGTGGAGCTCTCCGACCGCATTTTCAAAGATACAGGCGCGACAGCCGTTATTCTGGGTTATCCGTGTTACGGGGCCTGTGATGTTTTCACCGATTACAAGAGGTACGCCCAGGGATTGGTCCATTTCGGGCACTCCCCGATACCCGCGCTCCCGCAGGACCCGGACGTCATGTACGTGGAGGCGCGTGCCGACGTCGACGTGGACGACGCCGTGAGGAAGGCCGCCGCCGGGCTTCCCGGCAGGATCGGACTCCTCGCCTCCGTGCAGTACGTCGGACTCATCCCCAGGGTCAGGGAGGTACTCGAGTCCGAAGGCAAGACGGTCTTCGTGGGCAGGGGCGATTCCCGCATATGCTATCCCGGGCAGGTCCTCGGGTGCAACTGCTCCGCCGCCACCGCGGTACGCGACGACGTCGACTGCTACCTCTTCCTGGGGGAGGGGGACTTCCATCCGCTTGCCGCCGCCTTCGGGGTCGACAAGAAGCTGGCGGTCCTGAACCCGGTCACCGGCGAGACGAGGAGCGTGGACGACGTCAGGGACAGGATTCTCAGGAGGAGGTTCGCCGCCATAGAGACGGCCAGGCCCGCCGTCAGATACCTCGTCATACTCTGCGGGAAGGTGGGTCAGTATCGTCCGGCCGAGGCCGAGAGGATATCGGGGCTCCTGCGCGAGGCCGGCAAGGAGGTGTTCACCCTGCTGACGGACGAGGTGTCGCCCCAGGTGCTGCTGCCGTTCAAGGTCGACGCCTACGTCAACACAGCATGTCCCAGGATAGCCATGGACGACTCCGTCAGGTACGCCCGTCCGATGCTCACGATCCCGGAGGCTGAGATCGTCCTGGGGAAGAGGACGTGGGACGAATACGTCTTCGACGCCATCTGATGCTTCCGGGCGTCGCATTCATAATTTTAAATACAGTGAAACAATGAGTTGTACTCATGGTAACATATGATGAATTTATGGGAGGCAAACTTCCCGACGTGAAAGTGGGGATCGGGCGCGCTCCCGATTCTAAATTCGTCGAGACCAGCGTACGCGTCTTGAACAATCCGAACGTCATCATATACAGCGACCCGCAGAAGCTGGCCGAGGACCTCGGCAGCGGGGTCATCGACGCCGCCGTCCGCGGGGACATGTCCTCCGCGAAACTCCTGCCCCTGATCAAGAAGGCTGTCGGGGTGGACGACCTCCAGAGGGCTGTCCTCATGAAGTACAGGGGGAACGTGTTCATGCTGGCCCCCGTCGGTATAGACGAGGGCTGGACCGTGGACGACAAGGTCCAGATGGCGGAGAAGGGCGCCACCCTCCTGGAGAAGATCGGCTTCTCCAGCCAGAAGATCGCCGTGATGTCGGGCGGCAGGAGCGACGACATCGGAAGGAACGACCTGGTGGACAAGACGATCACGGACGCCATCGAGGTGGTCAGGCAGCTCAAGAAGAAGGGTTACGATGCCTACCATGCGCAGATCCTCATCGAGACCGCGGTGGACGACGCCGACGTGATCATCGCACCCCATGGGATCGCAGGTAACATAATCTTCAGGACCATGCACTTCCTGGGCAACGAGGTCGCAATGGGCGCCCCGGCCCTCAACGGGGACAAGGTCTTCGTCGACACCTCGAGGATGAAGACCGACTTCACGGACTCGATCGTGCTCGCCATGAAGCTCGCGGGGATGAAGAAATGAGCACCCTGGAGATCGACGGTGGATACGCCGGCATCAGGTTCTCCGCATGCCATTTCATACCCTATCACGAGAAATGTTCCAGACTGCACGGGCACAGCTACATAGTGCGCCTCAGGCTGGAGGGCGAGATCGGCGAGGACGGCATGATCATGGACTTCGTCGTCCTGAAGAAGAAGCTCAAGGAGATGGTGGATGAGATGGACCACGCCATCCTCCTCCCCTCGCGCTCCGAGGTGGTGAAGATAACCTCCGACGGCGATTCCGTAATAGCCGAGAGCTGCGGGAAGAAGTACATGTTCCCCCTTATGGACGTCAGGATGCTGGACATCCCCACGACGACCGCGGAGGAGATGTCCAAGCTGATGGCCGAGAAGCTCGCCAGGGAGATAGAGATACCTGCCAACGTGAAGTCCCTCGCCGTCGGTCTCGACGAGGAGCGCGGGCAGACGGCGTGGTACACGGTGGCTCTGAGATGAAGCCGAAGGCAGTCGTACTTCTGTCCGGAGGGCTGGATTCGACCACGTCCCTCGCGCAGGCCATCGACGACGGCTGCGAGCCCACGGCGATCAGCTTCCGCTACGGACAGAAGCACACCAAGGAGTTGGCCTCCGCCGAGAACGTCTGCAGGCATTACGGCGTGCCGCACGTCGTCATCGACCTGAACCTGTCCTCCTTCCGTTCGGCCCTCACCCGGAATGACATCGAAGTCCCCATGGACAGGGAGGGGAAGCTCGATGAGGAGATCCCCGTGACATATGTGCCAGCAAGGAACATAGTCTTCCTCAGCATCGCCGCAGGGCTCGCCGAGTCCATCGACGCCGACCGCGTATACATAGGCGCCAACGCCGTGGATTACAGCGGATACCCGGACGACCGTCCGGATTTCTTCAAGGCCTACGAGGAGATGCTCGCCAAGGGTACGAAGGCGGGGGTGGAGGGACACCCCGTCAGGATAATGACCCCCCTGCTGTATCTCTCCAAAGCGGAGATTGTCAGCCTAGGCAAGAGGCTGAACGCCCCGCTGGAACTTACCTGGTCCTGCTACAACGGCGGGGAGAAGGCGTGCGGCCACTGCGACTCCTGCAGACTCAGGCTGGAGGGTTTCAGGAAGGCCGGCTACAGGGACGAGATATCCTACGAGGACGGGGTCCAGCGATGAGGGTAGTCGAACATTTCCTGTCCATACAGGGCGAGGGCCTGCAGATGGGCCGCCTGACGTACTTCATAAGGAGCGCGGGATGCAATCTCCGCTGCTCCTGGTGCGACACCGTCTACGCCCTCGAGGACGGCGACGCCGCAGCGGACATGTCCGTGGACGACCTCGCCGCCGCGGTCGGGGATGTCAGCAGCGTCTGCCTCACCGGAGGGGAGCCTCTTCTCCAGAAGGATGCCCCAGATCTCCTCCGCCGGCTGTCCGCCGAGGGGAAGACGGTCGTCCTGGAGACCAACGGATCCGTCGATCTGGGTATGGTGCCGGTCTCTGACCGCATCATCATCAGTATGGATATCAAATGCCCGTCCTCCGGGATGGCCGACAGGATGCTCCTATCCAATCTGGCACTTCTGTCCCGGAAAGACCAGCTCAAGTTCGTCATCGCGGACGCCGCCGATCTGGATTACGCGGAGGGGATCCTTGCGGAGAACCCCGTGGACACAAACGTCATCTTCAGTCCGGTGGGCGGTGTCGGACTGCGTATGCTGGCGGAGGAGGTCGTGGCCAGGAGACTCGACGTCAGGGTCCTCCCCCAACTCCATAAGATAATTTGGGGAGACAGGAAAGGGGTTTGAGGTCCGGTCCCTGGCAGGCGGACCGGGATGTGCCAGACGTCCCGTCCGCGGCTTACTTGCGGTTCTCGAATTTCTTCTCGAGGGCTATGCGGTCCCTGACCTCGACGATGCAGTTCTCGGCGGTGTCGTCCATGTCGGAGAACACGCGTATGCCCGCATCCTGCAGGATCTTCATCCCGTGGGTCCCTATGCCGCCCACTATGACCACGTCGACGCTGAGCTCCGATATCGCCTTGGCGACCTTGTAGCCCGCACCGTCGCTGTCGGCGTACTCGTTCTCCATGACCGTGTAGTCGAGGGTGTCCGGATCCACCAGGAGGAAGTAGGGGGCGTGGCCGAAGTCCTCGGCCACCAGGGAGTCGAGCGTGTCCCCTTCGGCTATGACGCCGAATTTCATGGTTTCTTCTCCTGCGCCTTCTTCCTCTGTTCTTCCAGGTACTTCCTGTCGTTCTCGATCGTCCTGACGACTTTGCTGGCGATCTCCCTGAAGGCCTTGGCGGAGGCGGATTCGGGGCTCGCCACGACTATCGGCATGCCGCTGTCTCCGGAGGTGACCACGCCGGGTTCCAGCGGGACCTTGCCGAGGAACTGGATCCCTATCTCCTTGGCCGTGGCCTCCCCTCCTCCGGACTTGAAGATATCCACCCTCTCGCCGCAGTGGGGGCAGATGAACCCGCTCATGTTCTCGACGAGACCTATGATGGGTATGCCGGTCTGGGCCGCGAATGTGACAGATTTCCTGGAGTCCAGGAGGGCCACGTCCTGCGGGGTGGTGACGATGACGGCCCCGTCGGCCTTCGGGATGAGCTGGACGATGGACAGGGCCTCGTCGCCGGTCCCGGGAGGCATGTCGATGACGAGGTAGTCCAGGGAACCCCAGTTGACATCCTCGATGAACTGCCTCACCGCACCCATCTTCACGGGCCCCCTCCACATGATCGCGTCGTCCTTGCTCGGCAGCAGGAACGCCATAGACATGAGCTTGAGGGACGGCGGGACATGCACGGGGATGAGCCTGTCGTTCTCGACGGTGAGCTTCTCGTCCTCCACGTGGAACATCTTGGGGATGTTCGGTCCGGTGATGTCGAGGTCCATCAGCCCCACCTGGAACCCGGACATGGCCAGAGCCTCCGCGAGGTTGGAGGACACCGTGGACTTGCCGACACCGCCTTTGCCGGAAAGAACGATGATCACGTGTTTTATGTTGGACAGGGTATCCCTGAGCCGGGAGTCTTCCTCTATCTTCTCCGCGCTGAGTATTGGTGCAGCCATTGAGATTCCTCTATGCCAGTGTATCGCACGTGCGCAATAAAGCGTTTGTGCCGCCGGTCTTTCATTGCACATGTGGAATTTTTATATCATCAGCGGATTACGAGATATGTTAAGGTCAGAGGTTCGGGGTGCGGATTATGCTGGAATTCATCGTTCTTTTCATGCTCCTTTTCTACGCTCCGTATGCACTGTACCAAATCTACCTCATCCTCTACTCCATCCTGTTCGACGACAGGAGGTCGTTCATGAAGGAACCCCCTCTGCCGGCGGCCAACAATCTGATCGTCGCGATAACCACGAATGGGATGGCCACCGATGTCGTCGAGAAGATCATACGCAAGGTCCGCAGTTACGGGGTGGCCTCGGAGATCTTCGTCATCAAGGAGGCCCGCGACGCGTTCAGCTATTCCTGCAGAGAAGTGATTGTGCCAGCCGACTATGTTTGCGGGGGGGGGGTCCCGTAACAAGATGCGTGCGATGCAGTACGGGATAGAGGCGCTCCATGCGATGGGCTACGGCCGGGAGACCTACATCTGCCATCTCGACGACGACAGCGTCGTCGACAAACCCTATCTCATGTATGTGAAGTACTATCTGAGGGCCGAGGGCGCACAGGGCTGCATACGCCTGAGGGCTTTCGGAAGACACCTGTTCTCTTCCCTTTCGGACCTGGTCAGGATCTCCAACTGCGAGGCCTGGTGCAAATACTACAATTCCAGGAATGCACCTGTGTTCGTCCACGGAGAAGGCATAGTGATACGCGCAGATGTGGAATACGAAATCGGATGGGATTACGGGACCTACGGGGCGGAGGACCTGATGATGGGTCTGCACATATCCAGGAGATACCGTTTCGCGCACATACCCATCGGCAACATCTACATAGCGCCGCCTACCACTGCGAAGGACTACTACAAGCAGCGCAGAAGGTGGTTCTGGTCGATCCTGAAGAACGACGGCAAGGTCAGGGCGCTTAGTGCCAGGACATACCTGTTCTACATGTACATGTATGTGAACGGGGTGCTGGGTCTCGTGCTGCTGCTGGCGTTCCCGCTGATACTCGCATTCATGGATTTCAGCATCCTGATGATAACCGTCGCCGTCGTTAACGTGGTGAGCTTCTACGCATACTACCAGTTCGGGGCTTCGTACATGCATTCCGTACCCATATCCCTGCTGGTGTTCATCCTGCAGATCCCTATCGCGTTCTACGACGGTATGACCATAGTGTACGCACTCGTCAAGAAGCCGGATTTCACGACGTTCGAGACCATAAAGAAGGTCTGATCACTTTTCGTCCGGGTCGGAGTCCAGGACGGAGTCCAGCGGATCGAACAGCTCGTCGCGGGTTACGGCGAGGTACGAGAACGCCGCGATGCCTGCCAGTATGCTGATCAGGGTGATCAGCAGGATTATGATGCCGTACTTTTCGAGGACCTGGTCGCTGAAGAAGTAGGACGCTACCGCGGACAGCAGCAACAGTACCGTCAGAACGAAGATCACGGTGCGTTCGGAAGAACCGCGCATGCTTTCGGTATCGCCGATTCACGTAGTTAAATCCTTCATTTTGACCAAGTATCTTAATCTGGGACGGCATCGGGGGACTCATGCCCATAGGCGATCCCCACGGAGGGAATTTCCAATACTGCACGGAGGGACTTCCGGAATCCATCTTCATGGTCGGCATACCCTCCAAGGACCCCCTTTCGGCCCTGGTCTTCTACAGGGACACGCTGATGATGGAAGTAGTCTACAGCGGACCGGAGGAGGCCGTCGTCAGAAGGGGCTCGGCCGTGCTGAGGCTGTTCAGGTCGGACAGGGCCGGGGTGGACACGGGCGTCTTCCTCGGTGTGGACGATACGTTCGACTTCCACCGCAGGATGATCGACGAGGGTGTCAGATTCAAACTGGATCCCAAGAGGCTGCCCATGGGGGTGGCGACCTCGTTCTTCGACGGGGACGGGAATCTGCTTTATGCCATAGAGACCAAGGCCGAGCCGAGGTTCGAGGAGACGGGAAGTTCATGAAAGTTATAGCACTCAATGGAAGTCCCAGACTCATCGGGAACACTAGCAACCTGCTGGCGGAGTTCCTGGACGAGCTGGGGAAGGAGGGCGTGGAGACCGAGATGGTGCAGCTGTACGACCACGAGTTCCAGTTCTGCAACGACTGCCGTTCCTGCGAGATGAGGGGCGACGGCAGGTGCATAATGGAGGATGACGACATGAACGGCATCCTCGATGCGATGAGGGCGGCGGACGGGATAGTCCTGGCGGCCCCCGCCTACGCCGGAGGCATACCCAGCCAGATGAAGGTCTTCCTCGAGAGGGCGGGTCTGGCACTCACGATGGGGGACAGGGGCCTCAGGGGAAAGGTCGGTGCCGTTCTGACGGTCTCCGCCCACGACGGTGCGGAGAACGCATACAACGAACTGACCTACTGGCTCATACACAACGAGATCAACGTGGTCGGTACGTACCCTCTGCCGATATTCAGGGCCCTCAACTCCCCGCAGTACGAGGATGACGAGCAGGCCATGAAGGGCATGCACCGGCTGGCGGAGAACATGGTCGCTCTCCTCGAGAAGAGTACCAGCAATTGATTTTACGATATTTCCGACAGGGCTTTGCGCCCTGTCGGTTTTGAAGTTTCAGAAGAAATAGAATCCGCAGCCGTGTTCCGAGGACGCCTTCGCAGCGGCCTCGACCCTTTCCAGCGGTCCGGAGTACCTGTGCACGGCCATTTTGCCCTCTTCGGCGAGGGCGGGCCCGAGGATCTTCACTTCCTCCAGCACGGCTTTCGCATCCGCCGGACTGAGTTTCTTCATATCCCTGGCGTTCTCGAAGACGGCGCCTATTATCGGGCAACCGTATTTCTGTGCTATCGTCGGAAGCTGGCTCGTCTCCGGGCCGAACGATCCGACGCAACCCCTTCCCTTGTCCCACGAGAGCTTGCATTTGGAGCACATCTCGTTCATGTCGTCGAATTCCACGCGGTCCCAGGCCGTGATCCTGTCATCCTTGTTTCCTGTTGCGAGGGCCTCCGATCTGAGGGCCTCGTCCATCTTGGTCAGGTCGGCCCATCCTGTGGGGACCCTTCTGACGTACTGTGACAGCAGGGCCCTGTCCTCATCCTTCTTGACCTTCTCCATGTATATGGCGTCGGCATCCTCGTTTATGCGGTTCCTCTTGAGGAACGCATCCATGTCCCCGGCGGCCTTGGCCGCATCCTCGAGTGACACGACCTCATCCACGTCCATGTAAGGTTCGAATTTCTTCCCTTCGACTTTCGCTTTGATGACGGTAAGCTTCAGCTCCCTGCAGAGGGCGTCCTGGGCTTCCGTTTCACATAATGCGATGTTGATTCCCATGCCGTGCCCCTAGGCTCTGCTCCGTTATTATGTTAGCGGACGGTTTATTACAAACCGTATTTTCTGTATCTGGGTCATTGCAAAGCAGCAGGGTGTCCGCATGTGCCAGCATCCCTCGGAACCGGCCACCGCACCTTCCCGGTGCATCCGGATCCGCATAGGTCATCACGCCCGTCAGTCAGCAGACGAAAGGTGCCAGCAGTAAAAAAGTAATATACTACGAAGTGATTCTTATTAACGGTCGGTGCGGACGGTCAGGTCGTTTGTCTGCATCGGTTACTTTTACCCAAAGTTTCTATTCCTGCTATGTATACGCCCATATGTTATGGCAGACATCAGAATCCGCAAGAGGAAGAGGCTCAGGAACAAGGAAGTTAAGGCCATCTCGGACCAGATGGAGGCCGATCTCGGGGTCCCCGTTTTCTCGGAGGACGAGCCGGTCGACCGCGCGGAGAGCACGGACTTCGACCTTCTGATAGTGGGGAATGACATATTGGGTATCGTGTATCAGGAGAAGTTCTTCCTGACCGTCAGGGGGGTCATAAGGTACAAGCCCGTGAAGAAGTACGTAACCGTCGACATGGGTGCCGTCCCATTCATAACCAACGGCGCCGACTGCATGGGCCCCGGCATAGTCGAGGCGGACCCCGGCATCAAGGAGGGCGATTTCGTATGGATAAGGGACGTCAAGAACAAGGTGCCGCTCGCAGTCGGCGTGTCAGCCCGTTCCGGTGCGGAACTGGCGGAGAGGAAACCCGGGAAGGCCATAAAGTCGCTCAACAGCGTAGGTGACAAACTCTGGAAGGCAGGCGAGTGAGTTGTCGGACCGTGTGAAGACCGTGCACGACCCCATTCACGGGGGAATCCGCGTGGACGGGTTCTTCCTCGACATAATGGACAGGCACGAGATGCAGAGGCTCCGCGGGGTCAAGCAGCTCGGGATGGGGAACTTCGTGTTCCCCGGTGCTAACCACACCCGTTTCGAACACTGCCTGGGGACCTACTACCTCGCCGGCAGGATGGCCAAGGCCATCGGACTGTCCGACGAGGACTCCCTAACCGTCAGGGCGGCCGCCATGATGCACGACATATGCCACGCCCCGTTCTCCCATACCCTCGAGGCGGTGATGGAGGGGGCGACGGGCCTGGACCACATGGAGCTGGCCCGCAACCTGATCTGCGGCAGGGGGAAGATATTCCGCGACCGCGATGCCGACCTTTTCGCGGGGGAGGGATCCATAGCGGACATCCTGGAGAGGAACTACATCGACCCGGTGGACGTCTGCGACCTCATAACCTATCCGGAGAGCACGGAACGCGACCTCGACCGCCTCACACTCGAGGGGATGGACCATTTCCCCTCCCGGGATTACATACACCAGATCATACACGGACCGGTGGACGCGGACCAGATGGACTATCTGATGAGGGATGCCCATTACACCGGGGTCGTGATGGGGAACATCGACGTCGACAGGCTCCTCTCCACCATGAGGGTCGTCAACGACAGGATATGCATTGAGAGCGGCGGGGCTCCCGCCGCCGAGGGCCTGATGGTCTCGCGCGCCCTGATGTACTCATCGGTCTACTACCATCAGACCGTCAAGGTCATCGAGAGGATGGTGACCAAGGCGGTGCTCTCCTCGGGGGCGGATATCTCCGACATATACCTCTGGGACGACTCGGACATGACCCAGGCCCTCATCTCCGCGGGAGGGCCGGCTTCGCGCCTGATGAGGCTGGTGCAGAACCGCAGGTTCTTCAGGAAGGCGCTGGAGGTGTCCGCGGGGGACACGGACGAGGAGCTCTCCAGGATCCTGATGGCCCACAAGGACCCCGGCAGGAGGTCGGAGCTGGAGAGGAGCATCGCCGACCGGGCGGGGCTGGACGAGTCCGAGGTGGCCCTGGTCATGACTTCGGCCGCCGACCTGGGCTCCGCCAAGATAAAGATCGGCAAGACCGACGTGTCGATAGCGGACGGGGACGGACGCATCAGGTCGCTGACCCGCACCTCCCCCATAGCGAGGGCTCTGCGGTCCAGGGACCCGTTCAGCTGGTCCATGCTGGTCGCATGCCCCGAGGATAGGAAGGAATCGGTCGCAAGGGCCGCCACCAAGGTGCTGGGTCTCTGAGGGTCAGCCCTTGACGACTCCCAGGGGCCTGAGCTTCGCCACCTTAGCGGTGAGGCCGGCGCTGCATACGACCTCGATGACCTGACTGACGTCCTTGTACGCATCGGGGGCCTCCTCGAGGATACCCTCCTCGGAGCCGGCTCTGAGGTAGATGTCCCTGTCCTCCATGCCCTTCCTGACGGTGTCGATGCTGAGGTTCTCTATGGCGGCCTTCCTGGACATCTGTCTCCCCGCCCCGTGGCAGGTGGACCCGAAGGTCTCCTCCATGGCTCCCTTCCTGCCTGCGAGTACATAGGTCCCGGTGCTCATGTCCCCGGGAATGAGGACGGGCTGTCCGTAATCCCTGTACTTGAGGGTGACCTCGCTCCTCCCGGGGGCGAAGGCGCGGGTGGCGCCCTTCCTGTGGACTAGGACGTCAGTCCTGTGCCCCCCTACGTCGTGCGACTCCATCTTGGCTATGTTGTGCGCCACGTCGTAGACGACGTCCATACCCATGTTCTCCGCGGAGTCCCCGAGGACCTTCTCGAAGGACTCCCTCGCCCAATGGGTGATCATCTGCCGGTTGGCCCAGGCGTAGTTGGCGCCGCAGCACATGGCGCCGTAGTACTCCTCCCCGAGACGGGAGGAGAGGGGGGCGCAGGCCAGCTGCCTGTCGGGCAGTTCGACGTTCTCCGCCTTCACGTAGCGCTCCATCTTCTGCAGGTAGTCGGTGGCTATCTGATGCCCGCACCCGCGGGACCCGCAGTGCACCGTGATGGTGAGGCAGCCCTTCCTCAGGTCGTAGGCCTTGGCGGTGGCCTCGTCGAAGACGTCGTCCACGATGTCGAGCTCCAGGAAATGGTTGCCCGATCCGAGGGACCCCAGTTCGGGGAGCCCCCTCTTCCTGGGCTTGTCCCCCACCCCCGTCTGGTCGGCATCCCTCATGTGCCCGCCCTCCTCGGTGACCTCCAGGTCTCTCTCCCAGCCGTAGCCGTTCTCCACCGCCCACTCGGAGCCGGTGTCGAGTATGTCGGAGAGGTCCTTCTGCCCGATCTTCGTGAGCCCCTTGGACCCGAGCCCGGAGGGGATGTTGCGGTACATCTCGTCCATGAGGTCCCTGACCTTCCCCCCGAGGTCCTCGAGGGTGAGGTCGGTCTTGATCAGACGGACGCCGCAGTTTATGTCGAACCCTATGCCGCCGGGGGATATGGAGCCCTGGTTCGCATCCACGGCCGCCACCCCGCCTATGGGGAACCCGTATCCCCAGTGTATGTCCGGCATCGCCATCGAATTGCCGACGATCCCGGGGAGGTGCGCCACGTTGGCGACCTGCTGGGGGGAGTTGTCGTTCAGTACGCCGTCGATGAGGCTGTCGTTGGAGAATATGACGGCATCCGTCTTCATCCCGGGGAACTGGTCCCTGGATATGAGCCACCTGTTGTCGTCCAACTTCTCGAGCTTTCCGTTCCATACCATTTTTTCACCGTCCCGGCGTCCGCGGGCGATGGCTCCGCCCGTACAATCCATTTTCAGAAGGGAGGGCCGGGACCGAGATTTGAACTCGAGTCAAGGGATCCACAGTCCCCTATACTAACCAGGCTATACTATCCCAGCCATCTGGTTGAACCGGTCTATATTCTTGACCTACATAAAGATTTTGAAAAATTGGCCTGCGGATGCTGCCATCCGCAGTAAGTGGTTTGGAGAGCACGTTTAGCGCGAGAACGCCTTGACGGCGGCGACGAAGGCCTTCATGTTCTCGTCGGAGGTGGCGGGGGCGATTCCGCATCCGGAGGAGATGATTCCGAATCCGGCGTCGCAGGACCTGAAGACACCCTCCTTGACTTCCTCGGGGGTTCCCTGGAAGAGGGGCTTGACGGATCCGACGTTTCCGACGAGGACGGCGTCCTTGCCGATCTTCTCGACGGCCTTGTAGGGGTCGACCTTCTCCTCGATGGAGATTCCCTTCACGGAGGGTCCGCAGGCGGCCATCTTGTCCATGATGGGGTAGGCGTCTCCGCAGATGTGGAGGACGTTTCCGAGGCCGTTCTTGGTCGCTCCGAGGGACTCGGTTACGGCCTTGCCGGCGGCTTCCTCGAACATGTCGGGGGCGAGCATGTCGGTGGAGGCGGAGGGCTCGGACATCTGGATGATGTCGGCTCCGTTGTCGATCAGGGCCTGGGCGTATCCCTTGCAGATGGGGGCGGAGGCGGCGACCCACTTGTCGACCTCCTCGGGGGCCATCATCATTCCGAAGATCAGGTTCTCGGTGGAGACCATGTGTCCGGCGAGGGTGAACGGTCCGGTGGTTCCGGCGACGATGCAGTAGTCCTTGCCGTGGGAGGCCTTCAGGAGTCCGCAGGACTTGATGACCTCGGCGACGCGTCCTCCCTTGAGGAACTCGTCGAGAGGCATCATAGCGGCGGGGTCGTCGTAGACACCCTCCATGCAGTCGAACTTGAACGGGTGGTTCTTGATCATGGGCGCCGCGTCCTTCTTGTCGACGGCGACGGTGCATCCGAGCCTCTCGGCCTCGGCGGTCAGGCAGAAGGAGGTCCTGCAGCACTCGAATCCGAAGATGTCGGCCTGTGCGGCGGCGAGTTTCGCCATGACCTCTGCTTTCTTGTGGGCCTCGGGCCAGGCGGCGCCGGTGGCGTCCATCTGTCCGATGGTCGCGGACTGGGTGAAAATGGCCGCCGGGGGCCTGTCGAGGTTCTCTTTGTTCATAGCTGCGGTTACTCTTTCTCTGGGAGTCATTGCCATGATGTGTATCTCCTTGGAGGCGGAATACCTTAAACATATAAAAATAAGAATGACTGAAGGAACACTCCGGAGGTTATCTGATAAATACTCCTCCGCAGGCATCCTTTTGGGCACATCGGAGGCCTGCGGCGGCAGGCGTTTCCCTGCGGACCTCTGCGAAACCGGGTATGCGGTTCCCACAATCGGATTTTCGTTTTCGGGCCCGAATGTACAGGTACGTGGTTCAACATAAATATTCAGCAGTGGATAAATCAACTGAAGGGCTAGATTCTTTCGTGTAAATATGGAGGGAAAAAGAAGTGACGATTGAAGCAGAAAAGAAGAAACGCATGCTTTCATACCGCTGGGCGGTTTTCGCGGTTCTTGCGCTGGCGTATTTCTTCGTGTATTTCCACAGGACTACCGGGGGAGCGATATCCGACACCCTGCAGGACTACTTCGGCGTGGGCACGGCCTCCGTCGCCCTGCTGGCCTCGGCCTATCTCTACGCCTACACGCTCATGCAGATCCCCAGCGGGATACTGACGGACAAGTTCGGTCCCAGGAAGGCGGCGACGATATTCATATTCCTCATCGCCATCGGATCGGTGCTGAGCGCTTTCTCGGCCACATCCAACGACTTCAACCTGATGATCGTCGGGAAGTTCGTGATAGGTATCGGCGCGGCCGTCGTATACATACCCATAATGAAGGTCCTCGCCGTCTGGTACAGGAAGAACGAGTTCGCATCGATGAGCGGGATACTGCTTCTGGTCGGAAACGTGGGCGGTATAGCCGCCGCCACCCCCATGGTCCTCATGATGGACAGCCTGGGAGTGCAGAACACCTACTTCGTGCTGGCACTGGTGACTGCCGCCATAGCCGCCCTCTGCTGGTTCATGGTCAGGAACCACCCGTCCGAGATGGAGCTGCCCAGTATCGAGGAGATCGTGTCCGAGGAGACCGGGGAGCCCATCGTAGAGTCCACATCGGCCAAGATGGGGACCGTCGAGGCCCTTAAGAAGACCTTCTCCTCCGGGAGGAGGTTCTGGCCCCTGGCCATATGGTTTTTCTTCATGTACGGTACCATCATGCTGTGGCAGGCGTCGCAGGCCGGTTCCTTCTATAAGAGCATCTACGGTTTCACCGGGAGCGACGCGGGACTCATGGTCACCATGGTCGGCATAGGTATGGTGGCTGGATGCCCGATAGCCGGAAGGCTCTCCGACAAGTACCTGCGCTCCAGGAAGAAGGTCATCCTGATCGGGACGATTATCTACACCTGCATATGGGGCGTCATATGGGCGACCGCAGGCAACGACGGGATGGACTCCATGGCCGTGCAGGCGGTTATAAACTTCCTGTTCGGATTCTTCGGAGGTTTCTTCGTCGTGTCGTACGCCCAGATCAAGGAGCTGTATCCGATAGCCATGGCCGGAACGTCCACCGCCGCCCTGAACCTGTTCCCCTTCGCAGGAGGCGCAATCCTGATCACCATAGCGGGATTCATAGTGACGGACAAGACCCTGGCACAGTTCCAGACCGTCTGGCTCATGGCGTTCGTCATGATGCTGATCGCATGCATCTGCGCCTTCCTGTCGGTAGAGAAGGGTTCGGGAGAGAAGAAGGCCTGAGGCCGGACGGGGGCGGATTCCCCGCCCCGTCTTCAAACCTTTTTTTTCATTTTTCCACACTCTGGGTCATATGGTGAGCATGCTTATGTCCTCGAGTTTCCCGAACTGGATCAGGCCCATGTCGCTCACCCCGTAGACCTCCGCATCCTCTATGCTGCACGCCTTCAGGGCAGGTGCCATGACGGCGTCCGGTCCCGGGTTGAGGTCGTTCCCGGAGGCGAACGGGCTGAACGGGGGTATGACGATCACGCCCTCCTTCTTGGCTACGACGTAGCACTGGAGCTTCATCCCGCCGCTCAGTTCCCCCGGTATCTTGACCGAGGGGTGTTCGTGACCTATGATAACGGGTCTGACCCCGGAGTCCACGTGCCCGTGTTCCAATCTGAATCCCTGGACGTCGAAATGGTCGAGTGCCGTTATACCCATGTCTGACAGGATGTTCTGCAGGAAGTTGTCGTGGTTGCCCTTTATGACCACCGTCTCGGCCGCATCCGACGTCAGTCTGACAATCTGTCTGACCTCCTCGCGGGCCTGGTAGCTGGAACGGCGGAAGTCGTGCTTTATGTCTCCCAGGAGCACTATCCTGGCGGGTTCGTACTGGTCTATCAGGCCGTTGAGGGATTCGCGTACCGACTGGGTGTTTATGCGGGGTATGAACATACCCTCGCCCTCGAGGGCGCTCTCGTAACCCAGATGCAGGTCCCCTATCACTGCGGTAGGGCCCTCGTCCAGAATGAGGCACCTGTCGTTGGTTATGGTCACTCCCGGCATGACGCGGATCGTCCTCGCTCCCATGCCGCGGACGAGGCATCGCGGCGTAATATCGTTTGCGTCGGACGGATACCGTCTCGGCGGTATTCCGTACCGCAATGCCGTCTTCCCGATACTTCGAGCGATACCTATTCAAATACGATATCATACAGACGGACCTAGAGATGGATAGCGACCTGCCGACCGAATTCGATCCGAGACTCATCGCAGACCTGAACAGGGCAGCGGCGGCCATGCGTGCCTCGCACAGGGTATAGGTGGTGTCCCACATCGATGCGGACGGCATAACGGCCGGCACCATCGCCGCCATAACCCTCGAGAGGCTCGGCAAGCAGCACGTCCTGGTTTTCGAGAAGAAAATCTCCGAGGAGACCATAGAGAGGATCAACGGGTGCGAGTACGACATGGTGTGGATATGCGACCTCGGCAGCGCATACATGTCCCGTTTCGTCCGCAGCGGCGTCGTGGTGACGGACCACCATGTGCCAGATCCCTCGTGGAGAAGAGGACAGACCTCGCTGGAGGGTTTCCTTTCCTCTTATCAGATGAACCCTCACATGTACGGCCGCTCCGGGTCCTTCGAGGTATGCGGGGCGGGCATGACCTACCTGCTCTCCAAGACCATAGATTCAAAAAATATAGATCTGGCACATCTGGCGGTGGTAGGAGCCATAGGCGATTTCCAGGACAACCGCTATTCCAGACTGGTCAGTTACAACAGACTGATCCTCAGGGATGCAGAGGAGGCCGGCGACGTCTCCGTCGGGCAGGGCATCCGCTATTTCGGCAGGGAGACCCGTCCGGTGCTCCAGTTCCTGCAGTACGGGAGCGAGCCCAGGGTAGAGGGTGTAACGGACGACCGCGACGGCTGCATGGAGCTCCTTTACAAGTACGACATCAAACAGAACGACGAGGACGGCAGGAGGAGGACCTGGGTGGATCTCGATCCCGGGGAGCGCGCCGTCCTGGTGGGCGAGCTCATGTCCCGTCTCGCAAGGGAGGAGGACAGGAGGGCCCTGGTGGGCGAGATCTACACCATAAACCGCTACGAGGTACATTCCGGTCTGAACGACTCCAAAGAGTTCGCGACGACTCTGAACTCCTGCGGCAGATACGACGACACCACTACTGGGGAGAGGATATGCAGAGGGGACTTGGACGCCCTGAAGGACGCCGAGAGGAACCGCAACGACCATCGGAAGAACATATCTTCGGCTCTCGCCTACATCAAGGACAACCATCTCCTGCGCCGTCTCAAGCACATACAGTATTTCGACGCCAGCGATAAAATCAGGGAGACGGTCGTCGGCATCGTCGCCGGGATGGTTCTGAACTCCGGGGAGGCCGATGCTGACATGCCGATAGTGGCCTTCGCCTCGGCGGACGACGGCGTGAAGGTCTCGGCCAGGGCTCCGCGCATTCTGACCGACAGGGGGCTCGACCTCTCGAGGATAATGAAGGATGCGGCCGCAACCGTCGGAGGGATGGGAGGGGGGCACATAGTGGCCGCCGGCGCCACCATACCGGAGGGCAGCGAGCAGACGTTCCTCGAGGAGGTCGAGAGGATGGTGGCCGCACAGACCCAGGGAATCAGAACATCTTGATTACGGCGACTCCGGCCAGGATAAGTGCCAGACCGGCTAATCTGCGGGTGCCCACCTTTCTCTTCTCCGTTCCCAGCAGGCCGAAGTTGTCCACGACCACGCTCCCGACCATCTGTCCCGCAACGGTCAGCACCGCAGTCATGCCGGTGCCCATCTCCGGGACGAGGTAGGCGTTGATGAACACGTAAAGGGCCCCCAGAATGCCGCCGGTATAGACCCACCAGGGTGCGCGTCCCCTATGTGCCAGAGTTATGTCTGACAGGTTCCTTTTCCACAGACACACGGCGAACAGGATCGTCGTCCCCACCGCGAAGGATGCCAGGGCCGACTGCAGTGCGGAGTCCAGATATGTCCCCAGAGTGCCGTTTATGGCGGTCTGGGAGGCCATGAGCGCACCCACCGATACACCTATCGCGTACCATGCGAGGGGTTTTCCGAGCCCCTCGGTCCCTCCGCCCGTCCCGTCGGACGGTCTAGACACGGTCACCGCCATACCGGCCATGAGCAGCAGGAACCCCAGTATCCCCTCGGGGGGCATTATGTAGACGTCGTTCCCGAAAAGTCCGAAATGATCAATCAGGGCCCCCGCCACGACCATGCCGGCCAGAGGTATGACGACGGTGTTTACCGCCCCGAGTCTCGGGAAGAGCACGATGAAGGAGAATACGACGCCGGTTCCGAAGAATCCGCCCGTATAGGCCCACCACGGTACGTGTCCTCCCCCGTCGGCCGCAAGCGACAGCCCCTCCCCGCTCAGGATGCAGGCCGCCGTCAGAAAGACCGTCCCAGTGAGGAAGGATACGAACGAGGCCAGGGCCGGAGAGCCGACGTAGCCCCTGAGCCTGGCGTTCACGGGGGACTGTGTCAGCACGATGATCCCCGACAGTATCCCCAATATCATCAGAAGCACGGGGTCCGTGTCAGTCCCTCCATTGCAAATCCCTTGCGGCGTCTGTCGTGCGGAGTTGCGGGCGGGGTGCCACCCCGCCCTGAGTTTTTCCAACGGTTTGCCGGGTCAATCCTTCAGCAGCGTGTAGAGGACCGCCTTCTGGGCGTGGAGCCTGTTCTCGGCCTGGTCGAACACCACGCTGTGCAGACCCTCGATGACCTCGTTGGTGATCTCGTGCCCCCTGTGGGCGGGCAGGCAGTGCATCACGATGCATCCGGGGTTGGCTATGGACAGGAGCTGGTCGTTGATCTGGTACATCTGGAACAGTTTGACCGCCTTCTCCTCGGGGGTGTCGTCGCCCATGGAGATCCAGGTGTCGGTGTATAGCACGTCGGCGCCGATGCAGGCCTCCTGCGGGTCGTGGGAGGCGATGATCCTGCTCCCGTTCTCCGCGGCGATGTTGGCCGCTCCGAGCATGATCTCCGCATTGGGCATCCTGGTGGCTGGGCAGCACGCCACCATGTCTATGCCCATGATGGCCGATGCGTAGAGCAGGGAGTTGCACACGTTGTTCCCGTCCCCCAGGTAGACGATCTTCTTGCCGCGGAAGGATCCCAGCTTCTCCTTGATGGTGACCATGTCGGCCAGGGCCTGGCAGGGGTGCTCCAGGTCGTCGAGTCCGCTGATGACGGGGACGGTGGACCATTCCCCGAGCTTGTCCATCATCTTGTAGTCGAAGGCGCGGTACATGATGCCGTGGACGAAGCGGCTGAGGACCCTGGCCGTGTCCTCCACGGTCTCGCCGTGCCCCATCTGCATCTTGGTGACGTCCAGGTACAGAGCGTGCCCGCCGAGCTCGGTTATGGCGACATCGAAGGACGTCCTGGTCCTGGTGCTGGGTTTCTCGAACATCATGGCCAGGGTCTTGCCGGCGAGGGGTGCGCCGTGGTGTCCGCGTTCGGCCTTGAGCTTTATTGCCAGATCCACCAGTTCCGGCCACTGGTCCTTCATGTCGAGGACTGAAATAAGATTCTTCTTTCCCATGGCAGGACAATGGCGGTAATGATAAAGTACCTTGCTGTTGAATGGTTCGGCTACAAGTTTTGCTTTCAGGCCATAAGTCCATATAAATTATAGGAAGGAAATATCCGTTTATGACCGATTCCATACTTGACAGAAACAGAGAATACGCGGACAAACTCAAGAAGGTCCTCAGGCTGAGGCACGAGCCCGTAGCAGTCAGACTCGTGAGGGAGGGGGAGGATTTCCCCGCCTGCGGCACCAAACCCGAAAAGCAGATGAGCCACTGTCAGGCGGTCTTCGCAGCCAAGAAGGGGGCCTGCCTCGCGCTCCGGCTGGAGGATGAATCCTGCCATGTCGGCGCCTCGGCCCTGAACATGGTCGATACCCCGGCCAAGGTCGCTTCCGGGGATTTCCATGCCGGCATAGGCATGCACGACAGCGTCGAGGCCGCCCGCAAGATGATCGCCGACAGGATGGTCGTCCCCTTCAAGACCGCGGGGGAGGTAGTCTGCCCCCTCGGGAAGGCGGACTTCGTGCCGGACGTCGTCGAGATAGTCGACATACCGGAGAGGGTTTACTGGGTCGTCCCCCTGGAGACGGCGGCCAAGGGCGGACGCGTGCAGTTCTCGACCTCCCCCTTCCAATGCGCCTGCGAGGACGTCACCGCGGTGCCCGTCTGCACCGGGGCCCCGAACATTTCCTTGGGATGTTTCGGCTGCAGGAACAAGACCGACATGGCGGCGGACGAGTTGGCCGTCGGGATTCCCTATTCGAGGATACCCGAATACGTCTCCCGTCTGGACCGCTACGAGTCCGGCCCCATGGCGAAATCCAAGCGCGACTGAGCGCGGGGGCCCGAGGCCCCCTCCAAACCACTTATCGCCGTATTTTTTATGTTCCCATGCAGATAGAAGTAACACTGATAAAAATCATTAAATACAAGTGTATACGGAATCCAATCTCCGACACAGGTTTCCGGCATAATCCCGAACCTTTGGTTTTTCGTATTTTTAAGTGAAAAATGCCATTTTCCAATGGTTTTATATGTTATCCAGCCATTCTTAGTTCTTGCAAGGGGAACGCAGAGGATTAGTTTTTTCTGCGGGATTGAATAAAAAGGAGGTATAAAATGCCAAAATACGAGGACGTAATAGACCTGTATGATGACTACGGCAAGCGCATCGCAAAAGATGTGCCGCTGGAAGCCATCAGTCCGTTGCGCAACAAGGCAATACAGAAAATTGCCTCTCTGACCAAGAGGACCATCGCGATCAACTTGGCCGGTATCGAGAAAGCTCTCGCCACCGGTGCGATCGCTGGCAGCAAGATCGCTGGAAAAGAGATCGAAGCACCTCTCGTAAAGGACGCAAAGAAACTCGCCGAAGATGTCAAAGCCATGGTGCAGGTCACCGAGGACGACGACACCATCGTCGAGGTCAAGAACGACGGCAAGCTCATCGTCGTCATTGTCCCTGAGAGCAGGCTCAACGCCGGAGTGGAGTACACCACCGGCTTCACCGCAGTCGCCGCAGCCATCACCGAGGCCATCATCGACAGGTACAAGGTACCCATGTACAAGGCCAACATGGTAAAGGCAGCCATCTGGGGAGAGTACCCCCAGACCGTCAACTTCGCCGGATCCAACATCAAGACCATTCTTGAGGTCCCCCAGATGAACGAGGGTGCCGGATTCGCGCTCAGAAACATCATGTCCAACCACGTGGTCGCCCTCGTCCAGAGGAACGCCATGCAGGGAGCAGCCCTTTCGGCTCTCTTCGAGACCTGCGCCGCCTACGAGATGGGAGACGCCATCGGACCCTTCGAGAGACAGCACCTTCTGTCCCTTGCCTACCAGGGCCTGAACGCCAACAACCTCGTCTACTCCCTTATCAAGAAGAACGGAAAGACCGGAACCGTCGGAACCGTCGTGGAGTCCCTCATGGAGAGGGCCATCGACGATGGCGTCATCCGCGTGAAGGAGACCCTCCCGTCCGGATACAACGTGTACACCACCGACGACCTTCCCAAATGGAACGCCTACGCCGCAGCCGGAGAGGTTGCAGCCGTCATGGTGAACGTCGGAGCCGCCCGTGCGGCCCAGGGTGTCCCGTCGACCGTTCTGTACTACAACGACCTGCTCGAGCACGAG
>DARY01000023.1:0-11255 GCA_002503545.1 Candidatus Methanomethylophilus sp. UBA78
TACGTCGGCGGATCGCTCACGGTCGAGTTGGAAGACGAGATCGTCCTGACCGATCCGGAAAACAACGTGACTGTTTCAGTCACCAATTCCGGAGATGGAGTCACGGTCCATACCGAACTGGGAACGGAAGTCACCACCGTCAACGGCGAGACCAAGGCGACCGTGTCCGAGGAGGCGATAAACGCAGCGTTGGATAAGATCAAGGAAGCCGTCAACATGCTGGGCGCCGAAGGTTCCTCGATAACCAACGAGGTCCTCATATCCGTGGATGCGGACTCCAGTGAGACTGTCTCCATCGAATTGCCCGCAGCATCGCTGAAGGCACTGTCCGAGGGAGGTGCAACGGTCAAGATCGCCTCGGCCCTGGGAGAAATCGTCATAGACCAGAAGGCAGCTGCTGCCATGGCCGGTACTTCCGGCGGCAAGGCGGAGATATCGATCGGGAAGGTTTCCTCCGAAGACCTCACCGAGGCCCAGAGAGCCAAGGTGGGCGACGCGCTCGTCATCTCCCTGTCCGCGAAGACCGGAGACGGAGATGTCCACGACCTGCTCGGCGGTTCTGCCACCATCACGCTGAACTACACTCCGACGGATGGCGAGGACATGTCCAAGAAGACGATTTACTTCATCGACGACAACGGCAACACCCACATGCGCAAGACCACCTACGAGAACGGTAAGCTAACGTTCGAGACTGGAACGTTCTCGATATACTATCTCGGAGACAGGGTGGACGGCGAGGACAGCGATGTGCTGCTCTACCTGTTCATCATAGTGGACCTGCTCATCGCCCTGGGAATCCTTGTGGGCTTCAACTACTCCAGGAGGAAGGCCTGAAGCCCTCAGGGATTAAACCTCTTCCAAACCTCTTCCAAACCCTTTAAGTTTGCTTTTTTCGACCGTTCCAGCCTCGGAGTTTTATTTTCATAATGTGCCAGTGCCGAAAAGCGGTTGTCGAAACACAATCTTTACCTGGATGGTGTAAGACGATCTCCGAAAAAGGTTCTGGCACAGTTGGTGACGCATAAGGGAGCATCGCATGGATCAAATGGAAAAATCGTATGCTGGCACATCATCCGGGGAACAAACGCATCCGTGTCGGCGGGTTCTAGAAGGCTGTGATGAATCGGTCCCAGGACCTCCGGTCCGCAGAGGATTCATCGGTGCAGCTCGCAGACCTTCAATATCGTGTGAGAGGCTCCTTCCGGGGACAGGTCGCTCCTCATGACGAGGACCGCAGGGCAGATGAACGAGGCGAATTCCGTCGCGGAGTAGTTGCGCATGATCCTCGAGAGGTCGGGCCTGCCTTCGATTCTGGCCACCGTGACGTGCGGTTTGAAAGGTTTGGGATCGAACGGGATGCCCTCCGCTCCGAGCCTCCTGCCCAGGTCGTCGGATATCCTTGTCAGCGGGAGGTCCGTCTCCACCCCGGTCCAGACGATCCTCGGTGCCCTCTGGTTGGGGAATGCGCCCACTCCCCTCAGCGTAATCCTGCCGCCGGATATGCCGGCTATGGATTCCGAGACGCATCCGCCTATGGCGTCGATGCTCTCCTCCGGTACGTCCCCTATGAACTTCAGGGTTATGTGCATCTGCTTCGAAGGGGACGGCTTCACCCCCCGCACTCCTTTCAAATCCCTCATGAGCGGGTCGAGTCCCGATGTATTGGGTACCGGTATGGAAACGAATACCCTTACGGTCACGCTCATTCCTTCTTCTCGAGTGCGGCGAGGGCCCTCTTGGCCGCTTCGTTCCCCGCCGCGGCTGCTTTACTGTACCATTTGCTGGCGGATGCGATGTCCCTGTTCATGCCGATGCCGTCCTCGTAATACCTGCCCACGATGTACATGGATTGGGGATTGCCCTTCTCCGCATCCCTGACGAACATCTCGAACGGACTCTCCTCCCTCCTCGCATTCTCGGCGACGTTCATGGCCTGCAGGATCTTCTTGGACAGGGTGTGTCCCTGGGCGGCCGCCTTCTCGTACCATCCGACGGCCTTCGCATCGTCCTTGGGCACTCCGCGTCCGTTGTGGTAGATGTCGCCCATGTAGTACTGGCAGAACAGGTTACCCTCCTCCGCCCCCTTCTCGAACCATCTGCGGGCCTCGGCGTAATCCTCCGCGACGCCGTTGGCGTGGTAGTAGCTCTCCCCGACGTACAGCTGCGATTTGATGTAGCCCCTCTCGGCGAGGTCCATGTGGAGCCGGAAGGCCTTCGCGAGGTCCTTCTCCACCCCCCTGCCCTGGGCGTAGCAGTTGGCGACGATGTACATCGATTTCATGTACCCGTCTTCCGCCGCCATGCTGCACAGGCGGAACCCCCTCGCCTCGTCCCTCCTGACCCCGTTGCCGGATATGAGGTCGGATCCCGCCAGGTGGCAGCCCTGCGTGTTGCCGTGGACGGCCGAACGGAGGTAGTACCTGAACGCCATGGAGGCGTCCTTGGCGACGCCGTTGCCCTGGGAGTAGCATTCCCCCGTCGTCAGTTCGGCGAACGGGTTCCCCAGGTCGGCGGCGGTCCTGAACCACCCGAAGGCCTTCGCCGGGTCCTTCTTCACGAGTCTGCCCTTGGAGTAGAGCTGTCCCAGCATGATCATGGCGTCCACGGATCCCCTCTCCGCGGCGGAGACGAGGAGTTTGAGACCCCTCTCGGTGTCGCGGTTGACACCCACGCCGCCCATGAGGCATCTGGCCATCCCGTAGTCGGCCTCGACGCAGCCCACGGTCTGGGCGACCAGGTACCAGCTGTAGGCCATGTTGGCGTCCTTCGCCACCCCTACGCCGTCCATGTAGCATCTCCCGACCTCGTACTGTCCCAGAGGAATCTTCCTGTCCGCCACGGCGGAGTAGGCGGTGAACGCGGCCTTCGTGTCCTTCGCCACCCCGACCCCGTGCTCCAGGCACCAGGCGTACTTGAGGGAGGCGCGTATGTTACCTTTGGATGCGACCTCCGCGAGCATGGTCGCACCGGCGGCTCTGTCGCGGGCCGTGCCGGTGCCCCTTATGACGCAGAGGGCCTTCTGGCAGGCCCCGTCCAGGTTGCCGGCGTCCGCGGCCATGCAGAACATCCCGTATGCCTTGGCGTCGTCCAGCTCCGTCCCTATGGCGAGGTCGTAGCACATGCCGGTCACGTACATGCCGGCGGCGGACCCGGACTCCGCTTTGCCGCGGGCGTACTCGAATATGTTCCCGTCGGAGGGACCGTCGGAGCGGAACAGCCTGTTGGCCACGGCGCCCTTGGCCGGGACGTACCCGTTCGTGGCGGCGTACATCGTCCAGAAGAGGGACTCCCTGTCGTTCCTCTCCACGCCCGCACCCATCCCGTACTGCTGTCCCACCATGTAGGCGGCGGCGGGATGCCCCGTCTCCGCCGCCTCGGCGTACAGGCGGAAGGCCTCCTCCGCCCTGCCCTCCTTGGCCAGTTCCTGGGCCTGTCTGAAAGCGGTCTCCGCGTCTGATGCTGCTTCGGTCGGCATACCATCATCTCCGGTACTTACGGTCGGGGCCGGACGCCTCATTCCTTCGGGGAGTAGACTCCCTTGAGGGTTGCTTTCGCGAGTATGTGCCCCTTCGAAACCCTGTTGAGGTCCTCGAGGGTGAATCCGCTCTTCAGGGCCGGCTCGAAGTCGAGGGCCATGACCGTCAGGACGTACTCGTGCGGTCTGTCCGGAGGGGCGGGTCCGCCGTAGGCGCTGGCGCCCTTCCTGTCGGTCCCGCGGTCCATCCAGCTGTTGGCCCCCTGGATCAGTCCGGCGTCCAGGCGGGACGCGTCCTCCTCCAGATGGTTCTTCTTGAGCCCGGCGACCAGCCAGTGCACCCATCTGAAGCCGCACGGGGGTACCGAGTCGGGGTCGTCGAAGACGATCGCGTAGGATGCCGTACCTGCGGGGGCCTCCGAGATCTTCAGGGGGAACGACAGCGCCGGCATGCCGCCGGCTCCGAATTCAGTTCCCTTGGACCCGTACTTGTCTGCGATCTTGCCGTCAGCGAAGGCGACGCTCTCGACTATCATGATTCTCCGATATGCCATCGCCTAATAATAAAGTGTCCCGAACGGAAGGCGCCGGGACGCCCCTCACGGCCCCAGAGCCGCATCCGCCGCCGCATCGATCCTCCTGTTCCTCACGTACAGGCACATGTCCACGGCGACCAGGGCTATGTCGAGGATGTAGAAGGCGAGGACGTAGTTGATCTGATCGTTCACGATCTTGTTGGCGACGCCGAACAGGTATCCGACCACCACTATGGCCTCGAAGACTATGCTCTTGCCCTTAGCCGTGCGCGACGTGTAGGAACGCGCTATGTTGAAGGGCCATGAGGCGGCGAAGCAGAGAAGCATCAGAACCTCGAAGACGGAATAGATCATCCTGTCACTCCGGAGGGGGCTATGCCGAACATCCTAAAAACCTTACCAGGCCGTCAGCGACTTTTATTAATGGAAGCGGGCATAGTCCGTGGCGATGGACAACAACGAGGCCTTCCAGGCCATCAGACAGAACATACGCGACGAGAAGAACGACGTCGCCTCCATACAGATCATGGACCTCGCCTCCAAGAACCAGGACGACCCCATGATCCTCCTCACCTGCTGCTCCATGCTCAGGACCATCGGCAACGACAGGGACTTCCCGGGGGTGCTCTCGGTCCTCATGTCCCACATACCCGCGGACGAGAAATCCAGGTACGATGTGGCCACGGGGCTCATCGGCCTCGGGTGCCTGAGGGAGGCCGGTTCCGTCCTCGAGGACCTCGGGGACAGCGACCGCGTCCTCCGTGCGCGCGCCGCCGTGATGCACGGCAACGGCAGGGACGAGGAGGCCCTCGCCGCGCTGGGGAAGATGGAGAAGCTCGATGAGATAGACCGCGTGCTGAAGGTGCAGGTGCTCGGATCCATGGGGAGGCACGGCGAGGCCATCTCCGAGGCCGAGGACATCCTGAAGGGGAGCGGATCCTACCGCGCCGGGAGATGCTACATCTCCGCCCTGATCCTCGCCGACCGCGACAAGGATGCCGCCAGGTACGCCAAGGACAGGATGAAGTCCAAGGATGCGGACGGGTACGCCCTCATGGCGTACTACCAGTGGCTCAACGGCAACTCGACCGCCTCCGGGGCCTTCTCGTCGAAGGCGCTCAAGCTGGACGGGCGCCACATCGGGGCGCTGGAGACCATCGGCTACAGCTTCTGCGACAAGGGGACCTACTGGGAGGCCAAGGTGGCCGCGGGGGCGATCAACGAGATCGAACCGGGCAACCCGGCCGTCTTCAGGATTCTCGCCATGTGCAGGAACCAGTGAGAGCCGCCGCAAAACATCTGGCACATACCGATCCGGTCATGTGCCAGACATAATCTTTGTTTTCACAGGGGCCGGTCCGAAGGATACGCATGTGCCAGACATGCGGATTCCCGATCCGGCTCATCTGTATTTCCTGTCGATCTCGTAAACGCGCCTGAGCGCCATGGCCCTGGCGCGGAAGCCCGCGTTGAGACGGATGTCCTCCCAGAATCCCCTGGTGAATATCATTATGGCCAGGACGAATTCCATCCTCCCCAGCCACATGAGGAGGCACATGAGGTACTTGGTGGTGTCCCTCAGGGAGTCGTAGTTGTCGAACGGCCCTATCTGTCCGGACCCGACCCCGACGTTGGCGATGGAGGCGAAGACGATGCCGAAATCGGTCTGGACGTCGAGCTGCGGTTCCAGGAACATGACGATGCACAGCGCCACCACCACTCCCAGAACGAAAAGGAAGACGGTGGACACGGCCGAGGAGACCTCGTTGGACTCCAGGGTCTTGTCGTCTATCCTCATCGACGTGACCGCGCTGGGATGCATGATCTTGTCCATGCCGGCCACTATGTAGGTCCTGAGGGCCATCATACGGTGGATCTTTATGCCTCCCGCCGTCGACCCGGACATGCCCCCGACGAACTCCACCACCAGCAGTATCATCATGGCCAGGGTCGGCCATGCGGTGTAGTCGGCTATGGCGAATCCGGACGACGTCCCGGCGGACACCGTGCAGTACAGGGCGTGCCAGAGGCTGTCCCACACCGCGTTCAGGTTGCCGAGGTTGTACGTGGTCTCGTCGCTGATGACGATGACGGCGGTTATGACCAGGGCGCAGGTCAGGAACCATTTCATCATCCACCTGAACT
Source organism: Candidatus Methanomethylophilus sp. UBA78 (assembly GCA_002503545.1). Classification (GTDB taxonomy): domain Archaea; phylum Thermoplasmatota; class Thermoplasmata; order Methanomassiliicoccales; family Methanomethylophilaceae; genus Methanomethylophilus. Next base: position 6,160 of record DARY01000023.1, read on the forward strand.
CGGAGCTCCTGCGGAGGGCCCTGCGGTCCCTGGTGAAGAACGTGCGGAAGAGGAGGTAGTAGTTGGTCGCTCCCAGGAACATGAATACCATGGTCACGAACTGGACGGGGAACCCGTAGCCGGCCATGCTGTCGTTGGACGGGAGCAGCCCCCCGGTGGGTATGTTGGAGAACGATATGCAGACCGATTCGAACGGCCTCACCCCCAGCGCGGTAAGTGCCAGTATCTCGGCGGCGGTCATGAGGAGATATATCCTGAAGAAGTTGAACGCCGCGCTGGATATCTTCGTCGTGTAACCGCTGGAGTCCGCGCCGGAGAACTCGTTCGAACCGAAGCCGGCGCCCCCCACGCCCAGCATGGGGAGCAGGACGGTGAATATGATTACGACAGTTATACCTCCCGCCCACTGCATCACCGCCCTCCAGAGGAGCAGGCTGCCGTCCACGGCCCCGATGTCGGTCAGGATGGTGGCGCCGGTGGTGGTGAAGGCGCTGACCGATTCGAAGAGGGCGTTGGCGAAGGTGAACCCCGACAGGACGAAGGGCACCGAGAGGATGACGAACGCTATGAGCCAGGTCTCCGCGATCAGCAGGATGCCGAGCGAGGGCGCCATGGCCCTGCTGTTGGAGAAGAACAGGTACTGGAACAGTCCCAGTGCGAGCACGAACGGTGCCGGGAGGGCGAAGACGGATGCGTCGTCCCCCACCAGGAAGGCGTAGGCCGCGACGGTCATCAGCATGACCGCCAGGAGCACCTCGACTATACCCAGAACCTTGACGGTGCCGCTCTCCCACCTCTCCAGGCGTTCTATCCTCCTCCTGAGGGTGGGGAAGGGCATCCTCACAGCTCCGGGATCTGGTTGCCCAGCAGGGCGGAGAGTTTCACCGTGTCGGCCATGTGGGTGTAGACGAGGACGCGGTCGCCCTCCAGGAAGGAAGTGGTCAGGGAGGGGTAGAAGGTGGCCCCGTTCCTCACGACGGCGGCCAGGCGGACGCCCTCCGGCATCCGGATGTCCCCGAGCATCATGCCGCAGATGGGGGTGCCGTGTCTGACGTCCACGCCGAACATGAAGTCGTTGGGACGTTCCATCCTTATGAACCCGCTGGACGATTTGTCGATCGCGATGACCATCCTGCGGGAGATCTCGTTGACGATGACGCGGCGGTATCCGACCACCGACTCTATGCCGGCGTACTTGAAGATCTCCTCGTACTCCTCCATCGAGTAGCGGGACACGATCTTCCTGACTCCGAACCTGAGGGCGGTCATGCATGCCAGCAGGTTGCGTTCGTCCATGTGGGACACCGATATCACGACGTCCGCCCCGTCCACGTTCTCCGAGCGCAGGAACAGGGGGTCGACCACCGGTCCGTTGACGACGAGGGCCTCCTTGAGGATCTTGGAGGCCTCCCTGCATCTGGCCAGGTCGTCGTCGATTACCTTCACGAAGTACTTCTCGGGGCTGCTGCAGAGGGTCTTCCCGATCTCGATGCCGCTCTTGCCGGCCCCGAGGATGACGATCTCCCTCACCGCCCTCCTGACCCCGATGGAGTCGTTGAACCTCCGGATGCCCTCGTCGGTCCCCATGACGCACACCCTGTCGTTGTTGCGCAGCTCGGTCGTCGCGACGTCGAGGATGGTCTCATCCCCCCGGTAGATGGCGACGATCGTGCAGCCCTCGGGGATGTCCATCTCGATGACGGTCTTCCCGACGACGTTCTGCCCGTTCTCTATGCGGAAGGTGACCACGCACATGTTCTTCATGCTGAGCCGGTCGAAGGTCGTGGCGTTCTCCAGGGTGGCCATCTTTATGATCTTCTCGGCGGTGATGCTCTCCGGCGAAACCAGGACGTCCACGCTGTCGAGGTTGGCGGCCATGTAATCCGGATCCCTTATGCAGGCTATGGTGCGTATGCCGGGCCTTATGCTCTTGGCCGTGACGCAGATGAACATGTTGACGGTGTCGTCCGGCACGGAGCTGAGGATGGCGTCGGCATCCATGCGCTCGATCGCCTCCCTCAGGACCTTGGGGTTGCTCCCGTCCTCCCTGAGGACCGACACGGGCAGGGTGTTCTTGGCCGCCTCGGCCTTGGCCTGGTCCCTGTCTATTATGAGGACGTCGTTGTTGCGCGAGGCCGCTTCGGCGGACGCCATCCCGACGTTCCCGGCCCCGACTATTATGACCTTCATTCGCTCTGAAGATTGGGTGGACGTAGTAATATCTTTTGTTGCGTATGGGGCGTTCCGGGCGGCCGGGTGCGCATACTATTTTAACAGGGCAGACATAGGCGCACGCATGGAAAAAGCGGCCGGCGGCAGCGGGTTCACCGAACCAGAGAAATGGAAGGAGATCGACGAGGAGACCTGGATCGAGAACAGGATGTCGAAGACCGACGAGGTCAGGGATATCGTCGAGGGCATAATCGAGCAGGTCAGGAGGGAAGGCGACAGGGCCCTCCGCGAGCTCACGAAGAAGTTCGACAAGGTGGAACTCGATAGGTTCGAGGTCTCCCGCGAGGAGATAGAGGCCGCCTACGGGGAGGTCGACCAGGAGGTGGTCGACGAGCTCGAGAACGCCGCGTACAACATCCAGCGCTTCCACAGGATGCAGCTCCCGCCCGACATGTGGACGACCGAGGTGGAGCCGGGCATAACCCTCGGTGTCAAGAGCACCCCCCTGGACAGGGTCGGATGCTACATCCCCGGCGGACTCGCCGCCTATCCGAGCACCGCCCTCATGACGGTCGTCGCCGCCAAGACCGCAGGGGTGGAGGAGGTCATCTGCTGCACCCCCGGCAAGACGAACCCCGCCGTCCTGGTCGCCCTCGACATAGCGGGATGCGACGAGATCTACAGGGTCGGAGGGGCCCAGGCCATCGCCGCCATGGCCCTCGGCACCGAGAGCATAGAGAAGGTGCAGAAGATCGTCGGTCCCGGCAACACCTTCGTGACCGAGGCCAAGATCCTCCTGCAGGACACCGTCGGCATCGACTTCCCCGCCGGACCCTCCGAGGCCGCGGTGCTGGCGGACTCCTCGGCCGTGCCCGAGTTCGTCGCCGCCGACCTCGTGGCGCAGGGAGAGCACGGGCCCTCCTCGGCCTTCGTCCTCGTCACCGACGACCCGTCGCTGCCCGACAGGGTCTGGGCCTGCATGATGGAGCAGCTCGCCGGGGAGCCCAGGAGGGACATAATCGCGCAGTCCTTCAGGAACTCGGGCTACATCGTCGCCAAGGACATGGACCTGGCGGTTGAGATCATGAACGGGATCGCGCCCGAGCACCTCTGCATAGAGGTCAGGGACCCCATGGACGTCCTCTCCAAGATAAGGAACGCGGGTTCCATATTCGTGGGCCCCTACACCCCGATCGCCGCCGGCGACTACGCCTCCGGCACCAACCACGTCCTCCCGACCTCCGGATACGCCGCCGTGTGCTCCGGGCTCACGGTGTCGATGTTCAGGAAGACCTCCACCGTGCAGATGCTGACCAAGGAGGGTCTGGCGGCCCTCGCCCCCACGATAAACACCCTCGCCGAGGTGGAGGGGCTGCACGCGCATGCGACCTCGGTCAGGATCAGGGACCGCGGGGAGAACCAATGACCCCGAAGGACAGGGAGATAGACCTATACGACCGCTCCCTCTACATAAACAGGGAGATCTCGTGGCTCGGCTTCAACAGGCGCTGCCTCGAGGAGGCGATGGACACCACCGTCCCCCTCCTCGAGAGGGTGAAGTTCCTCGCCATCTGCTACGGCAACATGGACGAGTTCTTCATGATCCGCATGCCCGGGCTCCTGGGCGCGGAGGTCGACCGTCTGGTCAACATCGGTCCCGACGCCTACGCCGACGAGGAGGAGCTCATCAGGGTCCTCAACGAGAACGTGCGGGAGCTCATCGACGGCTACGAGGACTGCTGGGCCCGTCTCGAGGAGCCCCTGGCGGCCAACGGCATCGGCATCCTGTCCATCTCGGCCCTCGACCCCAAGCAGAAGATGTGGGTCGACGACTACTACCAGGAGAGGCTCCACCCCCTCCTGACCCCCCTCGCCCTCGACATCTCGCATCCGTTCCCTTTCATATCGAACAATTCGCTGAACGTGGCCGTCAAGCTCAGGCGCGAGGACGGGGAGGTCCTCTACGCCCGCGTGAAGGTCCCCGTCGGCATCCTCCCCCGCTTCGTTAAGGTGCCCTCCGAGGGCCAGATGAAGCAGTTCGTCCTGCTGGAGAACATACTGAAGGACAACATAGGTGCCCTCTTCCCCGGTCTGGAGGTCATCGGGTGCTACGAGTTCAGGATCACGAGGAACGCCGACGTCAAGGTCACCATCGACGAGGCCGTGGACCTCATGTCCGCCGTGGAGACCGCCCTCGACTCGAGGGATGCGGGGTTCCCGGTCAGGATGCTGGTGGAGGACTCCATGCCGTCCGACCTCGTCTCCATCTTCGCCAAGAACCTCAAGCTCCGGGAGCAGCAGGTCACCCGCGCCTCCGACAAGGGGATGATGCAGACCGACCTCTGGGAGATCTACAACCTCAACCTCCCCTCCCTGAAGTACAAGCCTTTCACGCCCTCCGTCCCGCAGGAGATATCCGAGGCGGCCTGCATCTTCGACGTCATCAGACAGAAGGACTGGATCCTCTTCCACCCCTACGAGACGTTCGACACGGTCATACGCCTGCTGAGGGAGTCGGCGGACGACCCCAGCGTCCAGTCCATAAAGATATGCCTCTACAGGCTGGGGAAGGACTCGGAGATAATCAAGCAGCTCATGAGGGCCAAGGAGAAGGGGAAGGCGGTGTCCGTGCTCATGGAGCTCAGGGCCAAGTTCGACGAGGTCAACAACATCGCCCTGGCCAGGGAGCTGGAGAAGATCGGCGTCCACGTGGTCTACGGCCCCGTCGGCCTCAAGGTCCACTCCAAGCTCCTGCAGGTGATCAGGCTCGAGAAGGACCATCTGGTGAGGTACACGCACATGTCCTCCGGCAACTACAACGCCAACACGGCCAAGCAGTACGCCGACATATCGTTCTTCACGGCCAACCAGGAGATCGGGGAGGACGTGGGGGAGCTCTTCAACTCCCTCACCGGCTACTTCGG
>DARY01000023.1:11292-22956 GCA_002503545.1 Candidatus Methanomethylophilus sp. UBA78
CATCGCCATGAAGGCCAACGGCCTGATAGACAGCGACATAATAGCCGAGCTCTACAGGGCGAGCATGGCCGGGGTGAAGATCGACCTCAACATCAGGGGCCTCTGCTGCCTCAGGCCCGGCATCAAGGGCATCTCCGACAACATCACCGTCACGAGCATCGTCGACCGCTTCCTCGAGCACGAGAGGATATACTACTTCCACAACGACGGGGACCCGAGGATGTACATGGGCTCCTCCGACATGATGCCCAGGAACCTGCTGGCCAGGGTGGAGACCCTCTTCCCGGTCCTGGACAAGGAGATGATGATCCGCATAAGGGACGACATCCTGAACGTCACCCTGGGCGACAACGTGAAGGCCCGCGAGCTGAGGAGCGACGGCACCTACGTCATGCGCAAGCGCGGGAGCGGCGACAAGCAGCTGCGTTCCCAGAAATGGTTCATGGACAACAAGGGAGTATGGCATGGCTAAGACCGTCGGTTTCATCGATGTGGGGACCAACTCCGTGCACGTGCTGGTTGTCCGTTTCTACGAGGGTTCCCTCGGGACGCCCGTGTACTCCGACAAGGAGTCGGTGCGCATAGGGCAGAGCCTGTACGTCAGCGGGCACATCGATGCCGAGACCGTGGAGAAGGCCAAGATCGTCATATCGAAGTTCGCGGAGGTGGCCAGGGGTTTCGGGGCGGAGCGGGTGCTGGCCATGGCCACGGCCGCCGCGAGGGAGGCCCCCAACCGCGCGGACCTCGTGCAGGCCGCGAAGGAGTGCGGGGTGGACCTCCGCATCATCCCCGGCATGGAGGAGGCGAGGCTCATCCGCCTCGGGGTGCTGGGACCGGACTCGCCCGTCAGGACCCTCTGCGTCGACGTCGGCGGCGGGAGCACGGAGATCGCCCTGGCGGAGGGGAAGGAGAACCTGTACCTCGACAGCCTCAGCCTCGGGGCGATCCGCCTGGCCTACGGTTCCGGCGTGGACCAGAAGGGGAAGGTCACCCCCCGGCAGTACGACGTCCTGCGCAGGATGGTCGACACCGCCTCCTACAGGAGCGTCGCGAAGGTGCGCGAGATCGGCTTCGTCCGGGCCGTCGGCTCCTCCGGCACCATAGTGGCCCTGGGCGAGATGTGCGCGGCCCGCAGGGAAGAGGACAGCGACCCGTCGTACTTCACCCACCGGGAGCTCAGGTCGCTGATGAGGGACATCTGCTCCTCCGACGTCGAGGGGAGGATGAGTCTGCCGAAGATGAGCGCGAACCGCGCCGACATAATAGTCGGGGGCGGGGCGGTGGTGGAGGAGCTGATGTTCCTCTTCGGGATAGAGCGCATGGATGTCAGCAGGAACGGTCTCCGCGAGGGCATGATGACCGACTACCTGATGGAGAACGGCCATCCGGACTTCGACGTCCGCGACTCGTCCGTGCACACGCTCGCCGCCCGCTGCGGATGCGACACCAAGCACTCCGAGGCCGTGAGGCGCTCCTCCCTCGCCATCTACGACGCTCTGACGGCGGCGGGGGTCCTGAGGACGGACCCCAAATGGAGGGAGCTGCTGGGCTATTCGGCCGAGCTCCACGACGTCGGGGAGTTCATAAGCTACGAGAAGCACAACGTCCATTCGTACACGATAATAAGGAACTCCTATCTGGCCGGATTCGACGATGAAGAGCTGCAGGCCATGGCTCTCATCGCCCGCTTCCACCACAACTCCATACCGGGGCTCTCGTCGAAGTACTTCCACGGCCTCGACCCCGAGGAGACGGCGGCCATACAGAAATGCGCCCTCGTGCTGAAGATGGCGGATATACTGGACCGCGGCCGCGATTCGGCCGTGGAGGAGATCGGTACGGTTGCCTCGGAGGACGCCGTCACCCTCTCCCTGAAGGCCGCCAAGGACATCAGCATGCAGATGTGGAAGCTCAAGAGCATCAAGGATGAGTTCTCCAACATCTACGGCAGGAGACTGAAGGTCGAGCATGTCCGCCGAAAGGCTCCCTAACATGGTAGCTTCCGATTTTTGAGTATGTTATATGAATGTTACAGTTTTATTTGTCCCAGTTTTCTCGTGTTTCGTTGAAAACATGAGGTTTTCGAGGATTAATTATTATACTCAAAAAGGGTATACTGCCCCATAGCGTGGATCGATCCCCTTGCACTTGGTTAACTCCAGGTCGGTCCGCGCTTATATGTGATCACTTCTCGCAGGTTTCCGGCGGGACGGCGTCCGCGTCCCGAATCAATCCCGGACCGCCATCCAGCCGCACCTGTCCGCCGGTTCACGGCCCCAGTGCGGTTATCGGTACGACGTACACCCCGTCATCCCTCATGTACGCGCGGTCGGCGAGGCCGCATACGACGCACAGGGCGCACGGCAGGGACCCGGCCCCGTGCCTTTCCATCCTATTCCTGAAATCGAGGAGGGATCCGGCACCTTCCTCGATCCTGTTGGCGCCCAATTTTATCTCCACGGCCGCCCAGCTTCCGTCCGGCATCTCTATTATCGAATCGACCTCGGTCCCGGAATCATCCCTGTAATGGTATTGCTTGGCGCCGAAACTGCGTGCGTAGATGCTCAGGTCCCTTTCGCACATCGCTTCGAAGAGGAACCCGTACGTTTTCGGATCCTTTATCAGCCTGTCCCTTCCGACGTTCAGCGCCGCTATCGCCAGAGACGGGTCCGTCAGATGCCTCTTGATGCGTTTCCCGACTCTGACGCTGGACCTCAGATTGGGATCGAACGCAGGCTGGTCGTCTGTGAGGTAGAGTCTGTTGAGCACGTCGATGTAATCGGCTACGGTATCGTATGACAGTGGGGGCCTGTCCGCGGATGTCCTCTCGTCGAGTATCAGAGGGATGTCCGGCCCCATCGGAATGCCCGTGTCGTTGTGGATCTTGGCGACATCCGCCAGAATGGATTCGTTGCGTGCTAGCGATCTGACCGTCATCCAGAGGTTCGATTCCTTCCTATGGATCCCGTCCAGTTCGGATGCCTTAGCAACGACCGATTCCAGGTATCCCCTCACGGAATTGACCCTGTCCGCATACGGGAGGTCCAGATTCCCCGGCCACCCTCCGGACATTGTCAGATCCACCAGATGCCCCAGATCGGGCTTCCCGCAGGGGACGTCGGCCGCTCCGCCTTGGATGATGTCCCTCAGCGAGACTTCCCCGGAGGAATCGCCCGATTCGTACAGGGACATGGTCCTCATCCTGAGGCGCTTTATGCGCCCCGTGCCGCTGTGCAGGGGTTTATTCGGTTTCGGCATGGATGATCCGGTGAGGATGTATCTACCCTTACCCGGATTGAGGTCCAGGTCCGACCTCACAGCATCCCAGAGTTTCGGCACCTCCTGCCATTCGTCAATCAGATGCGGTTCCTTGCCCTCCATGGCGATACGTACGTTCATATCGACGAGTTCGCGGTTGTCCTGTCCGTATTCGTCCACCCGTCCGATCTCGAACGAACTTTCGGATGCGTTCAGGCCGAGCCATGTCTTGCCGCACCACATCGGTCCCTCGATGCTGACTCCCCCGAATGCCCTCAGATGATCTTCCAATTCCTTCTCAATCAATCTGCGTCTGTATCCTTCGGGTGCGAGTCCCATGATTAGGGGAGTATTTATTGATTTAAATACGTTCGGTACATTTCGGAATTTTCATTCCTAACATTTCGGAATTTTCATTCCTAACATTTCGGAAAAACCCGGGGATAAAGAGCGGGTGCGGCCGGGATCCGGGACGGTCCCCTACGGTATGCTTCCGGGAAAGCCGATGCCGCAATTCCTTCCGCAGGCTGCGGAACGACCGTCCGTCCCGCCGTTCCGGTGGGACGGTGTTTTTATCGGCGTTCGGCATAAGGAGGGAACATGGGAGCGGCGTTCTTCGAGGAGATGCAGAAGGAGGACGGCGGAGCCGTGAAGTCCGGCCTCTGCGTCGTATGCAAGGGTGCGCACCTGCTCTGCGGCAAACCCCGCTGCCCGCTCATGATAAAATTCTATTCCCGGCAGAGGTCCAAGCCCCTCACCGACATGAGGGACCTGGCGGGGAGCAGTCCCCCCGCGGTCTTCGTGGGACGCTTCGGATACCCCAAGGTGGACATAGGCCCCCTCCTCCCCGGGGAGTTCGGGGACACCTCCATCATGGACACCCCCGAGAGGTGGATGGGGAAGTCCATCGACGAGGTCGTGGACATGAGGTACCGCCTCGTGAGGGGGAAGTACTCCATAGACGCCAAGGACTTCCGCAAGGCGGGGAGGATAGTGGACGACGTGCAGGAGCTCGCCCTGACGGCCAAGCCGGTCGACGTCGAGGCGAAGTTCAGGGAGAGGCCCCGCGGGAGGATCGTCCTCGACGATGAGGTGCAGCCCTTCGGGCCGTCGGCCAGGATGGAGGGCTTCCGCAAGTCGAACGGGAAATGGGAGCGCAACCTCGAGAAGAGCTTCTACGACACAGACATGAACGCCGCCCGGGCCGTGCTCGAGGCCTACAACAACGGCACCCTGATCTCCGAGATACAGAAGGCCTTCTCGGTGGGGACCATGGGCGTGGAGAAGAACCGCCGTTTCGTCCCGACCAGGTGGAGCATAACCGCCGTGGACGACATAATCGGCAAGGACTACCTGAAGAGGACCCGCTTCTACCCCGCCATAGACGACTTCAGGGCCTATTGGTGGGAGCAGCTGGACAACCGCTGGTGTATAGTGATGCTCCCCACGACCTGGAGGTTCGAGCTCATAGAGGCGTGGTACCCGGACACCGCCTGGAACCCGGCGGCTTCCGCCGCACCGTCGGGGGAGGGGGCGGCCGACCGCACCGGGAGGAGGATAGAGATCATTCACGACAGCGAGTTCTTCGGGAGCCGCTGGGAGTATGCGCACATAGGCGGCTGCTACTACGCCTCGAGGATGGCCGTCAACGAGCTCCTCGAGAGGGAGGGCAGGACGGCGGGGGCCGTGATATGCAGGGAGGCCCATCCCGGCTACGTCATGCCGGTGGGGGTATGGAACGTCCGCGAGAACGTCCGCGAGGCGCTCAGGCAGACCCCCGTGCACTTCGACACCCTCGACGGGGTCCTGGACTGGATGTGCGCGAGGATGGACATACCCAAGAGGACCTGGATCCGCAACTCGGACGTGTTCACGGACTTCCTCCGGCAGAGGCGGATAGAGGATTACTACGGAAGGTCCGCGGCGGACGATGCCGCGGAGGGCGGATGAGGTCCGCATCCCGGTTCATTCCTCCGAGAGCCTCTCGAGCATCTCGAGGTCCCTCCGGGAATAGGGGGTGTCCAGGAAAACGTAGTTGAAATCCCTGAACATCTCGGTGCCCTCGACCCTGAACACGGCCAGTCTGCCGTCGGAATCCGTCAGCGAACGGTATGCGAAGGTGATCCCGCACCCCCTCCCGATGAGTTCGCCCATCAGCCCGAAGTTGTTCACGGTCACGCATCTGTCGAACTGCGAGACGGAGCGGTTCCCCTCCTCCAGGAACCTCTCCAGAATCTGCCTCGTGCCCGAACCCTGCTCGCGCAGGAAGAGCGTGTTCCTGAACACCAGGTCCAACGGGACCGACCTCCCGGCGAAGGGATGGTCCCTGCCGCAGACCCCGACGAACTCCTCCCTGCGGTACAGGCGGTGGCGGAACTCCCCGGTGTCGAAGTACCCTTCGACGAGCGCGATGTCCAGCTCCCCCCTCTTCAGCATCCCGAGCAGCTTCTCGGTGTTGTCCACCTCCACGGTGAGCTGGTTTTTCCCGTCGGAGAGGTACCTTTCCAGTAGGCCCGGTATGACGAACTCGCCTATGGTCTTGGTGGAACCCAGCCTGAGGCGGCGTTCCGTGTTATCCTTCAGCGATTCAGCGAAGCGCTCCTCCTGGTAGAGCACGTTCTCCGCATAAGTCCTCAGCGACTCCCCCTCCGGCGTGATGACGAGTCTGCGGCGGTCGTATTCGAAGAGCTTCACGCCGTAGTGGTCCTCCAGATGGTGTATCTGCTGCGTGACCGCCGGCTGGGTCATGTGCAGCTTCTCGGCGGCCCTGCGGTAGTTCATCTGTTCGCAGAGGGTCAAGAAAGTCCTGATCCTGTGGTCTATCAACCTATCACCTGATAAATATAATTTATCAATATCGAGAAAGATATAAATAATTTTTATCGAATCGAATCGGCGGTTCCGTAAGAGATGAGCATCAGATGAAGAACATAGGCAATCCGGTCCCCGGGATCCTGCTGTGTGCGGGATTCGCGGGGGTCGCCACGTACGCAGGGTCCCTGACCGTGGGGGGCGTGTCACTCGGCCTCATCGGCGCACCGGTGCTGGCGATCCTGTTCGGCATGGCCATCGCATTGAAGTTCCCCTCGCTTTCCGGCAGGGACGGACTGAAGGACGGGATCAGGTTCACGTCCAAGAAGGTCCTCCAGGGGGCGGTCGTCATCCTGGGATTCTCGCTGAACATCAACACCGTACTCGCCGTCGGGGGGAAGAGCTTCCCTGTCATCGTTTGCACCATATCCGTCTCATTGGCCGCGGCGTACGTCATGATGAGGCTGCTGAAGGTCGGCTGGAAGACGGCGACGCTCATAGGCGTAGGTTCGTCCATCTGCGGAGGTTCCGCCATCGCCGCCGCGGCGCCGGTGATAGATGCCAGGGACGACGAGATTGCGAAGTCGATCTCCGTCATATTCCTGTTCAACGTCGCCGCCGCACTGATCTTCCCGGCGCTCGGTTACGCCATCGGATTGGGGACGGAGGGGTTCGCCGTGTTCGCGGGCACCGCGGTCAACGACACCTCGTCGGTGACGGCGGCCGCGGCCTCCGCGGAGAACATCTACGGGGCCGAGGGGATACTGTCCGCGGCCGTGACGGTGAAGCTCACGAGGACGCTCGCCATAATCCCCATAACCCTGGCACTTTCGCTGTACGTCGCAAGGAGGCACAGGTCCGAGGGTCCGGCAGGCGGGTACTCGTTCAGGAAGGTGTTCCCGTGGTTCATCCTGCTGTTCGTCGCCGCCTCGGCCGTCACGACGGCCGTCACCGGTTTCGGCAGCGGCGGGTTCCTCAGCCTGTATTCCGATGAATTCATACCTGCCGCCAAGTGGCTGGCCAAGTTCTTCATCGCCATGGCAATGTTCGCCATAGGTCTCAACACGAACCTGGCGGAGTTGGTGAGGAACGGCGGAAAGCCGATCCTCCTGGGATTCCTGTGCTGGATTGCCATCATCTGCACGTCCCTGGCAGTCCAGTACCTAACCGGGATCTATTCCTCCGATCTATGAGGGAAGGGTTCGCATATCCCTCCCCGGAAGAAACGGGGCGGATCCCAGTCAACTGTTTATACGGAGGAACGCTATCGTAATCCCATGGGATCCGGCTTCAGGACCGATGCGCGGGGCGGCGCCGGGGGTGTTCTGGCCGTGGCGGCCGCAGCGGCGGCTGTGGCGGCGCTCCTCATCTTCGTTTCCGGATCGATCCTCCTCGGCGAGAAGGACGAGTCCTTCGGCATCACCACCACGGAGACCTCCCTGGGGGTCGGACAGGAGAAGTACCTGGTCTCCGGCATGGCCCGCATCTACGTCCTGGAGGGCATGGAGTGGACCAGCAGCGACGAGTCCGTGGTCTCCGTGACCGCCGACCCGGAGTGGGCCGGAGGGGCCTTCATAAAGGGGATGTCGGTGGGCGACGCCGCCGTCACCGCATCGTACGGCGGCAGCACGAGCACGGTCGAGGTGCACGTCACCGCCGGAAGCGTCGGGAACGAGCTGAAGGTCTACAACATGTATTCCCCGGATCGCGATTACGCCCTCCTCTCGGGGAGCGGTTTCGAGAGCGGGGTGCTGTCCCTCGCCTTCAACTATGGGGGCACGGCGGCGGTGACCCTGAGCGGGTATACCCCGGAGATGCTGTCCGAATCCGAATTCTGCACGGGCAACGCCTACGCCGACCTGTCCTCCGTCGCCATGACCCTCACGGACACCGGTTCCATGACGCCCGTGGCGAGCGGCATCTACAGACCCCTCGCCGGCGAGACGGGGGCGGCCGTCCTGGCGGCCGACGGTCTCACGGTCGGACATACGTACGGGGTGTCCTTCACCGTCACCCTCAGGTCGGACCCGTCGGCCGTCTACACCGTCGGGGGCACCTTCGAATACGTCGGCAACGACGGTTCCGTGGACGGGACCAATCTTTTCAAGAGGCCGTACGCCTGGAGGTACGGCGGCAACGAGTTCTCCTTCGAGATCGAGTTCCCCTACGGACTTTACCACCGGTACCACCAGCAGAACGGGGATTACGTGACGGCGGATGGCGGTTTCTACCGCAATTCGTCCGCGGCGGATTTCAACGAGGCGTTCTTCTGCCGTTCCAACCAAGTCACCAGGGACATATCGGATAACCTGAGGGCCGAGTACCTGAGGGTCTACGGTCCGGAGGCCCCCCTCGACGGACAGGCGTACGCCGAGTTCGTACTGGCCTTCGTGCAGGTGAGCTGGTACTACTCCCTGGACAATTACCAGTACATTTCGGAGGGTGCCGATTACGCCGTCGACTATTGGACCTTCCCCATGGAGACCATCTACTCCGGCAGCGGCGACTGCGAGGACACCGCCATACTGTGCGCCGTGCTGTTCGATGAGGCGGGATACCCCGCTGGCGTGTACGACATACCAGAGCACGCCGTGGCCGCCGTCCATGTCGCGGAGTACTCCGGGGACATCCGGCCCGGATTCGACTACATGGCTTACAGCATCGCCGGCGGCGACGGGAAGCTGTACTACGGGTGCGAGACGACGATGGAATACCCCTCGGGGATAGGGGCCGTGCCGTCGTCGCTCATAAACGATGAGCTGGGGGTCCGTCACGAGGAGATAAAACTGTACCTGCTGTGACCGGTCCCGGCAGCGTGCACAGCCTGCAGCTGGTGCCCGCGCAGACCCTGTTGTCGACCTTCCACTTCAGTGCCCACGCCTTCAGGCTGCCGATGACCTCCATCAGCTCCGCCCCGGCGGGGGTCAGGCGGTACTCGCTCCTCACGGGGACGCAGGAGGTGTCGACGCGCCTCTCTATGAGACCCTCCTTCTCCAGGTCCCTGAGCCTCTCGGTGAGGATCTTCGGCGTCACCTCGTCCATCGCCTTCCTGACCTCCGAGAACCTCTTCCATTCGCTCCCCTTGTACAGTTCGTGCAGTATCAGGATGGCCCATCTCTTGGAAAGGTACTCCATCGTCTGATATACCGTGCAGCTGTGGTCCATGGTTTCCAAACAGATAGTCTCCGGTATTTATACTCTGATATCTTTTACATATCTGGTATCAAAAAGATACAGGAGAAATACAAGATGCTCTGCAGACAGTGCGAGGAGACCATAGCGGGGACCGGATGTACGAAGAACGGGGTTTGCGGCAAGACCGCGGAACTCGCCGAGAAGCAGGACCTGCTCATCGGGACGCTCATAGAGCTGGCGGCCGCCGGATGCGACGGCCCGCTCTGCGACGCCCTGATCGCCGACGGTCTCTTCATGACCCTCAGCAACACGAATTTCGACGGTGCGAGGATCGACGCCTGCAGGGCGGAGGCGGAGAAGCTCATGGGCGGATCCCCGGAGGTCAGGTGCAGGGACATCCTGTCCCTCGACTCCGATGCGGACCTCAGGTCCCTCAAGGAGATGCTGCTCTTCGGCCTCAAGGGGATGGCGGCCTACTACCACCACGCGGCGGTCCTCGGGGGCAGGGACGAATCCGTCACCGCCTTCATGAGGAAGGCCCTCGCCGCCCTGGCGGAGAGGAAGACCGCCGAGGAGCTCGTGGCCCTCAACATGGAGTGCGGCAGGACCGGAGTCGCATGTCTGGCACTTCTCGACGGAGCCAACACGGGCACCTACGGGTCCCCCGTGGCGACCGTCGTGAGGACGGGCGTCGGGAAGAACCCCGGCATCCTCGTCACCGGCCACGACCTGAAGGACCTCGAGCAGATCCTCGAACAGACCCAGGGGACCGGGATCGATGTCTACACCCATGGGGAGATGCTCCCCGCCAACGCCTATCCCGCCTTCAAGAAGTACTCTAACCTGGTCGGTAACTACGGAGGGGCCTGGCACAGGCAGAAGGAGGAGTTCGAGTCGTTCAACGGCCCGATCGTCGCCACCACCAACTGCGTCCTGATACCCAGGGACTCCTACAGGGAGAGGCTCTTCACCACGGGCACGGCGGGCGTCGCGGGCGTGAAGCACATAGACGCCGTCGGCGGCAGGAAGGACTTCTCCGCCGTCATCGAGATGGCCAAGGGCTGCGCTCCCCCCGTGCAGATAGACGACATGGAGCTGACCGTCGGGTTCGCGCACTCCCAGGTGCTGGCACTGGCCGACAAGGTCGTCGGGGCCGTCAAGTCCGGGGCCGTCAAGAGATTCGTCGTCATGGCCGGATGCGACGGGCGCGAGAAGGGCAGGGAGTACTACACCGAGTTCGCCAGGAGCCTACCGGCGGACACCGTCATCCTCACTGCGGGATGCGCCAAGTACAGGTACAACAAGCTGGGTCTCGGGGACATCGGAGGGATACCGCGCGTGATCGACGCCGGGCAGTGCAACGACTGCTACTCCCTCGTCGTCATAGCCAACGCCCTGGCGGAGGCCTTCGGGACCGACATCAACGGCCTCCCGCTCTCCTTCAACATCGCCTGGTACGAGCAGAAGGCGGTGCTCGTCCTGCTGGCCCTCCTCAGTCTCGGCGTCAAGGACATAATGCTGGGGCCCAGGCTCCCCGGTTTCGTGACCCCCGGGATATTCAAGGTGCTCGTCGACACCTTCGGCATCAAGGCGAACGGCAGCGTCAGAGAGGACATGGTCACGCTCAACATAGAGTGAGCCCATCCGGGGGCGGGATCCGCAAGGGCCCCGCCCCCGCAACAGGCCGGTAATGTCCCATGATGAATCCGTTCCGTCCCGCGGAGGGTTTCAGGCCCGCCGTACTCCTGATAACCGTCCTGTCCTCCTTCGCGGGGATCGCCTTCCTGGGTCTTCTCGATTCCAGCCTCCACAACCAGTACATCGTGGCGTCCCTGGGCTCGACGGCCGTGCTCATCTACGCCGTCCCGGCGTCACCGCTCTCCAGACCGAAGAACGTGTTCTTCGGCCACATATTCTCGGCCGCCGTCTCCATGGCGATAGTCTGGCTCTTCGATGCGGCGGGTCTCTTCGGCGATCTGCTGTGGGTGGTCTGCGGCCTGTGCGTCTCCATGTCCGTCCTGGTCATGGTGTGCACGGGGACGGTCCATCCGCCCGCCGGGGCCACCGCCCTGACCTGCGCCCTGTCGCACATAGCGGACCCCCTCTTCCTGGTGTTCCCGCTTATAATCGGTCTCGCCGTTATGACGGCCCTCGCCCGCGGGGCGAATCTTCTGAAGGAGAGGTACGCGTCCTGACCGGTGCGGGGGAACGGCGGTCTGGCACATATCCGCGGCAAGTAGAAGGGCAGGGAAGAACCACTTAAGATGGTATGATCGTGGCAAAGCCACGAGCATGCCGTCTTCGAAGATGAGACCATACATGCCGCGGCTGTCCGCACAGCCCAACAGGCGGCGTGCTTTGCCCCTTGCGGACGTCAAACATCTTCCCTGCTGGCACTTGTATCCTCTTCCTCCTTTAATTCTTTTTTGTAGAGGTTACTCTGTTCGGCAATTAATCCGG
>DARY01000005.1 GCA_002503545.1 Candidatus Methanomethylophilus sp. UBA78
CGAGAACGAGCACATGGTGAAGCTCCTCAGGAAGAAGTCGAAGATCGTCGTCAGCTACGGAACCTGCGCCGTGTTCGGCGGAAGCCCCGCTCTGGCCAACCTCGTCCCCGGCGGAAGCAAAGAGATCCTGGACTACGTCTACACCAAGACTCCGACCACCGCGAACTTCCAGGCCGACTACCACAAGGACGCCCCCGTCATGCCCCAGAACAAGTTCGAGGCCCCCGAGGGAACCCTTACCCTCCCCGTGCTCTTCGACACCGTCAAGACCCTCGACCAGGTCATCGATGTGGACTACTACCTCCCCGGATGCCCTCCGCTGCAGGAGTCCATCTCCCACCTGCTGAAGGCCGTCGTCGACTTCGTCTACAACGGAGTCGCGCTGCCCCCCAAGGGAGCCAAGATCGGAGTCACCGAGAAGTGCCTCTGCGACGAGTGCCCCAGGGAGAAGACCTACGCGAGGATCACCGAGATCTACGAGCCCTACCAGGTCGACGTAGATCCCAACAAGTGCCTGATGGACCAGGGTATCCTCTGCCTCGGGCCTGCGACCGTCGGCGGATGCAACGCAAGGTGCACCCGCGCCGGACAGCCCTGCCGCGGATGCTACGGACCCACCCACTTCGTCGAGGACCACGGAGCAAGCGCATTCAGCGCCATCGCCTCCCTGTTCCCCGTACTGGACGACGACCCCGTCATGGACGAGGAGAAGATCATCGACATCATGTCCACCATCAAGGACCCGCTCGGATACTTCTACGCGTTCACTCTCGGAAAGTCTCTGATCAAGAGGGCCGTCTCTGAGGAGAAGGCCGCATAAGGAGGAAGACAAATGGCAGCACCTATCATTTGGGATGAGAAACAGAAGGTCACCACCAACAGGGTGACCGTTGACCCCATTACCCGTCTCGAGGGACATGGAAAGATAGAGATCTTCCTCGACGACAGCGGAAATGTGAAGAACGCGTACTGGCAGGTCCCCGAGGTAAGGGGATTCGAGAGATTCTGCGTAGGCAGGAGGGTGACCGAGCTCGCACAGATCACCGCAAGGCTTTGCGGTGTCTGCCCCGGCGCACACCACCTCGCAGCCACCAAGGCCATCGACGGATGCTACAGCGCCAAGCCCACCGAGGCGGCGTTCCACATCAGGGACACCTTCTACCACGCACACTTCGTGCACAGCCACATAGCGCACTTCTACGCACTGGCTGCGCCCGACTTCGTCTGCGGACCCGCGGCTCCCGCCGCGCAGAGGAACGTCCTCGGTGTCGTCGCCAACGTCGGACTCGAGCTCGGATCCGCCGTCCTCAAGGCCCGTGCCGAGGCCCAGAAGATCCAGGGTATCATCGGCGGAAAGCCGACCCACCCCGTCATGGGCGTCCCCGGCGGAGTCAGCAAGGCCATCAGCAACGAGGAGGCCAAGACCATCCAGGGATACTCCGACGGACTCGTGGAGTTCGCCAAGACCTCCCTCCAGGTCTTCAAGGACGTCGTCCTCTCCAACAAGGAGTACGTGGACATCATAACCAACAAGGACCTGTACTACCACGAGACCTACCACATGGGCCTCGTCAACGACAAGAACCAGCTGGAGTTCCACGACGGTAAGGTACGTGTCCTCGACCAGAAGGGAAACGAGCACGACAAGTACGACGCCGTCAACTACCTGGACCACATCGGAGAGGCCATCGAGCCCTGGTCCTACGAGAAGTTCCCCTACCTGAGGAACCCCGGATACAAGGGACTCGTGGACGGACCCGAGAGCGGTCTCTACAGAGCGACCCCGCTCTCCAGGCTGAACGTCTGCGACAGCATATCCACTCCGCTGGCCAACGAGGCGCTGAAGGAGTACAGGGAGATCCTCGGAGTCAAGGGCCGCGAGCCCGTCCAGTTCACCCTGGCCACCCACTGGGCAAGGATCATCGAGCTGCTCTACGCCGCAGAGAAGCTGAAGGAGGATGCGTACAGCGACAAGCTGACCGACCCCAACATCAAGCAGTTCGACCTCGTCCCCGGCGGACGCGGTGTCGGATGCGTCGAGGCTCCCCGCGGAACCCTGACCCACGACTACACCTGCGACGAGAACGGAATCGTCACCTCCTGCAACCTGGTCGTCGGAACCACCAACAACAACGGACCCATCTGCATGGACGTTGCCAAGGTCGCCAAGGCTCTCATCAAGAACTACGATGTGTCCCCCGGCCTCCTCAACATGGTCGAGATGGCCTTCAGGGCCTACGACCCCTGCAACTCCTGCGCTACCCACAGCCTGCCCGGCCAGATGCCGCTCACCGCTGAGATCAGGAACGCAGACGGTTCGCTCTACGACACCATCACCAGGAACTGATGTCGAAACAGGGGCTCCGGCCCCTTTCATAAAACATCTTAGGGGACGGGGATCTCCATCTCCCCGTTCCCGATACCTTTTACAACGTAACGGAAGATTCCAAGACCAATGTGCCAGCGCGTGCTTTTCTGTACTTTCAGAGAGCACTGTGGCGGGGCGAGGTCTCGTCGTCGTCCCATCTTCTCGCATGACGGTTCTTCACCATGAGGGAGCCCCTCTTCCCGAGGTATATGCCATCGAGGAGATAAAGGTGGGAGTTGTCCAGATCGACGAGATCCGAGTTCATGATAGGACCCAGCAGCGGCGTGTCTATGGCGTTCACGGGGGACCCTCCCAGCAATCTGTTGAATGCTGGCACAATTATGAAAGATTCCGGAAGCGTCTCGTACCTTTCGTTCTTCGCGGAGGTGAAACTGCCCCTGACCCAGCAAGGTTCGGAGACGTGCGTACCGACCCCGTCCTTGAAGAGGACGGTGGGGTGGCAATGTCCCAGTACCAGGGTTTTCCTGGACATGACCTCCGGGGAAGGCCACGTGTGTCCGTGCACCAGGCCTATGTTCCCCGAGACCATCCCGGTCGCCGGGTATATGCGCACCGCCCCCGGGACGAACTCCTCTATGGAAGTGTCGTGGTTGCCGCGTACTATGCAGACCTCGGCGAAATGTTCCAGAAGCCTGTCGCAGAACACGGGGATCTCCCTGTACTCCTGCTTGGTGGAGCCCGGTACGGAATCCTTGATGTCTCCGATCATGATAATGCGGTCGACATCGGTTCCGGCTGCCTCTATGACGGCGTCGAACATGGTGTCCGTGCGGGACGTGAGATGTATGCCCTTGGCCCCCAGGTGGGCCTCCACCCCTATGTGCAGGTCCCCTATGACGAGCGAGTTGCCCATCTTCAGGGCAGGTATCCCGGGGACCGGCTGAATGTCCGTCATATACCCAGACGGTCGAGGCCGTCTCTGAGGACCTTGGGTATGCGGTCTATGACATCCGCGGCTATCATCCCGTAGGAGTATTTGTTGAAGGCGAGTTCGCCCGCCTTTCCGGACATGTAGGCTCCGAGGTATCCCGCTTCGTAGGCGTCCATGCCCTTGGCCATCAGGGCCCCTATTATGCCGGTCAGGACATCCCCCGTTCCGCCGGTCGTCATCCCGGGTGTCCCGGTGCCGTTTATCTTGACGGAGGTGCCGTTCGATATGATGTCGTTCCTTCCCTTGAGCACGATGGTGCACCCGAGGCGCGAGGCGGTCCTCCTCACGTCCTCCGCCTCCTTGGAACCCCCGCCGATGCGCAGGTATTCCCCGGCATGGGGGGTCAGAACAATCTGGCTGTTCTTCGCGTTGAACTCCGTACCCAGGGCGTTGAGGCCGTCGGCGTCTATGACCATGGGCTTCCTGCAGAGGGAAACGAACTCGTTGATCGCTTCGAAGGTGTGCTCGTCCCTTCCCAGTCCGGGCCCTATCACCACCGCATCGCAGACATCCGACATCTTGAGGAGCTCTTTGACGTGGTCGTGGCACAACGTGTTCCCTTTCAGTTTCCTCACTATCAGGACGGGGGATTGGGCCGCCACCTCGCGGTAGCTCGATTCGGGGGTGGCAACGGTCACAAGGTCGATCCCGGTGCGCATGGCGGCCATGGCCGCCATCGCGGGAGCTCCGTAGTAGGGACCGCCGCCGATGACGAGCAGACTCCCGTTGGCACCCTTGTGGCTGTCCTTCAGGGGTATGGGGTAGCGGTAGATGTCGCCGGGGCCGGTATGGGTGAGGGCCTCCGCGGGAATCCCTATATCGGCTACGACGATCTCCCCCGAGTTGGCCTCGGTCATGCCCTCCTTGACATCGTGCAGGGTGACGGTTATGTCGGGCAGTACGCTCTTACCGAATCCGAGTCCGGTCGGTACGTCGACGGAGACTATCTTCCCCTGGAACTTGCGGGAGTAGTCGATGTACGTTTCGATCTCCGGGCGCAGACGGCCTTTGAAACCCGTCCCCAGGACGGCATCGATCATGACGTCGTAGTTCCTGCTGTTCGGATCGAACGGAACCTGGGGGCATTCCAGTTTGGACAGGTAGTGCTGCGCGGATTCGGAGCGCACCTTGTCCGTACCGCCTATGACGCATACCGTGACATCCTCATCCGCCATGTGCGAGGCGGCCGCGAAACCGTCGCCTCCGTTGTTCCCGTGCCCGCAGAATATTATGAAGCGCTTGCCGTGGAATCTCTCCTTCAGCAGGTCGGCCACGGCTTTCCCTGCGTTGTCCATGAGGGTGAGGACGCCCGTTCCGAGGGCCTCGGAATTGGCATCCATGACCTTCGAATCGAGCGAAGTAATCATCGTGCTCACTTCTGGTTCTTGACTAGGATCGCCCCTATCTTGGGGAGTATCTCGGATTTCTTCATCTTGCCTTTTTCCACGCGGACGCATCCGCGTTTGGAGACCCAGTCTGACGGATAGCTCTTGTCCTCGACGACGCGGTATTCCAGATCCAGCAGTATGGCGCCTTTCGCAATCATATCCAGCGAGGGCTGTTTGACGCAGAGCGCCACCGGGAGCCTCCTCCCTTGGGCGCGGGTCAGCGTCGAGTCGAAGTACTCGGGCCAAAGAACGATCGCGGTCTCGTCATCGTAAGCCATGGGAATCAATCTAGCGTATGCGAAATCTGGTTAAAATCAATTTGCAGATAAGCGTTTGAAAAATCGGCCCCAGGGGCAGGCCCCGGGAGGGTAGCACCGTCCGATCAGTTGATCAGGACAGCGTTGATGGCACCATCCTGTCCGGGCTTGGAGGTGACGACGGCATCTCCGGCCTCGGTGGAGATCTTGGCTCCCTTGTTGATGATGTTACGCTGTACGAAGTTGGGGTCGGAGGGGTTGGCGGTGACGTTGAGGATCTTTACCCTCTTGGTGGTGTTGGTCTTCTTGTCCACCACGTTTGCGTATTCGGCGTAGAGCATTCCAACCTTTATGCTTCCACCCATTCCGCGGTACTGCCTGAGGGACTCTTTTCCGAGCCTGGTGTACTGCTTCTCTCTGCTGATCTCGAACTTTCTCTTGCTTCTGGCGAGGACGAGCCTGCCTCCGGTGGATTTCCTGCTGGATTTACCCTGCCACAGTGCCATGTTAATCGCCCATGCTATTGTGGACCAATATTTAATGATTGTTCCTTTAATAGGGGTCCAAGGGTCCTATGAAACGCACGCAGGCGCGACCTTCCTCCACGGTGACTATCGCCGCATGCCCGTCCTTGGCCGGTCCGGGGTTGACGAAGAGCGTCCGTCCGATGTACTTGGCTCCGATGTCCTCGTGGATGTGTCCCGAGAGCGCCACCACGGGACGGAAATCGCTGATTATCTTCCCGATCGCCGGACTGCCGACGCTGGTCCCGTTGGGTATGTGGTCCAGGGTCCCGTAGGCGGGGGCGTGGGTCATGAGGATCATGCCCTCCTCCGATATGGGTCTGAGGGCGGAGTCGATCTCCTCCTCGGTGAGTTCGAACGGGGTTCCGAATATGGTTATGTTGGAACCTCCGAGTCCTGCCAGGGTGTATCCCTGCAGTTTCACGGATTTTCCGTGCATGTCGGTGGCGACCTCGGAGATCTTCTCCGGAAGGTCGCGGGGGTCGCAGTTGCCGGGCAGGACGTAGGCCGCGCAGTCTATGGACGATACTATCTCCACGGCATCCTCCGCGGTTCCCATGTCGGTTATGTCTCCCAGGAAGAGCACGGCATCGGGCGCCTCCTTCTCGACGATCCCGTTTATCCAGGGTATCCTGGATTTCTTCTGATGCAGGTCGGATATGACCAGGAACTTCATGTCTGGGATACCGTCGAATCCCTACTTATCCGTTGCCCGTGTCGGTATCGCATTATTAATAGCGGAGTTGCGGTTACCGTTCCGATACAATGGATTATGCCGAGCACTTCATAGATCTGGCATTCGGTTCCTGGCGCCGTTTCTCTGTTGATTTCGGGGAGAAGATGCGTTTCTACGGGCTTACCGTGGCGCAGTCCCAGATGATACGTGAAATCGGCACCAGCGACGGCAGCATATCCAAGGTGGACCTTGCGAGGGTTCTCGGGGTGAACAGGTCCATGGTGACGAACACCCTCAAGGGTCTGGAGAGATACATCGTCATCACCGCCGTGGACAAGAGGAAATCCCTGATGACGCTCTCCGAGGAGGGCATCGCCCTGTACGGCCGCATAATCCCCGCGATGAGGGAGTCGGCCAGGAGCGTGGTCGACGACCTGTCCAAGAAGGACGTCGAAGTTCTGAAAAACATCGCCAAGAAAAACAAGAAAGGTCACTGAAATCCTATGCTGGGTCTTATCGGTTCCGGACCGCATTCCCGGGTTTGATTTTCATCCGACGCTGTCCGCATCCGCTGTCTTCCCGTCTCTGTTCCAGGACCTGAGGACGGACGAGACGAGGGAGAGCACCGGGAGTTCTATCAGGGGCCCTATGACCAGTGCCAGAGCTATCAAGGGACGGTCCGGGAAGGCGGCTACGGCGATCGCCAGGGCCAGAGGGGAGTTTCTGGCCAGGGTGGTGAAGTTCAGGGCCACTATGTCCCTGCGGGGGAATCCCTGGGTCCTTCCCACCAACTGTGCCAGTATGAAAGCGGCCGAGAAGAATGCGAGCAGCGGCACGAACAGTTTCAGCAGCAGGGCGGGGTCGTCGGTCAGGGCGTCCCCCTCCGAGGCGAACATCACGACGACCGCCAGACAGAGGAACAGGAGCTGCAGGCCGTCGCCCCTCTCCGACAGGAATCTTTCCGCGCTCTCTTTCCCGGCGGTGAGTCTTTTCGTCACCATCGCCGCGAGGAACGGGACGGCCAGGACCGCGGCCGCATCCATCAGCATGGACGAGGCGTCCATGCTGATGTCGTCCCCCATGAACACCAGGAGATAGACCGGCAGGAGCACGATCTGGAGGATCAGGTTGAGGGGCAGGATGGACATACCCAGCTCCACATTCCCTCTGCTCATGCCCGTGAAGACGATGTACCAGTCGGTGCACGGGGTGACCAGCAGCATCATGAGTCCTATCCGTATGTCGGCCGAATCGGGGAAGAACAGAAGACCCAGACCGTAGGCGAGCAGCGGAGTGAAGACGAAGTTTATGGCCGCCGCGGATGCGGTGAAGCGGACGTTGGTAAGAGACCTCTTCAGCTGACCCAGATCCACGGAGAGGAAGAGGACGTACAGCAGCATCATGAGGAATATCTCTATGGCCGCCGCAGGTGCGGATCCGAGCGGCGTGAGGTCTCCCAACACTATCCCTGCGACCGCCGCGGATATGATCAATATCGGCTGCCCTCTCCCCAGAAGGTCCATGTCGGGCCATCGTTTTCGGTGTTTTAAAAAATAACTGCGGAAACGGTCTTGTCGGAACTCCGGCAGATTTCCGTGCGGATCCATCCGGGTCCTCCGGGCGGGATATCGCCAGGTCTGTATGATCGCGGCATCTGGCACACGCCCTAGATGCTGCCGTATGATTTGCGGATGTGTAAAAAATCATTTTACACAGTATCTATAATCGGTTCCGAACGGGATCCGTCGCGGCATGTGTTTCAGGCACGTCCGTCCCGCACGATCCTCTCGTACAGTCCCGTCACGGCGTCCGATGCCGTAAGCCCCTGCCTCCTGAGTATATCCTCAGCCTTCGCCTTGAGTATGGGATCCACCCGGGCGGTCACAATCGAACCCCTCCCCATCCTGGATTTGCCTTTGAAGGCATCCTCGCACACCGAGTCTATGAACTCGTTGTACTCCATCCCCCTGTCGCGGGCCATGCCGCGTATGAGGTCGGTGGTGCCGGAGCCGTACTGGGACGACTTCTTTATCCTGTCCGCCAGGAATCCGTACCCCAGATCCCTGGCCACGTCCTTGAGGACCGATTTGCGGGACTGCATGTCCGCCGGTTTCATCTCCAATATGTCTATCTTGGATATCTCGCCGAGGACGGAAGCGTCAAGATACGGATATATCAGCGTCTTGCCGAAGTGTCTGGCGATCCTCCTCTCGCAGGGGACGGATATCTCGTTCAGCCTCTGCTTGGCCGCCTCGACGAGCATGGCGTAGTCCTCGTCCGAGGCTCCGACGAATTTGGCACAGCCCATGAAGTACTCGTCCGAACCCTGTCCCGAGAGGACCACCTCCTCTTTCGCGGCCATGCATACGCTGAACAGCTGCAGTTCGTAGGAGATGGTGAAGGGGTCGTCGGTGTCCCCCGCCAGGGCCAGCTCCGCGATCATGTCGCATATGTTGCTCTTGGAGATCTGCACATGGTTCCACGGGAGCGAGATCTTCTCCGCGAGGTCCTTGGCCATGGCCACGTCGAAGGCGTTGGAAGTCCCGCAGGTGTAAAGGGTGACGGAATCCGCATAGTCTTTGGCTATGGAGGAGACCAGTCCGGAGTCCAGCCCTCCCGAGCATGCGACGGCGACATCCCTGCCCTCGACGCTGCGTCTGATGACGTCTACGATGGCGTCGCGGAGTCCGGTACGGCAAGTCATATTCCCCCGAACGCGGACCCGATGATAATCCTGACGCCCGCAGGTACGGCGGGGCATCCCTCTCGGATGCCTCGGAGTTCACCGCCTGTTCACCACGGTGAACAGCACCAGGTCCGCATCCCCGTCATTGATTATGGTGTGGGAGCTCCCCTTAGGGCAGATATGGCATATGCCCGGGGAAAGAGCCTCCTCCACACCGTCGCATACAGCTCTCCCCCTACCTTCTATAATGTAGTTTATGTCGTCTCCGGACGTCTGCTCGTGGAGTCCTATCGAGGAACCTGCGGGGATCCGGGTGACAATCACCCTCGTATGCTCGTCGTTGTACATCCTTGCGGTCACGGAGCCTTCGCCGCCGTTCATGTGCGGGATCTCCGCTTCACCCATGCTGCCGAAGTCGATCCTCATGGATTTTCAGGATATGCTTCAAGGTAAAATACTGCGTGATGGAAAAATCGATATCGTCCGTATGTTTACAAATCCCCTATGGGCGGGATTGTTTTCGGTACGCCTCTCACCGAGGGGGTCATCCTGAAAAGGAACAGCATCTATACGATGACCGTGGATGTGGAAGGCGCGGAGACGGTATGCCATTGCCCCACCACCGGGAGGATCGGCAACATCGACCTGGCGGGAAGGCCCTGCCTCCTCTCCCCGTCGGACAACCCTGAGAGGAAGACGAAATACACCGTCGAGGCGGTCAGTCTCGGCCGCCCCGGGGACGGGGTCAAGGAATGGATCGGCATAAACCAGAACGCCGCCAACAGGTACGTGGAGCATTACCTCAGGAACGGAGGGTTCGCCGAGATGATCGGTACGGGGGAGGTGCAGAGGGAGAAGTTCCTAGGCAACTCCAAACTGGATTTCCTGGTGGGAGACAACTATCTGGAGGTCAAGACCCCTCTGCAGCACCTTCAGGTCGATGTGCCCGATTACGTTAAAACGAAGAAGGTCACCCCTTTCTCCTCCACGGACAGGATGACGAGGCACATCCAGGAGCTGGCGGACAGCCTGCAGTCGCATCAGAAGGCGGTGCTTCTGATAGTGTTCCTGTACGATAATCCCGGATTCAGGATCGTCGAGAGGAGCACCAACTACGAGGAGGTCAGCAGGATCGTGGACGACTGCGTCTCCAGAGGCGTGGAGATCTGGCAGGCGAATTTCAGACTGGACCGCAACGGAGTGGAGCTGGACAGGTTCTGGAAGATCAGAGTGGAGTGATTCCGTTCGGCAGACCGTATACTCGGCCGCAACGGATGGCGAATCGCAAAAATTTCGATGCCGGATGATGGAATGGCGTGGAGGGAGGGATTCGAACCCCCGGGTCCTACGGACACCAGATTAGCAGTCTGGCGCCTTACCAGGCTGGGCCACCTCCACGTGTATCGGCGCATAATGCTTATTCCTATTAAAAAACATAGGTCGGCGGGCCGTCGGCCCGTTCCGCGGCAGCATACACGCTTTTATTCTTCATCTTACATTCTATATTATTAAAGGATGAAGGCGGCGCGATCCCCCGTGTTTCCGCACGGATCGGAGGGTTGGGGGCCTCATCAGTAATCTATATATACTAGATGTTTATAGTGGGATTTACCTTGAATCAGCTGGAAACGGCGGGTTTAAGGGGAAGCAACTGCTTCCTCGGAAGTATTAAATACTACCCAGGAATCAGGGAATTCACACGATGTAACCGCTGCGCCCTTTCCGAAGGTTTGCGGCGACACTGTATCGTGCATCTGGAATGCGAAAAACATCCCGGATGAAAAGGCTTATATATCTCTCCAGTATACTGGGGGATGCGCGAGAACACAGCCTCAAAGATGTGTTCTCCAATATGGAGAGCCAAGATCTCCGCCTGCGGGCGTGCACTCTTGAGCTCTGACGTTCGATGCTACGAATGTCTCGTGTAAAACGGACATTCGAATAGAGTGTGCCGTCACGGGACATAGGTGAAACGTGGTAAACTGCCAGTTTCAAGTTTCATTCATCTGATGACGAAAAGTCAATAAGATTTGACTCCGGTTGATCCTGCCNNACTGCTCAGTAACACGTGGACAACGTGCCCTAAAGTGGGGGATAATCAGGGGAAACTCTGGATAATACCCCATAGATCATGAGATCTGGAATGACTTATGGTTCAAAGTTCCGGCGCTTTAGGATCGGTCTGCGGCCTATCAGG